>NZ_NHRI01000001.1:0-586151 GCF_003129585.1 Shewanella sp. BC20 | reverse complement strand
TGAGGCAAACGAGGGGAACTGAAACATCTAAGTACCCTTAGGAAAAGAAATCAACCGAGATTCCCCTAGTAGCGGCGAGCGAACGGGGATTAGCCCTTAAGTCAGAGGGGTGTTAGTGGAATGGTCTGGAAAGTCCAGCGGCACAGGGTGATAGCCCCGTACACGAAAACTAACCTTTGATGAAAACGAGTAAGGCGGGACACGTGATATCCTGTTTGAATATGGGGGGACCATCCTCCAAGGCTAAATACTCCTGACTGACCGATAGTGAACCAGTACCGTGAGGGAAAGGCGAAAAGAACCCCTGTGAGGGGAGTGAAATAGAACCTGAAACCGTATACGTACAAGCAGTGGGAGCGGTACTTGAGACCGTGACTGCGTACCTTTTGTATAATGGGTCAGCGACTTACGTTTTGTAGCGAGGTTAAGCGAATAGCGGAGCCGTAGGGAAACCGAGTGTTAACTGCGCGTTTAGTTGCAAGGCGTAGACCCGAAACCCGGTGATCTAGCCATGGGCAGGTTGAAGGTTGAGTAACATCAACTGGAGGACCGAACCGACTAATGTTGAAAAATTAGCGGATGACTTGTGGCTGGGGGTGAAAGGCCAATCAAACCGGGAGATATCTGGTTCTCCTCGAAAGCTATTTAGGTAGCGCCTCGGACGAACACCTTTGGGGGTAGAGCACTGTTAAGGCTAGGGGGTCATCCCGACTTACCAACCCTTTGCAAACTCCGAATACCAAAGAGTGCTATCCGGGAGACAGACGGCGGGTGCTAACGTCCGTCGTCAAAAGGGAAACAACCCAGACCGTCAGCTAAGGTCCCAAAGTGTATGTTAAGTGGGAAACGATGTGGGAAGGCTTAGACAGCTAGGATGTTGGCTTAGAAGCAGCCATCATTTAAAGAAAGCGTAATAGCTCACTAGTCGAGTCGGCCTGCGCGGAAGATGTAACGGGGCTAAACATACCACCGAAGCTACGGGTGCAATCCATTAGGGTTGCGCGGTAGAGGAGCGTTCTGTAAGCCGTTGAAGGTGAAGGGGTAACCCACGCTGGAGGTATCAGAAGTGCGAATGCTGACATGAGTAACGATAAAGGGGGTGAAAAACCCCCTCGCCGAAAGACCAAGGGTTCCTGTCCAACGTTAATCGGGGCAGGGTGAGTCGACCCCTAAGGCGAGGCCGAAAGGCGTAGTCGATGGGAAACAGATTAATATTTCTGTACTTCCGCTAACTGCGATGGAGAGACGGAGAAGGCTAGGCTAGCGCGGCGTTGGTAGTCCGCGTTTAAGGTGGTAGGTGGGTGACTTAGGCAAATCCGGGTCACTATACACTGAGAGCTGATGACGAGTCCCCAAGGGGATGAAGTAGTTGATGCCATGCTTCCAGGAAAATCTTCTAAGCTTCAGGTTAGCGGGAATCGTACCCCAAACCGACACAGGTGGTCGGGTAGAGAATACCAAGGCGCTTGAGAGAACTCGGCTGAAGGAACTAGGCAAAATGGTACCGTAACTTCGGGAGAAGGTACGCTGCTGTTGGTGATGGGACTTGCTCCCTAAGCTGACGGCAGTCGCAGATACCAGGTGGCTGCAACTGTTTATCAAAAACACAGCACTGTGCAAAATCGCAAGATGACGTATACGGTGTGACGCCTGCCCGGTGCCGGAAGGTTAATTGATTGGGTTATCGCAAGAGAAGCTCATGATCGAAGCCCCGGTAAACGGCGGCCGTAACTATAACGGTCCTAAGGTAGCGAAATTCCTTGTCGGGTAAGTTCCGACCTGCACGAATGGCGTAATGATGGCCACGCTGTCTCCAGCCGAGACTCAGTGAAGTTGAAATTGCGGTGAAGATGCCGTATACCCGCGGCTAGACGGAAAGACCCCGTGAACCTTTACTATAGCTTGGCACTGAACATTGACCCTACATGTGTAGGATAGGTGGGAGACTTTGAAGCGGGAACGCTAGTTCACGTGGAGTCGTCCTTGAAATACCACCCTTGTAGTGTTGATGTTCTAACTTGGGCCCCTAATCGGGGTTAAGGACAGTGCCTGGTGGGTAGTTTGACTGGGGCGGTCTCCTCCCAAAGAGTAACGGAGGAGCACGAAGGTTGGCTAAGTACGGTCGGACATCGTACGGTTAGTGCAATGGCATAAGCCAGCTTAACTGCGAGACAGACACGTCGAGCAGGTACGAAAGTAGGTCATAGTGATCCGGTGGTTCTGAATGGAAGGGCCATCGCTCAACGGATAAAAGGTACTCCGGGGATAACAGGCTGATACCGCCCAAGAGTTCATATCGACGGCGGTGTTTGGCACCTCGATGTCGGCTCATCACATCCTGGGGCTGAAGTCGGTCCCAAGGGTATGGCTGTTCGCCATTTAAAGTGGTACGCGAGCTGGGTTCAGAACGTCGTGAGACAGTTCGGTCCCTATCTGCCGTGGGCGTTGGATGATTGAGGGGAGTTGCTCCTAGTACGAGAGGACCGGAGTGAACGAACCGCTGGTGTTCGGGTTGTCATGCCAATGGCATTGCCCGGTAGCTATGTTCGGAATCGATAACCGCTGAAAGCATCTAAGCGGGAAGCGAGCCCCAAGATGAGTCATCCCTTGGACTATAAGTCCACTAAAGAGCCGTTCGAGACTAGGACGTTGATAGGTCAGGTGTGTAAGCGTTGTGAGGCGTTGAGCTAACTGATACTAATGACTCGAGAGGCTTAACCATACAACCCAGATGGGTTTTACTCAGTAGTACTTAGACGAATACAAACACTTAAGAAGTGCAACTCAATACAGCTTTCTAAATTAACAAATAAAGGTTAATTACGCAGGTAATTGTGCGGCAGACAAAGCCGTGACGAGCGAAGGGCGGAGTGTACGATAGTACATGAGCACTGGAGTGAGGAAACAATGCCGTCAGACATAGAATTAACCAGTAAGAATTTGCTTGGTGACAATAGCATTGTGGTCCCACCTGATCCCATCCCGAACTCAGAAGTGAAACGCAATCGCGCCGATGGTAGTGTGGGGTCTCCCCATGTGAGAGTAGGTCATCGCCAAGCGCCTAATTAAACGAAGAAGCCAGCTGAATAAGCTGGCTTTTTTGTTTTTCGTGTTTACCATTTCAGTTTCTGTATTCTTCATAAGCCTTCTTTAATTACTAACGTTATTACTCTACTGTCTAAGATGCAGCGTTAATGGAGAACGGCTGATTATCTTGTTTTCTAGACTTTCAATCCTGTGTACTCATTTCCCCTAAACATTCTCTTCGCAGCTTAATGTTTTAGTGCAGTATTTTTATGCGCCTTGGATTTGTCCTTATTAGGCTAATCATTCTATTTAAACTTATGCACGTATAAGAAGCGATTTAGACCTCATTGTCGCTGGATTGCACTTTCTGCTGCTGTTTACTCAGGCCTTAATCTTGAGAGTCAGTAACCCTTCTTTCCCCAATAAAAATATCTGCTTTGCTGTTTCATTAACGAATATTCATTTTATCGCTCGTTCACTAAGGATCCCTCAGACACTTATTGCCGATCTTATGTAAATTGGTCTTACCAATTTACATCTATAGATTGAGTTTGTTATCAATGCAGATGTTGTGAAGTTGTAAATCTAACACTTGATGTGGGTTCAAAGCTGGAGGAGGTACTAACGTGAAAGGGGAGCTAACGCAGCAGCTATTAGATGCTGTTGGCATCATGTTATTGGGCATGGGGCTGGTGTATTTATTTTTAAGTGTATTGATATTAGGAGTGAATCTGGTTGCTAAGTGGTGCCGTGAAGAGCCTAAAGCAGCAGATCAGTTAAAGGTGAATGATGCGAGCTCAATCGGAGCTGCAAACACCTTAGATCCTAAATTGGTGGCTGCGATCAGCTTAGCCGTCCAGCAGTATCGTTCTCAGGCTAAATAATGGAGCGCCATATGAACCGAGTAAATTCGATTGTGGCGTCTAAGCCATTACAGTTAACCGATGTCGTTTTGAGGGATGCACATCAGTCTATTTTAGCGACGCGTTTACGCCTCGATGACATGCTTCCGATTGCACCTCTGCTCGATAAAGTGGGATTTTGGTCGCTCGAGTCTTGGGGCGGAGCGACTTTCGATGCCTGTATCCGTTATTTAGGTGAGGATCCTTGGGACAGGATCCGTGAGCTGAAAAAGTTAATGCCAAATACACCTCAACAAATGTTACTGCGCGGTCAAAACCTATTGGGTTATCGCCATTACGCCGATGATTTAGTGACACGTTTTGTCGAGCGTGCCCATGCCAATGGTGTGGATGTATTCCGTATCTTTGATGCGATGAATGATGTGCGTAACCTTGAGATGGCGGTAAAAGCGGTGCGTGACGTCGGTGGGCACGCGCAAGGCACAATTTCTTATACGACCAGCCCTGTTCATACGGTTGATACTTGGGTCGATATGGCAAAGCGCCTTGAGGACATGGGCTGCCATT
This sequence comes from Shewanella sp. BC20, assembly GCF_003129585.1. Classification (NCBI taxonomy): domain Bacteria; kingdom Pseudomonadati; phylum Pseudomonadota; class Gammaproteobacteria; order Alteromonadales; family Shewanellaceae; genus Shewanella; species Shewanella sp. BC20. The sequence goes on along the minus strand of NZ_NHRI01000001.1, from coordinate 581,694 downwards.
CGCTGTGCATTAAAGACATGGCGGGCTTACTCAAGCCGATGGAAGCCTTTGAGCTGATCAGTCGCTTAAAATCACAAACTCAACTCATGCTCTCATTGCACTGCCACGCCACGACGGGGCTGAGTACCGCAACCTATCAAAAGGCGATAGAGGCGGGAATCGATGTACTCGATACTGCTATTTCCTCGATGAGCCAAACCTATGGCCATACGGCAACTGAAACCGTGGTTGCTATGGTGGCGGAGACCGAGCGTGAAACTCACTATGACCTTGTCTTACTTGAAGAGATTGCCGCTTATTTCCGAGAGGTGCGGAAAAAGTACGCCAAGTTCGAAGGAGCGTTAAAAGGTATCGATTCGCGGATCCTTCGCGCTCAAGTCCCCGGTGGCATGTTGACGAATATGGAGAGTCAGCTCAAAGAACAAGGCGCGGCCGATAAGCTGGACGCAGTGCTCGAGGAGATCCCTCGGGTGCGTCAGGATTTAGGCTTTCTGCCTTTGGTTACACCAACTTCGCAAATTGTTGGCTCGCAGGCCGTTATCAACGTACTGATGGGGCAAAGATATCAATCGTTGACCAAAGAAACTGAAGGTGTGTTAAGGGGCGAATATGGTGCTACTCCAGCCCCTGTTAATCCCGAGTTGCAGGCTCGAGTGCTTAACGGTGCTGCGGCGATCACCTGCCGTCCTGCGGATTTACTCGCACCCGAGTTGGACAAACTGCGTACGGAGTTATTATCAAAGGCACAGGAGCAAGGGATTCGTCTCGTCTCAGAGAGTAAAGAAAAGTCTCTAGACGATGATTTACTCATCTATGCGCTCTTCCCGCAAATTGGCTTACAGTTTTTAAAACACCGAGACGACCCAACCGCTTTTGAGCCAAAACCTGAACTTGCGCCAGTGTTATCTGCTACGCCGCGTGAGGCCGAGACTTATACCGTTACGGTTGAAGGGCAAACTTATGTGGTTGAGGTTGCCGAGGGCGGCGAAATTAGCCAGATCCAAACTCAGGGACAAGCCGCACTGCCGCTTGGCCAAGCTAATCCTTCTCAGTTGAGCGCTGCGCCAGTGCCTCAAACCAGTGAGGTGAAACTTAAGATGAGCGCGCCCCTGTCGGGCAATATCTTCAAAGTGCATGTCGGCATTGGTGACAAGGTGTGCGCCGGCGATGTCGTTATCATCCTAGAGGCCATGAAAATGGAGACCGAAATCCGCGCACAGGGGGATGGCATTATTACCCATCTCTTTGTGAAAGAAGGGGATTCGGTTGCCGTGGGTTCTCAATTACTGGCCTTAGCCTAGGAGTCGTTATGGATGGTTTACTGGCTTTCTGGGCCGAAACGGGCATAGCCCATTTTACTGCTGGGCAAGCCTTGATGATGGCTGTGGGCGCCTTGCTGTTATACCTTGCGATAGTGCGTGGCTTTGAGCCACTACTGTTGTTACCTATTGGTTTTGGCGCCGTGCTGGCGAATATTCCCAATGCGGGCTTTACCGAAGAGGGCGGTATGCTGTATTACGCCTACCATGTTGGGATTGAAACCGGGGTGTTTCCGTTGCTGATCTTTATGGGGGTCGGGGCACTGACAGATTTTAGTGCGCTGATTGCCAATCCAAAGACCTTGCTACTCGGCGCGGCGGCGCAGTTTGGGATTTTCGCAACCTTAATTGGGGCGATAGCGCTGAATCTGGTGCCAGGCTTTGAATTTACCATGCAGGATGCCGCAGCCATTGCCATTATCGGTGGCGCGGATGGACCAACGGCGATTTTCCTTGCCTCTAAGCTTGCGCCTGAGTTGTTGGGGGCGATTGCTGTGGCGGCCTATTCCTATATGGCGCTGGTGCCGATTATTCAGCCGCCGATCATGCGTTTACTCACGACCCAAGCCGAGCGTGAGATAAAGATGGAGCAGCTCAGGGAGGTGAGTAAGAAGGAGAAGATCATTTTCCCGCTGATGGTCTTAGGCTTAACGATTTTATTCTTACCCGCAGCGACTCCTTTGGTTGGTATGTTTTGCCTTGGCAACCTAATGCGTGAGTCGGGTGTGGTAGATAGATTATCGAAAACGGCGCAAAACGAGCTGATTAATATCGTCACCATTTTCTTAGGCTTGGCCGTCGGTTCTAAACTTTCTGCGGATCAGTTCTTACGCGTCGAAACCTTAGGGATCTTGGTTCTAGGCGCGTTGGCGTTCAGTATTGGTACTGCTGCAGGGGTGCTGATGGCAAAACTGATGTGCAAATTAACTGGCGGTAAGGTCAATCCACTAATTGGCGCGGCGGGCGTATCTGCTGTGCCTATGGCGGCAAGGGTGGTGAATAAAGTGGGGTTAGAGGCTAATCACCATAACTTTTTGCTGATGCACGCCATGGGGCCAAACGTTGCAGGGGTATTAGGCTCTGCGGTTGCTGCGGGGATTTTACTGGCTGTGCTTGGCTAAGCTGCAAATTTGGAGGCTAGAGCAAAGCCTATTGTGAACCAATTAGGCTTTTAAGCTGTTAACCACAGGAGCAGCATAAGAAGCAAAATCACCGTGCCGCTGATGGCTATTATGTAGATAAAGCCACGTTTTCCTTGAGCCAGTGGTAAACCATTGGCTTTTAAAAACAGTATCCACAGCAAGCAAAGGATAAGCGGGAATAAAAACAGTTTAGTCATGCTTCATTCTACTTTTGGTAAATAAGTGAAGAGTTTAACAGCTTGTTTGGTCGAAAGTCATGGACGTTTTATTCGCAATAAGTGAAATACGGATAATAAAAAAGACCGCATTTGCGGTCTTTTTATTGGGTAAATCATGAAAGATTTACCCTGAGTGATTAATTATCGGCAATCGCAGTCGTTTGAGTCTCATTGCTGTAGAACTGATCAACATCAAGCTCATTTTCAGATTTGCCTATCACCACGGCGGTCATCATATCGCCTGTGACGTTGGTCGCGGTGCGGATCATATCGATAATACGGTCGATGGCGGCAATAAAGGCGATACCTTCTAGGGGTAAACCAATCACGCCTAAAGTGACGGTTAACATCACCATGGCGCTGCCTGGCACGCCAGCGGTACCGACTGAGGCCACCGTGGCTGTAACGGCAATCATCACATAATCTAAGGTATCGAGTGGAATACCGTAAATTTGAGCGATAAAAATTGCGGCAATCGCAGGGTAGATACCACCACAGCCATCCATGTTCATGGTAGCGCCGAGCGGCATAACGAAGGCGCTATAACGCTTTGAAACACCCATGGTCTCAACCGCTCTGGTACTCGCAGGCAGAGTGCCGAAGCTTGAAGAGGTACTAAAAGCCACTAATTGCGCCGGCATGGCCTTACGGAAAAATTGCACAGGGCTTAAACCCGCGGCAAATTTCACTAGTCCGCCGTAGACAAAAATCATATGGATAAGGGCGGCAATATAGATAGCGGCGATAAATTTACCTAGAGGTAATAGGGTCGATAAACCATATTCACCCACTACCCAAGCCATTAAACCAAACACGCCGATTGGGGTGAGTTTTAGCACCATGCGTGTCAGTTGGAACATAACTTCGGCACCCGCTTCGATGGTGCGTTTTAGTGGCTCGGCTTTCTCGCCAACCTTGTTGATGGCGATCCCGACTAATGCGGCAAATACAATGATCTGCAGTACTTTTCCATCCGCCAGTGAGGCAAAGGGATTCACTGGGATCATATCGAGCAGCACCTGCGCAAAGCCTGGAATATTGCGCTCACGCACTTCCGTGGTTGCCAGTTGCATTGTGCCGCCCATATCGATAAGCGAGCCAACAGCTAAACCTATCAGTGAGGCGATAGTGCCTGTCAGCATGAACATGCCTAAGGTCTTAAGACTTAAGCGTTTGAGATTCGTTTGAGAGCCGAGCGAGGTAATACTGACCACAATCGCACAGAAGACCAGTGGCGCAACCAGCATCTTAATGGCGCTGATAAACAAATCGCCAAGCGGTTTAAGTACAGTGGCGGTTTCACCTAAAAGTACGCCAACGAGCGCACCTAAAATAAAGCCTGCGAGGACTTTTTGCCAAAAAGGAATGCGGCTAATGGTTTGAAGAATCATGCGTTTTCCAAAAATATATCATTACAAGCCCATGGACCTGAGATGCTAGTATGAGTATCCACTTGAAGTGAGTGAACTTATACCAAGCGACGAGTCAGGTACAGGACATTTTTTGCCATTAAAGGCATTGTATCGGCTGTGATAGGGTTATAACAAACCGATTTTCTTATAACTTATTGTGATAAATGAGTTTGTTGTGAAATGGTTAGTCGCTACATCCTTTTAACGCTGTGGTAGTTCTCTGCTCGAGAGCGTGAAAGAGCTGTAATTTCATAGAGTAAGCTTTTATGTCTGAATTAAGCATGATGTTTTCTGGGGCTTTTTTAGCCGCGACCTTGTTACCGGGAGGATCAGAAGTTTTACTGATTGCGTTGCTGAATAAAGCGCCGCAAGCTTGGGTCGAATTAGTGGTGGTGGCCAGTGTTGGCAATACCTTAGGGGCGATGACGAGTTTTTATCTAGGGCGTATCGGCCGGTTTGCAAAGTCCCCCGAGGCTCTAAGTGGGGGAAAGCATGCCAAAGCCTTAGCCCTTATTGAGCGTTACGGTGTTTGGTCGCTATTGTTGTCGTGGGCGCCAGTGATTGGCGATCTATTATGTTTATTGGCGGGATGGTTAAAGCTTAGGGCGTTCCCCGCATTAGTGATGATTTTGATCGGCAAAACCCTGCGTTACCTTATCGTGGCGGCCGCTACATTGCATTGGTTTAGTTAGTTTTTACACTCGTTGTTCGGTTAAAGGATAATAGCGCTGCAAAGGAAGTCCTTGTATTACTTGGAACTTTGTAGGGATTAATGAGTCTGAACTCATTATTGATACCGAGCATTCTACAGGGGCTAATTTTTTAGCCTATTGATGTATAAGGGGAATACCTTGAAAAAATGGATATTAGCGGTCGCGATTTCCGCCGCACTCGCAGGTTGTGCCAGCCAAACCTCAACGCAATTACCCGCGGGCGTAAAGTTAATTAAAAATGTGCAACTGAAGGACTCTGAAGTCGGTATTCCCTTTAAAAAATATCAGCTTGCTAATGGCCTAACGGTTATTTTGCATCAAGATCATTCCGATCCCTTAGTGCATGTCGATGTGACTTATCACGTCGGCTCGGCCAGAGAACTAGCAGGCCGTTCAGGATTCGCCCATTTATTCGAACATATGATGTTCCAGGGCTCTGAGCACGTCGCCGATGAGCAACATTTTGAGGTTGTAACCGAGGCGGGAGGCACACTGAACGGCTCGACCAATACCGACAGAACGAACTACTTTGAGACTGTCCCTAGCAACCAGCTCGAAAAAATGTTGTGGCTCGAGTCTGACCGCATGGGCTTTTTGTTGCCGGCGCTAACTAGCGAAAAGTTTGAAGTACAGCGCGAGACGGTGAAAAACGAGCGCGCTCAACGCATTGATAATCAACCCTATGGCCGAATGAGCGAGCGCTTTAATCGGGCGATGTTCCCAGTCGGCCATCCCTATTCTTGGCCTGTGATCGGCTGGCCAGAGGATCTTAACCGCGCCACAGTGGATGATGTGAAACACTTTTTCCAACGTTGGTACGGCCCGAATAATGCCACGCTGACTATTGGCGGCGATTTTGATGAACTACAAGCCTTAGCCTGGGTAAACAAATACTTTGGCGAAATCCCCCGTGGCCCCGAGGTTCAACCTGAGCCTAAGACCTTAGTTACGCTCGATAAGACGCGCTATATCTCGATGGAAGATAACGTGCATTTACCGCTGATCCGTATCGGCTTTCCGACTGTGTATGCCAGCCATCCCGATGAAGCCGCGCTGGACTTATTAGCCAATATCCTCGGTGGCGGTAAAACCTCACTCGTTTACAAAAACCTTGTGAAGGATGGTTATGCCGTACAGGCAAGCGTGAGCCAACCCTGCCAAGAGTTAGCCTGTCAGATGTCGATTTATGCCCTAGCCAATCCGCAAAAGGGTGCGACCTTAGCCGAACTTGAACAGCGTATTCTCGACTCGATTAATGAGTTTGAGCAGCGGGGCGTCACCGACGATGACCTGCAAAAAGTGAAAGTGCAGTTTGAGGCCGATACCATTTTTGGCCTGCAGAGCGTAAAAGGCAAAGTGTCTATGCTTGCCTTGAATCAAACCATGTTTGGTGAGCCGAATAAGATTGGAGTAGACCTTGCGCGCTACGCCAATGTGACCAAAGACGATGTGATGCGGGTATTTAAAAAGTACATCAAAGACAAGCCCATGGTGGTGATGAGTGTGGTACCGCAGGGAATGACGGCTTTAGTCGCTCATCCGGATAACTTCACCCCTCAAACCTTGCCCGTGGCGGATACGGCTGTAGAGGGGGATTTACCCGTCGCTAAGTTGGTGTCAAGTTTCGACCGCTCAACAATGCCAGCCTCGGGCGCAGCGCCCGTGCTTAAAGTCCCGACAATTTGGACGACTAAGTTAGCTAATGGCATCGAAGTAATGGGCACTCAAAGCAGCGAAACCCCAACCGTGGAGTTGGTGATTTATCTTAACGGTGGGCACAGATTAGTGCCCGTTGAAAAGGCGGGCCTAGCAAGCCTAACCGCTGAGATGCTGAATGAGTCGACGCAAAAGCGCTCAACAGAGCAATTGTCGCAGGCACTTGAGATGCTCGGCAGTACGGTGGACTTTAGTGCCTCCGAATCCCAAAGCACGATTAAGGTGTCGGCGCTCACCGAGCACTTGGATGAAACCTTAGCCATATTGGAAGAAAAGCTGTTCCAGCCTGCCTTTAACGAGGCCGACTTCGCTCGGGTGAAGCAACAACAGTTGCAGCAAATTCAGCATATGCAGTCAGACCCAGGCTATGTCGCTAACTCTGCGCTGTATAGCTTGCTCTATGGTAAGAATAACGCTCAAGGTGTGAGTGATGCTGGGACCTTAGATTCCGTTGCCGCGCTGACACTTGCGGATGTGAGGGCGTTTTACGCCGAGCAGTACCGTGGTGCGAACGCTAAAATCATTACTGTGGCGAATCTGCCTGAAAGTGCATTGCTACCCAAACTCGCAGGATTGAGTCAATGGCAAGGGGAGGCGAGTACATTGCCGCCACTCAAGTCATTCCCTGCGCTGAAGGGCGGGACTATCTATCTTATCGATAAACCGGGCGCGGCTCAGTCGGTAATTAACATTGCGAAACGTGCCTTACCCTATGATGCAACAGGTAATTATTTCAAATCTTACCTGATGAACTATCCGCTAGGTGGCGCCTTCAATAGCCGTATTAACCTCAATTTACGTGAGAACAAGGGGTATACCTATGGGGCGCGCAGCTCATTTACCGGTGGAGTCGAAGTCGGTGATTTTGTGGCCTCGAGTGATGTGCGTACCGATGTGACCGCCAAGGCGGTAAATGAGTTTATCAAAGAGATCAAAGCCTATCAGCAAAATGGGATGACGGACACTGAGCTCGGCTTTATGCGTAACTCGGTTTCCCAAGGGCAAGCATTGGATTATGAGACGCCTTATCAGAAGGCGGGTTTTATGCGGATGATCCAGCGTTACCAGCTGAGCCAAGATTTTACTACCGAGCAGGACAAAATTATAAATACTGTAACAAAAGATGAACTCAATGCCCTCGCGGCTTCCGAGCTAGATATCTCGAAAATGATCATCTTAGTGGTGGGAGATAAGGCGAAAATTGAAGCGGATTTAGCAACTTTAGGCTATCCAATTGAAACTTTAGTATTGTAAATTAGCTTTTCGACCCAATATAAATTGCAGACAAGCTAATTGTGCGGCACAACCTCGCTGCCAGTCTAAAGTATTAACGAGTAAGACGGTGACAGCATTAGCTGTCACCGTCTGCGTTTTATCGCAGAAGAATGTAATTAGGCTTGCTCCACGGACAGGTTTAGATTTATTTTGAGGCGTATTTTGAAAGATAAGCCTCAAAATAAAGGTCTGACTGTTAACCTTGTCGCGATAGCGAATCACCAATCAGAGAAGCGCAAATTGAAGCCATTCAATGAATTAGTACAACATTTCTCGGACGCTCAAGGGCGTGCCGCACTCCTTGGCATGTTACGTGGAATTGAGCGTGAAGCGCTGCGTATCGACGAGTCAGGCTACCTTGCGTTAGATGGTCATCCATTAGAGCTCGGCTCGGCATTAACGCATTCGCGCATTACGACAGATTACAGTGAAGCACTGCTTGAATTTATCACGCCGGTAAACAATCAAGTTGGTCCCCTATTGCAAGGACTCACCGAGACCCATGCCTTTAGCGTGCGTCATTTGCATGGTCAGCGTCTGTGGCCCGTGAGCATGCCATGTTACGTGAAAGATGAGCAGAATATTCCGGTCGCCCGTTATGGCAGCTCTAACACGGGCAAGTTGAAAACCTTGTATCGCAAGGGCTTAACCTACCGTTATGGCGCGCTGATGCAGATCATCTCTGGGGTGCATTTTAACTTCTCGGTATCGCAGGAGCTGTGGCAAAGCCTCTATGAGTTGAGTGATAAAAGCGTGAGCTTTGAAGATTTTATCTCCGAATCTTACTTTGGCCTCATCCGCAATTACCGCCGTTTAGTCTGGGTATTACCTTATCTGTTTGGGGCATCACCTGCGCTGTGTAGCTCGTTTATCAAGGGACAGAAGACCGATTTACGTTTTGAAAAATCGGGTCGCGGCACCTTGTATTTACCCTATGCGACTTCACTGCGGATGAGCGATCTGGGTTACACCAATAAAGAGCAGGAAGATCTCAATATCAGCTATAACTCCCTGCCTGAGTATCTGGCTGGGGTGAGAGCCGCGATTAAGATGCCTTCGGCCAACTTTGCCAATATCGGCGTGAAGGTGGATGGTGAATATCGCCAGCTCAATGCCAATGTGCTGCAAATTGAAAACGAATTTTACTCGCCTATCCGTGCGAAGCGCGTCACTAAAAGCGGTGAGAAGCCCTCTGAAGCCCTTGCCCGTGCGGGGGTTGAATATATTGAGGTGCGTGCATTAGATGTAAACCCCTTCAGCCCGATTGGGATTGAAGAGAACCAAGTGCGTTTCCTCGACTTGTTCTTACTCTATTGCTTATTAACCGAGTCGCCTAAGTCCGATGCGGCAGAAGAAGCCCGTTTAAGTGCTAACTTAAAATCTGTCGTGCTTGAAGGCCGTAAGCCAGGGCTTGAGTTATTAACCGAGACAGGTACACGCTCACTGCAAACGTGGCTTTTGGATCTGTTTGAGCATTTGGATTCATTGGCTAAGTTACTCGATGGCGATAAACAGGATTACCAAGCGGCCTTAGCCCATTGGCGTGAAGCCGTGAATGACCCACAAAAGACCTTGTCTGGGCAAGTTATCCAGCAATTAATCACCAAAGGCCAAGACCATGGACAATGGGTGATGTCACTGGCGCAGCAATATCACCAATATTTTATGGATTACCCCTTATCAGCCGAGGTTGTCAGCGATTATCAAGCCGAGGCGCAAGCATCGCTTAATAAGCAAGCAGACATCGAAGCGGCGCAAAGTGCGGTATCCTTTGATGATTATCTGACGGATTATTTCGGGACTTCATCCTAATGAGTCACTATTTAACCGGGCGCAAACTTACACTGGCTGCCAGTCTACTCGGGCTCACTGCATTGTTGTCTGGTTGCGCCTCCTCGCCTGAAGATGACTTAAGTTGCGGGACTGTGTCTGGGTATTTACAGCCCGATGCCAGCACTCATTGGTATCGCGTGGTGGTGACCCATCTCAATGGTAAGCCTGTGGTATCTAAACCTAATTATCAACTGGCGCCGGGGGAATATGAGTTCACTGTCGCCGAGCTGATTGATGCGCCTTCTTTAGGCGTGTCCCTCAGTGCACGCACACCTAAAACCTTTAAGTTAAAGGTTGAAGGACACCAGCGTTATCATATTGGCGCGTTATTCCACACGGATAAGCGCTATATGGGGAAAGATACCAACTATTGGGAACCCGGTGTGTGGCAGCAAGAAAACCATGAATGTCAGTTTGATCTCAGCCCTGAAACAAAATAATCAGATTTAACAATGGATTGTCATTTCTGTTAACAAGTTTGACCTGATAATAGGCGCTAAGGTGATCTTAGCGCCAAAAACAGGATTGTCGCTTTGCCTCACCCTATGACTGTGCGATGATGGGCCAGTTTTATTTCTTGGGAGAACAAGCGATTAATGAAATGGCTTTCGACAACTCTGTTATGTGCATCCATAGGTTTCCTCTCTGGTTGCGCCACTTCTCCGCCTAAATCTCCCGATAACCTTTGCGATATTTTCCAAGAGCATCGTTCATGGTACGAAGCGGCTAAGGACACCCGTGATAAATGGGGCGTGCCTGTGCATGTGCCGCTGGCGATGATGTATCAAGAAAGCTCCTTCAAGCATAATGCCGCGCCGCCAATGGAATATTTTTTAGGATTTATTCCCATCGGGCGAGCCAGTGATGCCTATGGCTACGCGCAAGCAAAAACCATGACCTGGGATGATTATGTCCGCGAGACGGGAAACAGCTGGTCTTCGCGGAGTAATTTTGATGATGCCATGGATTTTATGGGCTGGTTTATTTACAAGACCAATAAACTCAATGGGGTTTCCAAGTGGGATGCGAGGGCGCAATACCTCAACTACCACGAAGGGTGGGGTGGCTATCGCCGTGGGACTTATAAATCTAAGGCGTGGCTGGTCAAAGTGGCGGCTAAGGTGGATGACAGGGCTAAGCGCTATGCGGCCCAGTATAAAACCTGTCAGGAGGATTTAGATTCTTCTTGGCTATGGCGCTTATTCTTCGGGTAGCCTAAATCCATTTGCGGAGCTTATCGCGGATAGGCTCCTTGCTAAACTCATTGCATCAGTTGGTTATTGGCCGCAATCGCTTCGAGTGCTTTTATCGCTTTTTTCTTACCGCGTTTTTGCTCATACATTGCATTATCCGCCTGTTTGAAAGACATGGCCCAATCATTGTCATAGGCCGACATGCCCACGCTGAAGTTAAGATTGAGGGATGACTCTTGGTGCAGCTTGAGGCGCATGGCATCGAGGTCATTTTCGAGCTGCTCTAGTGGGCCATGGCATAGGGCAACAAACTCATCCCCCCCAAAGCGTGAGATGATGCCTTTATGCTTCCAAAAGCCGAGGATAGTCTTAGCCACTTGCTTTATCGCTAAATCGCCGACTTGGTGCCCCTGTTGGTCATTAATGCTCTTGAGATTATCCATATCGATAATCACTAGATAGCTGCCCAAATGCGGCTTGGGTTGCCAATGCAGTAGGGCATCTTCAAAATTTTTGCGGTTATAGAGTCCGGTAAGATTGTCGAAATTCGCCAATTTGGTGATTTGCAGTGACTTTTGATACAAGGCAATCGCATTGCTGGCCTCGTGGGTGAGAATGGAGACCAGATTGCGGTCGTAGTCGCTAAATGCGCCTACGCTACTGCTATCGAGATTAAGCATGCCGTAGAGTTTGCCGTCGATGCGTATCGGGCTGGACAGCGTCGAGCGGATCGGATGTTTGGCAGCCGTGAGTAAGATGTGTTGTTCTTCGGTTGTGAGCGTGCTGGCGGCATTGATGTTCTTCATATCATCGACTACCACCACGCGATCGCATTTCCCCTTAGTGAGTCGATATTCGAAGGATTGCTCGAGGGAAAAATTCAATTGCTTGAGCATGTTAAGGTCGAGCCCAACAACGGATTCGAAATGCAGTCTATGGGTTTCTTCGTTGACTTTGATGATGCTGCCCATTTCTGCACCGTTAATGATACAGACGGCTTTATTGAGCAGCGCGTCGAGAAACGCATGCTCATTTTTATATTGGCTCGACAGGTGGGCAAGTTCATAAATGGCATCGTTAATACTGACGACCTGCTCTAAGTGTTGCCATAGTCGCATTAAGCGGCCCTGGTGAAGATAATAAATAAGGCTGTAGGCAATCACATAGATAAGGCAGACAAACAGCAGGGGGAGGATAGTCCAGCCTTCGGTGGGGGCATTAAACACAAATAATAAGACGAATAGCACTATCGGCACTATCAAGAGCAATAGATGATAACGATAGTCCAAGCGGTCTATGGTTTTACGTTTAAAATTATCCCTTAATTTCACTCGGCAGTTCCCTTATTCGTGCTCCGGTTAGTCAGTTTTAATCACTCGGTCACTAACTCATTCACGCTGAGTTTGGATAAGTATATAACGAAGATGGAGAAATCAACTGATAAGAGCACAAATATGTACTCTTATCAGTGATCTGTGCGCTCAATTAGGCTTTAGCAAACTCAGCTAAAATCCACGCGAGGGGCGCTTGATATTGGCTTGGCATCCAAGTTTGCAGTGCGCCAATGCTGTCTTTTAACACGGCTGTATTCGGCACAGAAAGGTTTAAATGCCCGACTTTACGGCCAGGACGAACCTCTTTGTTGTACCAGTAAAGTTCGGCATTGGGCAGGCTTAACCAGCGGGGATCGTTTTCGATACCAATCAGGTTGACCATCACACATTGAAAGTTCACCTGTGGCTGCGGAATCGTAATACCGCACAGGGCTCTTAAATGCAGTTGGAATTGATCCATATGGGTACCCGCCTGGGTCCAATGGCCTGAGTTGTGCACCCGCGGCGCTAACTCGTTAACCAGCAGCTTATCGCCCACTCGGAAACATTCCATCGCCATCACGCCGACATATTCCAGCTCATGCATAATGGCGCTCAGCATGCCTTCCGCTTGCGCTTGCAGGTGGTTCAGACGAGTCAGTGGCGAAATTGAGGCCATCAAAATACCATCTTGGTGCAGGTTGAGTGTTAATGGATAAAACACGCATTGACCTTCACGGGTACGTACGCCGACTAAGGAGACTTCTTCATCGAAGTTGATTGCTTGTTCGGCAATGGCCAAGTTACGCCAATCTTGGGGTATCTCTCCCGCTTCGGCTTGTTTTAGCCAATGTTGACCCTTACCGTCGTAACCACCTGTGCGGCGCTTCATTAGCACTCGAGGGCCAAAATCTTGGTACAGATTTTCGACGTCGGTTTTATCATCGACAAGTGTCCAAGGCGCCGTTGGGACTTGGATCTGGTCGAGTAAGCTTTTTTGGCTGTAACGATCGGCCAAGCGGCTAAATACCGGACCGTTAACAAAATGCGGATGGGTGCTGAGTTGTAAGCTTAAGGCGGATTCGGGCCACTGCTCGCGTTCGGCGGTGATGATATCCTGAGGCGCTAGCGGCAGGATTTCATCGGTTGGCATCATGATATCAACGGCGCGAACATCAATCGCCAGAGGTTCGCCCGCGTGAGTCAGCATGGCGCCAAGTTGGCCATTACCTAATACCCAAACCTTAGGTTTTGCGCTTGCTTGAGTCATTAGGCTTTCCTCGGATCGGGATTGTCCAGCACTGCGCGGGTTTGTTCTTCCCTAAAGGCTTCTAAACGTGCGGCAAGTTCGGCATCGTTATTGGCTAAGATTTGGCAGGCGAGTAGACCGGCGTTAAAGGCACCTGCGGTTCCGATGGCCAGAGTGCCTACGGCAATGCCTTTTGGCATCTGTACGATAGACAGTAAGCTATCCATACCCGACAGCGCTTTGCTTTGTACTGGTACACCTAATACGGGTAAGCGAGTTTTTGAGGCAATCATACCGGGTAAGTGAGCAGCTCCGCCCGCACCACCGATAATAATTTTAAAACCACGGTCAGCGGCTTCGGCTGCAAACTCCATCAGTTTATCTGGCGTTCTATGGGCAGATACGACTTCAACATGGTAAGGCACTTGCAGTTTATCCATGATCTCAGCGGCGGCTTCCATTGTGGGCCAATCACTCTTAGAACCCATAACAACAGCAACAAGGGCTTGCATGATAACTCCTTAACTCACTAATTTTAATTATATTTTGACCTTGTATCAGGTCTGGGTACAGTCGATGTCCGCAACCCCTATCAGAGCCGGGAGCATCATGGCGCAGAATAATAGCATGTAAAGCCTGATTTCTGACGTTTTTTGCGCGTAAAAATAGCGCTTTTAGCGTGGATAAAGTGTTCGCCGAATGGGCTTAAATCCCCTGAGACCGTTAAAGGTTTCAGGGGACAGGTATAAGAAGGGTTAACTTGAGGCTTTATAAGTGGCAGTCGTACTTGATTCGACAATCTGTTCATGCACAGGCGCTTCAGCCAAGGCTTCACGCAGGGTTGGATAAAACTTCAGTACGCCTTCAATCGGTTGCACTTTAGCTCTCGCTAGGGTGCGAATAGGCTGGAACTGCAAATCGGCAATGATCAGCTTAGTGTGGTTAAGTTTACATTTATCGATAAGTTTATTGAGCGCCGACAAACCGCCCGCATCGAGGATGGATACCCCATCTAAGTAAAGGACGATGACTTGTTTGTCTTGGGTGAGGCTCGCTATCTCGGCAAAAATTCGATCTGCGGCGGCAAAAAACAATGGGCCGTTAATTTTTATCACCGCCCAGTCAGCGGGTAGGGGGTGATCCACATAGCGCTTATTACTGCTGATATCATAGAGTTTGGTCATCTCTGCTATTTCTTTCATAAATAGCAGGGCGGCTAAGATAATCCCCACGCTGATGGCGATCACCATGTCGAAAATGACTGTGAGTGAAAAACAGGTTAAAAACACCAAAATATCGCTGGTGGGCGCCGTTTTCAGTAAATGCACCGCTTTGGGGGCTTCACTCATATTCCAAGCCACTACCAGTAGTAATGCTGCCATGGCCGACATGGGTAAATAGGCTAATACTCCCGCGAGCGCGACTAACCCAACCAAGACCACTATGGCGTGGGTCATCGATGCTATCGGACTCTGGGCACCCGCCTTAACGTTTGCCGCGCTGCGGGCGATGGCCGCCGTTGCTGGGATACCGCCAAAAAATGGGGTAATAATATTACCTATGCCTTGGCCGAGAAGCTCGCTGTTTGCGCTGTGGCGTTTGCCTGTCATGCCATCAAGCACTACTGCACACAGCAGCGATTCAATCGCACCTAACATGGCTATCGCGAAGGCGGCGGGGAGTAATGCTTGAAAGGTGGCCAGATTAAATTCAAAGACTTGACCGTTGGCGCCAGCCTGCAACCAAGGCCATTCAAAGTGGGGGAGGACAGCAGGAATACCCGTGCCGATACTGCCGTCGCTTAATTGATAATGAAAGCGTGTCCCTATGGTTTCAATCTCTGCGCCCATGGCATTTAACACTAGAGCGAGAATACTACCTAGGGCGATTGCGGGCAGATGGGCTGGTACAGGGATCTTCAATTTAGGCCAGAGTAGCATAGTGGCTAAGGTGGCACTGGCGACGAATAAGCTTGGCAAGTGAAGGCTGGGTAATGCCTGACCTAAGGCCATGAGTTTGGCAAAATACTGCTCTGGCATGTGTTCTATATGCAGGCCAAAAAAGTCTTTTAGCTGCAAGGTTGCAATCACCACCCCGATCCCCGCGGTAAAGCCTAAGGTGACGGATTCTGGAATGTAGAGGATCAATCTGCCGAGCCTTAAGATTGCCATGGCAACTAACATCATGCCTGACATGACTGTGGCAATGAGCAGCCCCGCCAAACCAAATTGCTGGGCGATCGGATAGAGTAACACCACGAAGGCGGCCGTTGGCCCTGACACGCTATAACGGGAGCCGCCCGTCATCGCAATGATAAAACCTCCGACAATGGCGGTGTATAGGCCATATTGTGGTGCGACGCCGCTGGCAATCGCCAGTGCCATTGCGAGCGGAATGGCAATAATCCCGACGGTCAGTCCCGCCAGCAGATCTTGTCCAAAACGCTTAACCGAATACTTATCTTTTACGCACGCCTCACTAAGGGCGTGGGCAATTCTTAATGAAAACAAATGAGCAGAGTGTGACACGTGTGGGTCCATAAACGCGGCTTGTTACAAGGCTCTATTTTAGAGTCCAGAAAAATGTCCTTGTGTGATCATAGTTGCAAAAGGCGGTTAAATGTCTTTGTTTTTAATAAATACTGTGCTTGGTAAAGTGAATGTGACAATTTTGCTCGCTAAATAACCCTTTTGTGCCGGGCCTGCGTTTATAGGGATATCAACCATTGAGAACACTTTGATTAGGCCACTATCATGAGATATCCATCTTCAGTCTTTCGCTACAAAACGCATTTAAGCTTTGTTGTTTCGGGATTAACACTCGCCGTATTACTTGGTTTGAGTGGTTGCAGTGATAAAGCCTCTGAACAAAAGCGTGCTGAATTAGCCGCTCAAGCAAAACTCGCCGCCGAGCAACAGGCAGAGCTTGATGAAAAGGCTGAGCTTGAGGAAAGAGCCGAGCGTCAGGCCAATATGCAGCGGGATGCCGCTATCGCCATGCATGAGCAAGTCTCGTCAGCAAAACTGCGGACAATGAGTGCTGAACATCGAGCCTATATCGCTCAACCTGCGGCCAGTATCAGTGCGGCACCAGCGTTAAACCGCGATTGGCCGGGGGCTGTTTCACCCGTTCGTAATCGCTTCGAGAAGCAAGTGCAAAACGGCATCATGGTTGCGGGGGAAATTCCGGTCTCCACTTTTGCTATCGATGTCGATACTGGTAGTTACACGACCTTAAGACGAATGTTAAAGGAAGGGCGATTACCACAGAAGGACACGCTGCGGGTTGAGGAAATGCTCAATTATTTTTCCTATGACTATCCACTGCCTGGGAAAAATGAGGCGCCTTTTAGTGTTACGACCGAGCTTGCGCCATCGCCCTATAGCGATGACATGATGTTACTTCGCATCGGTTTGAAGGGATATGAGCAGAGTAAAGCTGAACTGGGCGCCAGTAACTTAGTGTTTCTGCTGGATGTGTCTGGGTCGATGGCATCGCCCGATAAGTTACCTCTGCTGCAAACTGCCTTGAAAATGCTGACTCAGCAACTGGATGCTCAGGATAAGGTTTCGATTGTCGTCTATGCTGGTGCCGCTGGCGTGGTGTTAGATGGCGCAGCAGGTAACGATACCCAAACCCTTAACTATGCGTTAGAGCAGCTCAGTGCGGGTGGTTCAACCAATGGGGCGCAGGGGATTCAGCTTGCCTATCAATTAGCGCAGAAACACTTTGTTGAAGGCGGCATCAATCGAGTCATTCTCGCGACCGATGGTGATTTTAATGTCGGCACGACCAACCTTGATGAGTTAATCGATTTAGTTAGCTCGCAGAAACAACAGGGCATAGGGCTAACAACACTCGGTTTTGGCATGGGCGACTACAATGACCAGCTGATGGAGCAATTAGCCGATAAGGGCAATGGGCAATATGCCTATATTGATTCTATCAATGAGGCGAGAAAAGTGCTGGTGGAACAGTTAAGTGCAACCTTACTCACTATAGCTAAAGAGGTGAAAGTGCAGGTTGAGTTTAATCCTGCTCTTGTGGCCGAGTATCGTTTGATTGGCTATGAGAACCGCGCCCTCGCGCGGGAGGATTTTAATAACGATAAGGTGGATGCGGGCGAAATTGGCGCTGGGCATACAGTCACGGCGCTTTACGAGTTACGTTATGTGGATGCGGGCAATTTGGCCAATGATAAACTTCGCTATGGCTATAATCCCAAAACGGGTAATGAAAAATATAGCCGCGACGAAATCGCCTATCTTAAATTACGTTATCAGCTACCGGATGAGGCTCAAAGCCAGTTACTGAGTTATCCGATTCGAGCAGACCAAAGGGTAAAATCATTAGCGCAGGCGAGTGATGATTTTCGTTTTGCCGCTGCGGTGGCAGGATTAGGACAGTTGCTGAATCAAAGCCACTATTTGCATCAATTTGATTATAATAAGCTTAGTGCGCTCACACGTTCTGCGCTGGGGGAAGATACCAGCGGCTATCGACATGAATTTATGCAACTTGTCGATACAGCTGCTGCACTCGCACAAACACAGCGAGCGCCAATCAAAAAATCCTTTGATGCCGGAGATAAACCTTTCCCGCCCGAGGATAAACCGCATCAGCAATGAGTTAAATTATTATGTTTCAGTTAGTTAACCATTAGGGAGCTGCCATGGCCCTGGCGATACCGCAAATGCATGCCCATGAGCATACCGATGAACAGTTAATGCTGCGCTATGCCAAGGGCGATGGCAAAGCGTTTGAGCAGCTTTATCTTAAACACAAAGGCGCTTTGTACCGTTACTTTGTACGCCAACTCGGTGACAAACAGTTAGCCGAAGATTTATATCAAGAAACCTGGGGACGGGTGATCCGTGCCGCCGCAAACTATGAGCCGAGCGCTAAGTTTAATACTTGGCTCTATCGGATTGCCCATAATCTGTTGATTGACCATGTCAGGGCGGTTAAGCCCGTCGACTTAGTCAGCCATGATAACGAGGAAGGGCTAGATACTTTTGTGGGGGCGGAGCATGAGCAGCCCGATGTGCATTGGCAGGAAACGCAAAAGAGCCTGTTGCTGAAAACCTGTATTGCCCTGTTACCCCAAGTGCAGAAAGAAGCCTTTATTCTCAATATCGAAATGGGCTTTACAGCCGCTGTGATAAGCGATATTGCTGGGGTGACACTCGAGGCGACCAAGAGCCGCATTCGCTATGCATATCAAAGCTTAAAAGATTGTGTCAATGCTAAATGGCAGGAGGTTGGCCATGAGTAATTCCACTCTGTCATCGGAAGAAGAGGCACTACGTCAGGAAGTCTCGGCTTGGTATCACAAACA
This sequence comes from Shewanella sp. BC20, assembly GCF_003129585.1. NCBI lineage: Bacteria > Pseudomonadati > Pseudomonadota > Gammaproteobacteria > Alteromonadales > Shewanellaceae > Shewanella > Shewanella sp. BC20. Next base: position 562,973 of record NZ_NHRI01000001.1, on the reverse strand, counting down.
AGCACTGGAAATGCCGCCAGAGAGGCTCGACCAAGATATATTGCGCCTATCACAGGCCCATTTGGCTGACATCAACGTTAACCAGCTCAAGCCCTCTGTCACGCCTGTGTGGCGCCGTTTTCCATGGGCGTTATCGAGCGCTGCCTCCTTAGTGCTCGTCGTCGGTTTAGTGATCCTCAACCGAGGCCATTTTGAGGAAGAGTTAGTCGCGCCAGCCGCTTTGACTATGAGTGCGCCTATGCCCGCTCAGGCTGAGCTAGATAATGCTGCACAACAAGCAGAGATGGCGCATCAAGCTAGAGAAGAAGCCGCCACACAAAATAGGCAAAGGGAAGCGATGAGGGCACAGGCTAAGATGTCTGCGCAGGAAAATCAGCAACTAGAGTCTCGAGCTGCACCACAAATTGCACGGGCACTACCGCAGCAAGATGCACCTGTAATGGCTCGGGAAGAAGTTCTGATGGAGTCTTTAACACGCTTACAAGCCTTAATAGAAGCCAAACAAACGCAGGAGGCATCTGCCTTAGCGCAAACGCTGCTGAAGCAATACCCTGAATTGGCAAAAGCCGAGGGAGAAGCAACCGCAGATGATACGCAAGCGATTGCGAAGTTTAAGGCATTGCAACACCAGTTGAATCAACTAACAAAATGACATAAATAAACAGTGAGTTAGCTTTGCTTTAGTTAACTCACTGTCCACTCTTTATTAGGCATTTAGGGTTAATCTGCCGATCAATTCACGCATTTTTACAGACTCTCATGTTAATTACTTGATCGTGGTCATAAAGTGAACACGAATTCGCCTGTTATATTGGAGATCGATAAACGACTTGACTAGTATCAATAGTCAGAGTCCCAGTTCAGGAGGCGATATGCTTAAAAGACTCATGCATGATCATAAACATATAGCAGTGTTGTTGAATGTCTTGAAAAACAAACAGATGAAATTAGCTGAAGGTGAAGCCATTAATTTTATCGTGGTTCGGGACATAGTTGAGTATATGCAAGGATATGCTGAGCGCAGTCATCATCCTGTGGAAGACATTATCTATGCTTACTATTTGGCGCATAAGGCGAACGATGAAATTGATAAGCTGAGTGACGAGCACCAAGTGGTGACGGCGGCATCCTCGGCGTTAATGAATACCTTAAATCTCATTTTGAGTGATATTGTGGTCGCGAGGGATAAGTTAGTCGCTGATTTTGCAGAATATGTGGAGCTGCAAGAAAAGCATATGCAAATGGAGGAGCGAGAAATCTTCCCATTACTAGCTAAAACCTTAACCGATAAGGATTGGCAGGTGATTGAGCAACAGTGCCAAGCGTCTTTAATCGATGATCCGTTATTCCTCGACCGCGAGCAACAGGCCTTTGATGAGCTGCGCTCTTACCTTAGAACTGCCGAATAGCGGAATATAAAAACAGAAAAAGCGCCATTGGCGCTTTTTCTTTATATGCTGTTTATCAAACAATGGGTTACAACTGGATAGCGTCTATATCGTAATCAAAGTTGTTATCAATCTCTTGAAGTTCCTTGAGTAAACGATGTTTGTCCTTTAACGCTTCAATTTCTCGCCACTTACGCTTTTTATTGGAGCCTCGCGAGCGATCGGGTCTTTCTACGACTTCATCTAGCGCACAACCATAATCTAAACGATCCATGGTAACCTCCTGTTGTTGTATGTTTTGTCAGCGATTAAATAACATATTTTCAAAACAGGGTGCAAGAATTATGTTTCATTTGTGTTAAATTGAAATGAAGTTTGAATGATATGTCATTGATTTTGACGAATGAAGTAGATGAGCTTGTTGACGAATATCTTAAGATTATTAAAAAGATACAATAAAAAAGCCAGCGATTGCTGGCTTTTTGTTCGATCAGATTTTACCGTGTCGATACAGGTTAATTAACCCATTGCTCGAGGCATCTAAGGCGGTGGCATCTTGCTCTGCGCCGATACGGGCGAGGACGTCATTACCTAAGCTTTTACCGAGTTCAACACCCCATTGGTCGAAGGAGTTGATGTCCCAAATAGCGCCTTGGACAAAGGTTCTGTGCTCATAGAGCGCAATCAGTGCACCTAAGGTTTCAGGAGTCAGCTTATCCATTAACAGAGTATTGCTTGGCTTATTGCCAGGCATGACTTTATGTTTGGCGATAAGTAACTTCTCTTCATCACTTAAGTTGCTCTTGCTCAATTCGGCCAGCGCTTCATCTAAGGTGCGGCCTTGCATGAGCGCCTGAGTCTGTCCGAAGCAGTTAGAAGCTAACTGATCATGGTGTTCACCAATAGGATTATGGCTTTGCAGCGGCATAATAAAATCGGCCGGAATTAATGCGGTACCTTGATGCAGCAGCTGGTGGTAAGCATGTTGGCCATTTGTACCTTCGCCGCCCCAAATCACCGGACCCGTGCTGTAATCCACATGGGTACCATTAAGGGTAACTGACTTACCGTTACTTTCCATATCCAGTTGTTGGAAATAAGCGGGAAGTCCACGTAGGTAATGATCGTAGGTCAATACCACATGACTTTGAGCATTAAAGAAATTGCCATACCACAGAGATAGTAATCCCATGATCACTGGCATGTTTTCCGCTAGAGGCGCATTGGCAAAATGGGTATCCATTTGGTGCGCGCCCTTTAATAGGGAGCGGAAGTTATCCATGCCGATGAGTAAAGCGATGGGTAAACCAATGGCTGACCAAAGTGAATAACGACCACCAACCCAGCCCCACATTGGGAAAATATTGCCAGCATCGATACCAAAATCGGTCGCTTTTGCCACGTTAGAGGTCACGGCAACAAAGTGTTTCGCCACATCTGACTGTGAACCACCTTTGGCTAAGAACCACGCCTTCGCCGTTAGGGTATTGGTCAGCGTCTCTTGTGTACCAAAAGACTTAGAGGACATGATAAACAGAGTGGTTTCTGGATCGAGCAGCTTAAGTTTTTCACTGATCGAGGTGCCATCGACGTTGGCAACGAAATGGCAGTTGAGACCTGTAATCCAGTAAGGGCGTAATGCTTGGGAAACAATTTTAGGGCCAAGGAACGAACCACCGATACCGATACTGACGATATCGGTAATGGCTTTGCCAGTGAAACCTTTCCATTGTCCTGAGGTGACTGAAGTAACAAACTGCTGCATTTTGTGCAGCGTTTGCTGTACTTCAGGGACGATATCTTGACCTTCGGCAACAATGGATTGCTCGGCGGTGCTGCGCAGTGCGGTATGTAATACGGCACGTTTTTCGGTGGTGTTAATAATATCACCGGCAAACATCGCCTTGATTTTAGCGTCAAGCTTTGCCTCTTGCGCCAGCGTCAGCAGCAAGTTGAGTGTTTCAGGTGTCGCTCTATTTTTTGAATAATCTAAAAATAAGCCACAGGTAGAAAGCGACATGTTACTAAAGCGTGCCGGATCGCCTGCAAAGAGTTCCCGCATATGCGGGATCTGATGGCTATGCGCTGCTAACGCTTGCCAAGTTGTGCTTTGGGTCAAGATAGTCATCGAATCGTCTCCGAAGATACTTAGTTTGCCAGTTTTGCCTTGAGCATGACTTCGAGTTTGCCTTGGTCGATGGCGAAGTTACGGATACCTTCTGCTAACTTGTCGACAGCCATAGGATCTTGGTTGAAGTCCCAGCGGAATTGCGCTTCGGTTAAAGGTTCGTCGGCTGCAACTGTGGTGCTGGCAGGAATGAGTTTAGGTTGAATAGCGACTTGAGAGTTTGCCAGCTCTTCGAGTAATGAAGGGCCAATAGTCAGGCGGTCACAACCCGCTAATTCGATGATTTCACCGATATTACGGAAACTTGCACCCATGACTACCGTGTTATAGCCATGCTGTTTGTAGTAGTTGTAAATTTCAGTCACAGAAACAACACCTGGGTCATTTACTGCGTCATAGTCTTTACCTGTGTCTTTTTTGTACCAGTCGAGGATGCGACCAACGAATGGAGAAATTAAGTACACGCCCGCTTCTGCACAGGCACGTGCTTGAGCAAAGCTAAATAGTAGGGTTAAGTTACAGTTAATGCCTTCTTGCTCTAACTCTTTGGCGGCACAAATGCCTTCCCAAGTTGAGGCTAATTTGATCAGAATGCGAGATTTATCCACGCCCGCTTCTTTGTAGAGACGTACTAGCTTATGCGCTTTGGCAATGGATTTTTCTTTATCGAAGGATAAGCGGGCATCCACTTCGGTTGAAATACGGCCTGGGACCAGTTTTAGAATCTCGACACCAATGTTCACTGCAAGTTTATCGCTGGCATCATCAATCTGTTGCTCAATATCAGCACTTTGTAATTTAGCCCATGCGATAGCATTGTCGATTAGAGCGCTATACTCGGGAATTTGAGCCGCTTTTAGAATGAGTGATGGGTTGGTCGTTGCGTCTTCTGGCTGATAGCGTTTGATCGCTTCAATATCGCCAGTATCGGCCACAATCGTAGTGTATGACTTGAGTTGCTCTAATGTATTTGCCATGAAAAACATCCTTCTCAGATAGCGGTCTAAACTCAGAAATGAACTGATGACTATTAGAAGCGATTTTGCCAACTTTTCCAACCATCAATGTAAAAAAATTACAAAAATGGTAAAACTATATCGAATTTAGGCGAAAAGCTGTGATTGCATTACAACAGTGAGCTAAGCGTCATCAGATTGCATAGTGTAGATGTTATAAAAACAAAAAGTCGCTGCAAGCAGCGACTTTTTTATTCTTAAGAGTGCAATTACTTCAGAACAGGTTGTTTTTCAGTAGTTGTCACGATAGCTTCGATGCGACGGTTAGCTGCATGAGCTTCTTTAGTGTCACCAGCGACTAATGGCTTAGTGATACCGTAACCGTTAGAAGTTACACGGCTTTGGCTGATGCCATATTTTTCAACAAGGATCTTAGCAACAGCGTCAGCACGCTTGTCAGACAGAACCATGTTGTATTCTGGCTTACCTACGTTAGAAGCGTGGCCAGCAATTTCAACTGTGAACTCTGGGTTTTTGTTCATGTAGTTAGCCAGTCTTTCGATGTCTTTGTAGTACTCTTTCTTCACTACAGCAGAATCGTTAGCAAACTGGATAGAACCTACATCTTCTTGCTTCTTAACGTTTTCATAGATAGTACAGCCAACAGAGTCAACTTTGTGAGTTGCTGGAGTTGCTGGGCACTGATCTTTATCGTCGTAAACGCCATCGTTGTCAGAGTCAACTGGTGTTGCAGCAACAACGGCTGCAGCTACTGGCGCTGCCGCAGCAGCACTACCAAAACGGTAGCTTAATTCTAAGCCCCAGTAGTTGCTGTCAGCTTCAATAGTGTTGAAGTCTGTTTCATCTAAGTTTTCATAGCGACGGTATTTAGCTTGTAACTTCAGGTTATCTGTGAAGTTATAACCTACTCCTGCGCCGAAATAAGGGGCAAAATCGCTAGAGCTGTACGAACCATGAGCTGTACTAGAACGTTGGTCATTTTCCAGAGTATAGTACATTGCGCCAGCTTCAGCAGATAGGCTCCAACGGTTACCTAGTGGCCATACACCAACTAAGCCAAGTGTTGCACCTCTAACGTCAGCATCGTTGTGAATGTTTGCAGCAGTCCAGTCTGCACTACCTAGATCACGATAGCCGATTTCTGCACCAAAGTAGTCATTAAACATATAGCCTGCGAAGATGTCCCATGCGTATGGGTTATCATCGCCGTTATCAGTTGCAATGTGTTCGTAGTTATTAACGCCTAAACCTGCACCAATATACCAAGGGGTTAGCTCTTGAGATGCACTGGCAGCAAGTGGAAGCATTGATGTAAGCAAAACTACTTTTAATGTATTCTTCATCATTTTCTCTAAGTCCATTGTTTATGATTCTCCACCAATATGCTTTGCAGGTTTTATGCAAAACATTGCTAGCACTTAGTGTGGGGATCCTTTGGTATTGTAGCCAGCGATTAATTATCACTTCATTTGTTAAATTTTTCCAGTGCTTAGTCTGAAGTTTTTTTAGGGTTAGTGTGCTGTAAATTTATTTTCATGTTAAAAAGGCATCCCGAAGGATGCCTTTTAATTGTATTTAATTTGTTAATTAAAATTTGAGATTAACGGGTCCAAACCCAATTTTCAATTTCGATAGGGTCTACACCGTTTGCCTTAATATAGTTGCGATGATCAACGAGTCGTTGCAGCATATCGGTTGTGATTGAAACGTGCTTGGTTTCATCGATGACGCCTTGTTGGAATAGTTTGTAAGCCATATCAATAACAAGGTGATAGCGAGAAGTGCCATTACGAACACCCATATCAAATGGTGTTGTAGTCGAACCTTCTTCTTCATAACCTTTAATTCTGAAACGGCGGCTTCCTTTGTAGTCAAAAATTAACTTTTTGATAGTATTTGGATAACCGTGATAGTTAAATACAACCCCTTTATCTTGGGTAAATATTTCATCCATCATCCAAGGTTTTTCTTTAAACTTACGGCTACCTAAACCATCACTGCTTAATTCGGTCACGCTGACAAAACGAATTCTGACTCTAGGCAAGAGTTCACGAATAATCACAAGTGAAGCCATACATTCTTGAGTAACATAATCACCACAGCCGGCAAGAACGATATCTGGATTTTCATCGGAAGCAAAATCCCACACCATCACACCGTCTTTGGCTTGCTTACGTGCTTCTTCCAAACTCAACCATTGTGGCAGTTCTTTTTTACCTGCCACTAGGATGTTCAGTTTGTCACGATCTGCAAAAGCGCGTTCGGTATAAACTAAGGTGCTGTTTGCATCCGCAGGTAAATAAGCCGAAATGATCTTTGGATGTTTTTCTAGCATCGCACCCAAGAATGATGGATTTTGATGCGAGTAACCGTTGTGATCTTGACGCTCTAATAATGAAGAGAGTACGACGTTGCACGCGGGTAAGGGTTTACGGAAATGCACCCCTTGGCTGGCGTAAACGTACTTACAGTATTGGTCGGCCATGGAAGACACAACCTGTGAGAAAGACTCATAAGTTGGGAACATGCCGTGACGACCTGTCACAGTGTAGCCATGTAGCATACCAAACAGTAAGTTCTCAGAGAGTAACTCGAGTACGCGGCCATCACGAGTCATATCCTCGTCCCAACTTTCAATTGGCCATTGCCATGCGCGGTCGGTTTCTTCAAATACCGCTTGCAGTTGGTTTGAATAGGTTTCGTCTGGGCTAAAGATGCGTAAGTTACGTTGATCACGGTTTAGTTTGAATGCGTCACGCATCCATTGTCCCATTTTCAACATGGAGTAACCGCGGTGTCCACGTGGAACTTCTGGGCCGTAGCTGAGCTTTTCTAGATCTGGATTTGATAGGGCTCTGACGACTTCACCACCATAAGTAAGATGTTGACGACCACAGGCTAAATGTTTTGGTGGGATCAGAGAGCTAATATCCGCATCAAAAATCAGTTCACCCTGGGTATTGATTTGGTAAAGCTCCTGGAACTGATAGCTGGCAAGCCAGTTATCCAGTGCGCTAAGGTGACCTTTATCCGTCGCGCATTTATTGACGATAACTTGGTGCGATTCGCAGTTACCTTCTAATTTTGTACCATTATATTCGCTTACACCTGTCCAACCTTTAGCGGTGCGCATTAAAATCACTGGCCAGCGAGGTTTGACAACATCTTCACCTTTACGAGCACGGGTTTGGATATCGTTGATCATGCTGTAAGCTGTATCCATCGCGGCTGTCATTTGAACGTAGATATCTTCTTCCGCTTCACTGTCGACAATAATAGGGTGGTAACCCAGACCACGGAATTCAAGATCTAGCTCTTCATGGCTCATACGTCCCATACGGGTTGGGCCCGAAATTTTATAGCCGTTGATATGCACGATTGGTAACACTGCACCGTTGGTTGCGGGGGAGACTAAACGGTTCGCATACCAAGAGGCTGCCAGAGGGCCGGTTTCAGATTCACCGTCACCGACTAATACTGTTGCGATAAGATCAGGATTGTCTAATACGGCGCCCCAACCGACAGCTAACGAGTAACCTAATTCGCCCCCTTCAAGGATTTGACCGGGTGCTTCAGGGTTTGCGTGTGATGGATAACCATAGGCTGCAGAAAACTTCTTACAGATATCTTCGATACCGGTTTCATTATAAGGAATGGTTTCTGGATAGAAGTGGCTGAGTGAGCCTTCAATGAATAAGTTAGCTTGTACTGCGGGGAAACCATGGCCTGGGCCGACGAGGTAAATGAAAGGACGATTATGTTTTACAATGAGTCGGTTGACGTTGGCATAAACAAAGTTGATACCTGGACAGGTTCCCCAGTGACCGAGCAAACGAGGCTTAATGTCTGAATGCGCAAGGGGTCGTTTGTGTAATACGTTTTGTTTTAAATAAATCTGAGACGTAGCGAGGAAGTTTGTGGCTCTTACATACTTTTTAAGAGCATTAATCTCATGTGTAGTAGTCGTCATATTAAGCCTCATTGGAGCAGACGGAAGTGAATTGTGTTTTCTTGTAGTTACTATATTTGTAATTTTCTTACAAAAATGTGTTCTACATCCAAATTTTAAAACTTGTGTCTGTGGTTAACGCATGTGGCTTAAGTTTGTATTTTTGTTAATTTAATATTAACAGTGACTTATCTGAGCTTTGTCTGTGTGAGTTCACTGCTGTTTTAGTGGGCAAACGTAGGCTTGATCACATGAGTAATTTCGAATACTGTGCTATTTTGCTGCGTTGAATTCGGTAGCCGTGATGTTGTAAATTCACGGAAGGATAATTTGAAAGAATAAATCTACCGATATTCTTACCTTTATTTGGAAGGATTCATTCACCACAAATGTTGCACCTCTCCCTTAATTATAGGTAGAGGAGGGCATTTGCTACGGGAAGAAGTAAAATAATATGCTAGAAACCATTGTAAACTTTTTGAACGCACTGCTCTGGGGCAAATTGCTCGTATACGGACTGGTGGGTGCGGGCCTTTATTTCACCTTACGACTTGTTTTTATTCAAATTACGCATTTCAAACATTCTCTTAAAGTGATGACCATGAGCCGCCAAGGTTGCGAGAGTGGTCTGTCTTCATTCCAAGTCTTTTGTACCAGTATGGCGGCCCGTGTGGGGGCTGGAAACATGGCTGGGGTGGCTGTGGCTATCGGCGCAGCTGGACCTGGCGCTGTATTCTGGATGTGGCTTATTGCCATGCTAGGTATGGCGACGGCTATGGTGGAGTCGACTCTTGCGCAAGTATATAAGGTGCGTGACACCAACGGTCAATTCCGCGGCGGCCCTTCCTATTATATGGAGAAAGGGCTTGGTCAGAGATGGATGGGAGTGTTGTTTGCTTTCTTCTTGATCATTGCCTTTGGTCTGGTGTTTAACGCGGTGCAAGCGAATACCATTACGGGGGCAATGGAGCGGGTGTTTGGCTTCAATCCAACCTATGTGGGTATTGGGTTAGTGATTGCCAGTGGCTTTGTGATTGTCGGTGGATTACGTAAAGTTGCACGAGTTTCTGAGTTTATCGTGCCTATCATGGCGCTGGCTTATATTCTGATCGCTTTCATTATTGTGCTTTTCAACTTAGAACAATTACCTGCTGTAATAAGCCTGATCGTAAAGAGTGCTTTCGGTTGGCAAGAGGCTGCTGCGGGCGGTGTTGCTTATACTGTCGCACAAGCCATGCAAGCGGGGATTGCCCGTGGTCTGTTCTCAAACGAGGCGGGGATGGGGAGCGCAGCAAACGTCGCGGCCAGTGCGTCACCGAATCCTAACCATCCAGCATCCCAAGGTTTTGTGCAGATGATGGGAGTGTTTGTCGATACCATAGTTATCTGTACTGCAACTGCGGCAATTATTTTACTTTCAGGCGATATCGGTTCTAGTGAAGACGGCATTCGTCTCACCATTAATGCGATGTCAAACCACGTTGGAGACTGGGGCGGCGCCTTTATCGCGATAGCCATTTTCCTATTCTGCTTTACCTCTATCATTGCTAACTATTCCTATGCGGAAACCAATGTGATGTTCTTGACGGGCAACAGCACTAAGGCGTTACCGCTATTCCGTCTGTGCGTATTGGGCATGGTGATGTTTGGCGCTGTGGCTAAAATCAGCTTAGTGTGGAACTTAGCGGACGTGTCTATGGGGCTGATGGCCACGGTCAATATCATTGCATTGCTGCTGTTATCGGGCCTCGCGATTCGGGTTATTAATGATTACTGTGAACAATTGAAGAGTGGCAAAATGCCTGAGTTCGATCGCAGTAAGTTCCCTGAGTTAATGGAACAACTCGATGATGGTATTTGGCAGGATAATAGTGCCAACGAGCAGGCGAAAACGCGTACAGAATCTGCGCTGAGTCGCTAAACTCAAGTTCACTGATTAACGCTATCGGAAAAACCACGTCATCCGTACGTGGTTTTTTTATACCTGTTCAGTATCATAGTGGCGTATTTTATTTGTTGGAGCGTGTTAATGTTGATTTTGGTTTCACCGGCGAAAACCCTAGATTTTGAGCAACCTCCTTTGACTCAAACCCATACTCGGCCCGATTTTTTAGCTTATAGCCAAGAACTCATTCAGGTCTGCCAACGGTTAACCCCGAGTGACATAGCAACATTAATGAAGGTGAGCGATAATATCGCGGGCTTAAATGCCGCGCGTTTTGGTGAGTGGACGCCCGACTACAATATTGCCAACGCCAAACAGGCGATTTTTGCTTTTCGGGGTGATGTGTATACGGGGTTTGATGCCGATACGTTGACGCCTGAACAGCTCGAACGTACCCAGTCACAATTGCGTATTTTATCTGGGCTCTATGGTTTACTGCGACCCTTGGATTTGATTTTACCTTACCGTTTAGAAATGGGGACTACGCTTGCCAATCCTAAAGGTAAGAATCTCTACGATTTCTGGGGTAATACTCTCACCGAAGCGGTCAATCGTGCCGTTGCAGAGCAGGGGGATGAACTGATAATTAACCTTGCATCGAATGAATATTTTAAAGCGGTTAAACCAAAGCAATTAACTGGGCAATTAATCACTCCAGTATTTAAAGACTTTAAAAATGGCCAATATAAAATCATCAGTTTCTTTGCGAAAAAAGCGCGGGGAATGATGGCAAGATATATCATTGATCAGCAAGTCAGTTCGATTGATGAATTAAAAGCGTTTGATGTGGCAGGTTATTACTACAGTGAAGAATTGAGTAAACCGAATGAGCCAACATTCTTGCGTGAAGCGCAGTAACCTATTACGGTTTAAATAAAAAGAGCAGCTTAGGCTGCTCTTTTTATGAGTGAATGATTTACTTATGAGGCTTATTTCGATTCAGTGCTAATGGGGGTTAACACTAAATTCGAGTTTGCCATGATATAAGCAAATTGAGCGTACGCAGCCACATTTTGTGCCAGCGCCTTAGGGTCTATTTTATCTAAGGTATCGTTAGGGGTGTGATGATAATCGAAGTAATCGTGGCCATCCTGTCTTAATGAAGCAACTGGTACGCCTAATGCGGGCAGCATAGAGACATCAGGCCCACCAGAGGCTTGGTTATTGCCGAGGGCAACACCGTTGTATGTCATTGGTTTTATGCTCTCTTGAACTTGGGCTAAAACACTGTCACTTACCTTAGTGTCGATTTGATAAATCGGGCCAGCGCCAAAGTCCGATTCGGCAGCGATATAATGCAGAGGTAGCTCGGCTTTGTGCGCTTCAGCATAAGCCTTGCCTCCCACTAAACCAATTTCTTCGGCAGCATATAGAACCACTCGTACCGTACGAGCGGGCTTTTGCGGAAGATCTTGAATATGTTTCGCTGCTGCCGTCACAATGGCAACTCCAGCGCCATCATCAATCGCGCCTGTACCTTCGTCCCAAGAATCTAAATGGGCGCCAATCAGTACGATTTCGTCAGGTTTACTACTGCCAGTGACTTCTGCAATCACATTGTAGGATGTGTTGGAGCCTAAATCCTTTGGTGACATATGTAGTTCGAGCACCGCGTTTGGATTGCGTTTTAACATCGCATCTACTAAGTCGGCATCGGGATTAGACATCGCTGCGGCTGGGATTTTAGGCACGCCATCTTGATAGCGCATCACACCAGTGTGCGCCATGCGGTCATGGTCGGTGCCAATTGAGCGAATGACGATTGCTACGGCTCCCTTTTGTGCTGCTGCGACAGCGCCTTTTGAGCGGCCGCCGACACTTTTGCCATAACCTTCACCTGTGATGTGACGTTCGGTCTTTTGGTCGATAAAGGCAATCTTGCCTTTTACATCTTCTGGATTTGCCGTTTCTAGTGCCGCAAGGCTATCAAAACGAGCAATTTTGGCCTTAATCCCTTCAATTGGCGTTGCAACACTGCCCCCTAAGGCAGTTATCACTAAAGGTTGTTCTACCGGCGAGATCATCTTGGCTTTGGCTTCTCCGCGTTCCCAAATTGGAACTTGTACTGGCTCTTTATAAACCTTATCAAACCCAAGACTTGTTAACTTATTCATTGCCCAGTTTACGGCAATAATGTCTTTTGGGCTGCCAGCTAAGCGTGGACCGACTTCTACAGTGAGGGATTCGACTATGTCATATCCCAAGGATGACGCTAATGCGGTTTGCTGCAATTGAGCTGGAATATCATTTTTTACGGGTGTTTCTACGTGAGTTTGGCAGGCGCTCAAACCGCCAATAAATAGCCCAGTTATTAGTGTTGTTTGGTAGGATTTCATAGGTTTCCTTTATTTTTATTAAGCATGTCCCATTTTTGAAAACAATCTAGCAAAAAGTGTGCTTTATGTCCCGACTATATCTGTAAGGCAACGCTATATTAGCGCAGGGGTTAGTTTTAGGAGAAAAAGTGCGTAATGAATATTGAATTGATGCAGGAGCGAGCCGATCATGCCGTAGTGCTATTAAAAGCACTCGCAAACGAACGCCGTTTATTTATCCTTTGTTATTTATTGAACGAAGGTGAAATGTGCGTTGGCGAAATGAATAAAAAATTAGGCTTAAGTCAATCGGCACTATCACAACACCTTGCTTGGTTGCGCAAAGATAATTTAGTAACCACACGCAAAGAAGCGCAAACCGTATTTTATTCGCTTAAGAGTGATGAAGTGCGTGAGATGATCCATTTACTGAACAATATTTATTGTCATTAATGGTAATCATCAGATATAAAAAAACCGGCAATTGCCGGTTTTTTTTATTTACTAAGAAAATTAAGCAGCTAGTGCTTTGATCTTAGCGTTCAAACGAGCCTTATGACGGGCAGCTTTATTCTTGTGAATAAGGCCTTTAGTCGCCATACGGTCAACGATTGGTTGTGCAGCAGCGAAAGCTTCAGTTGCTGTTTTGTGATCGCCAGCTTTGATAGCAGCGATTACTTTTTTAACGTATGTACGTAACATTGAGCGACGGCTGGCGTTATGCTGACGACGCTTTTCAGATTGAAGCGCGCGCTTCTTTGCAGACTTGCTATTAGCCAAGGTGCAACTCCTAAAAACTGGATTTGATACTTTTAAAGGCCGAGGAATATGCCTGCATTTAGTCACTTTGTCAATGACTATGATTGAATAATCATCATAAAGATAAATTAATTCAACCCGCCTTGGCTATCTTCAACCCAACTCGTGTAATATGTGGCGCAATTCTAACAGCTATTGCCGCAGTGTGACAGAGCCTGAGTCGATTTTTTGAGATGAATCACCTAATCCATTCGATGTAGGTCTGGGGGACGTTTGAGTAAAAAATTATTGAAATCTGGCATGATTGTTAGTGCTATGACGTTGATTTCTCGTGTTTTAGGTTTGGTTCGAGATGTAGTTGTTGCCAATTTAATGGGGGCAGGGACAAGCGCCGACGTTTTTTTCTTCGCCAATAAAATTCCTAACTTTTTACGTCGATTATTTGCAGAGGGCGCTTTTGCTCAGGCATTTGTTCCCGTATTGACCGAATATCAGGAAAAACACACTTCGGACGAGACTCGAGAGTTACTCAGTAAAGTGGCGGGGACCTTAGGGCTCTTGGTGACCATAGTGACTCTTATCGGTGTTATCGCATCCCCCGTATTGTCGGCCTTATTTGGTGGCGGCTGGTTTGTGGCCTGGCTTAACAATGAGCCCGATGGTGCCAAGTTTGAGCTGGCAACCGTTGTGCTTAAAATCACCTTCCCGTATTTATGGTTTATCACCTTTACCGCGTTAGCTGGGTCTATTCTAAATACCCGCGGGCGTTTTGCGGTATCAGCCTTTACCCCAGTATTCTTAAATGTGGCCATTATTGCGGCGGCGATGTTTTTTGCGCCGACGTATTCCCAGCCTGAAATTACCTTGGCGTGGGGGGTGTTCTGTGGCGGTTTAATTCAGTTTTTATTCCAGATCCCCTTTCTACTTAGAGAAAAGGCTCTCGTTAAACCGTCATGGGGCTGGAAACACCCTGGGGTCGTGAAGATTAGAACCCTGATGATCCCTGCGCTTTTTGGTGTGTCAGTCTCACAAATTAATCTGTTATTCGATACTTTTATCGCCAGCTTCCTGATGACGGGCTCTATTAGCTGGTTGTACTATTCGGACCGTTTATTGGAATTTCCACTCGGTTTGTTTGGTATTGCCATTGGCACTGTGATTCTACCTGCTCTATCTCGAAATCATGTAAATGCAGAAGGTGATGGCTTTGGTAAAACCATGGATTGGGGCATCAAGGCGATTCTTTTATTAGGATTACCCGCCATGATGGGGCTGATTGTGCTCGCCCAACCTATGTTGATGGTGCTGTTTATGCGCGGCGCCTTCTCTATCCAAGACGTTGAGATGGCATCCTACAGCTTGATGGCTTATGGCAGTGGTTTACTCAGCTTTATGCTTATTAAAGTGTTAGCGCCTGGATATTACTCGCGCCAAGACACTAAGACCCCTGTGCGTTATGGCATTATCGCCATGATCACTAACATGGGCTTTAACTTGATCTTTGCGATTCCCTTTGGTTATGTCGGCTTAGCGATTGCGACATCGATGTCGGCTTTATTGAATGCCACTCTGTTATATCGCGGCCTACATAAGGCGGGTGTTTACCGAATTTCTAAGCCAACAATGGTGTTTTTCCTTAAAGCCGTGGTTTCAACGGCCTTGATGGTGGTAGTCTTGTACTACTTCTTACCTTCACAATCCCAATGGTTGGAATGGCAGCTGGCTGGGCGTGCTAAGGCTTTGATTGGTTTGATTGCTGTTGGCGCTATGACGTATTTACTTGGCTTATTGGCGTTAGGAATTCGTCCTTGGTCAATGAAACGGGGAGTTTGATTGCTGATTCTTATCGTTAGCTGTTATATAATCAGCCGATTTGCGCTTGGCAGTTGTCTAAAGTTATGGAATTAATCCGCGGTATACATAACATTTTGTCATCTCACCATGGCTGTGTGCTGACGATAGGTAATTTTGATGGCGTGCATCGCGGCCATGCACAGGTGATTGCCAATCTGGTGCAAAAGGCCAAGCAGCTTTCATTACCTCCGACAGTGATGACGTTTGAGCCTCAACCACAGGAGTTGTTCCGTGGTGAGAATGCGCCCGCACGTTTGAGTTTATTGCGGGACAAAATCATCCTGTTAGATGAGTTAGGCGTTGAACGATTAGTGTGTGTTAACTTCAATCGTGCCTTTGCAGACCAACCAGCAGAGCATTTCATCGAAGAACTGCTGGTGCGCAAGCTCGGGGTGAAATACCTCGTCGTTGGCGATGACTTTTGCTTCGGTCAAGGCCGAAAAGGCAATTTTGAAATGCTGATGCAGGCGGGAGTCCGTTATGGCTTTACCGTGGTCAGCACCCAGAGTTTTATGGTGGGCTCGCAACGCGTGAGTTCGACCGCGGTAAGAGAACAATTGGCTAAAGGAAACCTGGAGCAGGCGAGACGCCTACTTGGTCATCCTTTTATCTTAAGCGGCCGCGTGGCCCATGGCCAAAAAATTGGCCGAACCATAGGTTTTCCCACCGCCAATATTGCCCTCAAACGCAATGTGGTGCCCGTGCGCGGGGTGTTTGCGGTGAAACTCTATTGGGATGAGAGCGATATTTATGAAGGGGTTGCCAACATTGGTTTCCGCCCGACCGTAAATGGTCAAGTTTGTCAGCTTGAGGTGCATCTTTTTGATTTTGAAGGTGACATTTATGGCAAGCATGTTGAGGTTGAGTTAGTGGCAAAACTTCGCGATGAACAACCCTTTGATTCATTGGATGCGCTAAAACAACAGATTTTGAATGATGCAAATGAGGCCAGAGCTTTATTTGGTAACGATGCAGGCTGATATTTATCAGTTAAATTAACGGTATAGGATCAATGAGCGACTATAAATTTACTTTGAATTTGCCGGAAACTGAGTTTCCGATGCGTGGTAATTTGGCAAATCGCGAGCCAGAGATGTTAGAGCGCTGGACGAAAGACGGTCTGTATCAGCAGATCCGTGATAGCCGAATTGGCCGCACACCTTTTATTTTGCATGACGGCCCACCGTATGCGAACGGCAGTATTCATATTGGTCACTCAGTCAACAAAATTCTTAAGGACATTATTGTTAAGTCAAAAACCATGTCAGGTTTTGACGCGCCTTATGTGCCTGGTTGGGATTGCCACGGTCTGCCAATTGAACTGAAAGTTGAGCAAAAAGTCGGTAAGCCTGGTCAAAAAATTTCTGCGGCCGAATTCCGTGAGGAATGCCGTAAATATGCTGCCGAGCAAGTCGATGGCCAACGTGCTGACTTTATTCGTTTAGGCGTGCTGGGTGATTGGCAAAAGCCTTATTTAACGATGGACTTTGCTACCGAAGCCAATATCGTACGCTCTTTATCTAAAGTGATTGAAAACGGTCACTTACATAAAGGTGTTAAACCTGTTCATTGGTGTACAGACTGTGGTTCTGCATTGGCAGAAGCCGAAGTGGAATACGAGGATAAAACCTCTCCCGCTATCGATGTGGCCTTTACTGCGACTGATAGCAAAGCTTTAGCCGCTCAGTTTGGTGTAAGCGATTACTCACATCCTGTCGCTATGGTGATTTGGACTACCACACCTTGGACGCTGCCTGCTAACCGCGCGTTATCTATCAGCCCAGAGCTGGATTACAGCTTGGTTGAATTTACGAAAGAGGGTGCGACTCACGCAGTTATTCTGGCCGATGTGTTAGTTGAAGCTTGTATGACGCGTTACGGCGCCGAGAGTCACAAGGTGTTAGGTAAAGTTAAAGGCGCAGCACTTGAACTGGTTCGCTTTAAGCATCCATTCTTAGCCTTTGACGTACCTGCGATTTTAGGCGACCACGTGACGACTGACGCGGGTACGGGTGTGGTTCACACGGCACCTGGCCATGGTCAAGACGACTTCGTGGTAGGTCAAAAATACGGTTTAGAAGTGGCCAACCCAGTTGGCGATAACGGCGTTTACAAACCAGACACTGAGTTTTTTGCTGGTCAACACGTATTTAAAGCAAACGACAATGTGGTTGCACTCCTGAAAGAAAAAGGCGCGCTATTACACCATGTTGCGTACCGTCACAGCTATCCACACTGCTGGCGCCATAAAACGCCCATTATCTTCCGTGCTACGCCGCAATGGTTTATCTCAATGGATAACCAAAATCTGCGCAAGCAAGCATTAAGCGAAATTGAGCAGACTCAGTGGATCCCTGACTGGGGCCAAAGCCGTATCGAGAAGATGGTTGAGAATCGCCCTGATTGGTGTATCTCCCGTCAACGTACTTGGGGCGTGCCAATTACATTATTCGTTCACCGCGAAACTGAAGAGCTGCACCCTGACAGCGTGTCGTTAATGGCACGTGTGGCCAACCGCATTGAGCAAGAAGGCATTCAAGCTTGGTGGGATCTCGATGCCGCCGAATTACTGGGCGAAGAAGCCGAACAATACCGTAAAGTGACCGATACCCTAGACGTATGGTACGACTCAGGCTCAACCTTTGCTTCTGTGGTAGGTGCGCGCCCAGAGTTTCATGGTCATGGTGTCGATTTATACCTTGAAGGTAGCGACCAACACCGTGGTTGGTTTATGTCGTCACTGATGATTTCTACCGCTATGACTGGCAAAGCACCTTACAAGCAAGTGCTGACCCACGGCTTTACCGTTGATGGTAAAGGTCGCAAGATGTCGAAATCTATCGGTAACGTTATTGCGCCGCAGCAAGTCACCAACAAGCTAGGTGCGGATATTCTGCGTCTTTGGGTTGCTGCAACCGACTACAGCGGTGAAATGACAGTATCGGATGAAATCTTAAACCGTAGCGCCGATGCTTATCGCCGTATTCGTAACACCGCTCGTTTCTTACTGGCGAACCTTAATGGCTTCGACCCTGCTAAGGACTTAGTGGCTGTAGAAGATATGGTGGCGTTAGATCGCTGGGCGGTGCGACGCGCGGCAGCACTGCAGCAAGAAATCATTGAAGCTTACGAGCAATATAACTTCCATATTGTGACGCAAAAGCTGATGCAGTTCTGCTCGGTTGAGCTAGGTAGCTTCTACTTAGACATCATCAAAGACCGTCAATATACAGCTAAGCAAGAGGGCCATGCCCGCCGTAGCTGCCAATCTGCACTGTTCCACATTGCTGAGGCTATGGTGCGTTGGATTGCGCCAATCCTGAGCTTTACTGCCGATGAAGTGTGGCAATTACTGCCTGGTCAACGTGATGCTTATGTGTTTACCCAAGAATGGTACCAAGATCTGCAATCTATCACTTTAGATACTGATTTAAGTGATGCGTACTGGGAAAATCTGCTGACTGTGCGTAACGAAGTCAACAAGGTCATCGAGCAAGCGCGCCGCGATAAACGCATTGGTGGCTCCTTAGAAGCCGAAGTCACGCTGTTTGCCGATGCTGCTTTAACTGAGCAGTTAACGCACATTGGTGATGAGCTGCGTTTCGTCCTGTTAACTTCAGAAGCCAAAGTATTGCCATTGGCAGATGCGACAGGCGATGCCGTTGAAACTGAGCTGGCGTCATTGAAGTTAATGGTAAATGCAACAACAGCTGAGAAATGCGAACGTTGTTGGCACCATAGAGAAGAAGTGGGCACGATTGAGGCTCACCCAACGCTGTGCCATCGCTGCGTAACCAATATTGAAGGTGACGGCGAAGTTCGTCTGTTTGCGTAAAGGATCTGTATGCCATTAACTTGGAAAGACAGTGGCTTACGTTGGTATTGGGTAGTTGTGTTGGTGTTTTTAGCCGATCAACTATCCAAACAATGGGTCTTAGCCAATTTTGATTTGTTCGAATCGGTGAAGTTATTACCTTTTTTTAATTTCACCTATGTACGTAACTATGGCGCCGCATTTAGCTTTTTAAGTGAAGCGGGCGGTTGGCAACGTTGGTTATTTACCTTAGTGGCTGTTGGTTTCAGTACCTTGTTGACTGTGTGGCTGCGCAAGCAATCGGCATCCCTCTGGAAGTTAAACTTGGCTTACACCTTAGTGATCGGTGGCGCCCTAGGTAACTTAATCGATCGATTGATGCACGGTTTTGTGGTGGATTTTATCGATTTTTATTGGGGTAAGAGCCATTATCCCGCCTTTAATATCGCCGATTCCGCGATTTTTATCGGCGCAGTGCTGATCATTTGGGATTCGTTTTTTAACAGCAAATCCGAACAAGATAAAACCGAAGAGGTGAAGTAGTGACTGTGACACGTTCGTTATTGTGCCATATGAATATTGTGCTTGAAGATGGTTCGACCGCCGATAGCACTAAAGCCTCGGGTAAGCCAGCACGCCTTAACATCGGTGATGGTACTTTAAGCCCTGCATTTGAAGCGCAACTTGTTTCCTTGAATGAAGGCGATAAACACAGCTTTACGCTTGAAGCGGTCGATGCCTTTGGTGAGTCAAATCCCGATGCGATTCATTATATGGATAGAACCCGCTTCCCAGCCGATATGGAGCTTGAAGTTGGCGTTATCGTCAGTTTTGCAGGCCCTGGTGGCAGTGAGATCCCCGGAATTGTGCGTGAGGTTGCGGGCGATTCGATTACGGTCGATCTCAATCACCCTCTGGCGGGACGCAAAGTGACATTTGAACTCGACGTGGTGAAGGTACTGTAAGATGAAATTAGATCCTACCAGCCCAAGTTTAAATATTATGCTGGCCAATCCTCGCGGCTTTTGTGCTGGTGTGGATCGCGCCATTAGTATTGTCGAGCGCGCACTCGAGTTATTTTCGCCGCCGATTTATGTTCGCCATGAAGTGGTGCATAACCGCTATGTAGTGCAAAATCTGAAGGACCGCGGTGCCGTTTTTGTTGAAGAGTTAGACCAAGTACCGGATAACAATATTGTTATCTTCAGTGCTCATGGAGTTTCTCAGGCGGTTCGTGCCGAAGCTAAGGCGCGTGGATTGAGAGTTTTCGATGCGACTTGTCCGTTAGTTACCAAAGTGCATTTACAGGTCACCCGTGCGAGCCGCAAGGGAATTGAATGTATTTTGATTGGTCATGAGGGACATCCAGAGGTGGAAGGTACCATGGGACAATACGATAACCCTAATGGTGGTGTTTATCTGATTGAATCTCCTGCGGATGTCGAAACTTTAGAAGTTCGCGATCCAAATAACCTCTGCTTCGTGACTCAAACGACCCTCTCGGTAGACGATACCCTCGATATTATCACGGCATTGCAAAAGCGTTTTCCTTCGATTGAAGGTCCGCGTAAGGATGATATTTGTTACGCGACGCAAAACCGTCAGGATGCAGTGCGTAACTTATCGGCCGATGTGGATCTGTTAATTGTGGTTGGTTCGAAAAACAGCTCTAACTCTAACCGCTTGCGTGAATTGGCATTAAAGACGGGGACTCAATCTTATCTGGTTGATACCGCGGATGATATCGATTCATCTTGGTTTGAAAATGTGACTAAAGTTGCGGTGACCGCTGGCGCATCTGCACCAGAAGTACTGGTTCAGCAAGTGGTTCAAGCGATTGCGAAATTAGCACCGAGTGTCGTCACCGAAGTTGAAGGGCGTAAAGAAGATACCGTCTTTGCCGTACCCGCTGAACTACGTTAATTGATGTAGAAAATTGTAGTAAATTGAAAGAGGCCAATGGCCTCTTTTTTATTATCAAAATTCACCAAATACAAACAAGGCATAATGGAATTAACGCTTATATGCTATTGTTACTGGCTACTTACATTTTACTCATCTATTATTAACTGCTAGTAATGTTTTTATCGTAAGATTAAGATTTAAAAGGGTAAATGGCTGAAAAGCTTGTCAAAAATATGACTAAATTCGAACGATTGACGCATAACAGAATTCAACGGGGCTTCTCTTTAATTGAAGTACTTGTCGCATTGGTGATTCTAGTGATTGGCTTGATCGGTATTTTTAATTTACACATTGTGGCTAAGCGCGGCAGCTTTGAATCCTTTCAGCAAACACAAGCCTCCTATTACGCCAATGATATTATCAACCGCATGAAGCTAAATCGAACGCAGCTTGCTAGCTATGCCGGAGAATACACTGGCGCCCCAAGTTCTGTCGCAAAGGTGTGTGAAAACACAACACTTTGCAATCCAACAGAATTGAAGTTGTGGGATATTTTTGAATGGCAATCTTCGTTAACCGGAGAGTCTGAGACTGTTGGCACTCAAAACGTTGGGGGATTGGATTCTCCTACGGCTTGTATTGAAGTGAATAATCGTGATGTGCTCGTTGTGATTACTTGGCGAGGCATACGTGAGACCAATATTGATACTTCAGCCGTTGCGGATGCAGCAGACACTTGTGGTGCTGACACTGAAAATAGGCGCATTTTTTCACTTAAGACAGTGATTATTTAGATGAAAAAATCATTTCGTATGAAGTTAAGTAAATCCGCGGAACTGGGAATGTCACTCGTTGAGTTGATGGTCGCTATGGTCATAGGGCTTTTTTTGACTGCCGGTGTATTTACCATGTTTAGTATGTCGTCATCAAACGTGACGACGACAAGTCAGTTTAATCAGTTACAAGAGAATGGTCGTATAGCCTTGGCCATTATGGAAAGAGATATTAGCCAGTTAGGTTTTATGGGGGATTTAACGGGGACTGATTTTATCGTCGGGACAAATACCAATATCGAGGTCACGACCATAACCGCTGATTGTGTCGGCGATGGGCTGAATAACGCGACGCTGCCTAATAATCAGCCGGCTCATTTTAGGCGATTGTGGGGGTATGAGAATACTGCAACAAGTACACATCTTAGTTGTTTGGGGAACAGTGACGTTAATGCGGATACAGATGTTTTACAGCTAAAACGCTTTATTGGGCCTAATGTCGCAACTGGGAACTCAAGCTCTGTGTATGTGGCTGCGAACTCCTCTCAGGCGGTATTTTTTGTTGGTGCAACTCCTACCACTGCACTTGAAAATCCGAGAATATGGGAATATCAACACCATGTCTATTTTATTGCAAACGACGCTAATCAAATACCTATCCTAAGGCGTAAAACCTTAACCAGTACAGGCATGAGTAACGATGAGCAGTTAGTTGAAGGCATTGAGAATATTCGATTCTTATATGGTTTTGATAATGATGGGGATAGCACTCCTGATAGCTTTATGCCTGCTGAAGATGTCACATCATTGATGTGGGATAACGAAGGCTTTCAGCGATTGGTCGCGATAAAAGCGTTTGTACTGGTGAGATCGATTAACGAAGACAAGAGCTATACCAACGAGACGGAGTACCTTTTGGGAGACAAAACCATCACTATTCCTGCTAACGACCATTATCGTCGTAAGGTATTGTCGACAACCATAGTATTGGAAAATCCAGTGCTTATACGCAGTTAATTGAGGCCATGAGTGATGAGAAAGCAGAAAGGGATAGTGTTGTTTTTTGCATTAATTGTCTTGGTCCTCATGACAGTTATCGGTGTTGCGTTGGCGGTTAACTCCACACAATCGCTACGAATGTCTGGGGCTGGTGCAGAAAGAATAGAAGCTAAAGCGATTGCTGATGGTGGTTTAGAGCAGGTAATTTCAGATTATTCGGGCGAACAATTGGCAAACCTTAACGCAGAGGCGGATACAACAGTATTTAATAGCAGCCAGACATTGAAGCCCTTGCCTGAAACGGGCGTGCGTGATGTGGGATGCCAAAGAACCACAAATGCGACAGGGGCAAATTTGGTTAGCTGTAGAAGGGTTGAGATTAGCAGTTCAGTGACCTTTGGTCGGGACAATCTTGGCTCATTAACCGTTGTTTCAGGTGTAGAGCAACAAGTGCTAACAGGAAACTAAAGTTATGTTGAAAAAACTCTTTTGTGCTCTTATGGCTGCAACAGTCATTATTGCAGGGCAAATACATGCAGATGATACAGAGCTTTATCTTGTTGACTCAACGGTAAGGACTGGCAAGCGCCCACAGGTGTTATTTATCTTTGATAACTCAGGGAGTATGTCAACGGAAGATCAGAATGCTGTCAGCTCATATTGTTCCCAAGCTGGTCATGCAGCAGGTACTTGTACCTATCCTGCAGGATTTGAGACATACATGAACAGTTATTCTGGATATATCAATCAGAAAGGTACCTATTGGAATGCTGGCGGTATCGATAATACCAGCAATATGCCGACACCAGATGATCCAAATGACGGTCGTCGTTTTTATTTGGGAAATAATAACTGTAATACTGCTGCCAAAGCGTTAGTGGATAAGGGACGTTACACTGGATACTTGCGAGAGTTTAACAAAAATAAGTGGGAGTCTTTAGCAAATAATAACGGGTTCAATCAAAATGATATTGTTGACTGCTACGAAGATATTCTCAATAAAGACCCTAAAAATCCAGGTTCAACTAATAAAAACCCAACGTTTGCAAATGGTTATCCTGTTGATACTAATAAAATGTATACATCGGGAAGCTCTGAGACAGATCGTTTATATAGCTTAAATAATACAAAGTTTGGAACCGAAACGCCGGTGACACTTTACTCTGCACATTACCTTGTATGGTACAAGTGGGCTACAACGACAACAGAAGGGCAGAATAGTGGTGGTACTGGTACTCGTTTAGATGTCGCGAAAAATGCACTTAAGTCAGCATTAGAGTCATTGGCTATTCCTATTGATGCAGCTCTTGCCGTTTATAACTTGAACTATCCAACTGAAAATTATGCTGACGGCGGACGTATTATTTATGATATGGCCGAAATGACGGAAGCAAATAAGTCGTCTTTAATATCTTTAATCAGAGATATGCCTGCTCAAACCAATACACCTCTGTGTGAAACATTATATGAGGCTTATCAGTTTTTTAGTGGCGGCCCAGTCACCTTTGGTAATGATGATAAAAATGCCACAGGATATTATAAAATTGATGATTATGTTCCAGATGATCCACCAAGTATTTTAAAGACAGGGAATTATGCAACGAAGTTTAAAGCATGCCCAGACACCGCATATGTGATTTATATTACCGATGGAGCGCCCACACTCGACCATGCCGCGGATGATTCGATTAAGCAATTAACTTCAACCGCTAAAGTCGCTGGTGACTACAGCGCGATGAGTTTCAAAGATGATCGTAATCAAGATGAGTTTAGCTATTTGCCAGCTTTAGCGGCTTATATGTACAACAATGATATTGTTGTTGGGCCGAAAGATTCGAATGGTGTTGATAACAAACAAAACGTGAGATTGTTTACCATTGGCTTTTCTGACGGTGCGGACAAAGCAGCAGCGCTCTTGGAAGAAGCGGCTTTTAGGGGCGGAAGTCCTAGAGTGAATGGTGTATCTAAAGGTTATTACGTTGCTAAAACGGGCCTTGATTTAGTCGAAGCGATGAACGACGCATTAAAGTCTATTCTGACCATTGATTCATCTTTCACCTCTCCGAGCATTGCCAGTAACAACTTTGATAAAACTCAGACCTACAACTCAGCTTACTTTGCTATGTTTTTGCCCGGTGGTGGACCTCGCTGGAGTGGCAATTTGAAAAAGCTGAAGGTCAATTCCTCTGGTGAGATTGTCGGTCCAGGTGGAACAACGGGAGCAATTGATACTAATGGTAATATTTCAAGTGATACTTGTACCTATTGGAATACCTGTCCAGCGGGTAACATAGATGGTAATAAGGTTAAATCGGGTGGGGTGTTACCGACCTTAAAGTCCCAATTGAAAAATAGAAAAATATACATAAATGATGGAAGTGGTTTGAGTTTGCTTACCACAATAAGCGACTCGAGTTTTTATTCTCTTCTAGGAAGTCCTGCAACTAGCTCCGTTTCTGATACTGTCTCCAAGAATAGAGATTGGATTTATGGTGTCGATGTTGATGACGAAGATAATGATGAAACCTATACCGACCCTCGAGATGATATTATGGGGGATCCTCTCCACTCGAAACCTCTCGCTATTAACTTCGGTAATAAACCTACAACAGATGCTGATGGTAATGTGACATCTGAAAATCTTGATGTTCGAATCTTAGTTGGTACCAATCAGGGATTGGTACATATGTTTAAAGATTCAGACACAGGTAGTGGTGACTATGCTGTTGGTTCTGTTACTGAGTCCTGGGCATTTATGCCATCTGAATTAGTACATAACATTCCAACACTAAGACAGGATGATTCGACAGGTACTCACAGTGTTTATGGGATGGACTTATCCCCCGTTGCTTATACTGAAACGGATTCGGTTGGTAAGGTCAATAAGGCTTGGGTTTTCCTTGGAATGAGGCGCGGCGGTACATCTTACTATGCGTTAGATATCACAAATCCAGATTCACCACAGTATAAGTGGATGATCAATTCTGGTACGGAAAAGTTTGAAGACTTAGGTCAAAGTTGGTCAGAACCTGTCGTGACTTTTATCCCATCCATCTCTGAACCTGTGTTGATTTTTGGTGGCGGGATGGAATCAGCAGAGGGTTCTGGGGCTGCTGTTTATATTGTCAAAGCATTTACGGGTGAATTTGTGACTAAGTTTACCGCTACGGGAATGAGCAGTATCCCAAATAAAGTGGCTGTGTTAGACAGTAATAATGACGGTATATCTGACCGGATATATGCAAGTGACATCGAGGGAAGTATTTGGCGAATGGATTTACCTTCGACGAATAAAACTAATTGGTCTGTATTCCAATTTGCTAAAATCTCTACAACGAGCTCTCCTAACAACCGCATGTTTTTTGCTGAACCTACAGTGGCCCAAACTCAGTTTAATAATATTCATTCTGAAAATGGGGTCTTATCCTATCAGAGTATCCCTTATGACGCTGTCACAGTGGGTACGGGTAATCGAACGCATCCATTGGACATCGCCACTAATGACATGTTTTATGTATTTCAGGATAGAAATGTTGTCACTAAACAATTCACTGGCACCGATATACCGGCCCCTCTAACAATTTCTAATCTATATGATGTGACCTCTGCAGCACCTAGTTCGCAGAGTGATAATATTGCTTTTGGGCAAAAGAGAGGTTGGTATTATGATTTCCCTGCCACGGGAGAGAAAAGCCTATCTTCTTCGCTAATTTTTGATGGTAAAGTTTATTTCACTTCATTTGTTCCGCCGACGAACCAAGCCGTTGATTTGGATGCGGGGGTATGTGGTTTTTCAGGACAGGGACGACTCTACGTATTTGACCTACATAAAGGTACTCGAACATCAAGTACACTTTACTATGAGGTTGGTGAACGTATTCCTGATACCCCCCAAATTGTTATCCCTGAGCCACAACCGGGTGAAGAGCCGAAAGCGTATGTTATCGGTGTTGGTAAAGGCGAGTGTGAGAACGGTGAATGCAAGGGAACGATCGAATTGGGTAGTGGCTTAAAGACTAACAAAATTTATTATCATATTGATGAGTAAGAACACTAATGAAAAAGAATAGACTGCAAGGGTTCACTTTAATTGAAGTCATGATAGCTGTTGTTATTGTGGGGATTTTGGCTTCGATAGCGTATCCATCATACATTGATTACGTGGTTAAGAGTGGACGGTCTGAAGGAGTTGCAGCGGTGATGAAGGTTGCGAATCTTCAAGAGCAGTATTATTTGGATAACCGAGCCTATGCGACTGATATGACCAAGCTGGGGTTAGCCGCTAGTCCTTTTGTTACAGAGCATGGGCGTTATAGCTTAGCGTCAAGTGGTACCAGTTCATTCACTATCACTGCGACTGCACAAGGTTCGCAGGCTAGTCGAGACTCAACGTGTGCGACTATTACGATGACATCTGCTGGTGTAAAGGGGCCTTCTGCGGAGTGTTGGAAATGATAAGATATTGTATTGCTTTAGTATTAGCTTTGCCTACATTTGTGTTTGCTGCGGAACCTACAGTTGTTATGCAGGATTACAAATGCCATGTCACAACGACAAATGGTGATAAAGTACTGTTCTATCGATGGAGGATTAAAGATGCCAATTTGAATATGGCTAGTCTTCCTAGTAAGCAAAAAGTAGGTGGAGATAAAAAGAAATTCTTTATTAAAGAGGTTGTAGAGTGTGTTGAGCTTAGCCAAGAGTTCACTAATGAAAACACTAAGAAAATTGATGAGCTAACCTTGAGATAAGCTTATGTGTGCGGACATATCTTCTGGTTTATGAGCAGCTTTTACCATCTGCTCCGTAGGAGATTAGTCCGCTAGAGCTTATGTTTACACTCTTGGAGTTTGTCGCGGAGCCTCCAGGGCAGTAGATGATTTCTACAGCGCTGTTTGCTGATAACATGCCTTCAGAGCTAAAGGTAAAACTCGCCGAATTGCTTTTTACACTGTCATTTGTATTGAATGCGTCAATAACACGAATATCTTTATTATCAGGGCTGATCACTTTAATCCCATTTCCCCAATTTGTACCACATGCACTTCCATTTGATGCGCAAACTTTAATTGTTGCGCCATAACTGACGGCTTGATTTCTGGCAAAAACCATAATGTCATGAATTTTGGCGATATTATTATTAACACGCACACCTTCATAGACGGATATTAAAGATGGTACTCCGATAGTTAATAATATTGCAGCCACTGCAATCGTAACCATCAGTTCAATTAGTGTGAAACCAAGCAATTTATTTAGCATGCACTCAACCCTCACTTATACAAACTAAAGTATAAGCGAGAATAGGCGGGATTTCAGTATCTAAGTTGTATCCTTTGTGCTGTTTAGTTTCTGAAAGATAGTCTTAATCCTTTATGTTGTTAGTTGATATTGCCTTCAATCAATTCTCGCCATTTATCCGCAGCGGATATTGGCATCAGTCGATAGTCTTGCCCTGCCAGCTTGATTTACCACAATCCCTCGCGAATGAGGGCTCGTGGGACTTGATGGACAATACTTCAATGTTCCATTAGTACCAGAGGTAAGACCATCTGGTTGAAAACGAATTGAGGTTCGATTGTAGATGACAGTATCACTGGCATTGAAAGCGTTAGTGGTAAAAATAGTCGTTTCATTGCCATCGAGTTGACTATTGCTGTTAACATCAATAAATACTGTTAAACCAAGCTGCCAGTTAGATGTGCACTGATTGTTGCTTAAGGCGCAGACAGTCACTTTTCGATTGAAGGAAATGGCATGATTTCGTGCGAGCATCAGTGTTTGCTGGATGACTTTGATATTACTATCAGCCCTGAATCTCGTGTTGAAATCGCTTAACGAGGGAGCACCAATCGATAACAGAATGGTAGAAATGGATACAGTAGTGATGAGTTCAATCAAGCTAAAGCCATGTGGTAGAGTTTTCATAACAGTTCCTTTGTTATAAATGTCGCTCGCGTCCTACGAGCCTTTGGAGCAAAACTGCTGCTGTTAAAGTATAGAAGCGTACCAATGAGCCTTTTAGATTTTTACGGACTAAGAATTGTTTTATAGAAACTGTGTTTTATGAGGAAAGCGCTGCCTATACTTCAATAATCGCCTAACCCCGTGTAAGCTAATGGCATTCTATTTCGATTATCTGTCAGCAAGTACCGAGGAATGTTTGATGAAAAAAGTTGAAGCGATTATTAAGCCTTTTAAATTGGATGATGTACGCGAGTCACTTGCTGAGATAGGTATCACCGGGATGACAGTGCTGGAGGTTAAAGGTTTTGGCCGTCAAAAAGGGCACACCGAGCTTTACCGCGGTGCGGAGTATATGGTCGACTTTTTACCTAAAGTTAAAATAGAACTCGTGATTCAAGATGACTTAGTCGACCAAGCGATTGATGTTATTGTGGAAACAGCTCGTACCGGTAAAATTGGCGATGGTAAGATTTTCGTAACCGATGTAGAGCGCGTTATCCGCATTCGTACCGGTGAAGAAAACGAAGAAGCGGTGTGATTTATCCGTTTAAAGAGAGGGCCATTTGGCCCTTTTTTGTTGCTTAAAATTTATGATTGATGGGACTAAGTCTTTCTGTTCCTGAAATATCTTTAATGCAAAATAGCCTCTTTAGTTAGACTAAAGTAGTTATCTCTTATCTGTTCCATGGTATAACTTAGCCACTTAAATAGGCTTGTTGAGGTTGTTATTTTGGCTACGAAACGAATCGTGATAGTAGGTGGTGGGGCGGCAGGTTTAGCGCTAGCCTCTAAATTAGGCCGCAAGATGGGCGGTAGTGATGTCGTCGATGTTTGCTTAATTGATAAAAGCCCAATCCATATTTGGAAGCCAAAATTACACGAAGTAGCTGTTGGGGTTATTGACCAGTCTATAGAGGGATTGTTATATAGAGATCATGGTCTTAAGAATGGTTATCGATACATTCGTGGCGAAATTGAGCAATGTGAACCCGATGCCAAAACCATCCAACTTGCTGCGGTTTATAGTGACTCGGGTGAATTGCTGCTTGAACCCCGTCAAATTGAATACGATTACTTAGTGCTAGCCTTAGGCGGGGTCTCTAATAGCTTTAATACCCTAGGGGCTGAGAAACATTGTATTTTCCTTGATAGTTTAGATAACGCTAACTTATTCCATCAAAAATTATTGGATGCATTACTGCAACTCAATGAAACACAAGAGAAAGTCAGTATAGGTATTGTTGGCGCTGGCGCCACAGGTGTCGAATTAGCTGCGGAGCTTCACCATGTCATTGAATCGGTGAAAGAGTATGGTTACCTCAATATCTCTAAGCATCATCTTGATGTGCATCTTATTGAAGCATCACCAAAAATTCTCCCACAGTTACCCGAACGTGTGAGTGCAAGAGCTCAAGCGGTATTGGATAAAATTGGCATCCGTTTGCATATCGGGGTGCAGGTTAAAGAAGTCACCCGCGATGGCTTTATTACACAGGATGGTGACGTTATCGAAGCGGGACTTAAAGTGTGGGCGGCTGGTGTGAAAGGTCCAAAAGCGTTTCAAAACTTCTCTAAATTACCCATTACGCCTCGCAATCAAGTGGAAGTTGATGCTTGTATGCGAGTGAAAGGCCATCAAGATATTTATGCGCTTGGGGATTGCGCTCTATTAATTTTGGAGTCCGGCCAACCTGTGCCACCGCGCGCTCAAGCGGCAGCGCAAATGGCGGATACCTTGTATGAGAATATTGTGAATCGTTTACAAGGGAAGGCGGAAAAACCTTTTGTGTATAAAGACTATGGTTCTCTGGTGTCTTTAAGTCGTTTTTCTGCGGTCGGTAATCTAATGGGGAATTTGCGTTCAGGGACTTTCTTCGTGGAAGGTCATATCGCAAGGATCATGTATATTTCGTTATACCAAAGACACTTAGCGAGCCTATATGGCTGGTTCTCCGCAATTATTTATCGCATTGCGCAAAAGCTGCTGAAATGGCAAAGGCCAAAGCTGAAATTGCATTAACTGAAAACAAAACAGAGAGCCTTGGCTCTCTGTTTTGTTTTAGCCTTGCTGAGCTAAAAATTAATGTTTGGGAGAGGCTGAAGAGTCTCGGATCACAGGCTCTGGCGTAAATGTTTTTGCAAACTTGGCATCTTGTTCACGGCGTTTCGCGATTAACAGCTCTGTTGCCACTTGGGCAATTTCAGCGTTAGGTTGATGCACTGTTGTTAGTTTTGGCCAAGTTTGGCGTGAGAATGGGCTGTCTTCGAAGCCGACAATGGATAGATCGCCAGGGATATCTAGCCCTGCTAAACGAGCTGCAAAAAGTGCCCCTGCTGCAATTTCGTCGTTACAGGCAACAATCGCTGTTGGACGGTTTTTCTGTTTGATCAGCGTATTAGCTCCTTCAACGCCCGACTCAAATGAGTATTTTCCTTCAATTATGTAATCTTCATTCAGAAGTAGGCGATTTTTTGTTAATGCTTGTTTATAACCAAGTAACCGCTCTTTGGTAGACTCGTGGTGTAGATCGCCACTTAAAAAGGCAATTTCTTTATGGCCTAAGTCGATCAAATGCTGAGTAATCTCAACCGCACCAAATTTGTCATTGACTAAAATCGTCAGTCCATCCTGCTCTTTATTACCTTCGCCGGCAATAATTCGCACATAGTTGGCCTCAATATCACTTAAGGCTTTAAGTACTTTAGGATCTTCAGAAAGAGGCGGTGTTAACACTAAACCTGCCAGTCGCGAATGTTTCACGAGTTGAGTCAGTTCATCACAAATGGTGTCAGATTTGGCATTACAAGGATGAATAACCAGTTCATAGCCTTTATCTTTACAGGCCGACAAAATCCCGTTTTGCATATCAATAATGTAATAAGCGTTGGGATTATCATAAATAAAACCAATGGCATAGGATTTTGTGCCAGCAAGGTTTCTGGCCGCGAGATTGGGCTGGTAGTTTAATGCTTTGATGGCCTCGTTCACTTTATCAACCGTGGCTTGTTTTACCGAAGGTTCGTTATTGGTTACGCGGGAAACTGTCTTGATTGACACTCCAGCATATTTAGCGACGTCGTTGATAGTGACTTTCATTGATCTACAAACTCTTTATTCAAATGTGCGAAGGGCTAGCTAATTGATGAACCTAAATCCTTTAGGCGCAATTTACAAGCCGACAGCGTTGTCAGCTTACTTTTTATTATGCTTCTTATAGTGCGAGCATTTACCGCGTATAGCAATGCTGAATTGTTACAAACTGAGGCATTTTTCAACTGTTAACACTCGGTTATAAGTTGTAATTTTACATCAAAATATCTAAGTAATTATTTTTACTTGAATATATTGGTTTTTCTCTTCTCAATACTTCGCTTTATGACATTTTTTTTCGTCCAGAGTTATTTTGTTGTGGCAAGGCTGTTAATTATTGTGTAATGTTTGCACTAGACATGACAGCGTTGTCATTCCATCGGAATGGTTATGAATACTAAAACGATAATAAAGTTATGGAAGGGAAACGAGATGCGACCATCATCCTTTAAGAAAAGTGTACTAGCTACAAACATTGCTATCCTACTCGGCAGCGCTGTTTCAATCAGTGCTGTTGCTGCAGAGGCTGAAGCAGCCGCTGCGGCAGCGGTACCTGAAAATATTGAAAAGATTGAAGTGCGCGGTATTCGTGCTTCAAACAAAGCCAATATCAACGAAAAACGATTTTCAAATGCAGTTGTTGATGCGGTAACGGCTGAAGATATCGGTAAATTTCCTGATTCTGACGTAGGTCAAGCTTTAGGACGTGTTCCTGGTGTGACTGTTGGCCGCACATTTGGTCAAGGTAGCTCTGTCTCTATTCGTGGTACCGATCCGTTAATGACGTTGACTACGTTGAATGGTCAAAACGTTGCGTCAACAGGTTGGTATGATCAAATGAACGTAGACCGTTCATTCAACTACTCTATGCTGCCATCAGAACTGATTGGTGGTATGGAAGTGTATAAGTCTACCCAAGCTAACCTCGTTGAGGGTGGTATCGGTGGTACTGTGATTGTTAAGACTCGTAAACCGTTAGATATGGATGCGAACTCTGTATTTGCCTCTGTTAAAGGTGAATACGGTTCAGTGAACGAAGATGTTGCACCTGAGCTATCTGGTTTATATAGCTGGAAAAATGACGATGAAACCTTCGGTGTTTTAGTTGCTGGGTCATACATTGACCGTGAATATCTGCGTACTGGTACTGAAGCGGACCTCGATTGGGGCGGCCGTTCTTCGGTTCAACCCTCTAGCTTCCTGCAAGAACAAGAGCGGACTGCGCTCGATGCAACAGTGCAATTCCGTCCAACAGACAATTTAGAATTTGGTGCTCACGTACTATCACTCAAGCTTGGTGCTGATAGTATTGGTGCCAACATGTATATCGAAACCGACACTAACTGGGGTGAAGGAGCCTCTCACTGTAAACAGTTTAACGCTGCGGGTGTGTGTACTCTGAGCGTAACTCCAGAAAGTGACCCATCTAACGTGTTCTTCCAAAACTGGGCACGTAAAGGTGAAATGACATCTGATACCTTTGAGTTAAACGCGGATTATAAAGGTGACGGTTTTGCTATCTCTGGTGTAGCAGGTAAAACTAAGGCTGAAGGCGGTACTCAGATGAGTGCTAACTTTGGTTATGGTTGGTGGGGTGACAAGTTTGGTCAGGTGAAATGGGCGGGTACCGTTGATGCGACTGGCAAGCAAATTGACATCAATGGCCGTGACATGGGATTCACCCAAGATCAGCTAGACACTACTGTTGGTACTTCAACTTGGACTGGTATCAAAGGACCTAACTCTGACGAAGAAACTTATCTGCAGTTAGATGTTGATTTTGACTTAGATTTTGGCGTTATCAATAAGTTTGAAACTGGCGTGCGTTACACTCAACATGAATTTGAAAAGAGTGAATACCGTGCTATATACGATCCAGCTAAGAAGAATGAGTTCAAGACTTCAGATCTTTACAGCGGCACCATGAAGTTAGGTTATGACGGTTGGACTATTCCTAAAGCCGATCTTGATGCGATGATTAACGCGACAGAATCTTTGGTTGACCAATTTGCTTATAGCCGTTCAGCTTACGGCCTCATCGAAGAAGATAACTTCTCGATGTACGGTATGTTCTCATTCGACGGTGAAGGCTTCCGTGGTAACTTCGGTTTACGCTATATCCAAACTGACGTGACTTCTAGCGGTCATATCATCGATAACTCGCCTGCAGACATCTTAGGTGTGAACCAAGGTTGGAGCGAAGAAATCCATAGCATCAGCGACAGCTACAGCGATGTATTGCCAAGCTTTAACATCTCTTTCGACCTTGCACCAGACTTGATCTTACGTATGTCTGCAGGACAAGCAATTACTCGTCCTAACTACGATAACTTATTCTTATCAACATCAACTGGTTATCCAGATGATAGACGTGGTAACGAAGAGATCACCTATGGTAATCCTGGCTTAAAGCCAATGAAGTCTTCACAAGCTGACTTAAGCCTTGAATACTACTATGGTGATGGCAACTTAGTTTCTGCTACATACTTTATCAAAGATATCAGTAACTTTATTGTTGCTACTACCCAATACAATCAACAGATTGGCGTAGTGAACAATGACTTAGAAACCCCTGCCGATAATTGGACTGTAAACAATTATGAAAACGCGGGTGGTGGTGAGATCGATGGTATCGAGTTACAGTTAAACCACGCTTTCGACAATGGTTTCGGTGTTAACGCTAACTATACCTACGCAGATGGTACCGCTCCGGCCGAAGTGTATACTGATAACATCGGTATGTTCACTGAGTCCTCTAAGCACAGTGCGAACTTAGTGGGTTACTGGGAAAATGATGATTTCTCAGCTCGTGCAGCTTATAACTGGCGTTCTGAGTATATGGTTCGTGAATACGGTAAATACTACGGTAACCGCATGCACGATGCCTTTGGTACTCTGGATGTGACTTTAGGTTGGAACGTTACAGAAGCCATTGCTTTACGTCTTGAAATTGTTAACTTAACAGCTGAAGACGATGTGCAATATGGTGCAGCTGGCGTAGGTACAGAAGTTAAACCTGCACTCCAAGACGATTTCCCAACATGGTCGTTTAAAGGCGAAACTACCTACAAGTTAGGCGCAAGTTTTGTATTCTAATATGTTGTTTTAGTCTAAAAGCCCAGTCTCGACTGGGCTTTTTTATAGATGAGTCAAAGCCGATGAAAATCAAACGCATTGCAATTATTGGTGGCGGAACAGCGGGTTGGTTAGCCGCAAACCATTTGGGCGCAGAGTTATGTCACGACCCAGAAATTGAGATCACCCTGATAGAATCTTTAGACGTACCAACCATTGGCGTGGGGGAGGGGAGTGTGCCTTATCTTGCCAAAGGGTTGAAACGTTTTGGTATTTCAGAGGCTGAGATGCTACTGACTTGCGATGCAACTTTTAAGCAAGGGATTAAATTTGTTAATTGGTTAGACCCAGAACAACATGGAGAAAATCATTACTATCATAGTTTTGATACCCCCTATCCCGCGGGAGTCGATGTATCGAATTATTGGTTGGCAAATGCTGCTGACCGGCCGTTTGATGATGTAGGGATCCAAGCTCGGATTTGTGAGTTAGGCTTATCGCCTAAACGTAAAGGTTCTGGCGATTATGAAGGCGCACTATCCTATGCCTATCACTTTAACGCCTTGAAATTTGCAGGTCTTCTCGCTAACAACGCCAAGTCGAGATTTAACGTAAAGCATCAGTTTGCCACGATCAAAGGTGCCGAAGTTTGTCTATCCGGCCGAATTACCCATTTAGTGACCGCAGATGATACTTCACTCGCATTTGATTTTTATGTGGATTGTAGTGGATTTGCTTCAATCTTAATTGATAAAACCCTCAAAGTGCCTTTTGTAAGTAAAGCCAATGAGTTACTAACTGATACCGTACTTGTTCAGCAAGTTGCTCTGGGGGCCGATGAGGAGATTAACCCCTATACCACTGCAACTGCCCATAAAGCGGGCTGGATTTGGGATATTCCGCTCACGACTCGGCGCGGTACAGGTTTTGTGTATTCTAGTCGCCATATGAGTGATGAAGAGGCGTTAGGCTTATACGCCGACTATCTAAGCATCGATAAAGCTCAATTTAATCCACGTAAAATTCCAATGAAGGTTGGCTACAGAGAAACATTTTGGCATCAGAATTGTGTTGCATTAGGGTTAGCGCAAGGCTTTGTGGAACCGCTAGAAGCAACGTCGATATTGGTATCGGACTTTTCTGCTGAATTACTTGCACGTAATTTTCCTCGACATCTAGAAGATATCGATGTGCTCACGCCTCACTATAATCAGGTCACGACCTATGTGTGGGAAAGAGTCGTGGACTTTATTAAATTGCATTACTGCATTTCAGATAGAACAGACTCGGATTTCTGGCTCGATAATAAAAAGAGCGAGACTATATCAGAGGAGCTACATCAGCGACTTGCGCGTTTTGCCTTAAGACCTCCTCATGCATCTGATTTTTTTGGGCGTTTTGAGTTGTTCGATCATAAAAATTTCCTTTATGTGTTGTATGGAATGAAATTCAACACGGCTGCTACAGTCTTATCAGCACAAGAAGTTCAGCATTGTGATGCATTAATGAAAGGAAATGATCAGCTAGTCGTTAAAGCGGCTTCAATGCTATTAAAACATCGAGATTGGCTTGAAGGCTTAAAGCAGGCCTTTGAGCAGGCTCGGTCTACAAAGGTTTAATTTTAATCTGGATGGCTATGATGTTAGTGCCAATATTTGATAACGCAATCTGTGTCTATGATTTTGAACAGTATGATAGTTTTGAAGGTAAAGACGATACTTATCAAACAATTGATGCCTTGTTTGCGCTACCAGAAGTGCTAAATGAGGCAAACGTACCTGATGCTAATGGGGGACGAGCCTTATCTACGGTTCACTTGCATCAGACCCATCCAATTCCTCATTTGTTAAATTTTAAGTCCAATCCTTTAGGGCGCTGGATATTGATGTGCATTTTTGATTCAGCGATACAGCTTGGATTTGATAAAACGAGAAATATTAGAAAGTTAAAGTATCACCGTACCTGGGCCAATCGTATGGAGTATGGTTGTGATGCCGTGGCTCACAGGCATGCGAATGATGATTGGTCTATACCGCATTTAGTTGCAATTTATTATACAGATGTGCCTGAAAATAGTGCTGATTTAGTCTTTATTCAGGATGATAATCGGCAGCTTATGCGTGGTAAGTCATGCAGTGAGTATCCTTTGGCGCAGCAATATAGAGTCAGTTCCCAGGCGGGAAGGTTAATTTGCCATGATGCTCGTTTTTTACATGGCACAACTGTCCATAAAAACACCTTACCTCGGACTTGTTTAGTGATAGAGGTCGGTTTTCCTCCGCTGGATTGAATAACATTTTCAGCTCTAATTTCTGTTTGTCAGAAGGTCAAATCATTACAAACCCAGTCAAAATAATCCAACTTGAGAAAAACAGCTTTAAGGTTTTGACTGGGAGAATTAGCGCCAGTTTTCGCGCTAATAAACCACCGATAATTGCACCTGGACCTGCAAACAGTACCAGTTCGAATAGGGCATGACTGCTACTTGTAAACACATGTATCGGACTTGCCGACCAGACGGTAATTGCCGAGACAACCACTCCGATGGCAACGGCCATCTTGGCACACACTCCCCGTAACATCAGATAGATCACTAGCAGCTCGCCCACGCCAACCGATAACCAGGCGGTGATGATCCCGCCCAAATAACCAATTACTGCTAGCCAGCAATAGTCTAGGGCGTTGAGACGATGGCTTTGAAGAGTACGCCTCTGGCTGCTGATAATGATCGCTATCCCTAATAGGATGGAAAAAAGACTAAAGCTGGTATGCAGTGAGGAAGGTGAGTTCAGTTGCCATAACTTACTGCTCCAAAGACCAAGCACTGAGCAGGTCGCCGCTAATAAAATGCTTGGAATAAAGCCTGACCAGGTTTTGTCATGGTGATGGTGTCGTCGATAGTAGCTTGACCATGAAATCGCCCCTGCCGTCATACCAAAACATTGGATCATAAATGACGTGGAGACACTCTGAACTTCACTGAAATTTAAGCTAGAGAACACCGGAATAAAGATCACTCCACCTCCCGCTCCCGTGGCGTTTGCAAAGATGGCTCCCGTTATCCCCAAAAACACAAATTGACCGTATTGTTTTATTAACTCAATGGGTTGATGAAATTGGACTAACCAACATAGCCATGCACTCAATAGCACAAGGACGATTGCCAACGTTCGATAATATTGACCGAGGTTAATATGTCTACGTTTGAAGATAAGACCATATGGCAGCATTTTGAGTTATTGAGTGGAGTGGGTGAGTTGTTGCATGCATGTTATCAGTCAAAGACAACGTTGTCACACTGGTGTGGAAATAAAAAGTTAAAACATAATCTATTGATATTTAATGATTAAAAGTGTTTTGACTAAAAAAATACCGATAAATGTCAAAAAAATGTAGAAAACCTGTTCTTTCTTGTGTAATTTAACCAATGACAACGCTGTCATCTGCTTGTGTGATTCGTTGTTTTGTAAGGTCTGCATGAAGAGGATGAGGTCTCCTTATTCATGTACTTGGCAGAAGTATTGCTGGTCGGGCGGCGATACGTTTGTCTTTAATATTTTGATAGTCTCTCCCCAGAAACTAGCGTTGGCTGGGTACTGTAAGCAGTGCCCAGCCATTTTTTTAGGTAGAGCGACCTTGCTTAGGATAAGCAGACAAGTTAGCGGCATTAAAAAATAAAACTCGCTGGATATTCCAGTCATAAAAACGAGGCTGCGATTCATGGTTATTCATATTGCTACACTGCTTGGCAGCGTAGTAACTACTTTTGCTAAGCGTTTGTTGATGCCCATCCTTGGACTCTGGGCGAGCGCTATGGTTTGTGCTTTTAGTTTCACCGCGATAGCCGCCGTGGAGTCGGCGTCGTTTACGCTTACAAATGCCGCTACAGCAGGCACTTCTACGGCAAACAATACTGCTCCCATCAAGATAGTGACCACAATCCAACAGCAGTGGCAGTTTAATCTCCTCAAAGAGGCGCTGCGCCGCTCAGGTCAGTCCTATCAGGTCGAACAAATGTCGACGCAGATGAACCAAAAACGTAAGGTCGAAGAAGCGTTGGCTGGTACTGTCGATGTTTTTTGGAGCATGACTTCGAAGGAGCTTGAGGAAACCGTGCTCCCGGTTCGTATCCCTTTGTTTAAGGGATTACTCGGTAACCGCCTGTTAATTATCCGCAAAACGGATGAGGCTAGATTTGCCAATGTAAAAACGCTGGCGGATTTTAAGCGATTAAAAGCAGGGCAAAACCGCTATTGGCCCGATGCCAGCATCCTAGAAGCCAATGGTTTGCCTGTCGTGACTAGCTATCAATACACCAATCTGTATCCGATGTTAGAGGGGGGGCGATTCGATTACCTTGCCCTCGGCGCACAGGAAATTGGCGATGAACTCGCAAGCCACCCCGATCCTGCGCTGAAAATCGATACTCATATCCTGCTGCAATATCGCTCGCCGGCATATTTTTTTGTCTCCCCCAAACGTCCCGAGTTAGCGGCAGCAATCTTAGCCGGACTCGAAAATATGATAAGCGACGGCAGCTTCGATGAGATGTTTAATCGTGAGCTTAAGATAGACAAGCTCTACCGTGATGCCCAGTTTGAGCAGCGCGTCATTATTCGTCTCGATACGCCCGATTTAAGTCCCTTAACCCCCATTGAACGCCAAGAGTTGTGGTTAGATCTATTTAGTATGCAAGGTGCAAAATAATGAAAACATTAGCCTTAAAAGTACAAATTGGGTTAGCAGCTGCGATATTTATGATAGTCAGCGTACTGTTTGGGGTGTCCTATTGGTTGGCGAGCGATAGCTTGACCAGCAACGAAATGGCCTTTGAAGACAATACCGTTGCTAATCTTCAGGTCACCATGGCGCAGCCGATTTTTACCTACGACTACGAGCAGATCCGTGCGGTGTTGTCTGTCATGTTAAAGTCTGAGCAAATCTATCAAATCACCGTTGTGGACCATCGGGGTAAGTTGCTCGCCGAAGACAAACAAGCCGAGGCCGTTGCCACAAGCGACCTACAAACAAGAGAGTTGCAGTTCAGCGATCAAGGTAATCCGACAGGGCGTTTAACCATTGCCTTCTCTACTTTGCCGGTTAAGGCGCAATTATCCGACTTACTGCTGGGATACTTTTTACAGGCGCTGCTGATTTTAGCGGGTAGTCTGTTAGTGATTTTCATCATTCTCAAACGCTTAGTGATTAGTCCTTTGGATAAGGTTGTCGCCGCGTTAGAAGAAATCGCCAATGGTGATGGCGATTTAAGCCACAGATTACCCGTGGAGAGCGAAGATGAAATAGGCAAACTTGCCAATGCTTTCAACGGTTTCGTCGAGCAAATTCATGGCACTATTACCAGAGTGCATGAAACCTCGGGCCTGCTATTGGGCGATGCTAAGGCGCTGGGTACGCTGTCGCAAAGTAACAATCAAAGGGTGCAGGCTCAGCTTAAAGAAACCGAAGCCGCGGTCACGGCCGTGACTCAGTTGAGTGCCAGTGCCAACGAAGTGGCCATCAATGCTAAACGTACCGCCGATGCGGCAACCCAAGCCGATAGAGCGGTCGACGATGGTCAGCGTCAGTTTGACTCGGGTTTAGCCATTACCCGTCAATTGGCGCGTGAATTAGCGCGTTCTGCCCAATCGGTATCGCAGCTACAACAGGAAACCCAACGCATCGATGAAGTTGTGGTGGTGATCAGCAGCATTGCCGAACAGACTAATTTACTTGCCCTAAATGCCGCCATTGAAGCCGCTAGAGCGGGTGAGCAAGGGCGTGGTTTTGCCGTTGTTGCCGATGAAGTGCGCTCTTTAGCGAGCCGCACCCAACAGGCTACGGGAGAAATCCAAAAAATGATCCAACAGGTGCAGAGCCGAGTTGCCGAAACAGTGAATGTGATGCAATCGAGCCAGACCCTCTCCAATCAAGGGGTCAACCGTTCGGAAGAAATTAAGCTAGTGCTGTCTAAAGTAACTGATTTAGTTTCCAATATCAGTAATATGAATATCGAAGTTTCCCATGCGGCGCAGGAGCAAACCTGCGTCACCGAAGCGATTTCTCGTACATTAAATGATCTTGCCAATGTCTCAGGTTCAGCCTCCCTCGATAGTGAGCACTTAGCACAATCGAGTGAGCGACTGTTTCACCAAGGGGAAAGACTGCGGACGTTAGTAACTTCCTTCAGATTGTAGCCATTTCTGAAGCTAGAAAAGGAATATCATGAATAAAACGATTGCCGCCACCGCGATTTTATTGGCTCTGGGTTTAACGGCCTGTAGCGACGCGCCTAAAACTGAGGTTGTGCCTAGCTCAAGCTCCGTTGAGCAAGCTAAGCCCAGTCAATTAACCCAAGCGCAATTGCAGCAGTTTGGGGATACCTTTGGCGTGAGTTATCGCGTGCTCACCAACAGGCCCGACGATAACTGTGACAAAGCCGCCGCCGAAGGTCGTTGTTTTGTTGCTGAAATCGATTTTGTCCCAGAGGTTGAGCTTAAGAGCCGAGATTGGGCAATTTATTTTAGCCAGATGCGCCCGGTTCAATCTGTTGAAAGCAAAGAGTTTAGTATTACGCATATCAAGGGCGATCTCTATCGCATCGAGCCCACCGAGGTATTTAGCGGTTTTAGCAAGGGCGAGAAAAAGACCCTAAGGTTCCGCGGTGAGCTATGGCAGCTATCAGAAACCGATGCCATGCCAAACTATTACATTGTTGCTGGAGATTTATCGCCAGTAGTGATCGCCAGTACGAAAGTAAAGCAAGATCCTGAAACGGGGATGGAAGTGCGCCCCTATGTTGAGGCGTACACCGATATGGTGAAGCAGTATCGCCGTACCGATGCGGATAAATTAGCGCCTGCCACTCCTGCGCAGCTATTCAGCAAGAATCAACAGGTTAGTGAAGATGCCAGCTTAGCGGTCAACACCATTATCCCTACACCGCAAAAAGTCGCTATCCACAGCCAAGATAAAGCCGTGTCACTGACTTCTGGTATTAAACTGGATTTCGGCTCGGTCGCCAACGCATCTGCCGCGCAACAGGCTTTGGATCCTGAACAATTGGCGGCGGCACTTTCCCGTTTAGTACGCTTAGGTGTTAACGAGTCTGAACAAGGTTTGGCGGTAAAGCTGAACTGGCGCCAAGGCGCCGAG
This sequence comes from Shewanella sp. BC20, assembly GCF_003129585.1. NCBI lineage: Bacteria > Pseudomonadati > Pseudomonadota > Gammaproteobacteria > Alteromonadales > Shewanellaceae > Shewanella > Shewanella sp. BC20. The sequence goes on along the minus strand of NZ_NHRI01000001.1, from coordinate 520,882 downwards.
GGCAGTTATCTGCTGGATATCAAGGCGGATGCGATTGAGATTGCCGCTGCCGATGCTGCAGGGTTTTCCTATGCGTTATCGTCACTTGCTAGTTTGATTGAGGTGCAGGATCTGCGCGTAAATACCATGACGATTGAGGACAGCCCAAGGTATCCCTTCCGTGGCATGCACATCGATGTAGCCCGTAACTTCCATAGCAAGGCGTCGATCTTTGAGCTGCTGGATCAAATGGCGGCGTACAAGCTCAACAAATTGCATTTACATATGGCCGACGATGAAGGTTGGCGCTTAGAGATCGATGGCCTGCCTGAACTGACTGACATCGGCAGTAAGCGTTGCCACGATCTTGAGGAAAATACCTGTCTGTTACCCCAGCTTGGCAGCGGGCCTTTTGCGGATGTGCCCGTTAACGGTTTCTATAGCAAACAAGACTATATCGACATAGTCAAATATGCCGATGCGCGCCAGATTCAAGTGATCCCTTCGATGGATATGCCAGGCCATAGCCGCGCAGCGATTAAAGCCATGGAGGCGCGTTACCGTCGATTACTGGCGGAAAACGTAGAGCTTCAAAACACGGGCAAAGTACAGGTTGTCCCTGTGCAGGAAGCGGCAAACCAAGTTAACACAGCGGTAAAAGCTTTAGATGCGGGCGCTCGTCAATTGCAAGCTGAAGGGAAAACCACGGCAGCCGAGCAATATTTGTTATCCGATGCAAACGACAAAACGGTTTATTCTTCGGTGCAGTATTACAACGATAACACCCTGAACGTTTGTATGGAGTCGACCTATCAATTTGTCAATAAGGTCATTGATGAAATTGCCAAGTTACACCAAGCAGCGGGTCAGCCATTAACCCGCTACCATATCGGTGCCGACGAAACGGCAGGGGCGTGGAAGCAATCGCCAGCCTGTTTGGACTTTGTGGCCAATAACGATAAAGGCGTGAAATCCATCGACGATTTAGGGGCGTACTTTATCGAGCGCATTTCGAATCAGCTCGCGAGTAAAGGGATAGAAGCGGCGGGTTGGAGCGATGGTATGAGCCATGTGCGCCCAAGCAACATGCCTGCAAAAGTCCAATCCAACATTTGGGATGTGATTGCCTATAAGGGTTACGAGCATGCCAATCAACAAGTCAACAACGGCTGGGATGTGGTGCTCTCAAATCCTGAGGTGCTGTACTTTGATTTCCCCTATGAAGCAGATCCTAAGGAGCATGGCTACTACTGGGCAAGCCGCGCAACCAACGCACACAAAGTGTTTAGCTTTATGCCGGACAACTTAGTGGCAAACGCGGAGCAGTGGACCGACATTCAAAATCTGCCTTTTGAGGCCGACGATAGGGCCAGAACCGATGAGAAGGGCAAACAATCCGGCCCAAGGGAACAAGGTAAAGCCTTTGCCGGATTACAGGGCCAGCTCTGGAGTGAAACCATCCGCAGCGATAACACCGTGGAATATATGATTTTCCCGCGTTTACTGATGCTGGCGGAGCGTGCTTGGCATCAAGCCGCGTGGGAAGTGCCATATCAATATCAAGGCGCTTTGTATAATCAAACTACGGGACATTTCACCGCTGCGATGCGTGAGGCTCAGGCGCAATCTTGGCAGCAAATGGCTAACACCTTAGGACATAAGGAGTTTATCAAGCTCGATAAAGCGGGTATCGATTACCGAGTGCCGACCGTCGGCGCCGAGATCCGTGACGGTAAACTGTTTGCCAACGTGGCCTACCCAGGACTCAAGATTGAATGGCGACAAGCGAGTGGGCAATGGCAATCCTATCAAGCTGGGCAGACGGTAACGGGCCCCGTTGAGATCCGCGCCATCGCGGCCGATGGGAAACGTAAAGGCCGCAGCTTAGTCGTTAATTAATAAAGGTTATATCTGGCTGTATTTTAAAATAAAAATACAGCCTTTTTCTTTTTCACTTTCAGTCAATTATTTCGCCTGACATTTGATTAGAAATTGCTTCAAAAAGTAAATGACAACGCTGTCATTTTTGCTGTAACATTGAGTTAACTAAAGTTGAGTGTCGTATTAACGGCATAAGTATAAGCAACGGTAGCGCTGCATTAAGAGATGAAGAGGGGTGTCATGGGGTTAGTCCAGACAAAAGATCAACAACTGTTTATCGGTGTTGATGGGGGCGGCAGTAAGTGCCGAGCCACTATCTATACTGCGGACGGTACCGTTTTAGGGACAGGTGTTGCTGGGCGCGCTAATCCGCTGCATGGTCTTGCACAAACATTTGAATCTATTGAAGCATCGACTCGTCAAGCTCTGCTGGATGCGGGCATGAAGGAAACCGATAGCCATTTACTGGTTGCGGGCTTAGGGCTGGCAGGAGTCAATGTGCCGCGCCTGTATCAGGATGTGATCAGCTGGGAGCATCCGTTTGCTGCCATGTATGTCACTACGGATCTTCATACCGCTTGTATCGGTGCACACCGCGGCGCGGATGGTGCGGTGATCATTACGGGCACAGGCTCCTGCGGTTATGCCCATGTAGGTGATGACAGCTTAAGCATTGGCGGACACGGTTTTGCGCTGGGCGATAAGGGCAGTGGGGCTTGGTTAGGTTTAAAAGCCGCCGAGCATGTGTTACTCGCCCTCGATGGCTTTGCCGCGCCGACAGCTTTAACCAAGATGCTGTTAAACCATTTTGGGGTAAGTGATGCCTTGGGCATAGTCGAGCATCTCGCCGGAAAGTCTTCGAGTTGCTATGCCGAATTGGCCAGAAGCGTACTCGATTGCGCCAACGCGGGAGATGAAGTCGCTCGCGGGATTGTGCAGGAAGGCGCCGATTACATCAGTGAAATGGCACGCAAGCTGTTTAGCCTCAATCCAGTGCGATTCTCTATGATCGGTGGTCTTGCCGAACCGCTACAGGCATGGCTTGGCAGCGATGTGGTGGCCAAGATTTCTGAAACCTTAGCGCCGCCAGAATTGGGTGCCATGTACTTCGCTCAGCAGCAATTTAACTCAATCAACATTAATGAATAAGCCGTTTTAGCGCATCAGTGCTAAAGCAATACCCGTATTGATTTGTAAGGTAAAAACATGACAAACACTATTATGGAGCAAGAAGCTCGCACCGCACCGCAGAAGATAGCGGGTCAGTTAGCCGCTAACGCCGATTTAATGCAGCAGTTAGGTGAAAAACTGCGTACTTTCGATCCCCGTTTTGTGATGATTGTGGGCCGTGGTTCATCGGACCATGCAGGTGTATTTGCTAAATATCTTTTTGAAATTGAAGCGGGTGTCCCCACCTTTGCTGCCGCGCCATCTGTGGCCAGCGTTTACGGTAAAACCTTGAAGTTAGAAGGCGGATTAGTGATTGTGATTTCGCAATCTGGCCGCAGCCCTGATATTTTAGCCCAAGCACGTATGGCAAAAAACGCAGGCGCGTTTTGTGTGGCGTTAGTGAATGATGAAACCGCACCAATCAAGGATATCGTCGATGTGGTAGTGCCATTACGTGCTGGCGAAGAGAAAGCCGTTGCCGCAACAAAGAGCTACCTTGCAACTCTGTCGGCGATTCTACAATTAGCCTCGGCATGGACGCAGAACGAATCCCTCGCAGCAGCTGTTAACTCATTACCGCAAGCACTGCAAACTGCGGTCGATGCCGAGCCACAGTTGACTCCAGCATCGGTTGAAAACGTGAAAAACTTAGTCGTGTTAGGCCGTGGTTTAGGTTATGCCGTGTCTAAGGAAATCGCACTTAAGTTAAAAGAAGTGTGTTCTATCCATGCCGAAGCCTTTAGTAGCGCTGAGTTCCTCCATGGTCCTGTGACCTTAGTGGAGAAAAAACTTACGATTGTGGATGTCTGCATTGGCGATGAGTCGTACGCTAGCCATATCGAACAGATTGAAAATGTGAGCCAACGTGGCGCCGATTTAGTGCATTTGAATCAAACGTCGACGGATATTCATCCACGTGTTGCGCCGTTAGCCTTGCTACAACGTTTTTATATCGACGTGGCCGCAGTCGCGATTGCCCGTGGTATTGACCCAGACCAACCCGCAGGGCTGAAAAAAGTCACTCAAACGCTGTAATGGATGGCCGTTGTCGCCGCGTTAATTTGAAAAGAGGTTTGGGATGAAATTCACCTTAATTGCCGAGCAACTGTTTGATGGTGAAGCCTTCCATCGGGATGTGCCTGTCACCATTGAAGATGGGCTGATAGCCAGCTTAGACACCGCATCGGGTGCTAAGGAAATTCGCTACCCAGGCACCCTAGTGCCAGGTTTTATCGATGTGCAAGTTAACGGCGGTGGCGGCGCGTTATTTAATAGCAGCCCAACGGTCGCTTGCATTGAAACCATAGGTAAGGCGCATGCTCGCTTTGGAACCACAGGCTTTTTACCCACGCTTATCACCGATGATGTGCAGGTGATGGCCAAGGCTGCCGATGCGGTTGCCAGTGCGGTCGCGCAAAAGAGTGCAGGCGTATTAGGCGTTCATTTTGAAGGCCCGCATCTTTCGGTACCTAAAAAAGGCGTGCATCCACAAGGTTTTATCCGTGAGATCACTGAGGCTGAACTGGCGATTTTTTGCCGTCAGGATTTAGGTATTCGAGTGGTGACCTTAGCGCCCGAAAATGTCTCGCCTGAGGTGATCTGCCTGTTGGTGGAGTCTGGCGTTAAAGTGTGTTTAGGCCACTCCAATGCGGACTATGATACCGTTGTCGCAGCCTTAGCGGCGGGGGCAACAGGCTTTACTCACCTCTACAATGCTATGTCACCCTTAGGTTCCCGAGAGCCTGGCGTGGTGGGCGCGGCGATTGAGAGCGAAACCGCTTGGTGTGGTTTGATTGTCGATGGCCACCATGTGCACCCCGCTGCAGCAAGGGTCGCCCTGCGCGCTAAACCTCGTGGCAAAGTGATGTTGGTGACCGATGCTATGCCGCCAGTGGGCATGGATGATGAAACCAGTTTTGAACTGTTTGGTACTCAGGTACTGCGTGTCGGCGATAGATTAAATGCAGTGACAGGTGAGCTGGCAGGCTGTGTGTTAGACATGGCGACAGCGGTTGAGAACAGTGTGAAGATGCTCGGTTTATCGCTCGGTGAGGCCTTGCGGATGGCATCTTTGTATCCTGCCGAGTTCCTTGGCATTGCCGAAAACGTTGGTCGGTTAGCAGTAGGGCAGCGTGCCGATTTAGTGCTGCTGGATAATCAATATAAAGTGCTGGCCAACTATATTGCTGGAAATGCGGTTTATGTTCGCCCTTAGTGTGGGTTGAGTCAGTAAAGCGTTAACCTTGGCCCTTGTCTTATTTTGATGACAGGGGCTAAGTTTTTTTATTGTACAGTCTGCATTTTGCTCAAAAGTTATAAAATAAGTGAAATAACAATAATAAAGGATAATGGTATGAGTACGACTGCACCGGAATCTGTTGCCAATACGGGCGTGAATGCTCAGGAGGCTGTCACGAAAAAGAGTCAGTCAAAACCGCGGTTGATGTCCCTCGATGCCTTGCGCGGCTTCGATATGTTTTGGATTTTAGGTGGCGAAGCCCTATTTGGCGCCTTGCTTATCTTGACGGGCTGGGCTGGCTGGCAATGGGGTGATACCCAAATGCACCATAGTGAGTGGAATGGATTTCGCTTCTATGATTTGATTTTCCCGCTGTTTATTTTCCTCTCAGGTGTTGCCCTTGGATTATCGCCAAAACGCTTAGATAAACTACCAATGCATGAGCGGATGCCTGTGTATCGCCACGGGATTAAGCGGCTGTTTCTTCTATTATTGCTCGGCATTCTTTATAACCATGGTTGGGGAATGGGGGCGCCTGCCGATCCTGAAAAAGTCCGTTATGCCAGCGTCTTAGGCCGAATTGCCTTTGCGTGGTTTTTTGCCGCCTTGCTGGTCTGGCATACCAGTTTGAGGACCCAAGTGCTGGTGGCCTTGGGCATATTAGTGGCCTATGGCGCGGTGCAACTCTGGTTGCCGTTTCCTGGTGGACAGGCTGGAGTGTTATCACCCACTGAGTCAATCAATGCTTATGTGGATAGCCTTTTATTGCCAGGTGTGAGTTATCAAGGACGAACGCCCGATCCTGAAGGCGTGTTATCGACACTGCCCGCCGTAGTCAACGCCTTAGCGGGTGTGTTTGTCGGTCACTTTATTGTGAAATCCCATCCAAAAGGGGAGTGGGCTAAGGTTGGCTTATTGAGCGTTGCTGGTGGTGTTTGTTTGACCCTAGGCTGGTTGCTGGATGGGGTTATTCCCGTCAATAAAGAGCTGTGGACAAGCTCATTTGTATTGGTCACTAGCGGTTGGAGCATGCTGCTGTTAGCGCTGTTTTATGCCCTAGTGGATGTGCTCAAATGGCAAAAGCTCACCTTTATTTTTGTGGTGATAGGCACTAACGCCATCATTATTTATTTGGCCTCTAGTCTGGTGGATTGGAAGTATATTGCCCAGAGTGTGTTCGGTGGTGTTATCGGGGCATTGCCGGAAAATGCTCAGCCCTTAGCGGCCGTGATTGGTTTACTCACCGTCCAATGGTTAGTGCTGTATTGGATGTATCGTCGCAACATTTTTGTGCGGATCTAACGTCGATAGCAGATTTTTCTCAAAGCCACAGACTCACCTCTGTGGCTTTTTTATTTCTAGCAAACAAAGAGCTCAGAACAACTTTGGTTGTAAATCAGCGGTTAATTGAGTGTTTATGGCTAATTCTGGGCAAACAAGGCCATTTTGCGGGCTAAATCGCAAATGACAGCGTTGTCTTTTTGCGTTGTTTGTTTTAACATCACTGAAACAATGGTGCGTTCGGATGATAACATTAGCCATTGCAGATGAGTTGCGATACGGATGTGCGGAATACTCAGCGGTTTTTAGTCCCGCCATCACCTTAAAAAATTAATTACTATAAGAAGCAGGTTTATGGAAATGACACTCGATAAAAGCCAGCAGAAAAGCAGTTTTCTCCCCATGGCGATAGTGGCAGCACTCTTTTTCATCCTCGGATTCGCAACGTGGTTGAATGGATCTTTGATGCCCTATTTAAAACAAATTTTGCAACTCAATCCCTTCCAAGCCTCATTAATCCTGTTCTCTTTCTACATTGCAGTGACTTTTACCGCGCTGCCTTCGGCGTGGGTGATCCGTAAAGTGGGTTATAAGAATGGTATGGCACTGGGGATGGGCATCATGATGCTCGCCGGCTTACTGTTTATTCCTGCGGCTAAGACCCAAATATTCGGCCTGTTTTTATGTGCGCAATTAGTGATGGGCACAGGCCAAACCCTGTTACAAACGGCGGTCAATCCCTACGTGGTTCGCCTTGGGCCGGAAGAGTCTGCCGCGGCCCGTGTGAGTGTGATGGGCATTTTGAATAAAGGTGCGGGAGTGATTGCACCCTTAGTTTTCTCTGCATTGATTTTAGATAGCTTTAAAGACCGCATTGGCACTACGTTAACCCAAGTGCAAATTGATGAAATGGCAAACAGCTTGGTTTTCCCTTACCTCGGCATGGCGATTTTTATTGGGGTGTTGGCGCTTGCTGTTAAAAAATCTCCACTGCCAGAACTCTCTAATGAAGATGAAGTGGCCGAGCACACAGATAAAGGCCAAATCAAGGCTGCCTTGTCTCATCCTAACCTCGCATTTGGGGTTATCGCGCTATTTGTGTACGTGGCGGTTGAGGTGATTGCTGGCGACACTATCGGTACTTTTGCCTTATCACTGGGCGTTGAACATTACGGTGTGATGACCTCATACACTATGGTGTGTATGGTGCTGGGCTATACCTTAGGGATTATCCTTATTCCTCGCTTCATCTCTCAGCCAACGGCACTGATGATTTCGGCGATTCTTGGCCTATTACTGACCCTAGCCATACTGTTTGGGGATAACCATTCCTACGCGATTGCCAATGCTCTGTTAGTGCCTTTCGGCGGTGTGGCCTTGCCAGATACCTTACTTTTCATTGCTTTCTTAGGATTAGCCAATGCGATTGTTTGGCCTGCGGTATGGCCTCTGGCGCTGTCGGGTTTAGGTAAGCTCACCAGCACTGGTTCGGCATTACTCATCATGGGGATTGCGGGTGGTGCTTTCGGTCCACTGTTTTGGGGACTCACGAGTTCGGCCACCGATATGGGGCAGCAGGGCGGTTATATGGTGATGTTACCTTGCTACCTGTTTATTCTCTTTTATGCCGTTAAAGGCCATAAGATGCGTCACTGGTAATCGGTTATCACGCGATATAAAAAAGCCCTCAACAGAGGGCTTTTTAGTATTTGCAGGGTGTGAATTAGAAGGCGTAACTGACGCTTGCTAATACGGTATCGTCGTTTTTCCACACACCGTCGGAGACTTTCTGATCGCCGCTCAAGTCTGTGCCAAGCCAAGCGAGTGACAGGCCAAATCCCATAAATTCGGTAGATACGCCAACGGAATAATCCGAGTAGCTATCAAAGCCTTCACCATCGTCTAAAGCATCACCTACGTTGTAGCCGTAATGCAGATCGAGGTTCCAGTTTTCAACAAACTCATAGGAGTAATTGATTTCGCCGTAGTGATAATCTAAATCGCTGCCACCGTAATCATTGGTGTACCAATAGGCCACGTGAAAGCCGCTAAACTCGACGCCAGCCGTTACTTCGAAATAGCCGAGATCACTCTCGCCCGAATAGTTATAGCGGTTGAGGGTCACGTCGTAGCTGACGTTATCATTGATGTCACCGCCGTAGGCAACATAGAAGTCGTACTCGATATCTGGACCGTTGTAACCTGGCTCGTCAAAGTCGACATTACTGGCCCAAGCGCCGACCGAAAATCCCGACTCAAAACTCCAATCGACTCCGCCTTGAACCGCAGGATCGCCCGCAGTTTGCGAGATGCCACGGAAGCGATAATCGTTGGTTACGCCAATTTCCCCCGACACTTCTGCGGCGGCAATGCCGGAGAATAAACTGGTCGTTAGCGCGAGCCCAACAACTTGTGCCAGCCGCTTTTTATTTAGGTTGTTATTCACAGTATTTCTCCCATTTTCTTGGTTGACACGGATGTACTAAGTTCTTTTAGCTTTTAAAACAGGCTAGTACATTCGTTGCTTTGCCAAACAACAACTCAGGAAACCCCGTAGCTGTGACCTCATGGCGAGTTAAGCTAAATTGCTTTAGCTTGGTTAAACGAGGTAAAAAGCACCCCCTATGAAACTCACTTTTGTTCGAAGATGACATAAACCTTGCGGCAGGGCTCAACGACTTGCCACACCCCTTGAAACCCCGCAGGAATAATAAATCGGTCGCCGACACTGAAGGTTTGTGACTGTCCCTCAAGATCGGTGATGACGCTGGTCCCTTCGAGGATCTCGCAATACTCGTATTCAGTGTAGTTGATTTTCCAAGCGCCTGATTCGCTTTGCCAAATTCCACTATGGAATTGATTACAGGGGCTAGAGTAATGATTCTGTAATTGCTGGGTGGGGCTACCAGAGATGCGCTTTTCTGGGGCGACTTGATAACTTTCCACCGGCGACTGTGCGCTGGCAAAGCGAATGATCGAGGTTACGCTCATGGTCATATTGGCTCCCACCGAGGTTATTTCATGGTGGGCATAACAAACTCGGCCTGAGTCTGTTTGCCTACGGGCCAGCGTGCCGTGATGGCTTTACGTTTGGTATAAAAACGTACCCCATCAGGACCATGCATATGCAGGGGACCAAAGAGCGAACGTTTCCAACCACCAAAGGAGTGGAAGGCCATAGGCACTGGGATGGGCACGTTAACCCCGACCATACCGACTTGCACATGGTGGCAAAAATGTCTGGCAGCTTCACCGCTTTGGGTAAAGATGGCGGTGCCATTGCCAAATTCATGTTGGTTGATAAGCGCCAGTGCGCTGGCATAGTCTTTAACTCGCACAATCGACAGCACTGGGCCGAAGATTTCTTCGCGGTAAATACGCATCTCTGGAGTGACGTTATCGAATAAACAGGCTCCTAAGAAGTAACCTTGCTGATGGTCGGCCACGCTTAACTGACGACCATCTACCACTAAGGTCGCGCCTTCTTGGACGCCAGCGTCGACAAATTCCGTGACTTTGGCGAGGTGTTGGCGGGAGATCAACGGCCCCATTTCCATCTCTGGGGTGAGGCCATTGCCCACTTTTAACTGTTGAATTTGCGGTAATAATTTATCGACCAGCTTGTCGCCCACATCTCCTACGGCCAATACCACCGAAATAGCCATGCAACGCTCGCCCGCACTGCCATAGGCGGCGCCCATGAGGGCACTAACCGCTTGATCTAAATCCGCATCCGGCATCAGTAGCATATGGTTTTTCGCGCCGCCGAGGGCCTGCACCCGTTTACCGTGTTTAGATGCGGTGCTGTAAATGTATTCGGCAATCGGGGTGGAGCCTACAAAGCTGACGGCTTGAATATCTTCATGGCTGAGCAGGGTATCGACGGCCTCTTTATCACCGTTGACTACGTTAAATACCCCTGCAGGGAGGCCTGCTTCGGTGAGTAATTCCGCAATACGCATTACCGCGCTTGGGTCTTTCTCCGAGGGTTTCATAATAAAGGTGTTACCGCAGGCAATCGCGATTGGGAACATCCACATGGGAACCATCACGGGGAAGTTAAAGGGCGCTATGCCTGCGACAACACCTAAAGCTTGATTGACTGACCAAGCGTCGACACCACCGCCGACCTGCTCCGTATGCTCACCTTTGAGTAAGTGTGGGATACCACAGGCAAATTCGACGACTTCGAGGCCGCGGATGAGTTCTCCCCGCGCATCATCGAGCACTTTGCCGTGCTCTAAGGTAATCAGTCGCGCCAGCTCATCCATATGTTGCTCGACCAGCGCTTTAAACTTAAATAACACACGAGCACGATTGAGGGGCGTTACCTGTGACCAAGTGTCGAAGGCCGATTTGGCGATAGCAATGGCGGCGGAGACTTCGTCGCGACTCGCGAGGGAGACCTGACCTCGGCATTCTCCCGTAGCGGGTTCGAAAATCTCTTGGCTTCTTGTACTGGCGGCGGTGTGCTCGCCATTCACATAATGAGTCATTGTCAGCATAGGTAACCTTTCAATTGCCCCCAATTTGGGCGTTAGATAAAAAATTGTGCATCATCCTACGGCGCGAATTGCATCGCTTAGGCTGTTAACTATTTGGTCTATTTGGTGTTTCTCTACGATTAACGGTGGGGAGATGGCGATAATATCGCCCGTCGCCCGCACGAGCGTGCCTTGATGGAAACAATGCTCGAACACGCTGTAACCGCGTTTGCCGACGCCTTGGCTATTCGGCGCGAGTTGGAAGCCTGCGACCAATCCGGTGTTGCGAATATCAATCACATTCGGCAAACCTTTGAGACTGTGAACGGCATCCTCGAAATAACGCTCAAGTTCGAAGCTGCGTTCAAATAGTTGTTCGTTTTCATAGATAGACAGCGTGGCGAGCGCCGCGGCCGCCGCTACTGGATGCCCTGAATAGGTATAGCCGTGGAAAAACTCGATGAGTTCGGTGGGGCCTTGCATACAAGTATCGTGAATAAAATCCTGCACAAACACGGCGCCCATTGGGATCGCACCATTATTGATGGCCTTGGCCGTAGTGATTATGTCGGGGATAACGCCCCAGCGCTGGCTGGCAAAGGCGGCGCCGACGCGACCAAAGGCAGTGATCACCTCGTCAAAAATCAACAGGATGCCGTATTTTTGGGTGATTTCCCGTAGGCGCTTTAAGTAACCCTGTGGCGGTAAAATCACTCCCGCCGAACCCGACATAGGTTCAACGATAACGGCGGCAATATTCTCAGCGCCGTGGAGTGTGACGAGTTGTTCTAATACTTCGGCTTTTTCGGCACCTAGGCTAGGTAAGCCACGGCTAAAGGCTGAATTTTGAATATCTAAGGTGTGCGGCAGGTGATCCACGCCTTGCAGCAGTTGGCCACTAAAGGCTTTACGGTTATTGCTCAAGCCCCCTACTGAAATGCCACCAAATCCTACGCCATGGTAGCCCAGCTCACGGCCAATAAAACGGGTGCGCGATGCTTGGCCATTGGCTCTGTGGTAACAGAGTGCCATTTTAAGCGCGGTATCGACGGACTCTGATCCAGAGTTGGTAAAGAAGACCTTATTGAGTCCTTCAGGGCTGAGTTCAGTTAACCGCTCGGCGAGTTCGAAGGCGAGGGGATGACCCATTTGGAAGGAAGGCGCGTAATCCATCTCGCGAATTTGCTTGCTAACGGCTTCGCTGATCTCACGGCGTCCATGGCCGGCGTTACAACACCACAAGCCAGCCGTTGAGTCTAATACCTTGTTGCCATTGATATCCGTGTAATACATGCCTTCTGCTTGGGCGAGCAGGCGAGGGCTAGCTTTAAACTGGCGGTTGGCGGTAAAGGGCATCCAATAATGTTCGAGAGAAGGATGCTCATGCGTTGTGTTGTAGGGTGAATCGGCCATAGTGTTTACCTTGTCCTTTTCCTTGTTAAATGAGGTCAGGTCTTCGTTAATGGTGGCTAATATTTGCTATGCTATGTTAGAAATAATGAACATGGAAGAGGTGTGTGCAGTTATTTGTGGCAAAAATGCTATTTTTGTAAAAAATATTGAATATTAATGATTGAACAGCGTAATCTAAGCAGCAGTTAACGACTTAGGTCATCTTTGGCATTTGGCCGTCGAGATAGCCCTCATCCCAATAAAGCTAAAATAAACAAATACAAACGATTAAGAGGTCATCATGAGTACACCTAAAAAACGGAGTGATTGGGAAAGCCTCGCTGCTAGCCTAGCAATCAATGGCAAGGCTTATATCAATGGCGAATACCGCGATGCGGCAGCGGGCAGCACCTTTGATTGTGTCAGCCCAATCGACGGACGCGTATTAGCCAAGGTCGCCAGTTGCGATCTGATGGACGCCAATATTGCCGTCGCTAATGCCCGTGAGGTGTTTGAATCTGGCGTATGGTCAAAGACAGCTCCCGTTAAACGTAAGCAAGTGATGATCCGTTTTGCCGAGTTATTGGAAGAAAATGCCAATGAACTCGCTCTGCTAGAAACCTTAGACATGGGTAAGCCAATCCGTTTTTCAAAGGCGGTAGATATTGCCGGCGCCGCCCGTGCTATCCGTTGGTCGGGTGAGGCCGTAGATAAACTCTACGATGAGCTGGCGCCTACGGCACATAATGAAATCGGCATGATCACCCGCGAACCCGTAGGCGTGGTGGCGGCGATTGTGCCTTGGAACTTCCCGTTATTGATGGCCTGTTGGAAGCTCGGACCAGCACTAGCAACGGGCAACAGCGTTATTCTTAAACCCTCTGAGAAATCTCCCTTAACCGCGATTCGGATTGCTGAAATTGCGGTACAGGCAGGGATCCCTAAGGGCGTGCTAAACGTACTGCCGGGTTATGGGCATACGGTCGGTAAGGCGCTGGCACTGCATATGGATGTGGATACCTTGGTCTTTACTGGCTCAACAAAAATCGCTAAGCAATTAATGATTTATGCGGGCGAATCGAATATGAAGCGGGTGTGGCTCGAGGCTGGTGGTAAGAGCCCGAACATTGTATTTAACGATGCGCCCGATCTCAAAGCGGCGGCGGTGGCGGCGGCCGAAGCCATTGCCTTTAACCAAGGTGAAGTCTGTACCGCAGGCTCGCGTTTGCTGGTGGAATCTGGGGTTAAAGAGCAATTGATTGCGCTGATTGCTGAAGAACTCGCCTCGTGGCAGCCCGGGCATCCGCTGGATCCCGCTACCGTTAGCGGCGCTGTGGTCGATAAGCAACAACTAGATACCATCTTAAGCTATATCAAGGCGGGTCAAGATGAAGGCGCCAGTTTAGTCCATGGTGGACAGCAAGTGCTGGCCGAAACGGGCGGCGTGTATGTGCAGCCCACTATCTTTAGCCAAGTACACAACAAGATGAAAATCGCCAGCGAGGAAATCTTTGGCCCAGTGTTATCTGTCATTGAATTCAATGGCATGGACGAGGCGATTGCGATAGCCAATGACACCATTTACGGCTTAGCTGCTGGCGTGTGGACGGCGGATATCAGCAAGGCGCACAAAACCGCCAAGGCACTGCGTTCGGGTATGGTGTGGATTAACCATTATGATGGTGGCGATATGACGGCGCCTTTTGGTGGTTACAAACAATCGGGCAATGGCCGCGATAAATCCATGCACTCCTTCGACAAATACACCGAAATCAAGGCGACTTGGATAGTCCTCTAAGTCGTTTTACTCCCTCTCAAGCCTCTTTACGCCGATGCGAAAGGGGCTTTATTTTTTCTGGTTAACCCTCTAATTAAATGGATAAAGTGGCGCAAGGGTGCCTCTTAGGGATTTTTGCTGTACATTGCTCGGATGATGAACTCATTTGCTAAGGGATGTTCTGTGAGTCTCAAATACGTATCTTTGACCTTAATGCTGCTAGTCACCTTGGCCTTGTCAGGGTGTTCTTCTACCCATTCGGGAAACTGGCAGGGGTTTACTGAGTCTGGCCAAGCCTCTTTCTACGGCGATAAACATCAAAATAAGAAAACCGCCAGCGGTGAGCGTTATAACCATAAATTAAAAACGGCCGCACATAAGGAAATTCCTTTTGGCTCAGTGGTTAAAGTGACAAATCTTAAGAATGGTAAAACGGTTGTGGTTAAGGTCAACGACAGAGGGCCTTTCGTGCGGGGCCGAATTATAGATTTGTCCAAATCTGCATTTAGCAGCATAGGCAATACTTCGGCGGGTTTATTAGATGTCAAAATTGAAGTGATTCAAGCGGCGAGTCAGTAATCGACTCTCAATGAGCTTGTCATGTGTGCTTTACCAAAACAGTATCGGTTCGAATGGTTTGAATAGCGCTTGGGTTTTGCATGTGCAGCAAAACGCAGGCTGATAAGTCATTATCCCAGTTGGAAATCAGAATAAGGACAGCCAATGGAATATCCTCTCGTGAGCACTCAATGGCTCGAAGAGCACCTCACCTCGCCCGATCTCGTGTTACTCGATGCCAGCATGGCCGTGGTGTTGGGCAAAGAGCCTATCCTCTATTCCGAACCTGTGTGCATTCCGCGCTCGAGGCGCTTTGATGTCGAAACGGATTTTTGCGATAAAACTTCTACTCAAATCCACGCCTTACCAAGGTTTGAACAGTTTGTCGAAGGCATTGCCAAGCTCGGAATAGACCCGCAAAGCGTGGTAGTTATCTATGATAATCAAGGGATTTATTCATCTCCGCGCGCTTGGTGGATATTCAAGGTGATGGGATATCAGCGTGTGTACGTGCTCGACGGTGGTTTACCCCAATGGATGGCTGAAGACAGAGTCACCTCATCCCGCTATCAGGAAGAAGGGATAGATTATGGTGCAAGCGATAGTGAGGAACTCACTGCCGTTTTGGAATATCAGCCTGCCAAGGTGATGGATGCCGAGGCCGTGTTTGCCAAGCTTGATGATAGCGGCAGCGCGATTATCGATGCCCGCGGCGGCGCGCGCTTTTTAGGCCAAGTGAGTGAGCCACGCCCTGGTGTGCGTAGTGGGCATATTCCCCATTCGGTTAATTTACCTTTTGCAGAGGTGCTCGATGGCTTCAAAATCAAAAGCTCGGCCGAATTACAAACCCTGTTTCAAGGGCTTGCTTGCGATAAACCGTTAAGGATTTTCAGCTGTGGCTCGGGCATTACCGCCTGTATCTTAATCTTAGCGTCACTCGCTTCTGGCCATGCCGATGCAGTGCTCTACGATGGCTCATGGGCCGACTGGGGCAGTCGCAGCGATTTACCTATAGCGCAATAAGCGTTGATGCTGGAGTGCTGAGCAGGACACCCTGCAGCACTCCATTGGCAGTGATATATCCTTTGATTTATCAAGGAGTTTGTCATGATAACTCGATTGTTCGATAAGCTGATCTTCGGCTTTATCTTAGTGATGGCGCTGCAACTTCCCCAATTAGCCGATCATTATCAGCAATTTTTAGCGGGGCTCTATACCTCGACTCAATGGCAAGTTGAGGGCTATAAGGCCACGGCGAAAGAATATCACTACGGCGATGTCGAAACCATGATTGCCCGCCATTTGCAAAACGAGGAGCCTAGCGTCAGGGCGGATGCTGAGCAAAAGCGCCAGACGCTAGCCCTGTATCAAGCGCTGCAGCAGGGAATGCAGACCTTTGCGCAGGGGAATCTTTTCGAGAAAACCGCCTATATGTTCAATCCAGCTCGTTTTGAATATTTACAGCAAACCATAGTTAATTTTAAGCCTGGCATCCCGTTAACCACCAGTGGGATAGGCTTTGGCGTGCTGGTGGCATTAGTCGTGCATTATTTTGGCTCGGTGCCTTTTATTCTGTGGTTAAGGCGCCGCAAACGCCTTAACGCTGTCCGCGCCATTTAGTGTCGTTGGATAGCTTGCTCGCATATCCAACGACAGGGCAAACCTCAGAATAAGTCTTTAAACCTGTGGTACAGCATACCCGCAGCTAGCATGGGCGAGCGGAATGTGGGGCCGCCGGGGAAGGTCATATGCTTGATTTTGGCAAACACATCAAAATATCCCGCCTGCTGACATATGGCTTCGGCGAGCAGTTTGGCGGCCATATGAGTGGCATTGACGCCGTGGCCTGCGTAGGCTTGGGCGTAAAAAATATTACTCGCATCGGGGAGGCGACCGATTTGGGGCATACGGTTGGCGCCAATGCCTATCATGCCCCCCCATTCGTAATCGATGCGTACGCCTTTTAACTGTGGGAATACCTTCTCAAGGTTTGGCCTGAGCGCTGCTTCAATGTCCCTGGGATCTTTGCCTGAATAAGTACAAAGTCCGCCGAAGAGTAAGCGTCTATCCGCCGATAAGTGGAAGTAATCTAAGGCGATTCGCATGTCTGCAAAGGCCATATTTTGCGGGATAATGCTTTGGCATTGCGCTTCTGTCAGCGGCTCGGTTGCAAGCAAGTAACTCCCCGCGGGCAGGACTTTTCCGCCTATGTAGCTATTCAGTTTATGGCCAATATAAGCGTTGCCCGCGAGCACCACATATTGGCAAGTCACTTCGCCTTTTGCCGTTAATACTCGTGGTTTATCGCCAGGAATAATCTTCTCTGCTGCGCTGTATTCAAATAATTGAGCGCCCAAGTCACGGGCCACACGGGCCTCGCCCAAGGCTAAGTTAAGTGGATGTAAATGGCCACTGCCCATATCCACTAGGGCGCCTTGATAAAATTCAGAGCCGATAACTTCACTGAGTTGGGATTGGGTAAGCAGTTTTATTTCATGCTGATATCCAAGACGTTTAAGACTGTCGAATTCTTCTTGAAGTTCAAGCATATGCCGAGGCTTTACCGCAAGATCGCAATAGCCCATCTGTAAGTCGCAATCGATATGATGGGTCTGTATCCGATTTCTAACTATCTCCACGGCTTCAAAGCCCATTTGCTGGATTGCGCTGACGCCTTCTTGTCCTATTTCGTTGATAAATTGCGCGGGGTCATGGCCTATACCGCGGATGAGCTCGCCGCCATTGCGCCCTGAAGCGCCCCAGCCAATGCGTCTTGCCTCAAGCAACACCACACTTAAGCCTCGCTGTCTTAGCTCAATCGCCGTGTTGATACCGCTAAAGCCGCCGCCCACAATACAGACATCGGCACTTATCTTTCCTTGCAGTTGAGGGTGAGCAAAAATTTCTTTAGCAGTATCAAGATAATAAGACTGGGGATATTGTTCACTATGAACAGGGGATTTCGTGGCCATTAGGGCTCCAAAAAATTGTTTTTATTGTAAATTGGGCTTGTCTCAGTATACTCATCACACTTTTATGATACTGCTAAAAAGTGTTCGTTTTATTTAACACATTTTTTAGCTAGAATACAACGGAAGCGTGTAAACTCACGCTTTGGGGCTAAAATGTGTTTAGGATGGTGTTTATCCTGAACAACCTGTTCTTCATCTATCGGGATGACCGATCCTTTGGGGAGATGTGAAATTTGGATATTGGAGCCAGTCTCAGAACTGTTCGAAAAATGAAAGGCTTATCCCAGCGTGAGCTGGCTAAGCGTGCTGGTGTGACTAACAGTACAATTTCAATGATCGAAAAAAACAGTGTTAGCCCATCCGTCAGTTCTTTGAAAAAAGTATTGTCGGGTATCCCTATGTCTTTAGTAGACTTTTTCTCAATTGAAGCCTCGATTGAGAGCGAGCAAAAAGTGGTTTATCGCTCCGATGAACTCCTCGATATAGGTACTGGGCCGTTAGAATTTAAATTGATTGGCCGCGACTTTCCCAATCGTGCCATGTCGGTGATGAGTGAAACCTATCCACCGGGTTCAGATACGGGCGAGGAAATGCTGAAACACGAAGGTGAAGAGGCGGCTATGGTGATCGAAGGTAAATTCGAACTGACCGTTGGCGACGAGGTATATATCTTAGAAGCGGGTGATAGTTACTACTTTAACAGTGAGTTACCCCATAGATTTCGTAATCCTTTCGATGAACCCTGTCGACTGGTCAGTGCAACAACTCCTGCAAACTTCTAATCAGTACAGCGCTGCCCTGGATTAGGGGGCGCTATCTCTGAATTTACTCAACATTAATCTCATTCAAAGCCTGCTTTGGATTGCAATATATTGCCCAAAGTGTAAATAATTTTATTCAAATTGGGTTGGGTTATCTGACTTAAGTCTTGTCTTATTTTTGTTCAATCGATTGGGTTTATCGTGGGCCTATCCCGTTAAAACTGCACTATCCCTCCTAATATCCTGTATTAACTCTCAAAATTACTTCTTAAGCCTAAAGGCTCATTAACAAGTGTTTAACCTCTTGCCTGAGGTTAAAATTCGGTGTACTGTGTGAAAAAATGAACATTAAAAGTTAAAGTGTTCATTGTGCTAGTAACAAAAATACTGAAGGTGAGTTATGTCTGTCGAGTTGCCCCTTATTGGTGTTATTGCGTGTAATCAACAATTGGGATCACATCCCTTTAATATTGTTGGTGAAAAATACCTCTTAGGTGTAGTGAATGGTGCTAAGGGCTGGCCCTTAGTGATCCCCTCATTAGGTGCTGAACAACCTATAGAGGCGATTCTGGCAAGTCTCGATGGCATTCTCTTTACCGGGTCGCCTTCGAATGTTGAACCCCATCTCTATGCGGGTGAACCGAGTGAAGTCGGTACTCACCACGATCCAAAACGCGATGCCACCACCTTACCGCTTATCCGTGCGGCCATTGCGGCGGGTGTGCCTGTGCTTGGGATTTGTCGTGGCTTTCAAGAGATGAACGTCGCGTTTGGTGGCAGTCTGCATCAGAAGTTGCACGAAGTGGGCGGTTTTATTGAACACAGAGAAGATAAAGAGGCCTCATTAGAGGTGCAATATGGGCCATCCCACAGTATTACTGTGGAGCCTGGGGGGGTCATTTACGAGGCCTGGGGCCGTAACTCGGCAGAGGTAAACTCTGTACATACTCAGGGCGTGGAGCGTCTTGGGATTGGGTTGCGGCCAGAAGCTTATGCTCCAGATGGTCTAGTGGAGGCCTTCTCCGTTATAGACGCAAATGAATTTGCCCTCGGTGTGCAATGGCATCCTGAATGGAAGGTGAGTGAAAACCCATTTTTCCTTTCTATATTCAATGCTTTTGGTGATGCGTGCCGTCGTAGGGCTACAACTCGAGTGAAATAAAATGAATAAGCTAATCGCTTTTTTAAAAGAACGAAAAATCACAGAAGTCGAATGTGTTATCAGCGATATGACAGGTATCGCCCGCGGAAAAATTGCCCCAGTGGATAAATTCCTCGACGAAAAAGGCATGCGCTTACCCGAAAGCGTGTTGCTGCAAACCGTGACCGGTGACTTTGTCGACGATGATATTTATTACAGTTTGCTCGACGACGCCGACATCGATTTTGTCTGTGTCCCTGATGAAAATGCCGTATTTATGCTGCCTTGGACCATTGAAGCCACTGCTCAAGTGATCCACGATTGCTACGACAGAATGGGCAATCCCATCGAATTATCGCCACGTAACGTATTGAAGAAAGTGCTTTCGCTATACGAGCAAAAAGGCTGGGAGCCAGTCATTGCACCTGAAATGGAGTTTTATCTTACCAGTCGTAGCGATGACCACGATTTACCCCTTAAGCCACCAATTGGTCGCTCGGGCAGACCCGAAGCGGGACGTCAGTCTTTCTCGATTGATGCGGCTAACGAATACGATCCGCTTTTCGAAGATATGTATGACTGGTGTGAGCTGCAAGGTCTAGATATCGATACGCTGATCCACGAAGACGGCCCAGCGCAAATGGAGATTAACTTCAGCCACGGTAATCCATTATCTCTTGCGGATCAGGTGTTTGTGTTTAAGCGCACCCTGCGTGAGGCGGCATTAAAGCACAATGTGTGCGCCACCTTTATGGCTAAACCTGTGACCGATGAGCCAGGCAGTGCCATGCACATTCATCAAAGCGTGATTAATAAGGAAACGGGTAAAAACATCTTCACCAACGAAGACGGTACTCAAAGCCCATTATTCCTAAGCTATATCGCTGGTTTACAAAAGTTTATTCCTGAACTCTTGCCGTTGATGGCACCTAATGCCAACTCGTTCCGCCGTTTCTTACCGGGCACCTCTGCGCCAGTAAACTTGGAATGGGGCGTTGAGAACAGAACCTGCGGCCTGCGTATTCCTGAGTCATCACCGCAAAATCGCCGCATTGAAAACCGTATTCCTGGGGCGGATGCAAACTGCTATTTAGCCATCGCGGCGAGCTTACTCTGCGGTTACATCGGTATGGTGGAAGGGTTAAAACCTTCAACACCTGTGCAGGGTAAATCGAACGAAAGCCGTAGCAACAATCCACATTGCCTGCCGTTAACCTTAGAAGAAGCGTTAGCGGCGATGGAAGAGAGCGATGCCTGTAAGGAATATTTAGGTGAAGCCTTTACCACCGGCTTTGTGGCGGTAAAACAGGCCGAGCTCGAAAACTTCCGCCGCGTCGTGAGTTCGTGGGAGCGTGAGTTCCTGTTACTCAGTGTGTAATTTGCACTGTTTTTGTTCAAAACTGTCACGGCCTTAACGGATTTAGGGTCAAGATAGCGGGAATATTTGAACAATCAGTAAAAATACTCTGCACCAATTCGGTGAGTTTGCTTAACTTTGGTGCAGAGTGCTTTTAAATTGAAATGCTTACGTATGCTTTACGGTAACTGAGTCGCGCTGTGAAATCTCATTCAATGAACTCAAAGCGATGATGATTTTGTACCTTGGTTGCCAATACATAAATTTATTTGAATGAGGCGATTTGTAACTCGCTGTTAGTTAAGGTTTAAAAGAGTTTTCCTGAGATGGTTTCAGCGGTTTTTCTAGGGGCTTGAGGCATTTGCCTGAATGTTGCAAGATGTAGGGCGTACAAATATCTAGTCTTTTTTTGTGCTTGTTAATGCAAGTGAGTAAATCGACAAATTTGGCATGAAATCTGATACTCCCATTCATTGCAGCCACCTAGAGATGAAGGCATTATGGTGCTGTAGAGACTGCCGATGCGGTTTTTAAGGTGTAGCATTGGTCGAGAATAACAACAATAACCGAGCAGATGGTCGGTGACACAATTTCAGAATTGTTAAAGGCAATTCTGCTACCCGAGAAAGGAGAAAGCATGAAGCTATTTAATAAGATGACGACTTTGGCTTTAGTAACCGCGGGCGCCCTCGCAAGCGTTGCTGCTCAAGCTGAAGAAGTAGTGCGCGTATATAACTGGTCTGATTATATCGCCGAAGATACCTTAGAAAACTTCAAGAAAGAAACGGGCATTCGGGTGATTTACGATGTGTTTGATAGTAACGAAGTGCTGGAAGCCAAGTTACTGTCTGGCCGCAGTGGTTACGACATCGTGGTTCCATCTAACCATTTCCTCGCTAAACAAATTAAGGCTGGCGCATTCAAGCCGCTAGACCGCTCTAAACTCAGCAACTTTAAAAACCTCAATGCCGATCTGATGAAACAGTTAGAGAAGGCTGATCCTGGCAACCAATATGCTGTGCCTTACCTTTGGGGTACCAATGGTATCGGTTACAACATCGATAAAGTGAAAGCCGCGGTAGGTGAAGATGCGCCATTTGATTCAATGGAGCTGATCTTTAACCCAAAATATGCTGAAAAAATCTCTAAGTGTGGCTTTGCTATGCTGGATTCGGCCGATGATATGGTGCCACAAGCGATGATCTATTTAGGTCTTGACCCTAACAGCACGAAAGCCGAAGACTATGAAAAAGCAGGTGAATTACTCGAAAAAATTCGCCCTTACGTGACTTATTTCCACTCATCACGCTATATCTCTGATCTCGCGAACGGGGACATCTGTGTGGCATTCGGCTTCTCTGGTGACGTATTCCAAGCTGCTGCCCGTGCCGATGAAGCGGGTAACGGCAACAAGATTGGTTACTCGATTCCAAAAGAAGGCGCGAACCTGTGGTTCGATATGTTAGCTATCCCTGCGGATGCGGCTAACGTTGAAAATGCTCACAAACTTATCAACTACTTACTCCGCCCTGAAGTGATTGCGCCTATCTCTAACTATGTGGCTTATGCGAACCCTAACGACCCAGCACAGCCTTTAGTTGATGAAGCGATTCGCAATGACCCTGCGATTTATCCGCCAAAAGAAGTGTTGGATAAATTGTATATTGGCGAAATCCGTCCATTAAAAATCCAACGCGTATTAACCCGCGTCTGGACCAAAGTGAAGTCTGGCCAATAATCGAGATGGGGCAAGCATTGCTTGCCCCTTTTAATAGCACAGACATTGCCTTGCTCCTTGAGCATTCGGCCTACAGATTTTATCTCTATTCATTAATTCATTGTGTAAATCTCAAGTATTGAACGCCTTGTCGCATCAATACTCGGGTGGAGAAGTACTATGGCAAGCACCTCGGGCGTCACCAACAAACCCACTACAAAGACGCAAGAAAAAGTCCTGCTTAAGATTGAGCGGGTCAGTAAATTGTTCGACGATGTACGCGCGGTTGACGACGTATCATTGACGATTAATAAAGGTGAGATTTTTGCTTTACTTGGGGGCTCTGGCTCAGGGAAGTCGACCTTATTGCGTATGCTCGCGGGGTTTGAGAGACCGACCTCTGGACGGATTTTTCTCGATGGTGAAGATATTACCGATTTGCCACCCTACGAACGTCCCATCAACATGATGTTCCAGTCTTATGCGCTCTTTCCCCATATGACGGTCGCGCAAAATATCGCCTTCGGTTTAAAGCAAGATAAGTTACCCAAAGCGGAAATTGAGCAAAGGGTGCAAGAAATGCTCAAGTTGGTGCATATGGAGCAATATGGCAAACGTAAGCCGCATCAGCTTTCTGGTGGTCAACGTCAACGGGTGGCGTTAGCCCGCTCCCTCGCGAAACGTCCTAAGTTATTGCTGCTCGATGAGCCTATGGGCGCACTGGATAAAAAGCTGCGCACTCAGATGCAGTTAGAAGTGGTTGAGATTCTTGAGCGTGTTGGCGTGACTTGCGTAATGGTGACCCATGATCAGGAAGAAGCCATGACCATGGCGGGACGCATTTCGATTATGAGCGACGGTTGGATTGCCCAAACTGGCTCACCTATGGACATTTACGAGAGTCCAAATAGCCGCATGATTGCCGAATTTATCGGTTCAGTGAACCTCTTTGGCGGCGAGATTGAAGTGGACGAAGTCGACCACCTCATCATTAAACCCAATGACTTAGCTCAGCCCTTCTATGTGGGTTACGGGGTAACGACCAGCGCCGAAGAAAAGCATGTGTGGTTAGCGGTACGCCCCGAAAAAACCATTATCAGCCGTGAGCAACCCGAGGGCGAGTACAACTGGGCCAAGGGCATAGTGCATGACATCGCCTACTTAGGTGGCATTTCGGTGTACTACATTCGCCTCGAGAACGGCCAAATAGTGCAATGCAGTATGACCAACCGTGAACGCCGTGCCGACCATGCGACATGGGATGATGAAGTGTTCATCAGCTGGGAGGACACCAGTGGCGTGGTGTTAAGATCATGAAGATGAAGTCAAAACTAAAATGGCTTAAGGGACGTTTCTGGACGATTAGCTTCCCCTACGCTTGGCTGTTGTTGTTCTTCGCCTTGCCCTTTGCCATTGTTCTTAAGATCAGTTTTTCGACGGCGGCGATTTCGATTCCGCCCTACGAGGCGACCTTCCAATATGCGGATGATGTATTAAACATCTTTCTGCATTTAGGTAACTATTTGATGTTACTTGATGATTCGCTGTATTACACCGCGTATCTCAGTTCATTAAAAATGGCGCTCATTTCGACCATTGGCTGTTTGATCATTGGTTATCCCATGGCCTATGCCATTGCCCGGGCGCCAGCAAGGTTGCAAACCGTGCTGTTGTTATTGGTGATGTTACCTTCTTGGACCTCGTTTTTAATCCGCGTTTATGCCTGGATGGGGATCTTAAGTAACACGGGGATTATCAATAACACATTGATATGGTTAGGAGTTATTTCTGAGCCATTGCAAATCTTAAACACTAACATCGCCGTTTATATCGGGATTATCTACGCCTATTTGCCCTTTATGATTTTGCCGCTGTACGCGACCTTAGTGAAGTTAGATATGAGCCTGATTGAGGCTGCATCTGACTTAGGGTCGAGCCGTTTAAATACCTTCTGGAAAATCACTTTCCCGCTATCGAAGAGCGGTGTGATTGCAGGTTCTATGCTGGTGTTTATTCCTGCGGTAGGGGAGTTTGTGATCCCTGAGCTGCTCGGCGGCCCAGATTCTCTGATGATAGGTAAAGTGCTGTGGCAGGAATTCTTCAATAACCGTGACTGGCCTGTGGCCTCATCACTGGCGATTGTGATGCTGGCACTCTTGATTATTCCTATTACCTTATTCCATCGCTATCAGGCGCGTAGTTTGGAGAAAGACCTATGAAAAAGCTGAGTTTTTCTTCGGTGATGCTGTGGTTCGGCTTGTTCTTCTTGTACGCACCTATGTTGATCCTAGTGATTTATTCGTTTAACGAATCTAAGTTAGTGACAGTGTGGGGCGGGTTTTCACCTAAATGGTACGGTGAGTTATTTGCCGATCAGCAAATTCTCGATGCGGTGTGGACCAGCCTTCGGATTGCGTTTTACAGCTCAACCATGGCGGTGATTATCGGTACTATGGCCGCCTTTGTGATGACGCGATTTAAGCGCTCTTGGGCCAAGCTCACGTTGTCGAATATGATCACTGCGCCTTTGGTTATGCCAGAGGTGATCACGGGTCTGTCATTGCTGTTGCTGTTTGTGCATATGGCGGATCTCTTAGGTTGGCCGAAAGAGCGCGGCATGGTGACCGTTTGGATTGCCCATTCGACCTTCTGCGCCGCCTACGTGGCTGTGGTGGTGTCGTCAAGATTGCGTGAGTTAGACATGTCAATCGAAGAGGCGGCAATGGATTTAGGCGCGACGCCGCTTAAGACCTTCTTCCTGATCACTGTGCCCATGATTTCACCGGCATTAGTGGCGGGCTGGTTGTTATCCTTTAGTCTGTCACTGGATGACTTAGTGATCGCAAGCTTTGCCTCAGGCCCAGGCGCGACCACCTTACCTATGGTAGTGTTCTCCTCGGTGCGTTTGGGGGTATCGCCTAAGATCAACGCCTTGGCAACTCTTATCATTCTATGTGTGTCGTTAATCGCCTTCTTGTCATGGTATATGGCAAGACGCGCCGAAAAACGTGAGCGTATGCCACTGAACTAATAAGTGGTGCTATAACACAGAGTGAACAAACACAGAGCGAACAAACACTGAGTTGTCTTCTCTCGCTAAAAGGATGGCCTTGATTGCCAAGGCCATCCTTCTCTCTGCCCTCCAAGTATTCTTATCTGTGCCTCCACAGTAATTTTCAAATCCGTTTAAGGCATCAAGGATACTTTGTTTGAAATATCAAACATTGTGTAAATTATTGTGCTTTTATGGCTAGTGTTTCCCGATTTGAAGGTGTAGGATGTGATAGTTGTTTAAAATAATGAACATAAAAATCAAGGGAACATCATGTCAGCCATACCTCACACTGGATCATATTATGCGGCATCGGCCAACGATAAGGTTGAGCGCGCGCGTTTACAGGAATCGATTGAAGCCGATGTTTGTGTGATTGGCGCGGGGTACACAGGCCTGTCTGCCGCTCTGCATTTACTCGAATCGGGATTTAGTGTGGTGGTGCTCGAAGCGGCGCGAATTGGTTGGGGAGCCTCGGGGCGTAATGGCGGACAAATCGTCAACAGCTATAGCCGTGACATTGATACCATTGAAAAAACCGTTGGCAAAGAACAAGCCAAGCTCTTTGGACAAATGGCCTTCGAGGGCGGACGCATCATCCGTGAACGTATCGCTAACTACAACATTGACTGCGATCTAAAGGATGGCGGCGTATTTGCGGCGATGAACGAAAAGCAAATGGGCCATTTACGCCATCAAAAGCAGTTATGGGAAAGCCATGGCCACGTGGGCAAGCTGGAGCTGCTCGATGCAAACAGCATTCGCTCTGTGGTAAATACTGAGCGCTATGTCGGCGGTATGCTAGATAAGAGCGGCGGCCATATTCATCCGCTGAATTTAGCCTTGGGTGAAGCCCGCGCGGTAGAATCCCTCGGCGGAAAGATATTTGAAGACTCAGCTGTACTGCGGGTCGATGAAGGCGATAGTCCTGTGGTGCACACCGCTAAGGGCAGCGTAAAAGCCAAGTTTGTGGTGGTGGCGGGTAACGCTTATCTCGGTAAACTCATGCCTGAATTGCAAGCCAAGTCTATGCCCTGTGGCACTCAAGTGATCACCACAGAGCCCTTGGACGAAGAGTTGGCTGCAAGTCTGTTGCCCCAAGACTACTGCGTCGAAGATTGTAACTATCTGCTTGATTATTTCAGGCTGTCTGGCGATAAGCGTCTGATCTACGGTGGTGGTGTTGTTTATGGTGCCCGCGACCCTGCGGATATCGAATCCCTGATTATCCCGAATATGCTCAAAACTTTCCCACAGTTAAAAGGGGTTAAGGTTGATTACGCTTGGACGGGTAACTTTTTATTGACCTTATCGCGTTTACCACAGGTCGGCCGTATTGGTAAAAATATCTATTATTCACAGGGTTGTAGCGGCCATGGCGTCACTTATACCCACTTGGCAGGCAAGTTAATTGCCGAAATGCTCAATGGTCAAGCCACGCGTTTCGATGCTTTTGCGGCGCTGCCCCATTATCCCTTCCCCGGCGGTCACGCCTTACGTGTGCCTTTTAGTGCGCTGGGGGCATGGTATTACAGTCTAAGAGACAAATTAGGTATCTAATTTATTTGAATTTTTATACGAGGTAAGGCATTACCTCGCCGCGAGAGGAATTTCCTGTGTTGTTAAAAGACCCGAGTCTGCTGCGTCAGCAATGTTATATCAATGGTCAGTGGTGCGATGCACAGTCAAAAGAAACTGTCGCTATCGCCAATCCCGCTACGGGCGCGGTGATCGCCAGTGTCCCTGTGATGGGGCAAGTCGAAACTCAAGCGGCAATTACGGCAGCCGAAGCGGCCTTGCCCGCATGGCGGGCGCTTACCGCAAAAGAGCGTGGTGCCAAGCTGCGTCGCTGGTTTGAATTACTCAATGAAAACAGTGATGACTTAGCGTTGATGATGACCACTGAGCAGGGCAAACCCCTCGCCGAAGCTAAGGGGGAAGTCACCTACGCCGCCTCCTTTATCGAATGGTTCGCCGAAGAGGCAAAGCGCGTCTATGGCGATACGATTCCTGGGCATCAGGGCGATAAACGCATCATGGTGATCAAGCAGCCCGTGGGCGTGACTGCGGCTATTACTCCTTGGAACTTCCCTGCGGCGATGATCACCCGCAAAGCCGCGCCAGCACTGGCAGCCGGTTGTACTATGGTGGTGAAACCTGCGCCGCAAACGCCTTTTACCGCATTAGCCTTAGCCGTGCTTGCCGAGCGCGCAGGGATCCCTGCAGGTGTGTTCAGTGTGATCACTGGTGATGCTATCGGCATTGGTAATGAGATGTGTAGTAACCCAACTGTGCGTAAGTTGTCTTTTACTGGCTCGACCCAAGTGGGCATTAAGTTGATGGAGCAATGCGCGCCGACTCTGAAAAAATTATCTTTAGAATTAGGCGGTAACGCACCATTTATCGTATTCGACGATGCCAATATCGATGCGGCGGTTGAAGGCGCCATGATCGCTAAGTATCGCAATGCGGGGCAAACCTGTGTCTGCGCTAACCGTATTTATGTTCAGGCGGGCGTGTATGACGAATTTGCCCGCAAACTCAGCATTGCCGTGGCCAAATTAAAGGTAGGTGAGGGGATTACTGAAGGCGTCACTACAGGACCACTCATTAATCGCGCGGCGGTCGAAAAAGTCCAGAGCCATCTTGAGGATGCGCTGAGTAAAGGGGCGTCTGTGGTTGCGGGCGGCAAGCCCCATAGCTTAGGCGGCAACTTCTTCGAGCCAACTGTACTGACACATGTCGATAGCAGTATGCGTGTCGCCCGTGAAGAAACCTTTGGCCCACTGGCGCCGCTGTTTAAGTTTACCGATGTGGACGATGTGATTAAGCAAGCCAATGATACCGAGTTTGGCTTGGCGGCTTATTTTTATGGCCGTGATATTTCACTCGTGTGGAAAGTGGCCGAAGCATTGGAATACGGCATGGTGGGCGTCAACACTGGGTTGATTTCCACCGAGGTCGCGCCGTTTGGCGGAATGAAATCCTCAGGACTTGGCCGAGAAGGCTCTAAGTACGGCATCGAAGAATATTTAGAAATCAAATATATCTGTATGTCTGTTTAAGCATCAGTTTGGAATAGACCGCCAGTGGTAGCCCTTTGGGCATAGGCATTGTTATCGACATTTGTGTATAGCCAAGTTAGGCACGCGAGCAAGGAATACTAAATGAGCACAACCAATGATTCATTGATGGCACGTCGCCAAGCCGCAGTCGCAGGCGGTGTTGGTCAAATTCATCCTGTTTTTACTGCTCGCGCCGAAAACGCGACCGTGTGGGATGTTGAAGGTCGAGAGTTTATCGATTTTGCGGGGGGTATTGCTGTGCTCAACACAGGGCATTTACATCCTAAGGTGAAGGCGGCCGTTGCGGCGCAGCTTGAGGACTTCTCCCACACCTGTTTTATGGTGCTTGGCTATGAAAGTTATATTCAAGTCTGTGAAAAACTGAATCAGTTAGTGCCGGGGGATTTTGCCAAGAAGACGGCCTTATTCACCAGCGGCTCAGAGGCGGTTGAAAACGCGGTTAAAGTGGCTCGGGCATACACTAAGCGGGCGGGCGTGATTGCCTTTACCTCGGGTTACCATGGTCGCACTATGGCGGCGCTGGCATTAACGGGAAAGGTCGCGCCTTACAGTAAAGGTATGGGATTAATGTCGGCTAATGTGTTCCGCGCCGAGTTCCCCTGTGCGCTGCACGGCGTGTCAGATGATGATGCGATGGCCTCTATCGAACGTATCTTTAAAAATGATGCCGAGCCGAGCGATATTGCGGCCATCATCCTCGAGCCTGTGCAGGGTGAAGGTGGATTCTATGCGGCATCGCCAGCCTTTATGCAGCGTTTACGCGCGCTTTGCGACCGTGAAGGTATTATGTTGATCGCCGATGAAGTGCAAACGGGTGCGGGTCGTACCGGGACCTTCTTCGCCATGGAGCAAATGGGTGTGAGCGCCGATATCACCACCTTTGCTAAATCCATTGCCGGTGGTTTCCCTCTTTCAGGTATTACGGGTAAAGCTGAAGTCATGGATGCCATCGGTCCCGGTGGCCTTGGTGGCACCTACGGCGGTAATCCGCTGGCCTGTGCGGCGGCGCTCGCCGTACTCGAGGTGTTTGAAGAGGAAAAGCTGCTTGAACGTGCCAATGCAATTGGCGAGCGCATTAAGTCGGCGCTAAATACTATGCAGGTTGAACATCCTCAAATCGCCGATGTGCGTGGTCTAGGGGCGATGATCGCCATTGAGTTGATGGAGGATGGTAAACCCGCGCCTCAGTACTGTGCCCAAATCTTAGCCGAGGCCAGAAACCGAGGATTGATCCTCCTTTCCTGCGGTACCTACGGAAACGTGCTGCGTATTTTGGTGCCATTGACAGTGCCAGACGAGCAGCTCGGTGCGGGGCTGGGGATTCTTAAAGCCTGCTTCGATGCCGTGTTAAAAGGTTAATAGCCATAAAAAATCCCGCTTAGGCGGGATTTTTTATGCGTGGTTTAACGCTTAAGAGCCTTTTATCTCCATCAGGATTTGCAGTGCACGCTCACGTTTGTCCTGATCATACAAATCGTTGGTAAAGATAAACTCATCGACACCCAGCTCTTTCACTATCATCTCTAAGCGGTGCTTGATGCTGGTGGGGCCACCTGTGACGGATAAGCCTAAGAAGTTATCGACATAGTTTTTTTCCTGCTCGCTCCACAGCCTGTCCATGCTCTCTACGGGCGGTTTTAACCACAGCGCTTCGCCACGGATCAGCGCAAGTACCCGTTGCTTGGAGGTGGTACTCAGGTATTCGGCTTCGGCGTCCGTCTCGGCAGCGATTAGCGGCAGGCCAAGCATAACATAGGGCTTATCCAACACCTCAGATGGCTTAAAGTCGCGGCGGTAAATCTCAATCGCATCGTAGAGGAATCTTGGCGCAAAATGCCCTGCAAAGACATAGGGTAAGCCACGCTGCGCCGCAAGCTGGGCGCTAAACAGGCTCGAACCAAGTAGCCAAATCGGCACATGGGTGCCTTCGCCGGGAATCGCTCTAACAGGATGATGGCCATTGTAGTCGCCGAGTAAGGTTTGTAACTCGTTCACCTCGGCGGGAAATTGCTCCGCGCGGCTCATATCGCGGTTAAGGGCGCGGCTGGTGATTTGATCGCTCCCTGGCGCGCGGCCAAGCCCTAAATCGATACGTCCAGGATAAAGACTTTCGAGTGTACCAAACTGCTCTGCAACCACTAGGGGCGCATGGTTGGGCAGCATAATCCCGCCCGCGCCGACGCGAATGCGTTTAGTATTCTCGGCAATATAGCCAATTAATACCGATGTTGCGGCGCTGGCGATACCGGGCATATTGTGGTGCTCGGCAAACCAGAAACGATTAAAGCCTAAGTCATCGGCAACCTTAGCGTATTGCAGGCTGGCGCGTAGCGTGTCTCCGATGCTGGCGCCATGGCGAACCGGGGCAAGCTCTAACAGTGAAAAGGGTATATCCGCCAGGGGAGATTTAGCCGCGGGCACTGCCTGCGATGGGGCGGCGGATGAGGTTGATGTGGATGATGTAGCCATAAATTAAGCGCCTCTTTGCGTGAGTCAGCTCTGTGGCAGCGGCTTTATTTGGCCTCCCACGGATGAATGTGGTGGGTGCTAAAGCGATTGTTCTGTCAGTGCTGATGGAGTCTTACCCTAGGATATGGTGACGTATCAATGATAAACAAGCTCAAGGCTTGAGCTTAACACTGAGTTAAAATTGGAACCGAACATCTTAGTTTTGCAAACAGGGGTGAAAGCCTTATCCCAAGCCGATGTATGAAAAGTCGGCACTGAAAGTTCAGATTGTTTGGTGATGAGCAGTAACCTAAAGGTATAAAAAAACTGCCGCAAGCGATTCTTGTCGGCAGTTTTTATCGCTCACATATGGCTTATGTGAGTGAAGGATTATTGCTCGGCTTTCACATCACGCAGTGAGGCCGCCGCGTTATCTTCAATACTGTTATGGGCATGATGACTTTCGGTCAAGCGGCGCATCAGCGGTAATACGGCTAAGGCGATAAAAGTACATACCACGGCCGCAATACCTAATTTATTGAATAGATTGGTATAGACTGGGAGAGTTTGCAGTGGATCGACTAAGTCCTGTGGCACGCTGGCAAAGTTAGCTACAACGCCGCCCAAGTACTGGGAAATACCCGATGCCACGAAATAGGCACCCATCATAAAGCCGCCCATGCGAGCCGGTACGTAGCGGGCGATCATGGCTAAACCAAGACCACTCACCAGCAGTTCACCGAGTGAGTAAGAGGCATAACCCCAAATCATCACCCAAGAAGAGGTTTTACCCTCAACGGCAAATTGGCCTGCAAAACCGTAGATAAAGAAGCCAATCGCGACAACCGCAAAACCTAAGGCGAACTTAGCGGCAATCGAAAAGTCTTTATTGTTGCGACCTGCCCATGAATAACTCCAAGCCAACACAGGGCTTAACACCATGATCCAGATTGGGTTCAATGCTTGGAACTGTGCAGGAGACCAAGTCCATAAATGGGTACCAAAAACTTGGAAATCCCAATCGACGTTACGCAGCGCAAATAGGGCCAGTGAGGTCGACATTTGTTGATAGAAGATAAAGAAGAATACCGTCTGCACTGTGAGGATTAGCGCCGCGATAAGGCCGGCACGCTCACTTGGCTCACTGGTACGAATTAAGTGGAAGAAAATCCCTAATACCGCCACACCCGCGGCATACACGAATACTCGGGCAACATCTTCATATTCAAGAATAATGGCTGAAGCCACGACGGAAAGCGCCGCTAATACTAAAACAATAGCCAAGTTCTTCTTATTGACTGGGCGAGTATCTGGCTCTGAACCATAGTTAGCGAGGCTCTTGTGCATCAGGGCATAGTTACCTAAGCCGACGATTAAGCCCACACAGCACACGGCAAAGGCGGCATGCCAGCCAAATTCGTTACCGTATTGCGCGTTAACATAATCCTTAATCCAAGGTGTTAACAGCATAGAGAAGGTCGAACCTACGTTTACCGCCATGTAGTAGATGGTAAAGGCGCTATCGATTTTAGAATCGTCACCTTCGTAAATCTTACGGACTAAGTTACCCGCATTGGGTTTAAATAGGCCGTTACCAACCACAATCACCCCAAGTGCGGAAAACATAAACCAAGTGTTTTCGGTCGGCACTGTCATCAATGCATAACCTACCGACAAAATCCCCGCACCGAGCAGCATAGTGCGTTTGGTGCCGAGAATTTTATCCCCAACCCAACCACCGATGGCCGGCGACACGTAAATCAGCGCCGCACAGGCACTCCAAACTAAGTTTGCACGGGAGTCATCAAAGCCAAGACGCTGCACCATAAAGTACACGATCAGCGCCTGCATGCCGTAATAACCAAAACGTTCCCATAATTCGATAAGTGACACAGTCATAAACGAATGTGTCTTGCTTACCTGATTGGTACCAAGAGTCATAAAGCTTGCTTCCGTTATTGTTGTTTTGTGTTAGAGGCCAAGAGTATAAGGCGATAGTCTGTGCAAACCAATGCCACAACGCTACAGAATAGACTTTGTTACAAATGAAATGGGCATTTTTAATCTGGAATTAATTTTTGTAAAAAAATAGTGCTCAACTCGCGGCGCTTATTGTGAGTTGAGTCATGTCAGAGCATGTCGTTTCACGATAAATATCAAACTCTCAGATAACCGAAATAATTCCACGATTTGCCGAAAAGGAGTCAGTTAAAAGTTTTACTTACGCTTAACAATTCACTATCTTAAAGGCTGGTAATCTCGTGACTGAGTGCTATTTTTTAAACTGAGAAGCAAAAATAAAAATTAACTAGATCAAAATAATTAGGCTCTTGACCTTCTATCTTTTGGAGTTTACTCGATGAAGCATTTGTCCATCAGTACTAAGTTGTTGTGGATCACTTCCGCCTTATTCCTCTCAA
Organism: Shewanella sp. BC20; assembly: GCF_003129585.1. Taxonomy (NCBI): domain Bacteria; kingdom Pseudomonadati; phylum Pseudomonadota; class Gammaproteobacteria; order Alteromonadales; family Shewanellaceae; genus Shewanella; species Shewanella sp. BC20. The sequence continues at coordinate 487,167 of NZ_NHRI01000001.1, read as the reverse complement.
TTGTTGCCATTCTTTCCATCAGCCTCTGGTGGACCCTTTCAGACCAAAACACAGAGCTGTCTAATCAGGTTCAAGAGACACTACAAACGGAAACCCGTGACAAACTCGAAGCCCGTGCGGGCGAATATGGCGAGATGGTGGCGGGCTTTATCAATGAAGCCTATCGGATCCCGTTTTCCTTTTCCGGCATGTTAGAGAGCACGGCGGAAGAACTGCCATTAAAGCGTGACCGCTTAGAGCTTGCCGTGGCGGCGGTATTAAAGAAAAACAACCAGATATCCTCCATGTATGCGCAGTTTGAGCCTAATGGTTACGACGGGCTCGACAGTGAATTTTTAAATGTTGAGGTTAGCCACAGCGTCGCATCATCGGGGGCATTGGAGGTGTATTACACTCGCAACGATGATGGTACGGTCGAGCATAATCAAGTAGATGACTCAGCTGAAAAATATGTGACGACCTTAAACGAGTTTGGGATCCGTGAAGCCGAATGGTACCTCTGTGCTAAGGAAACCTTAAAGCCTTGTTTAATGGAGCCTTATCTATATGAAATTAGCCCTGGTAATACGGCCTTGATGACATCCTTAACCGTCCCAGTGGTGAAACATAAACAGTTCATCGGGGTGGTGGGCGTCGACGTGAACTTGCCCGTGTTTCAAGCGCTGATTGATAAGCTCTCCAAGAGCCTCTATGGCGGCCAAGCTAAAGTGACCCTACTCAGTACCCGTGGTTTAGTGGTTGCCGCGAGCCATTACAGCAAAAAAGCGCGTCCTCTGAGCGAATCTATCGACCCTAAACTTGCGTCACAGATAGTCGCGTTACATAAAAATGGCGGTTACATGGCGAGCGATGATGAGATTATCGTGGCCTATCCGATAAAAATCCCACTGGCGAAAGCGGAATGGTCATTGGCCATCCAAGTCCCTAAAGCTCAAGCCTTTAAGAGCTCCATTGAGTTGAACGACAAAATGGATGAAATGGCCACATCCCTTGGCAGCATCTTGTTGATGGTCGGTTTAGCCGTGTCTATTCTTGCCGTGGTTACCATCAGCATAGTGATCCGCAGCATTATTGCGCCGCTGAGGATGATCCAAGGCCGTGTGGAACACTTGGCCAGTGCCGATGGTGATTTAACCCAATCCATTGTGGTCGATGCCCATGCGGAACTGATTGCACTGGGTAAAGGCTTTAACTCCTTTATCCATAAGTTAAAAGACTTAATCTCCGAGTTAAAAACGCTCGCGGGACGCACTCAGGAGGAAAGTCTCTCCTCGGCGCAAATTGCGGAATTGACCCGCGATAGTGTCCATCGTCAGTATGGCGAAATCGAGAGCGTGGTAACCGCGGTCAATGAGATGAGTGCCACGGCGCTTGAAGTGGCGAAAGCCTCTGAGCAAACGGCTGCGGAAACCGAAGCCATGTCCCGTAATGTACGTCTCAGCGAAGAGAGCCTGACTAAGGCCATGGAATACGTAACCACAATGTCGCAGGAGTCGATACAGGCGAAAGTGGCCGTGAGCAAAGTGGCTGAAAGTAGCACCAATATCAGCCGTATTCTCGAGGTGATTAGCTCTATTGCCGCGCAAACCAACTTGCTGGCGTTAAACGCCGCGATTGAGGCGGCGCGGGCCGGCGAACAAGGGCGGGGATTTGCCGTGGTGGCCGATGAGGTGAGGGCGCTTGCCTCTAAAACCCAAAGTTCGACCGATGATATCAGTGTGCTAATTGATGCCCTGCAGCAAGAAGTGAATAGTGCCTCTGGCATTATTGATAAAGGTGCTGAGCGTGCGCAAATGGCCGTGTCGCAAACCGAGCAAGCGCTCACCTCGCTTAACTCTATGGTCAGTCAGATAGAAGAAATCTCTTCTCAGGTGACGCATATTGCCGCCGCAGCGGAGGAACAAAGCGCGGTCACTGAAGAAGTTAACCGTAATATCACCGGCATTTCCGATTCGGCCTCGGAACTGGCGCGCCTTGCGGGTGAAGCGCAGCAAAGCAGTGTAGTCCTCGCCGAACTGGTGAAACAGCAGCATCAGCAGTTAGGCAAGCTGAAGACTTAGCATCTAGACTAGGGATAAATAAAACGAGCGCTTAGATTTGAGTTAGGCGCTTATTTTATATTTAATTTTGTTTTGAGAAGCAGTTAATAGAGATTATTTAATTAGCTACTCACTCAATACGCTAAATCACCAAGCTCATAGTATTCTGTAGTAATGATGTCGGTATACTTCATGCTAGACGGTTTTAACTGCAAGTGATAATGAATATTCTTAATCTTGAATATATCATAAAATCTTGCCAAGCTGGACTCCGAATAAACCCTGATGCATTATCGGAAAAATAGTTTTTGAGAGTAACTTCAAAGACAATTTCCGCCCATATGTTTATTCAATTTATGGTTGATTTAGGGTAATGACCCCATTTTTTAATTCAACAAGAGCAAGATGCCTCGTCCCTTCGAAATAACAAATCTATCCATCTAATTATGTCTAAATCATCCATTTTACAAATTATTAGTTATTCTTGCTTGGGTATAACTTCCAGGTGGCAATTATTTTAATATTTGGCTGAACATTGGTATTAGCAGTTTGTTACCAAACTCACTCAAATGGTCATCATCATAGTAGATAGGTCGGCCATCTTTACTTCCTCTGCAATATCCATCATGGCACAAATAGGGGAGTGGATTTAGAATCTGAATTCCACACTGACGAGCGGCTTCATCTTGGGCTGCCCACACCACCGCATGGCGTAGATGATATTCCTCTAGAGATATTGAGACATTTGGTTCAGCCTTACCAAACATCATAGTTCGTGCCATTACTTTAGGGACATTAACTCCCATTTCAGGGATTGGTCTAACTAGATAAATCCGTTTAGGATTTTCAATTGAGCACACCGTTTTTATCAAAGAGTCTGCATATTGCTTATTAAGCCTATCGTTTGGTTTGTCATAATTGATATCAAAGAATACACTGGGCTTTCCCGAGAAACTCTCATTTTTTTCGTTTTGCCCAAGTATTGGCATTGTGAATCTGTTAACAATAACAATGGGGGAGGAAGAGAACTCGGTATTAACTTGCGATATTGCTTTTAAGTTAAAATTGTTACAGTCACTCATGTTTATTGTTGGCGCATTCTTCTTGAACATTCCTAATACAGTTTGGCAACCAGAGTAAGTCAGCTCTACTGCAGAACCGGTAGCATATTGAACCGCACTTACCACTGCGTTAGCATGGCTATCCCCCATTACAATTACTTTTGTTGTACCATTGCCAAATTGGCAAAGGGGCGAGTCAATTCCCTTGCCTAAACTAAGGAGGCATTTATCCCTTGAAGGATTAAAATTGTATGATTCATTAATAGCTAATTCGATAGCTGAATTAAGTCTCCACTCGATTTGTTGATAACGAACACTTAATGCCATCAATATAGCAATTACTACTGTAAAACCAATAACTTGGCTCTGCTTTGGTAATAGTAGTTTTGTTAAGCTTTTCCTAGTTGGATTTTCCACTAGTCTAAGTGATAGTTCACCTAATAACACACTAAAGCAAACTCCGATTATTATCCAAATAGGGTTAGTGGAATTACCTGCATAGCTCAATATGACAACTATTGGCCAGTGCCATAGATAAGTTGAATAAGAGCTGTTCCCTAAGTATTGTGCTATAGGATTTATAGTCAGCCAAGAGTTTGAGTTATTGGCTGCTAGAACGAGCATAGCTCCTGTGACAGGTATTAGTGCAAGATAACCTGGCCATTGCATAGTAGGATCAAACAATCCAATAGCCGTTACTATCAGGACAAAACCGAGTTTTTCGGTTAATTTTGCCCATCGAAGAGGTATTGATTTGGTTCGTGTTATCCACCATATCAAACCTCCAGCTAACATTTCCCATGCTCGAGTTGGCAATAAATAAAAAGCAGCTTCAGGCCATCGGATGCTGATATAAATTGACAGCACCAATGACACAATGGCCGATATGACCAAAGTTATTTTGATACAACGTCGTCCAAACCAGTTCCACAACGATAATAAAGCTAGCGGTAGTAAGATATAAAACTGCCATTCAACTGATAAAGACCAAGTATGTAATAGCCATTTTTCATGTGATGCAGCATCAAAATACCCCGCTTCACGCCAGTACTTTATATTAGATACGAAAACTAGTGCTGTCACCGCATGAGTGCCTAGTGTTTTGTAATCAAGCGATGGTAACCAGAACCAGCCTAGAATTAATAAACTAACACATAGCACTAGCAATGCTGGAATAATTCGTCGGGCTCTTGCTAAATAAAACTCCCATAACGAAAAATTACCTTGTTCCAATCCTTTGATTATGATTGAGGTCATCAAAAAACCGGATATTACAAAAAATATATCTACCCCAACAAAACCACCTGAAAAACCTGGTACACCAAAATGATAAAGTACTACAGCGACTACAGCCCAAGCACGTAAGCCATTAATGTCGTGACGAAATTGTTTTCTAGGAGTGGTTGAGAGCTTGTCTGGGTTACTACTTGTGGACATATAAGGGATGTTCCAATGAGCAAAAAAGGTATTACGAATGATACTTTGAAACACTATTGTACATATAATTGCTTGAAATGTGGCTATACGAGACTTTTCGTTACCAAAGTAGAACTGTAAACTCACTATAGTTACAGCATCATACTATAGAAGATTGGTAACTAATAAATGAATTGAAGTTTTTGCTATTTGATGAGTACTTTAGTTGTATATGAATTTATTGAAGGAGTTATTCAATTAATTGCTATTAGTTCATTAGACAACCTTGGCGGGTCTTATCAATAATTAGGCCACCTTCAACTCTAAAGCCAATAGAACCGATTAAAAATGAATGGTTAAGCTGTGTGGAAACTAGATCAGATAGGCGTCTAATTGCACACTTGTTGGTTTCAATAACTTTGTCCATTGCAGTCTCAATATTTTGAGTGTCAGCCAGTGAATGAATTCAGGATATGAGTGTTCTATGGTAACTCTTTCATCTTTTACTAACTGGCTTGAATTTAAGTCAAAGTTTTTAGTACTTCCTATTGTTAAATCTTCCACTCGTACAGTACAACCCGAAACCAGACATAAATAATGCACCAATAGATAGCATTATTAAGGGTATTTTTTCATTTTTATATTTTTACAAGTTAGTTGTTACTTGAAGAGTTTACGTATTGATATTTTATATTGTGGGTTTAAACACTAAGTCGCTCATTACATAAATTATAAGGCATGGATATGAAAAAGGCGTAGCAAGTACTAACCTGCTACGCCTTATCAGAATTGGTGGCCCCTCACGGACTTGAACCGTGGACCTAACGATTATGAGTCGTGTGCTCTAACCAACTGAGCTAAGGGGCCGACTAAAGGCAATCGTCATTACCTAAAGCGAGTGGCAGTATACTAAGCTTGTTTGCGCTTGTCACCCGTGTTTTTTGATGAAATTCACCGAATTGATTCAAGTGGTTATCTGTTAATCAACTGTGGTTTTTGCTTAGGGATTTCATATCGTCCGAGTGGGGAAGTGATTTTTAACCATTTGATTTTGAAAGAGAGCTTTACGATAGATATCCAGCAGGGATTTTAGGGGATGTTAATGGGGGCAATAAAAAGCCCCGCTAGGCGGGGCTTAGAATCGAAGCTTCGGTTGACTATTCGTCTAAGAACGACTTTAAGATTTCCGAACGTGAAGGGTGGCGCAGTTTACGCAGGGCTTTCGCCTCGATTTGACGGATACGCTCACGGGTTACGTCAAATTGTTTACCCACTTCTTCCAACGTGTGGTCGGTATTCATGTCGATACCAAAACGCATACGCAGTACTTTCGCTTCACGGGCCGTTAAGCCTGCTAATACCTCATGGGTGGCGCTCTTCAGGCTTTCGCTGGTGGCGCTGTCCAGTGGTAATTCGAGGGTGGTATCCTCGATAAAATCACCTAAATGCGAATCTTCATCGTCACCGATTGGGGTTTCCATGGAGATAGGTTCTTTAGCGATTTTCAGTACCTTACGGATCTTATCTTCCGGCATCATCATACGCTCTGCCAGTTCTTCGGGAGACGGTTCACGACCCATTTCCTGCAGCATTTGGCGAGAGATACGGTTCAGCTTGTTGATCGTTTCGATCATATGTACTGGAATACGGATCGTACGGGCTTGGTCCGCGATTGAGCGGGTGATTGCCTGACGGATCCACCAAGTCGCATAGGTCGAGAACTTGTAACCACGACGGTATTCGAACTTATCTACAGCCTTCATCAGACCGATGTTACCTTCTTGGATAAGATCCAAGAATTGCAGACCACGGTTGGTGTATTTCTTAGCGATAGAAATTACCAGACGTAAGTTTGCCTCAACCATTTCTTTCTTCGCACGGCGAGCCTTGGCTTCACCGATTGACATACGACGGTTGATGTCTTTAATGGCGGCAATCACTAAGCCGGTTTCTTCTTCGATGGCGGCCAGCTTGCTACGGCAACGCTGAACGTCTTCTTCAACCATTCTTAAGCCTTCGGCATAAGGCTTGGTTGAGTTCTTTTCTGCATCGAACCAATCAAGATTGGTTTCGTTACCGGTGAAGAATTTAACGAAGTTCTTCTTCGGCATTTTGGCTTGTTCGACACAGAGCTTCATCAGTAGACGCTCTTGAACGCGCACGCGGTCCATCATAGAGCGCATGCTTTTCACTAAGCGGTCGAATTGCTTAGGTACGAGGCGGAACTCTTTGAAAATCTCGCCGATTTCAAACAGTGCTTGAATCGATTCTGGGTGTTCACGACCCTTGGCATCGATGATCTTAAGCGCGTTTTCGTAGGCGGTTCTTAATTGGCTAAAGCGTTCACGCGCTTCTTCAGGATCGGGACCCTTGTTGCCATCGTCATCACCGTCGCCATCACCGTCTTCGTCTTCGTCGTCTTCATCGTCATCTTCATCATCGAGATCTTCTTCCGATAATTCAGAACCGATATGAGTCGCTGTTGGGCCTAGGTCTTCTTCGTCCGGGTTAACAAATCCAGAGATAATATCAGACAGGCGCAGTTCGTCGGCTTCGTACTGGTCGTACTGCTCAAGGATCATGGCGATCGCTTGTGGGTATTCGGCGACAGAGCTTTGAACTGTGTTGATGCCTTCTTCGATGCGTTTGGCGATAACGATTTCGCCTTCACGGGTCAGCAGTTCAACGGTACCCATTTCGCGCATGTACATACGCACTGGGTCTGTGGTGCGGCCTAGCTCACTTTCTACTGTGGCAAGGGCGGCTGCGGCTTCTTCCGCTGCATCTTCGTCTGTGTTGTCTTCCGACATCATCATGTCATCGGCATCTGGTGCTTCTTCGAACACCCGAATACCCATGTCATTTATCATCTGGATAATATCTTCGATCTGGTCAGAATCGACCATGTCTGCAGGTAAGTGATCGTTCACTTCTGCATAGGTTAAGTAACCTTGCTCTTTACCTTTGGCAAGCAACAGCTTGAGTTGCGACTGCGGAGTATGATCCATAGATATCATCCAAGTTGGGAAACTGTTACAACGACGGACAGTTAGCTTGTGCTAAGTGCCGCGCAAATCGTCAATTATAGCCATGTGCACTTACCTGTGCTAGTCACTGGGATACTGATTGAGGACATTTTTGCCTCAGTTTAGTCCTTTCATGACTGAGATCAGCTTCTGCAGCTGGATCTTCTCTTCCTTAGTATGGGTCTGTTTTAGACTCAATTCCTGATATCGTTGTTCAATATATTGATTGTTCAACCAAACCAGGGTCTGTTTAAACTTTTCGAGCAGGTTTTCATCCGCCACTTGATGGTCCCATTGGGCTAATTTATGCAGCGTCCCGCTGTGGGGGCTGTCTCTGAATTGCTCAAGTAGTTGTGCGCTGTTTAACCTATGCTCTCGTGTTAATTCCAACAGCAATGGCAGCAAGTCGATGCCTGGCATTTGCAGATGGTTTAATGCCGGTTGTGGGGATAATCCCACTCCCAGCTCGGGATGCTGCACTAACAAGGCGATGGCAAGTCGCAATGGTGTACCGCGTCCTTTAAGTCCTGTTGATGCTGCGGGCTTAGTTTGTTTGACACTAAAACCCAGTTTTTTCTTCATATCGTCTGAGCTGTTCATGCCTAACTTGTGAGCTAAGTTCTCAAGTAGCAGGTTTTGCAGCACAGTATCTTGAATTTTTTCAATTAGGCCAAAGGCTTGTTTGGCTAAGTTACCTTTATCGGTACCAAATTTCGTCGCTAATGTATCAAACAAAAATTCGGGCAGCGTGATGGCACTTTCCATCATTTGCTCGAATGCGTCTTTACCAATCTTGCGAACCATTGAATCTGGATCTTCTGATTGAGGTAAAAACATAAAACGCACTTTGTCCCCAGGTTTGAGTAGGGGTAAAGCGGTTTCTAAGGCGCGCCAGGCGGCCTCATTACCGGCTCTATCGCCGTCATAACAACAAATCACTTCCTTGGCACTACGTAGCAACAATTGGAATTGTTCAGCTGTCGTCGAGGTGCCTAGGGAGGCGACCGCGTAATCCACGCCATATTGGGCGAGGGCGACCACGTCCATATAGCCTTCGACAATCAGTACCTTATCGGGATCGCGATGACGTTGTTTTAGCTCGTATAGGCCGTAGAGTTCATTGCCCTTATGAAATATGGGCGTTTCTGGCGAATTCAAGTACTTGGGGGTGCCATCTCCCAATACTCTGCCACCAAATCCAATCACACGACCACGGCGGTCGCGAATAGGAAACATCAGGCGGTCACGGAATCTGTCGTATCTTTTACCGCTGTCATTGCTGATCAGCATGCCTGCGGTCAGGAGTTTATCCTGTGCATCTTGACTGTGTCGGTAGCGGCTTAATAAGCCATCCCAACCGTCGGGCGCAAAACCAATCCCAAAATGCTCAACAATATCATCGGATAATCCGCGATAGGCGAGGTAGTCGATGACTTTTTGTTTATCTTGGTGTTGTCTTAACTGAGTTTGAAAAAAGCGACTCGCTTCTTCCATTAATTGGTATAGATCACGGCTTAGGCCATCGTCTTGGCGTTTACCCGAGCCTTGTTCCCTTGGGACTTCTAAGCCCAGTTGTCCGGCAAGATCTTCGATGGCATCGACAAAGTCGAGTCTGTCGTACTCCATCACAAAATCGATGGCGTTGCCGTGGGCTCCGCAGCCAAAACAATGATAAAACTGTTTATCGCGGCTAACGGTAAACGAAGGTGATTTTTCGCTATGAAAAGGACAACAGGCCGAGTAGTTTTTACCCGCCTTTTTCAAGGGCACCTTGCGGTCGATAAGTTCGACAATGTCGGTGCGAGCGATTAGCTCATTGATAAAATCACGAGGTATTGCCATTGAGTGCTTAAAATCTCGCCTTGCGCGAATTTAAACAAACAAGCCGCGCATAGGCACGGCTTGTTCATACATTGAAACGCTAATTATTGCAATTTTGCACGGATCATAGCGCCGATAGCGCCCATGTCTGCACGTCCTTGAACCTTAGGTTTTAATGCTCCCATTACTTTGCCCATATCCGCCATGGAGGATGCGCCTATTTCAGCAATAGCGGCATCGATGAACGCGGCAATTTCCGCCTCAGAGAGGGGAGTCGGCAGGAAAGTTTCAATAACTTGAATCTCTTCTGCTTCTGCTGCGGCCAAGTCGCTACGACCCGCTGCTTCATATTGAGCAATCGAATCGCGACGTTGTTTCACCATTTTGGTTAAGACAGCTATAACCTGCTCATCATTCAGAGTTTCGCGGGTATCCACTTCAATCTGTTTGATGGCTGCAAGTGCCATACGAATAGTGCTCAATCTCGCCTTCTCTTTGGCGATCATGGCCTGCTTCATATGGTCTTTTAGCTGATCAATTAGGCTCATAAGAGATTAGTATAAACGTACGCGACGTGCGTTTTCGCGAGAAAGCTTTTTAGCTAAACGTTTAACTGCAGCTGCTTTAGCGCGCTTACGTGCAGTAGTTGGCTTCTCGTAGAATTCACGAGCACGCACGTCAGCTAAAATACCAGCTTTTTCACAAGAGCGCTTGAAACGACGCAGAGCTACGTCGAATGGTTCGTTTTCACGTACTTTAATAATTGGCATACGCCATCACCCCTTAGGTGTAGGTTGTGTGGTTCAATTGCTTGAACCAAGTGTATTTAAAATGGTGCGGAATTTTATACCGAGACAACTAGGCTTGTAAAGCCCTAATCCTTTGTGGCGGGTTTGGCTAGGGGAATATGATGATCGGCGACTGGAGTAATTGTCATCATACAGGTAGAATTAGCGCCCTTTGGTAATTTGGATATGAGGCACCATGCGGGTTCTAGGTATTGAGACATCTTGTGACGAGACAGGTATTGCCGTCTATGACGATAAGCTGGGATTGCTCTCCCATGCTTTATATAGTCAGGTTAAGTTGCATGCGGATTATGGTGGGGTTGTGCCTGAACTGGCTTCCCGCGACCATGTGCGCAAAATTGTCCCGCTGATCCGCCAAGCGTTGAAAAACGCCAATACCGAAATTGCCGATTTAGATGGTATTGCCTACACCAAAGGCCCAGGCCTTATCGGTGCTTTATTAGTGGGCGCTTGTGTTGGCCGCTCACTTGCCTTTGCTTGGAACAAACCCGCCATCGGTGTGCATCATATGGAAGGGCATTTGTTGGCGCCAATGCTGGAAGATGATGCGCCTGAGTTTCCCTTTGTGGCACTGTTAGTGTCTGGTGGACACTCTATGTTAGTAAAGGTTGATGGTATCGGCCTTTATGAAGTGTTAGGTGAGTCGGTGGATGACGCCGCCGGTGAAGCCTTCGATAAAACGGCTAAGTTGATGGGGCTGGATTATCCCGGCGGTCCACGGCTTGCAAAACTGGCTGCCAAAGGTGAGCCAGCAGGTTATCAATTTCCGCGGCCAATGACCGACAGACCCGGACTTGATTTTAGTTTCTCAGGCCTGAAAACCTTCACCGCCAATACCATTGCCGCCGAGCCCGATGATGAGCAAACTCGCGCGAACATCGCCCGCGCCTTTGAAGAAGCGGTCGTTGATACGCTCGCGATTAAATGTCGCCGCGCGTTAAAACAAACTGGCTATAACCGTTTAGTGATCGCGGGTGGCGTGAGTGCCAACACGCGCCTACGGGAAACCTTGGCCGAGATGATGACCTCTATCGGTGGCCGAGTTTATTATCCGCGTGGTGAGTTTTGTACTGACAACGGCGCTATGATTGCTTTCGCTGGACTGCAGCGTTTGAAGGCGGGGCAACAGGAAGACTTAGCGGTCAAAGGTCAACCGAGATGGCCGCTCGATACCTTACCGCCAGTTGCATAAGTTATCGCGAGCCAAATAAGAACAATAAAAAAACAGCGCATGATGCGCTGTTTTTTTGTTCTCTTGAATTGGTCACTCGAATATGGTTCTCTCGAATGCGTTATCAAGCCATTTATCGGCGTGAGTATGGTTTTGCGTAGCTATGGTATTACGTGACTAAGGTGTTGCTTGCCTAAGGTGTTTTAGGACGCTTTTTACGTGACACTTTAGACTCTTCACCTTTCAGCAGCCGCTGAATATTTTCTTTATGGCGGATGATAATCAGCGTTGAGAGCATAGCGACGGGAATCGTAAATCTGTCATCTAGCCACCAAGTATAAAGTGGCGCCAGTAGGGCTGTGATAATTGCGGCGAGGGAAGAGTAGCGGCTGATCAGGACTAAGACGACCCAAGAAGCCATTAAGCAGATGGCCAAGTCATCGCCAATCGGCGCCATGGCACCAAAAGCCGTCGCCACACCTTTGCCACCTTTAAAACCAAAAAATATCGGATAAATGTGCCCAAGACAGGCGGCGATGGCGATCAGGCCGAGGGATATGGCGTCAATTCCCATTAAATAGGCAAGATAAGTGGGTAAGGCGCCCTTAAGCATATCGAAAAATAACACCATGGCAGCCGAGCTTGCGCCGCCAATGCGCAGCACGTTGGTGGCTCCGGGGTTACCTGAGCCTTGCAATCTTGGGTCGGGTAGGCCTCTCATCCTACACACTAGCACAGCACTTGAGACAGAACCGGCTAAATAGGCGGCCACAATCATCAAAAGTGTCAGTGTTAATTGACTCACATTGGTTTCCTTACACGTCTTAAGGTATTATCGCGCCACAATTAAACAGCCTCTTGGCAAGCATTCAGTCATAAGCGATAGCGATAACGCGACTTATCAAGTTGCGATAGTTTCTGAACGAACAAATCCATTTGGGCGTTATCCTACTTCGGATTGGTCCGAGTAGAAAGTAAATTAGTCGTTCCATCGAACGGCGGATTATACAGACTCTATCGCGTTTAGCTTATCAGACCTCATTGGCATGAGTTAGTAGGAATTAGTATGGATAAAGTGCTTATTCGACAATTACGTATTGATACTGTGATTGGCGTCTATGAATGGGAAAAGAAAATCCAGCAGAGCCTGTTTTTGGATCTCGACATGGCTTGGGACAATAAGGCCGCCGCGGCAACCGACGACTATCAATATGCGCTCTGCTATGAAACGGTGTCGAACCGCCTGAATCAGCTCGTCACCGAAAAGCCTATCGAGTTAATCGAAACCGTGGCTGAACGAGTGGCCGAATGTGTGCTCAACGAGTTTAAGGTCAATTGGGTGAAAGTCGTGGTGATGAAACCCGGCGCAGTGCCTTCAGCTTCTGCCGTTGGGGTTGAGATTGAACGCTCACGCTAGTCGTTACTCTAGATTCGGGTTTTAGCTTAGTTAGGCGGACGGTTCGGACATTGGTATGGCACGTATATACATTAGTTTAGGCAGTAATATAGAACCTTCTCGCTATCTGAAGGCGGGCTTGCAGTCATTACGAGAGCACTTTGGTCCACTGCAGCTTTCCTCTATGTATGAGAGTGAAGCCGTAGGGTTTGATGGCACTAACTTTTTAAATATGGTGGCCTGTGCACAAACGAGCCTGAATATTGCTGAGGTAGTTGCGCAGTTTAAGCAAATCGAGCAAAATCACGGCCGGTTGGTGGGGGCCAAAAAGTTTAGTCCAAGAACCCTAGATATTGACCTATTGCTTTACGATGATGTCGTTTGTCATACCCCTGTGGTCTTGCCCCGCGCCGAAATCGTCACTAATGCTTTTGTGCTTTGGCCTTTAGCGGAAATTGCCCCTGATTTGGTTCACCCATTGCAGCAGAAAACCTATGCCGCAATGTGGGATGAATATGATAAAGCATCGCAAAAGCTGTGGCCTGTAGCCTTTGAATGGCCTCATGGGCTCACTTTTTAATTGATTGATAGGATTGTCATGGATACGTTTCAGGTAATTATTTTAGCTTTAATTCAAGGGTTAACAGAGTTCCTCCCCATTTCTAGTTCGGCGCACCTTATCCTACCCGCACAGCTTCTAGGCTGGGAAGACCAAGGCTTGTCCTTCGACGTCGCCGTGAACACTGGGTCATTATTCGCCGTAGTGATTTATTTTCGCAATGAACTCTGGGCCATGTTCAAGGCCTGGATTGCCAGCATGGTGAAAGGTCAACATTCCGATGACAGTAAGTTGGCGTGGTGGATCATTCTTGCCACTTTACCCGCAGTGTTTTTTGGTTTTATCGCCAAAGACTTTATCGAAACCCATTTGCGCAGTGCAGGCGTGATTGCCGTGACCACTATCGTCTTTGGTTTATTGCTCTGGTGGGCAGATAAGATGTCGCGCCGTGATTTAACTGTGTATCAAACTGGGTGGCGCAAGGCGTTGTTAATCGGTTTTGCGCAGGCGCTGGCATTAATCCCTGGTACTTCACGCTCGGGTGCGACGATGACGGCCGCGCTGATGTTAGGCCTTAGCCGCGATGCCGCAGCGCGTTTCTCGTTCTTGATGTCTGTGCCTGTCAGTCTGGGCGCGGCTATTCTAGTGGGTAAAGATTTGGCTGAAAGCCCGCTTCCCATTGATTATCAAGCACTGACACTCGGCACTGTGATTTCATTTGTAGCCGCTTATCTGTGTATTCACTATTTCTTAAAAATCATCAGCCGTATGGGTATGACGCCATTTGTGATTTACCGCCTCATCCTCGGTGCTGTGTTATGTGGATTTATCTTCCTATAATACAGAGGCGCCATGGCTAAAAAATCGGGTCTAGTACCCGATTTTTGTGTTTTTAGGCGCGGATTTTCGTTAACGGAGTAAGTTATGGGCCTTCAATTTCAATGTCCTACCTGTGGTTCGGCACTGATGCAGCATCAGGCATCCCAAGGTTTTTACTGTGCGAACAAGCACCATTTTGATAAAAGCGAAGCGGGTTATTGGATTTTTACTAAACCGGCACGGCAAAAGCCAACTGGCGACTCTCGTCAGCAAGTGCGGGCAAAGCGCTTCTTGCTTGAGTCGGGGATTTTTTCACCTTTAGTTGAAAAAATGGCGGCGATCATCGCCCCTCATCTGAAAGCGGATGATTGCCTATTGGACTATGAGTGCGCTGACGGCTTCTATTTGCGAGCTTTAGCTTCTGTACTACCTAAACTCACAAACGAGCTAAACGTCCAGTACAGTGGCGTAGCGGACGCAGAAAATACTATTTTTGCTGCGGCCAAAGCGCAAACCCCTGCCGCGCTGTGCTTAAGCTCCTCAAAAGTGCTGCCTTTTGCCGACAATTGCATTGATATTATCACTGTGGTCGATAAGCCGTTGAAGGGGAAGGAATGCGTTCGAGTCCTTAAAGATCAGGGCTTGATGTTACAGGTGATCCCGGGTGCGCGGCATTTGTGGCAAATCAGGGAGTGTATTTATCCGGAACTGACTGAAAAAACGCCCCAAATTAACTTACCTTCGGGTTTAATTGTCAAAGAACAGCAGCAATTGCAATTTAGTTTGTCCGTTACGGGTGAACAAGCGCTGGTCTTGCTGGATATGACACCCTATGCGTGGCGAGCCTCTGAACAAGTTAAACACCTTATTCGGACGAAAGCCTTCGATACGCTGGAAATTGATTTTGTTTTGGTCTTAGCACAAAAGTCTTTAATTGAGTCCTAATAGGCCAAAATACCTAATTGAATAGGATGTTTTTTAATCTATTCATTGGCTTAGGGAATGCATTTCTGGGGGCTTGAATAGGGTGGATTGCGCAAGTCTATGATACTAATCGAGCTTTTTATGTTGTTTTAATGTAAATGTGAAACGGCGTCCCTTAAACTTTATCTTTATTACACTTTTGTCTCTCACAATTATTACCAGTTTATTGCCTTTGTTTCCCTAATAGCCTCAGTTTGTCGCGTTGCAGTTTCTTTAAAATGCCGACGATAATACTGGGGCAAAAATAAAGTTTTAAGCAAAAAGATTCGTGGAGATTAAGAAAACTTAAAACCTCAGTTTATGGATGAGATTAAAAATCAAATCCACTTAAAACAAATGAGCGATGAACTTCGGTTTTGAACTGGCATCGCCGTTAAGCCGAATGAGTTTTAAAGAGATGGTGAGTGTAAAGGGCTAGAGAGCCGAGAAAGTGTAGGTTTAAATTGGAGATGATTTTTAAAGATAAGATGGGTGCTTGGATTAACTGAGGCCATAAAAAAAGGCTTGGATGGATGTGCTATTCGCTTTCATCTCTCACAAGCCTTTTATCCTAACCCGCTGAATTGCAGGTTAATTACTTATCATTACTTCTTGTAACGAGAAGCAACGTTGTCTAGACGGTCGTTAGCGCGCTTAGCTTCTGCTTGTGCGTCCATAGCTGCTGCTTTAGCATCTTTAACGTCTGCAGACAGTTTGCTTTGCTCTGATTTCAGAGAGCTAACATCAGCTGATAATTGATCAACTTTGTTGCCCAGAGTTGCAACGCTTTCTTCCAGAGCAGTAGTGTTTGCACAACCACCTAGTAGGGCAGTCATTGCTAAACCAGCAATCATCAGTACTTTTTTGTTCATTGTAAAAAATCCCTTAAAATAGGTTGGATTTGAATGTTTCGTCACTTTGGAATCGAAACTGCCTAATTATGACATAGCTATTTTAATTTGCTACGAATATTAATGCGTTTAACCACTATAGACATATAAATTTTTTTTAAAAGCGTTTTTTCGCGGTTATATCGGCCTTTTTCATCGAAAAATGGCACTGTATTTACCAGAAAGTGTGGGCGCATTTACAAAAATATTACAATTTTATGGCCTTTGTTTGGCTTGGGATTGCTGCCAGTTGAGTTTCACTTGCTCAACAACCTCTATCCGCTTCGAATTGAGCGCCTGTTTTATCTGTGCACCTTGAAAACCTGCCGCAATAATAGCCTTTACATCGACCGTGTTGGCGGCTAAAAAACAAGCAGAAAGATAATCGCCTTGTGGATAGGCGTGATGCTCGAATCCGGTTCGGCCACGCATATCGGCGAGACAGGCTAATAGAAGTTGCTTCAGCCGTTCTGGTTTACGCCAAAAATCGGCTTTATCGAAGAGTTTGATGATGGTTTCGCTTCTTAACTCAAAAGCTTGGTGCACATTCTGATGTTGATCGCTCACCAAGAGCGCTAGATCGCGATACTCGTTGGGGATCCGCAAGCGTTCACACAGACTTTTAATGACGGGTAAGCCCTTTTGTCCATGACCATGGTGTTTAGGCCAATGCTCTTTAGGACTTAATGCTTTACCCAAGTCATGCACTAGGGCGGCAAAGCGCACGGCTTTTTCCTCTGTCAGAGCGGTCGCTTGAGCTAACACCAACATAGTGTGCAAACCTGTGTCTATCTCTGGGTGCCATTTTTCCGGTTGTGGCACACCAAAAAGCGCCTCAATCTCAGGGAAAAGAATATTCAAGGCGCCACATTGGCGTAGCACCTCGAAAAAGACTTCTGGGTGAGGGCCGCCAAGACTCTTATCGACTTCTTGCCAGACGCGCTCCGGGGTAAGGGCGGTTAACTCCTCGGCTTGGCTCATGTGCTGCATTAACGCCATGGTTTCAGCGGCAATCTCGAAACCTAAGTCATGAAAACGTGCGGCAAAGCGGGCAACCCTTAATACTCGCAGCGGATCTTCGGCAAAGGCGGCCGACACATGTCGCAGCTTACGCGCGTTGATATCGGCGATGCCATGGTAAGGATCGTACAAGTTACCCGCCTCATCTTGGGCGATGGCATTAATGGTTAAATCGCGTCTCAGCAGGTCTTGCTCTAGGGTGACATCCGGACTGGCGTAACAGCTGAAACCGCCATAGCCGAGGCCGACTTTGCGCTCTGTGCGTGCTAATGCATATTCTTGTTGGGTTTTAGGGTGCAAAAAGACTGGGAAGTCTTTACCTACCTGGCGATAACCTAACTGCTGCATTTGCTCCGGAGTCGCGCCGACAACCATAAAATCTTTATCTTTTATAGGGAGATTGAGCAGGCTGTCTCGTACAGCTCCGCCCACTAAATAAATTTTCACAGGAATATTTTAGCTAGTGTGTCATAAAGCTAGCTTAACATGATGAGGTGATGGCGAGGCGAATTTGGATGCAGATATTTATTAGGATGTCACATCCATGTTGCGGATGTTTTGACAATATCATTGGGACGTTTTAACGTGGGGCGTTATTTTTAGCTTAGGATGATTGGTGGTATGTACAAGGCCTTTTATGGACTCAGTGATAACCCTTTTTCGATTGCACCCAATCCCCATTATTTATTTTTGAGTGACAGGCACAGAGAGGCCTTAGTCCATTTGACCTATGGACTGGGTGAAACTGGGGGCTTTGTGTTGTTGACGGGGGAGGTCGGCACGGGGAAGACGACAGTATCTCGTTGTTTACTTGGGCAATTGCCTGATAATACCGACACTGCATTTATTTTAAATCCTTCGCTGACTGAGCTGGAGTTACTCGCCACGCTCTGTGATGAATTGAAGATTAGCTATGGTGAAAACCCAACCCTGAAACAACTCACTGACCATCTGAGTCGTTTTTTACTGGCTAATCATGAGAAAGGCCGCAATACCGTACTCATCATCGATGAGGCGCAGCATCTGCGTGCCGAAGTATTAGAGCAATTAAGGCTGCTCACCAATCTCGAGACCGACACCAAAAAACTGCTGCAGGTGATCTTAATTGGTCAGCCAGAGCTGCAATTGCTGCTTAAACGTCAAGAGCTTAGACAGTTAGCCCAGCGTATTACTGCCCGTTATCATCTATTGCCTCTTAATGAAGATGAAATCGCGCTCTATGTGTTGCACCGTTTACAGGTGGCAGGTCGTTTCGAACCGCTTTTTACTCGCAAAGCCATTAAAGTGCTGCACAAATACAGTGGTGGCATTCCGCGGTTAATTAACTTGCTGTGCGAACGTGCCTTGATGGCGGGTTACGCACAATCTAAGGTGCCAATCGATCACCATATGGTGAGACAAGCGGCGGCTGAAGTATTAGGCGAAGAAGAACCACAACAAAATAAATTCTTGTGGCCAAGTGCTATTGCGGCGGCATTGGTTGTGGCTTTCGGCGTGTCTTATTGGTTATTTACCGAAAGTCCAGCGGTTGCCAATGTGGCCAACTCGCCTGTGACACAAGTGAGCCAAACGACACCAGCTGCAACTCAAGCATCGACTCAAGCTAATAGTATTCAGCCGGAGCAAACACAGGCTTCGATGCCTAGTGCACCAGTGGCTAGCGAGCCGCAAACGCTTGCAGCGCCGGATCCGAGTGTGCGGGTGTTGCAGGAGGCCATCAAACAAAGCCGCAGTATCGATACCGCCTTTGCAGGCCTCTTTAATGTGTGGGGTAAAGTCCCCTTTAAAGGCTTAACCGCGTGCCAGTCGGCGCTGGAGCAGGGGCTTTCCTGCTATCAACAGCAGGGCAATTGGATGTCGCTCACACGGCTCAATTATCCCGCAGTTGTGTATTTAGTGGATGATAACCAACAAGATTTTTATGGCGCTGTGATTGCTGTCGATGCTGATCAGCTATTGATGCAGTTGGGCGAGCAGCAGCTTTGGGTCGATAGAGCCTGGTTCAATCAACACTTTAGCGGCACCTTTGAAATTCTCTGGCAGGCGCCTAATTTACCTATGTTGGAAATCAGTCAGAAGTCGAGTCCTGGGCAATTACAATGGCTTGAAAACGCCCTTGCCCATGTAGCTAACCGACCTTCGCGCCGGGTGTCTCAATTCGATCTGAAATTAGAGAACGATCTGAAAGCTTTCCAAAGCCAACATGGTTTAAAGGCCGACGGGATTGCAGGTAATCAAACCTTAGTGAGACTAAATTTGTATTTAAGTGATCAGGGACCGCGCCTCACCGATAAGGGAGCGCAGAGTTAATGTCCATTTTACTCGATGCGGTAACCCGTAATAAGCAGCAACAAACTTCACCCTTACCCGATGCGGTATTAACGCCGAGGGCAAGTTATCCTACGGCGCGTAAATCTGCATTCCCCGTGGCAAAATTATCCCTACTCGCCGTCGCGGTGGCGCTTGGTGTGGGTGTGGCGTGGGGCGTGGCGAATTGGCAACAGCAAAATGCGATGTCGATAGTGAATGCGGCGCCTAGCAGTATCAATTCAAGCACGGCTGATAGAAAGGCTGAATACACGCCGCAGGCAGCCTCTACTGTGCAGCCATCTGCCGAAGGTGTTCGCGCCTCATCAGGTGCCGTTACTCGCGCTGCGTCGCAAACAGGTGTATCAGAGCAAACCTCTGCAGAATCGTCAGGGTTTCGATTAGCGGGCAAAGTGGCACTGCCGAGGGAGCAGGTATTAAATGAGGCGCCTGCAAACGTACAGCCTTATCAGAACCCCAACATGAGTTCGGCTCTATCTACCACAGCATCCGCTTCTGCGAGTGCGGATCCGAGCTACGATGACTATCTGGCGACGTCTACCGCCTTAGCTGAAACGACTCGAACGCAGCAACCCTCAGTTGAAGACGTTGCGCCACAGGATACGAGCGAGTCAGAGCCTATTATGTTGGGCGCTAATGCGAATCGTCAGGGCTTAGTGACACTCGAGGCACTGCGTGAGCAAGTCAATGCCGCGGCGGCCGATGTGGGCTTAGAGACGGCGCAGAGCCGCAAAGAGGATGAGTTAGTCGCGAATTTTCAGGATGCGCTCAAGGATGTGGAATATGTAAAGGCGGCTAAGACGCCGGTAACTGAGCCCAAGCTTGATCCTATTCCTAAGGTCGAAAACGACGATATTCCTAAATATGGGCAACTGCCTGCAGGGTTACAACTCCAAGTACCTGAATTTAATATTGTTGCCCACGTTTATTCGACGGATGCGAGTCAGCGTTGGTTGAATGTCGATGGCGCCGAGTTACAGGAAGGCGACCAGATTGGAGGCAAGTTAAAGATTATTGCGATTCGCCCACGGGATGTGGTGCTCGAAATTCAAGGTACGCAGTTTAGGGTGCCTGCTATTTAACTGTGCTATAGCAAACAAAAAAGGCGCCGAATGGCGCCTTTCTTATGTGTAAAGTAATATCTATCGCTAAGGATTAAGCGAAAAAGTTGTAAGCTAGGAATAAGGTCAGGGCGTAACCAATGCTGTAGCACAGGAACAGGGCTGGCACATATTTCAGATAGCTTACGAAAGTCAGTTCTTTCACTTTGCTCATGGCGACGATACCCGCAGCCGAACCAATCACTAACAATGAACCTCCCACGCCCACACTGTAGGTTAACCCTAACCATTCTGGGGTGTTGAGTACTGGCTCTGCTTTAAGCAGCGCAGCCGTCAATGGCACGTTATCGATCAGGGCTGAACCCATACCAGTAACGAAGTTAGAGATGTTTGGATTAAACAGGCTGTAAGCTTCGGTCAGCATATCTAAGGTGCCGATTTCTTTAAGCATACCAACCAGTAGTAAAATCCCTAAGAAGAACAACAGGGTGTCGTATTCGACTTGGCGAATATATTCGAGGATCTTGATTTCTTCTTTATCACTGCGGGTCGTGTGGCCGATAAGGAACATAATCGACAGACCGGTTAAGAAGGTCAGTACCGGTGGAATACCAAACAGAATGTTCAGTAGCATGGTCATCAGAATCGTGCAGAAGAACACTAAGGCAATGAGCAGATCCACGGTTTGATAGCTGTGTTTAATTGGGGTGGTGGACACCACGCCTTCAGCCTTCAATGAGAACAACGTCGCCAGTAAAATCACACTCACGGCAGATGGGATAAACAGCATCAACAGTTCGGAGATGTGAACGTGGCCGCCTAAGAAGATCATCAAGGTGGTGACGTCACCGGTGATCAGGGCGACACCGCCTGAGTTCACGGCGAAAATAATCAACACTGCCATTCTGCGGCGCATTTGCTTTTCGAGCTTAAAGGTCGTTAACAAGCCTAAAGACACTAAGGTCGCGGTGACGTTATCACAGAAAGCCGACAGGATAAGCGCGAATAAGGCTACTTGGATCATTAACAAACGCACAGAAACCTTCTGCGGGAACAGCTTCTGCACCATAATTTGGATCATACCTTTGGCGTTTAGATAGGCTACAAAGGTCATTGTCGACATCAAAAACAGCCACAACGTGGCAATTTCGAGCAAGTTTTCATTGAGTTGATGAGCAACCAGTTTCTCATGGTTGGCGTCTCCGGCAGCCATAAACAGTGCTACCCAGGAAATACAGCCAAAGAATAAGGTGGTTTTTGCTTTATTAAGGTGGGTGACTTCTTCGAAAATAATACTGAGCAATGCGAGCACCGCCAGTATGATCAGAAAGGTATATAACATAACTGCAATTCCAACTGCTGTTTTAATGTCGTGGCAAGCCAAAGGCGAGCTATTGAGTGGCATTATCAAGGCTAAATTAAGCTTGCCGTGTTAATGCGTGCGGATCAGAACATAATGGGGTGAATAACGCAACTGTTAGCTGCAACTCGGATTTGCGTCATTTTGTGATATTGGTCTCAGTGAAAGCGATAGGTTTTTAGCGTTAAACACTGTTTTGTTTTTAATGCTTAGTTAATTATCTTGTTTGGTCGAGATTGCCGGAGGACTGTAAAGTAAGATCTACGATTAAAGTCTAAGCAGTTATTTTGCCGATCCCGCAATTAATTTTTCTTTATGAAGGAAATATTGCGTGAAAATGCAGTCACAGGGGTGAAGAATCGTATTTTGTGCTGTTTACGGTGCTGAGTGCGGAATTCTTTAGTTGTGTCACAAAAATGACCAGGTCAAAATATTGACTGAACAGAAAGTGAGCTGTATCTTGTGCCTCTTTAGTAATTAAGACACTGGATGTTGTATCTTAAGGATAACGCAAAATGACATTTGTGCTCCGCAGTCTGATGTTATTAGGCTCTTTAGTATGGTTAACATATAGTGGCAAGCAGCTGATCGCATTGGGAATATTACATAATCCTAGCCTGATGGTTGACCATATCACTTTGACCTTACAGGTCCTCGTCGCGGCGGTGGTATTTAAATCAGCTTTAGGTTCTAAACGTTCAGATAGCTATTGATGGATCCAAGGCTCATGCAATAGCCAACGTAAACGCCAAGCAATAAAAAGGGACGCAAATGCGTCCCTTAGTGTTTTAAGCTATCGCTTACATTGCCGCTTTCATACGACCTAATACGCGATCCGCTGCTTCTAGCGTGAGGCGCAGTTCTTCTTCGCCATGGGCCATCGACAGGAAGCCTGCTTCATAGGCACTCGGTGCTAAGTAAACACCTTCATCTAACATGCCGTGATAGAAAGTGCGGAAGTGTTCGATATTGCACTTAGTCACTTGGTCGAAGCGCGTGATCTGCTCTTGTTCAGTAAAGAAGAAGCCGAACATGCCACCGACATAGTTGATGGCCATTGGGATGCCGTGTTTGTCGGCAGCCGCTTTAAAGCCTTCGGCGATACGTTTGGTTTTCGCGCTCAGCGCTTCGTATAAACCTTCTTCACACAGGGCTTCCATTTGCGCTAGACCTGCTGACATCGCAATTGGGTTACCTGACAGGGTACCCGCTTGATACACAGGACCTGTCGGAGCGATAAACTGCATCACTTCTTTACGGCCACCAAATGCACCTACTGGCATGCCTCCGCCAATCACTTTACCCAGTGTGGTTAAGTCTGGAGTAACGCCATAGTGGCCTTGTGCACCGCTTCGAGATACACGGAAACCTGTCATCACTTCGTCGATGATAAGCAACGCACCGAACTCATCACACATAGTGCGCAGACCTTCGAGGAAGCCTGGGATAGGTGGGATACAGTTCATGTTGCCAGCCACAGGCTCGATGATGATACATGCAATCTCAGTTGGATATTGCTCGAACAGCGTACGAACAGAATCGAGATCGTTATACACCGCAGTTAAGGTGTGCTTAGCGAAATCTTCAGGAATACCTGGAGAGCTTGGTTGGCCTAAGGTCAAAGCACCAGAACCAGCTTTAACCAATAGGCAGTCAGCGTGACCGTGGTAGCAGCCTTCAAACTTTAAGATCTTGTCACGATTGGTAAAACCGCGCGCTAAACGAATCGCACTCATGGTGGCTTCAGTGCCTGAGCTCACCATACGCACTTGCTCGATAGAAGGCACCATGGCGATGACTTTCTCGGCCATTTGCACTTCAAGTTCGGTTGGCGCGCCAAAAGACAGACCATTGTGCACCGCAGCTAATACGGCTTCACGGATTTTTGGATGGTTGTGGCCGAGGATCATCGGGCCCCAAGAGCCAACATAGTCGATATAAGCTTTACCATCGGCATCGTAAATATAAGCGCCATCGGCTTTTTCAATAAACAGCGGCGAACCACCTACACCGTTAAATGCACGAACCGGAGAGTTAACACCGCCGGGGATGGTTTTTTTAGCCTGTTCAAATAGCGCTTCGGAACGGGTCATGTTAAGTCCTTAAAGTAAGTAGCCGATTAGCGATCGGCTTTACGTGAATACCAATTAACGGGACACTCATATTTTTCGAGTTGCGAGTCAACCCCGAGTGTCAATGCAAACAGTGCCATACGAATTAGCAGTCCATTGTCCGCCTGTCTGAAGATAGCGAGATTAGGATGGCTGTTCAAATCATTATCTAACTCATTAGCTTGCGCACGCGAATCCCGTGGCAGCGGGTGCATGATCACAGTGTTAGATTTGCAATGTTGGGTATAAATACTGCGATTCAAACGGAATTTACCGCGGTATTTGTTCGCTTCTTCCTGGGATGGGAAGCGTTCTTCTTGAATGCGGGTCAGATAAAGAATGTCGGCTTTATCTAAGTGGCCTTCAAGCTGGTCTGTTATTTTGATGCTATGGCCAGCATTTTCAATGTCGGAGATCACATAGTCAGGCATTGCTAATTCAGCAGGCGAAATCAGTGTGAAGCTGATGTTCTTGTACATGCACAGTAAGCGCGACAGGGAATGAACAGTACGACCAAATTTTAAGTCACCGACCATAGCGATGTGCATGCCATCGATACCGCGGCCTGCATGGCCTAACTCTTTTTGAATGGTGAACAAATCGAGCAGGGCTTGAGTCGGGTGCTCGTTCGAACCATCACCACCGTTGATCACCGGCACGCGGCTACCTTCGGCAAACTCTTTTACCGAATAGGAGTCTGGGTGGCGCATCGCAATCACATCGGAATAGGTCGAGAGTACACGTGCGGTATCGTACAGTGACTCGCCCTTAGATAAGGACGAAGAGGCCATACCTGTGGTTTCACGCACATGGCCGCCGAGTAAGTTAAAGGCACAGCCAAAACTCACGCGGGTACGGGTACTAGGCTCGAAAAACAGGTTACCTAAAATGGCGCCTTCGAGCACCTTAGTGCGCTTCTCACGAAGTGCATAGGGCATCATACGATTGGCAACATTAAAAATAGTTTGGATTGAATCAAGATCTAACTGGTTTACGGAGAGGATATGAGATCCTTCGAACTGGTTCATCAGCCTGTTTTCCAATTGCTAGGGGGCGTTAAAGTGCAAGGTTGCGCTTTGTGCCCTGGTGTATATGTAGGGTGGCTGAGGCGCGATTGTAACAGATGCACTGGGGCAGCGAAATAGTCGCCGCCCCCTCGTATAGATTTTTTAGGCAGCTAATACAGGATTTTGTGAATCAAAGCCCATCTTCGCAGGGCTTAGACTTGGCCGGAGCGAATTTCTTGCTGTAGGTTAGACCAACTGACCACCCCCACCACATTGTCTGGGGTATCTTGATAGATAAACACCTCACCGCTGCGTTTGGGCGACAACAAGTTATACACCTCATCGAGGGTTTTAGTGTCACTCAGCCCCTTCATTGGATGGCGCGAGAGGGTGATGTTGTCATCGTAGGATTGCATCTCAAGGCTGAGCATTTCAATCACCCCATCGGCGTTACGTACTAACACTGGGCGACCTTCGGCGCGCTTTAACACTTCGAGCAGCAGCTCGTCGTTGTTGTTGACGATAACAAAACGCTTATCCATCAGGGCGCGCACGCCTTTTTTCTGTAGCGCCAAATTCACAGGGGCGACTTTATAACCTAAACCCATAATCTCTAGCTGCTTGAAGAAGATAGAGTTGGTTTTAAATCCTTGATAGGCAATCAAGAAGGCGGGAATCGTCACAAACATTGCTGGCAGAATGATACTGGCATCATTAGTCATCTCAAGCAGCGCCACTAGGGCGGCGAGCGGCGCACTGAGGCAAACGCCCATCATCGCCGTCATGCCGATAACCGTATAGAGGCCAACGTAAGGCGCAATCGAAGGGAATAGAATGGCGCTAACTAAGGCTAAGATGGCACCAATTAAGGCGCCGATACCATAGAGTGGACCAATCAAACCACCTGGGATCCCAAGTCCGATTGCCGCTATGGTGGCGATAATCTTGGCTGCAAGCAGGGCGATGAGTAGCAATAAACTGGGGTGCTCGCTGATGGCTTCACTGATGGCTAAATCCCCTGTGCCGAGGGCTTGGGGCAAGATTAAGCCAATCAGTGTAGTGATACTGCCCGCCAGTAAGAGTCGATAAATCAGTGGCCAGTTTTGTCCGGTGGCGGTGACTTTAAGGAGGGCGAAATTGAAGAAGGCGGCTGCGCAGCCCAGTGCAATACCGCCCAAGGCTAAAATGGGATAGTGATCTAATGGAATATGGATCACCTGAATACGGTCAAACTCGTGCACATTACCAAAAACCAGCTGGCTGGAAACCGCACCACAAATGGCGGACAGCATAATAGGGAAGAAGTAATGCACCTTGTACTCGCGCACTATCACTTCGAGTACAAATATTACTGCCGCTAGCGGGGCGTTAAAGGTGGCGGCTATCCCTGCGGCAATCCCACTGGCGCACATAATCCGCACGCTATTATCGGGAAGATTAAATTTTTCGGCTAAAACACTGGCACTCACGGCGCCGAGGTGAATGGCAGGGCCTTCACGGCCCACCGAGAAATTAGTTCCTAAGGCAAACAGCGCCTGAAAAAATTGCCCTGCGGCAGATTGCAGTGGAATTTTGCCATAGTGCAATTTAACCCTATGTAATACATAGGCAATCCCCATGCGCTTGTAACGTTTGGAGCCGAGTTTGGCGACAATCCAGATCAACAAGGCGCCAAAAAGTGGCAACAGTGCTCGCCAGTCGGCGATGTTACCCGTAAAATCCAGCGTCTCGATTTGGGTGTAATGGTTCGCCCACAGGAGCAAGAGTCGAAACAACAGGATCACGCAGGAGGCGAAGATGGCGAATAGCAAGGCCAGTAAGCACAATTGCGCACTGATCTTGGCTTGGGATAAATGATCACGCAGCTCGTTAGTTAAGTACTTTTTAGCTGTGCTGATGGCGTCTTGAATCGCGGCTTTATTTATCGTTAATTGCACTGCATTGGCCTGAGTTGTATTGTATCGAACTCGTTCTTGAGTTGATTGTATTTTATATAAGGGGCTGTTACCTAATGCCAAATTATCATCGTTGGCTAGATCGGCTGCAAGTCATGGATCTAAAGTATCGTCCATCGACCAAGTATTTATTGTCCTTAGTCTTAGTGGCCTTTCTGTTAGGCGCTTGGGTAAGCTTTATTGTGCTCAACAGTGACGAGCCCGTCGTAAAGCATATTGGCGGCGGTAAACTGCAACGTGTCACCGCGGAACTTGAGGCGCAAACCCAGGAACTTGCGACACGTAATTTAGAATTATCTGTCGAGCGTGAAGCCAATGCGCAAATGCAGGATATGTTTGCGCAGCAGATGAAAAAACAAAAAGAGTTAGAGCGCGAATTAGCCTTTTATCGCAGTATCATGTCGCCGGATGACAATGCCGAAGGGGTGGCTATTCACGGTTTAGAAATGACGCCGGGCGCCTTAGCGGATGAATACAATTTAAAACTGATTTTGACTCAACTGCAAAAACGTAAGCAGGCGATTCAAGGTCGTACCGAAATCACCCTCATTGGTGTGCAAGATGGAAAATCCGTTGAGTTAAGTGTGAACAAACTCACGGGTTCTAAGCTCGAGTTTGATTTTCGCTATTTTCAGGTCATAGATACCAAAGTGAGTGTGCCTGCGGGATTTAACCTAGTGCAGGTTAAAGTCAAAGTTGTGGTGCCTTCGAGCCGCTGGACCAAAAATTCACAGACAGAACATGTCTATAGTGTCCCTGAGCTTTTACAGGGTGAAAAAGAACCGCGGGTAATACTTGAACAAAATAGTCAGGTAACGGATAATTTGCCCCAGAAAACTGATGTAAGAGGTAGTAATGACTGATCAAGCTGACGCAGCAATGCCTATCAAATTTACCGATGCGGCAGCCGCTAAGGTAAAGGGCTTGTTGGAAGAAGAGCAAAATCCTGCACTTAAGCTACGTGTGTACGTGACGGGTGGTGGTTGTTCTGGATTTCAGTACGGCTTTACCTTTGATGAAAAGGTCAACGAAGGCGACTTCACCGTTGAGAAGCAAGGCGTCCAATTGGTCGTCGATCCCATGAGCTTACAATACCTCGTTGGCGGTGAAGTGGATTACACTTCTGGCCTCGAAGGTTCGCGTTTCTTTGTGAAGAACCCGAATGCGACAACGACTTGTGGTTGTGGTGCAAGTTTCTCTGTTTAAGTTTGTTCTACGCATGTAGTGAACTGATATAGAAGATAAAAAAGCCGTCGAGATGACGGCTTTTTTGTTGGTCTTTCCAGTGTTGAAAGTACTGGCAAAGTAAGGCGTAATCGTCTTGCCTTGGAGTTAATTCATAATATTCAGATTAAGCTTGGGTTTAAACCAAGCCTTCACTTTCTTATCGAATGCCACCCACACCTGCAATAAAGATAAAACAATCAACACGATAAAAATCACGTAATCGGGCAGCTTTTCTTGCCACTCGCCAAGGTGCACAGTGGTAGGCCCAGCCACGAGATTGTCAGGATCATAAAGGATCACAGGTAACATGCTGACTAGCGCCAACTGCACTAAGGTGTAACCCCTTAACATAATCAGCCCAGCCTTTTGGCGACCGATAATCCCGAGCACCATCAATAGGGTTAACAGGCAGAAAAGTACCCCTTGTTTGGCGATTAAGCCGCTTACCGATGCTGCGACATAAAGTAGTAGCAAGGCAATTAAGCGTTTAGGTAAACGGGTTTTTGCCAAGGGCGGCGTAGCCTGAGTTGCCAAAGAGGATTCTTGCTCGCTCAGCGACATTGAGGTTTGCCCTTATTAATTAGTGGCTTTGTTTAGTGACTAAACGTTGATCTAATTCATAGGGTGGAATGACCACACCTAAGTCATCCTGTACTGGGAATACGGCAACAAACAGATCGTCGTCTTCCATGCCAGGAACCCATCTTTCATGCCATTCATCATAGGGAATCGCTAAGGTTTGGCATTCGCTCCAGTCATCGACTGCCCAAGACTCGGCCGCTTCTTCGGTTGGCCACATTGGGATGCAATCTTCATCTTCAGTGGTCAGCATGACGCAACCATCTTGGTCCTGTAGCGTCCATAACACTTTGTGTTGTTTAACTTGTTCAACGAGGTAATCGTAACGACCTTCTGGAGTCATGCCAGCGGCTTCTGCAAAGGTTTTAACAGTCTTGCTCATGAAAATATCTCTTATGCGTGAATAGGGCGAAGCCTGTCGTGCGACTCATGTATAGCGTCAGCACAGCAAAACTCACCAGTTGGCAAGATGGTAACATTAGAGCGGGGTTTGAAAAAGCACAACAGCGCCGCGAGGGCGCTGTTGCTAGCGGAGGAATTACTTAGCTGCGTTGAAATAACGGTAAATCACGCCGGCGAGAATGGCACCAAGGATAGGAGCGACCCAAAAAATCCACAGTTGCGATACGGCCCAATCGCCGACAAACAGCGCAGGGCCTGTACTGCGGGCCGGATTGACCGAGGTGTTTGACACGGGAATGCTGATCAAGTGGATAAGAGTTAAACACAGACCAATCGCAATAGGCGCAAAGCCTTTAGGTGCTCGCTCATCGGTCGCCCCTAAAATCACCAATAAAAAGAACAAGGTCATCACGATTTCGCAGATCAACACCGACATCATGCTGTAACCGCCGGGCGAATGTTCGCCAAAGCCGTTAGAAGCAAAGCCCGCCGCGAGACTAAAACCTTCTTGCCCTGAAGCTATGGCGTACAATACGCCTGCACCGACAATACCGCCCGCCACTTGGGCAATGATATAAGGCAGCAGTTCCGATGCCGGAAAACGTCCGCCAGCCCAGAGTCCAAAGGATACGGCGGGGTTTAAGTGGCAACCTGAAATATGACCAATGGCAAACGCCATCGTCAGAACTGTTAAACCAAAGGCTAACGACACCCCAAGTAAGCCTATCCCAACTTC
Organism: Shewanella sp. BC20; assembly: GCF_003129585.1. Classification (NCBI taxonomy): domain Bacteria; kingdom Pseudomonadati; phylum Pseudomonadota; class Gammaproteobacteria; order Alteromonadales; family Shewanellaceae; genus Shewanella; species Shewanella sp. BC20. Next base: position 457,411 of record NZ_NHRI01000001.1, on the reverse strand, counting down.
TGGAAAGGCCGCCGCCAGAACGGCGCTGCCGCAGCCGCCGAGAACGAGCCACAGAGTGCCCAAAAATTCTGCCGCCATTTTTTGTGACATATTCATTGATTGATTTCCTATTCAGTCGATTTATGCCGATATACGCTTCGCGTTCTTTGAATAAATCCTTGTTTATCTTGCTGGTTAAGTCGAGCTAGATAAATAACCATTCCCTTAATTGATATGTTTGCGCGCCCAGAGTGTGCAGGCTTTGTACGGCCCTTACAGTGAGTCTGTTGTGTATTTACTGCTTAGTTAACAATCACTTTAGCGAGTTTAGATGACACAACTGTGATCAAGCATAGATGGATTTTTACATTGTGCATTTTTGATACGTGGCTTAATGCGCCAATGAGCGGCTTATTTTGGACATATTTGCCATTTGAGTTGGTTATTTACCAAGGCCGTATTGATGAAAATCAGTTGGTATGGGGGATTTTTTTGCGATGTTTTTTGAGGATTCAATAGTCGGTTTATTCTCTTTTTATGCAGCTAATATTCTGAAAATAAAAGAATAGATATTTAATAGATATAAAACGGGCAAAGAAACGAGTGGCATATCGTTGCCGCCCTTCACTCGGCAAAGTACAACGTTTTGGTTGCTGAAATGTTAATTGTGTTTTCTTGCTGTTGCTGGTTGGCAAGCCTACGGGTTTGACAATACATCGCAGCGATAAATGCACTTTTGGCGAGAACAAGTAACAGCTCCAAATAACAACAAGAATGGCTTGCGCTGTAAAAGTGAAGGTGGGAAGGATGAAGAAGAAATTATTAACCTTGGCAATCCAAGCTTCGATGTTTGGTATTGTTCCTTCGGTAGCTTGGGCTGCCGATCCAATTGAAGTGAATGCGGTGAATGAGAGCGCTAATCGGGTTGAAGTCGAGGTAGCGGATAAGCAAGAAAGCATCGAAAAAGTCACAGTCACGGGCTCGCGGATTAAACGCGACAGCTTTTCCCTGAGCACTCCATTGCAGGGCTTAGATGCGAAAGATATCGCCGATAGCGGTATTGGCTCATTGGCGGATATTTTAGTTGATCAAATTCCAGCGTTGTCGGAAGGCGTTAGCAGTACAAATAGCCAATCGAGCGTGCAAAATACGGGTCTTTCAACCATTGATTTACGTGACTTAGGCACAGATCGCACCCTGACCTTGATCGATGGTCGCCGCGTAGTATCAAACAGTTACAGCGGTAACTATGTCAGCTTAAGCACCATTCCAGCCGCTATGGTCGATAAGGTCGAAATCATTACCGGCGGGGCGTCGGCTGTCTATGGTTCCGATGCGATTGCTGGGGTGGTGAATATTATTACCCAGCAGAACAAGACGGGCTTTGAGATTAACGCACGTGGAGGTGAAACCACTGAAGGTGGTGGTCGTGAAACCACTGTCGATGTGGGTTATGGCACTGATTTTAATGGCAATAAAGGCTATATCTTCGCCAGTGCGACTTACGATAAGCAACATGGCTTATTTGCGACCGACAGGGAAAGAGCTCTGTATGAGTCAAGTTTTGCCTACGATGAAAAGCAAATGTGTAATGCCATGAACACGGTCGATGGCGACCTGTGTATGCGCGATATTACCCGAGACGATTGGCGCGAGCGCAGTAATGACATCGTCGGTGGCCGCTTTAAATCAAACTCTTGGTGGTACGATGGCACCGAGCTTAAAACCGACTTTAAAGAAGAACGTGATGGCTATAACGGTTACACCACTGGTTTATTAAAGGTCCCTGAGGATACCTTAGCCGCGGCGGTCAAAATGAATTATGACCTCAGCGACGATGTGCGCGCGAATGTGCAAGTGCAGTTTAGCCGCAATAATGCCTTTCGTCGTACCGATGCCGAAGGCCAAGACTATAACGACGCTGAACTCTATATCGACCCTGTGACGGGTCTCCCTGGCACTATCGCTGCGGGCAGTATTTCACCAAACAATCCTTATGTGCCAGCCGAAATTGCCGCGACAGCTGGCAAGAGCATCACTTGGGATCGCCGCTTCCAAGAAGTAGGCCCCGTTGAGAGCGATAACGAGCGCACCACTTTGCGTACTTGGGCGGGATTGCAGGGCAACCTATTTGAAACTTGGACCTGGGATGCCTCACTGGGTTACGGGAAGTTTGAACAGCGTCAGCGCCGCAGCAATGAAATCAGTATTCGTCGTCTGCAATATGCTCTGGATGCTGAATACGCCGCCGATGGTGTGACTATCCAATGTGCCAGTGAAGAGGCTAGAGCCGAGGGCTGTGTTCCCGTCAATATCTTTGGTGAAGGCTCAATCAGCAAGGAAGGGGCGGACTATATTCGCGCCAATCCTTATATCAATACGGATATCACGCAATTTAATGCCCTAGGATTTATCTCAGGTGAATTGTTTGAATTGCCCGCGGGTGGTGTGCAATCGGCATTCGGGGTCGAATATCGCCGTGATACTCAAGCCGTCGATACCGATAAAGCGATGCGTGGCGATGCGATTACCTTTAACGACGTGCCGCCCTTTGAAGGGGATGTGACCGTATGGGAAGCCTTTGGTGAAGCGAATCTTCCTTTGTTAAGGGATGAGGCTTTTGCCAATAAGCTTGACCTAGACGTGTCATTGCGTCTTGCGGATTACAGCCAGAAAAACATCGACTTAATGTCGAGCTATCGCGCGGGGATCCTGTGGGAGCCTATTGCCAACTATGCCCTACGTGCTAACTACTCTCGCTCGCAACGTGCGCCGAATATTACAGAACTTATCTCGCCACCCCGTGGAGATTACGACAGTATTCGCGATATTTGTGATGGGGTAACAGCAACCTCAACTGGGGCTGGGCATGATAGTTGTCGCCAAGATCCTGGTATTGCAGCCGCAATTGCGACTAACGGTGTCTTTGAGGATGAGGGTGGTTCTAAATATTCGCCGAATGCTGGTAACGAAAACCTCACCGAGGAAACCGCGGATACCTATACCTTAGGCTTTACCATGGCGCCAGCCTTCCTCGAAGGCTTTAATTTGGCGGTCGATTATTACGATATTAAAGTCACCGATGCCATTGGTTCATTAAGCAACGAGGATATTCTGGCTGAATGTTATAACTCGAGTAATCCCTATGGCGCCGATAACGAGTACTGTCAGGTCATCAGCCGTGATACTGAAGGGCAAATCACTCAGGTTATCCAACAGGAACAGAACTTGAATGACATTGTCACCCGTGGTGTTGATATCGCCATGGCCTACGAGTGGCAGTTAGACGGATACGGTGAACTTAGCTTAAAAACTAACTGGACCCATGTGTTGGAATTTAGCACTAGCTATTACGGCGCCGATGGTTTAGTTGAAGATGACTATGTGGGTGAGCTTGCCAGCGGGATTTTTGAGGACAGAGGCGCAATTTCATTAACCTGGAGCAATGATGATTGGCGTGTTCGTTGGAGCGCTAAGTATAAGAGCGCCATGGTCGATAGCCACGATAGAGTTGAAGAGTGGAATGTGCTGAAGGCCGAAAACCAAGCCAAACTCGATGCGGGTGATGCCAGTGCGGTGGCTAATCCCGAAACGCCAGCATTCCTATTCTACAGCTCGTATATCACCCACGATTTGTCGGTGTCTTACACTATGGACGTGAGTCAGGCTGAATTACGTTTATACGGCGGTGTGCGTAATATTTTCGACAATCAGGGTCCTTGGGTTGCCGACACTGGTGATTTAGTCGAAACGGGTAATGGTAACTACAGCAGCGCCTATGGCGGTGGTGTGGGACGTTATGCTTACCTAGGTGCAGAGCTTAAGTTCTAATATCGTTGAACTGATACTAACCACTTAAGTTTGCTCAACCGCATGTGGCTCCCTGCATGCGGTTTTTTTATTGCCAATCACCGTTAGACGCGCATATCAATCAGTTCATCGTAATCAGTTCATCGCAATAAGTTCGTCGCAATAGGTTTGGTGCATGTAGCAAGCCATAAACTGGAGAGGCTAAAACTCAGCTTTTACTGGTTTTAGACTACGGTAATTAACTTAAACTCTTAACTCTGGTGTTTAGATTAAGATTTTAAAACAATCACTTAACAAAGGCGTTTAACACAAGAACCTTGCTCGCGCGCTACATATAAGCTCCTCACATAGGCGAATGCTCTACGGGTGCTTTGAGTGAGAAAAACAGAACATAAAGTCAATCGACTAACGGGAAATAGTCAAAAGCTCTAAGAGTCAAAAGCTCTAAGAGACAAAGGCTAAAGATTCAGAGATTAAATGCATCAGTGAGGGGAGATACTCTCTTGAATACTGAATTAACACAGTATTTAGGGATAAGTGATAGCAGTAACTTGTTAAGCGATTGGCGGCTTATTATGCCGCCAATCCTTTGATGGGATGTACTTGTGGAATGCTAAGCGTTATTAAGCTGATTGGCTCACAGGTTCGTGGACGGCAGATTTGCCTTTAAGAACTGGCTTTGTTCCCAGAGCAAGTGTTCTAGGGATTCCTTAGCCGCATAACTGTGTCCTTCAAATGGCAGGATAACTAATCTTGCTTTACCGCCAAGGCCTTGAATAGCATCGAACAAACGCTCAGATTGCAGCGGGAAAGTGCCTGAGTTTTGATCCATCTCACCGTGAACTAATAGCAAAGGTGATTTGATGTTATCGGCGTAATTAAACGGTGACATTTGCTGATAAATATCATTGGCTTGCCAGTAGTAACGCTCCTCATTTTGAAACCCAAAAGGAGTGAGACTGCGATTATAGGCACCACTACGGGCAATGCCTGCATAAAACAAATCCGTATGGGCGAGCAAGTTTGCCACCATAAAGGCTCCGTAGGAGTGTCCACCCACCGCGATTTGTTTGCGATCGGCAATGCCTAAATCCACCAAGGTATCGACAGCCGCCTGTGCGTTGGCAATGAGTTGCTCGCGAAAGCTGTCATTGGGCTCTTTACCCCCTTGAGCGATGATGGGCATAGAGACTTTATCAAACACCGCAAAGCCTTCGGCGACTAATGGGATTGGGCCCCTAGGGCTGATGCTGGGATATTGATTGGCGCTAAAGCTAATTTGGCCCGCGACATCGGGATCGTTAAACTCCCGCGGATAGGCCCACATTAACACAGGTAGGGTGCCTTGCTCCTTGGTGTAATTGGCGGGTAAGTAGAGAGTGCCAGACAGGGGCACGCCATCGGCTCTTTTGTAGGTGATAAGCTGCTTCTGCATTCCCCGATACGCACTCAGTTCATCGGCCTGTTGGTAGAGCACACTTTCTTTGACACCATCGATTAAGACAAGGCTTGGGGCTTCAGTCGGGCTTTCACGGTTAATAATCAGCTGTAATGGCTCAAGATTGAGCACGTAGCGCACCGACTCTAATTGCTGGGCTGGCGATTGCCAAAGCAGTGACGACTCACCCGTCAGTAATGAGGTGCGCTTTAAGAAAGGCTTATCCCCCTGTGGCGATGCCCCTTGGCCGTAGTGAATAAGCCCTGCGGTTTGCGCCTGCTGCAGGCGGATCACATGCCCTTTGCCTTGGATGTATTCTCTGGAGAATGTTCCAAGTTCTTGATATTTATCGCGCAGATTACGCTCGTTCAACGTTTGTAGGCGACTTTCTCCAAGGTGGGTGTCTAGGCTACTCAGTCGCAGTAACTGTGCTTTGCTATTGCGCTGGGTCACTAAGGCGATGTTGTTTTCCGCCCAGTCGATATCGATGATCCGCCAAGGGGTTTTGGCGATGAGTTTGGCCTTTTGGGTAAAGGGGGCATCGAGTTGCCATAGACTATCCCGTAGCGGCGCCTCCTGCTGGCTATCGCCCTGATCTAGAGCTTCGGTAAAGGCTAAGGTTGCGCTTCGCCCTTGAACCCAATGGAACTGGCGTGGGCCTGGGAGCACTGAGTCTCCTCCTTGGGGCTTTGATTCTCCACTCTGGCTGTGGTGCAGTTGCGTTATGCGTTGGCCATCAAGATTATAAATCTCTGTTAAGGTTGGAAAATCATAATACTTTACTTGGGTTGAGAAGGGTGTGGTCAGCTGATGGGTTAAAATATAGCGCCCATCGGGTGACACCGAAAAATCCTCAAAAATACCCGGCGCAGCGATAGTTGTCAGCTTGCCATCTAAATCCATTCGGGCCAATTGACTGGTCGTCAGTTGGCTAAAGCGTTGTTTGTCAGCGCTGGTTTTCAATAAGTCCTGATAGGTGCGCTGCGGGCTTTGTTTGCCTGAGGTTTCCTTGGTTTTCGGTGCGTAAACGGCCTGAGCCATGCTTGTGTTGGCATTGGAGGCTACCACAAAGCGAGCGAGTAGACTGTTATTGTTAGCCCACTGATAATCAAGGCTAATCGTGCCATTCAATCGGTTGTCTGACAGGCGCTTGTGGCTATCTTGAGCGAGGTTGTAAACATATAAGTAACCGCCCTCTGGCGTTATGCTCACATAGGAGAGATAGCGACTGTCGGGGGAAAATTGCAGCTCGGTGATATCGTGGCCACCGGGCAAGCTTATCAACCGCTGCCGCTTGTCTTGAATATTAATCAGCCTGAGTTGGTGGTAGCGCTGGGTGATGCGACTCGGTAAATATTGCTCGGCGGCGATACGTAATCCTGCCAACTTTTGCTCTGGCTGGGCCAGCGTGGCAATGCTCGGCGCCGAAATCGGGCTGAGTAATGCCAGCCATTGATGATCGTTTGAGAGTCGAGTCGTGAGATTGCTACTGTGGCTGATGGTTTGCTGTAATGCGGGAGACGGTTTCTGGTAGTCCTGCGCTAAGATTTTGGGGGCAAACAGCGGGCACAACATCATGCCGATGCAAATCAAGGCAAAGCGAAGCATATCTAGGTCCCTAAGATGTGACTCACGCCCGCACTACGCATTCGTAAACAGGTGTAAGACGTTGAGGTTTATGTTGTTATTGGTCATGCAGTTGTAATCAATCTGTTGCTTGGTCGCAATCGGCTTTGGCTCGTTTCTATATTGTTTAAATCTCTATTTTAGATTTGTTACTTACTAATCTTTTGAATTTTAAATAGTTAGTTGAACTCATTCGTTTGCTAACTAGGCTCAGTCTTAGGTAGTATCTAGCCTGATGATGTACTCATTCCCGTAACCATAAAAAGACGAATAGCGAAGGTGTGAGAAAAATGAAGGATAAGAGTAAGTTGAGTTTTTGCTTAGGAAGTTGTCGCATTGACCCTTCCGATAACTCAATTTCATTTCAAACGCAGGGGCAGGAAAGTGCTCAACAGGAATCGGCTAAGGTGTCACTTCAACCTAAGTTTATTGAAGTGCTTAGCTATCTCGCCCTGCGTCATCCTCATGTTGTGACCCGTGACGAGCTGATCGATAAAGTCTGGGAGGGCAATGCTTACGTTGGCACTAAGGCACTCACGAATGCCATTTGGCATTTACGTCAGCAATTATCGCCACTGGAGCTTGAAGGCGGCGTGATTGAAACCGTGCGTAAAGCCGGTTACCGCTTGTTATTACCGCCGGTGTATGACATTGCCGATGAGACTGATGACGATAAACTGCAGACCACAGAGGCGAAGTTACAGCACACCACACGACGCCTGTATTGGATGGCGAGTCTGATGGGGGCGGTCATGCTAGTGGCCGGTCTCTTTATGGGGGTGCATCTGTATCAAGATAAACAGCGGATGACAGAAACTCAAATCACAGTGCTTACGCGGGATCCGGGCTCTGAGCGTTACCCTAGGTTGTCCCACGATAGGCGTTGGCTTGTGTATGGTGCGAGTCGCCCCGGAGTGACATCCAGTCTGTATCTTAAAGATTTTAAACGTGAAGATGTCCCCGCCCGCCAGTTAACGCCTTCCACATCGGCAGAGCTTCGCGCAGTGTGGAGCTTAGATGACACTAAGTTGTTTTTTGCCTCCCGCATCCATGGCACGGGGAAATGCCATATCACTCAGTTGACTCTTGCGACCAACGAGACCCTTGCCTTAGCGCCCTGTAGTAGCGATATGGCGGCCATAGATATTTCTCCCGACGGTCAATATCTTGCTTATATCTCCTCCCATGAGGCGGATAAAGTGGGGGGGATTTACCGTTTAGCTTTGGCAAATGCGGACGCTAAGGCTGAAAGATTATCCTGCGAAAGCCAGTGTAATTATGAGGATAGAGATTTAGCCTTTAGCCCTGATGGTCGCTGGCTCGCGATAGCGAGGCGCTTTAGTAATATCTCTGAGGATATTTTTATTCGCGACTTAGCCAGTGCCAATGAAACACGTTTAACCCATGGGTTAGAAGATATTCGCGGCTTGAGTTGGACGCCTGATAGCCAGTCGCTGGTTTTTGCCACCGAAGATTCTGGCAGTCGCAACGGTTTTACTATCGATATTGAAACGGCCCATATTCGCCCACTCGATGTGGAGGGCATGAGCTATCCCAGTAGCGTATCCGATGAGGGCGAGCTGGTTTATCACCAGTATCGTCGTCAATTCCAGATGGCGTATTTTTCCCTCGGTGAATCCGTGCCCGGCAGCTTGTTTCCGCTGCTGTATTCCGGCATTAGCCACCGCAATCCCGATTATTCCCCTGAGGCGAAACGGATAGTATTTGTCTCCAGCGATACGGGCTATAACGAGATTTGGACTTCGGATGCCAAAGGGCAAAAGCTGGAGCAACACACCCAGCTTAAGTCGCGTGTCGCTTATCCGCGTTGGTCCCCCGATGGTAGCAAAATCGCTTTTATCGCCCCCGACGATCGCAACGAAGGTAATCGTATTTTTATTTTAGATTTAACCAATAAGAACATTACCGCCTTAGCCTCGAGTTATCACAATCATGGCCGCCCCAGCTGGAATTGGCAGGGGACGGCGGTGTTGGCATCAACCAGCGATGGCATCACTGAATTCCATTTGGACAATAGTGCGCCTAAGGTGATTAGTCCGCTGAGTATGGCGGTGGGCTTTGCAAAATCGGCCAACGAATTTGTATTTAGTCGCTACGGAATGAATGGACTCTGGCAGATAGACCTCACGCAGCCCGAACAGGTGCAAGAGATTATCCCGGGGAAGGTGTTTCGCGCGGGCAATAACTGGGTGCTTACGTCACACGGTGTGTATTTTAAGTCGAGCAATGGTAACGAGCAGCGGCTTAATTTTTGGGAGGCGAGTAGTCATCAGCTGACATCACTCCTAAGGGTTCCCCGCTCTAGCCTAAGCGGCTTTGGCTCCATGACCTATATTCCGGAGTCAAACCGCTTAGTGATGACGCTCGATGGCTTTCCGCAGCGGGACATCATACTGCTTAAACACAAGCTACTTAAGTAGGTTTGAGTTTTACTTAGCGCTAAAGCGTCCGCCCAATACCGCTTCGCGCGAAGCGCCTGTCACCGCAGGTAGGTTAGCGGGTAAGCCTAAATTGTGACGCATTGCGAGCCACGCAAAGGCGATGCCTTCGGCCCATTTAGGGTCGACACCGAGTGCTGAGGTGGTATCTATGTGATAATCCGGCAGTAGCGCCGCTAAGCGCTGCATTAACTCGGTATTAAAGGCGCCGCCACCGCAGACAAATAACTCTCCCACTGGGGCGAGTTTAAGGATGTCGCGGGCGATACTGTGGCAGGTTAAATCGAGTAATGTCGATTGGATATCTTCTTCATCCAATTGATTAAACTCTGATAATTGCTGTTCTAACCAAGCCTGATTAAACAATTCACGCCCCGTGCTCTTGGGATAGGCGAGGGAGAAATAAGGGTGCGACAGCAATTGCGCCAATAGCTGTTGGTCGGTGTTGCCCGAAGCGGCCCATTCGCCGTCTTTGTCATAGGGCTCATTTTTCACTTGCTGGATCCAGGCATCAATCAGCGTATTGCCAGGCCCTGTGTCGAAGCCTAGGACCTCTTCACGATTCCCGGTCAGATAGGTGATATTGGCAATGCCGCCAATATTGAGGATCACGCGCTTTTTACCCACTTGGGCAAAGGTTTGCTGGTGGAAGGCGGGCACTAAGGGCGCGCCTTGGCCACCTAAGGCAATGTCTTTACGGCGAAAATCGGCAATCACATCGATGCCAGTCTCGGTTGCAATGGTATTTGGGTCACCAATTTGCAGGGTAAAACCTACCTCAAGATTTGGCATGTGGCGCACGGTTTGGCCATGGCTACCAATGGCAATGATGTCTTCTTTGGCTATCTGGGCTTTGGTAAGCAAGTTATTGACGGCGAGGGCAAATAATTTACCCACACTGCGGTCAAGGCGACCAAGGCGGTTGATTTCATCATTGCCAGGCAGGCATAAGCGCTGCAATCCCTTAAGTAAATGGCTTGGAATCGCCTCGGTATGCGTTGCGATAAGCTGTGGCTGCTCGCCCGCAAAGTCGACTAACACCGCATCGACGCCGTCCATGCTGGTGCCAGACATCAGTCCAATATAATAAGCCTTGTTCATGTAGGGGATCCGTCCGTCGTTATTGCATCGCCAATTGGGTTTGCTTGTTCTGTGAAATGCTAGCCATCAACTGTTTGCTGAGCGCATCGAATTGTGGCTTTTCTTTACGGGCAATCGATTCGGCCTTAGGTAAATCAACCGTTCTTGGATTACGGTGTACGCCATTAACGATAAATTCATAGTGTAGGTGAGCGCCGGTGACGCGTCCTGTCTTACCTAAGGTGCCGATAATTTGCCCCTGCTTAACGCTAGCCCCTTTACTGACGTTGCGTTTGGTCAAATGCAAATACTTAGTCGTGTAGGTATCGTTGTGCTTAATGAACACATAGTTACCGTTAAATTGATTGTAGCCGGATTCGATAACTCGGCCATTACCCGCCGCCTTAATGGGGGTACCAATGGCGGCAACATAGTCAACGCCGCGGTGAGCCTTAACTTGCCCCGTCACAGGGTGTAGGCGTTTCGGGTTGAAGTTAGAGCTGACGTATTTAAAGTCGACCGGTGAGCGCAGGAAGGCCTTACGCATGCTAGTGCCGTTTTCGGAGTAATAGTTGCCGTCGGTATAGCGAATCGCAGTGTAGCGCTCATCTTGGTTGATAAACTCGGCGGCGAGGATATTGCCGTTACGTAAAAACTCGCCTTCGGCATATTCCTGCTCGTAGATAATGGCGAAGCTGTCGCCTTCACGTAAATCCAAGGCAAAGTCGATATCCCAACCAAACACGGTCGAGAGCTGCATAATTTGGTTTGCGTTTAAACCCGCATCGACGGCGGCATTCCAGAAGTTACTCTTGATTTTCGCACTGGTGAATTGGGTGCGGATTTCAATGTCCTTTTCGGAGATTTTCTCGGAATACTTATCTTGATCCTTAGTGATCACTAAAGTCGATACCGCATCGACACGGTAGCGGACTTCGGTTAAATCGCCCTTAGCATCCTTTGAAATCACGATTTCTTCGCCGGGGATGATTTTTAACAGATTCTGTTTGGCGAGTGGCAACTGGGTAATTTCATACACATCTTTGCTGGTGAGTCCTGCGCGCTCAAATACGGCGGCTAAGGTATCGCCATTTTTCACATTAAAATGTTCAACGTCCCTATGGTGGGCGCTCTCTAAGGTTTCGCTGGCGGGCACATTGCCTGCGGCTAAGGCGTCGGCCGAAGATAACGGCGTGGCGTTGGTAGATGCATCTTGCGATTGGCCCTCAACACCTTCTGGACGCTCTGGTGAGCGAAAGGCTAAGGGAACATCGTAACGGGTATTGACTTGAGCTTGGTCTGCGACACCTTGAGTTTGTCTTGAAGCTTGCGCTTCTTCAGAGGGAAAGAGCAGGGTTATCGTAGTGATAACCGAAAGAATGCTGAGGAGAATTTGATGCTTTTTAGGCAGCAATTTAAATAACGTTATAACCTTTCCCATGTGACGCCGATACCGATTACCTAAGGCTTGAATAATCCCGTTAGTGTACACACTTTCAATTGTGGTGGCTAACAAGTAACATAAGTCTCCTCATTTTATGATCATGGCCTTAGGAGTCCCCGCCGAGATGGCTGATTTAGACCAAGTATTAGCAGAAATTAGACGTGGTACCGATGAGATCCTACTCGAATCGGATCTGCTGGAAAAACTCAAAGAAGGACGTCCACTTCGTATCAAGTTAGGCGCTGATCCTACCGCACCGGATATCCATCTTGGACACACAGTAATTTTAAATAAATTAAGATTATTCCAAGAGTTAGGTCATGAAGTCATTTTCTTAATTGGTGACTTTACCGGTATGGTGGGTGATCCAAGTGGTAAAAACAGCACGCGTCCACCCCTCACCCGTGAGCAAGTATTAGCCAACGCTGAGACCTATAAAGAGCAGGTCTATAAAATTCTGGATCCTGCAAAAACCCGTATCGAGTTCAACTCGAGCTGGTTAGAGCCATTAGGCGCAGCGGGGATGATCCGTTTAGCCTCGCAGCAAACCGTTGCTCGTATGATGGAACGTGACGACTTTAAGAAGCGTTATGCTTCGGGTCAGTCGATCGCTATCCACGAATTTATGTACCCACTTTTACAGGGTTATGACTCAGTTGCCCTGAAGGCCGACGTTGAATTAGGTGGAACCGACCAGAAGTTCAACCTGTTGATGGGCCGTGAGTTACAAAAAGCCGAAGGCCAAAAACCACAAGCCGTGATCATGATGCCACTGCTTGAAGGTTTAGACGGCGTGAAGAAAATGTCTAAATCGGCGCACAACTACATTGGTGTGAGTGAGCCCGCCAATGAAATGTTTGGCAAGATCATGTCGATTTCTGACGAATTAATGTGGCGTTACTTTGAGCTGCTGTCATTCCGTCCTTTGGCCGAGATTGAACAGTTCAAACAAGATATCGCCAACGGTGCTAACCCGCGTGATACCAAGATTGCGCTCGCGAAGGAAATCATCGCGCGCTTCCACGACCAAGCGGCGGCCGAGAGTGCCCATCAAGCCTTTATCGACCGTTTCCAAAAGGGCGCTATCCCAGATGATATCCCTGAGGTTGAATTAGCGGCGGGTGAAGGCTTAGCGATTGCTAACTTACTTAAAGATGCCGACTTAGTGGGTTCGACTTCCGATGCGATGCGTATGATCAAGCAAGGCGCGGTGAAGATGGACGGTGAGAAGGTTGACGATAGCCGTATGACCTTAAGCGCTGGCACGGTTGCCGTATTCCAAGTCGGTAAGCGTAAGTTCGCGAAAGTGACTCTGGTTTAAGCTGAATCGGATGTCACCATGTGACTACAGCCAGTGAGTGTTTAAACGGTTAATAAGTACTTACCAAGCAGTAAAAAGAGCGCCTAAGGGCGCTCTTTTTATATCTGCATTTTATCTCGATAGCTTAAGAGACTGTGCTTAAGGTGCAGTGCTTAAGGTGCTGTGCTGGCCTTATGCTCGCCGATATTACATCTGTCGGTACCGAAATGCTGACCATCGCGACACTTCCACGCCAGTTGGGCGGAATCCACTTGCCAGCGTTGGGCACTCTTCTTAAGCGACAAAATTAACAGCATTTGTGGGTGCTGCTGCGACAACTCGCTCACTTGATAGGTGAACACGCCATTCTTCGTTGGTTGAGTACGAACAAGGGTAAATTTTTTACCCGCATATTGGCTGCTGATGGCGGTGGGATCTTCGCTCCAAGCTTGATGTTGCTCTTGTGCGGCCCGCAGTTGCTGGTTGAAATGGCTTACGGGTTGCACCGCGTAGGACACAATAATCGGCTGCTGCGCCTGTGCGTGGGGCGCGAGCATTAGGCCATTCAGGGCGAGTAGGGCAATCAGTCCAAACAACTTCATACAAACCTCATTGAAACGAAACGACCCGTGGGCATAGGATGCCGCACCTCAGTCGTATTGACTCATTGCAGGTTTCGACTCGTTTTGAGGGCTCAAGTTTCAATAAAAGCTAAATTTTGTGACTACTGCATCGCTAATTGGTCTGACATGGTCTGGTAATCAATCAGATCCACATGCTCTGTGACCCTGTGATTACGCATATCAAGCTTAAGGCTAGTGACCCCAGGAATGGCGACATCAATAATTTTTCCGGGTTTACCAAACTGCTCGCCGGGCCCTTTAAAGTGATAGTTACCAATCATCACCACGAGGGAGCCTGCGTTATACATATGCTCGATATTGAAATCATATTCGAGTACACCTTCGTGGGCGCGCTCAAAGAAGTCGATAATAAACCGCCCACCCGTGTATTTACGATTGGCGGTTTTATCGAAGAAGACGGTATCACGGTTATAGAATTTGCCGAGTGTTTGATAGTCGTGCTCGGTTAGCGCGTTCATGTATTTTACGGCTAACTGCTGTTCTGCTGGCATTTCCCCTGAGTTAGCGTGTACAGACGCAGGAAACAAGGCCGGAACCCAAATAAGACAGACTAAAAGACACAATATTCGCAAACTATTCCCTCTTGGTTTTGAGATCAAAGGCGGGTAACGACAAATGCCATTTGATGGCGCATAGGCGAATAATTAAGGCACTGGTCATGGCTAAAAATAGTGCCGTTTTTTCGCCCATCCCGTAGGCAAGGCTTACGGTATAACCTATGCCGCCAATAATCGACGCAGTGGCATAGATTTCTGTGCGTAACACCATAGGGATTTGTCTGCACAGTAAGTCTCGAATAATGCCTCCTCCAACGCCCGTGATCAAGCCCATCACGACGGCAATCATGCCACTGAGTCCCATATTGAGGGCTTTTTCGGCACCAATCACAGTGAATAGGGCCAAACCTAAGGCATCGGCGACCGGCAGCGTATATTGAGGCATCTTGCGGGGACGGCGCACCAACAGCAAACAAGCTAGGACTGTGGCGAGTATGACAATGATGTAGTTTGGGTCGCGGATCCAAAACATGGGCGTGGCGCCTATCAGCGCATCGCGAATACTGCCACCGCCGACCGCAGTCACCGAGGCCAGTACGATAACGCCAAAGGGATCCATACGGTGACGACCTGCGGCTAAGGCGCCGGAAAGGGCAAATACCGCTGTGCCACATAAATCGAAGAAGTAAATCCAGTGACTCATTTACTCATCTCTTTGATGTGGATGTTTAGCGCGTCCACAGAGATACGAATTTCTATCACAGATAAAATCAGTGAATAGAGTAGCAGTAATAAGCTGGCACCGAAGATCACTGAGCCCGTCTTATTAAAACCGATATAAATGAAAATCATACAGAGCACGCACAGGGCAAAGCTGGATACGCCAGCCTCCTGCATGCGGCGAATAATCCGGATCCGTTGGCTTAAGTTTTTAATCTGATCCTTATGCACGGGTTTATCGCCGTTACTGAGCTGACGTATCAGTGCTGCCAGTGCAAAGAAACGGTTGGTATAGGCCAGTAATAGCAGTGAGATTGCCGGAAATAGCAAGGCGGGAGTTGTTAATGAAACATGCATGTTTTCGAACAAGATAGTCAGCCTTTAACCCAATGTTAAGATTAAAGGCATCATATCACAGGGTTTGTAGCCAGCGTAAACCCGCCCAAATGATAGGAAGTAAGGTAATAAAGCTAAACCAGATAGCACAGGCCCGCGATGTCAGTTTTACCGCGGGGGCAATCATTTCTTGGTGTGGCTGTGGCCCATGGGCAATCTTAGCCACATCAATACGCTGTCCCGAAAACTTCTGTGGTCCACCCAATTCAATGCGTAAAATGTTTGCCACTAAGGACACGCTCATCACATAACCCCGCAGGGCAGGATGATTTTTAGAGGTGCGAAACAGCATTGCTAAGGCCTTGGGGCCGCCCTGAATCGCAATCGACAGACTCCATAACCAAGCAGGGATCGCCAGCAGCGCCGTAGAAATAACGTGCACCGAACTGCAAAAGTGTTGGTACTTAGGTTGAATGGGCGGCCAACTGAGTTCGAGTTGTTTAATCATTCTGACCGCCAGCACCATAGGGGCGCCTGCGATCGCAAAGAAGAAGATGGTCGATGCTGTGCCGTAAATCGGCGCGGTAGCGAGCTTTTCTATGGTGGCCTTGGTTAAACCAACTTCCGACAGACTATCGGTATCACGGACAATCCACGGCTGTAATAGCTTTTTTGCGCTGGCATTATCCTCGCGCTTCAATGCTTTAGCGATTTCGTCGGCGACTTGGCTAAAGCCTGCATCCGTCAAACACAGATACAGAACTAAAAACTCAAAGAACCAAGGGAAGGCGGCGAGTTCGAGTAAAAAAGTGATAATCGCCCAAAAAGGAAATACCAGCAGCAACATGGCTAAAAAGCCAGCGGTTGCCTGTTGGCTAGGGGCGCGCCCGGGGCGATTGACTTTGGCGGCGAGCTGTCTGGCTAAGTGACTAAACCAAATCAGTGGTTGCATTTCCCTTGGCAATGGCGCTAAACGCGCCAGCAATAAAGCAAAGAAAAGTACCAAGAAGCCCTCAAACAAAGCGCCATCAATTTCGACAAGTTGTTGATAAAAAGAACTGTGCATCAGGTACTTTCCGCAATCATGCTTTAGTCAATTACTTTACTGAGTTTGGATCTAATTGCTCAAGCAGCAACATTACCATTAGTGCCGAATGGTAACCTGCCTTCACAATGTAAGAATCAAAATCGACCGGTGAGTCGTTGTTGGCGTTGTCAGAGAGCGAGCGGATCACCACGAATGGCACGCCGAACTGATGGCAAACTTGGGCAATTGCCGCGCCTTCCATCTCACAGGCCGCCATGGTTGGGAAGTGCTCTAACATGATTTTGGTACGTACTGGGTCGCAAATAAAGCTATCGCCAGTACAGATTAAGCCTTCAATCGCTTTCACTTCGCCTAATTGTGCGATGGCCTTATTGGCCGCTTCGACTAAGTATGGCGCCGGAATAAACGCTGCGGGTTGCTGCGCCATTTGGCCAATTTCGTAACCAAATGCGGTGACATCCACATCGTGGTGGCGCACTTCGGATGAAATCACGATATCGCCAATCGACAGTGAATCGACAAAACCACCCGCAGAACCTGTGTTGATTACCGCATCGGGGGCGTATTTCTCAATCAGCAGCGTGGTGGCAATACTAGCGGCGACTTTGCCAATACCAGAGCGCGTCACTACAACGTCTTTGCCCGCTAAGGTGCCAGCGATAAATTCAATACCTGCAATCGTTTGCGAAGAGGCGTTTGTCATAGCCGCAATAAGATGGGCAACTTCTGGCTCCATTGCGCCAATAATACCAATTTTCATGGGAGACCCTTTTGATTCAACTGAATGTGTGATGCCACTAAAAGAGTGGGATAACAGAATGGCGGCTAATATACCACAGTTATGCTTTGACGTTATTGTGGGATTGCGATTGCTTGATTGGGGTGGGATAAAACGCGCGGAAGGTAAAAAAATGCGCACCCTAAGGTGCGCCAAAATTCACAAGCAAATGGTGGACTCGTGGGTACGAGTCCGAGACTCACAGGTACAGCGGTACAACAAAAAACAATTAATCTAAGTAGTTAAGAATACCTTGCGCGGCATCACGTCCTTCGGCAATTGCGGTCACAACCAGATCCGAGCCACGGACCATATCGCCGCCAGCAAATACTTTTGGATTGGTGGTTTGGAATGGGTTATCGGCCTGTTTACTGGCTTTTACTCGGCCCCATTGGTCGAGTTCAATGCCGTAATCGGCAAACCAAGGCGCAGGGCTAGGTTGGAAACCGAAGGCGATAATTACCGCATCGGCATCGAGTAACTGCTCGCTGCCTTCAATTGCTTCGGCACGTTGACGGCCACTCGCATCGGCTTTACCCATTTGGGTTTCAACGCATTCCACACCCACCACTTTACCGTCCTGGGTTTTAATCGCCACGGGTTGACGGTTAAACAGGAAGTTCACTCCCTCTTCACGGGCGTTTTGCACTTCGCGGCGTGAACCCGGCATGTTGGCTTCATCACGGCGATAGGCACAAATCACACTGCTGGCCCCTTGGCGCACGGCGGTGCGAACACAGTCCATGGCGGTATCACCACCACCGAGGACCACCACGCGCTTACCGGCAAGATTGAGGTAAGGGGTGTCTGGGCTTGTGCTGCCCATCAGGTGATGGGTATTGCCAATCAAGTAGGGCAGGGCTTGGTACACGCCTTGGGCATCTTCGCCCTCAAGGCCCGCTTTCATGGCGGTGTAGGTTCCCATACCGAGGAAGACGGCATCGTATTCCTCAAGCAGTTGGTTAAAGGCAACATCCTTACCCACAGTGACGCCCAGTTTGAACTCGATGCCCATGCCTTCTAACACTATGCGGCGAGTTGCCATCACGGCTTTATCCAGCTTAAAGGCGGGAATACCGTAGGTCAGCAGGCCACCAATCTGGGGATACTTATCAAACACCACAGCCTTAACCCCATTACGGGCAAGAATATCGGCGCAGCCTAAACCAGCAGGGCCAGCGCCCACAATCGCGACCTTTTCCTTGCGTGGCGTGACCTTACTCATATCTGGACGCCAGCCTTGGGCAATGGCGGTATCAGTAATATATTTCTCCACATTACCGATAGTCACGGCGCCAAAGTCGGCGTTTAGGGTACAAGCGCCCTCACAGAGTCTGTCCTGTGGACAGACGCGGCCGCAGATCTCGGGCAGGGTATTGGTTTCATGGACTAAGTCCGCCGCCTCCATGATCCGGCCCTGTTGCGCCAGTTTCAGCCAGTTGGGAATATAGTTGTGCAGCGGGCATTTCCACTCACAATAAGGGTTGCCGCAATCGAGGCAACGGTCCGCCTGTTCAGTCACCTGAGCTTGAGCAAAGGGCTGATAAATCTCAATAAACTGAGTCGAACGCTTTGCTGCAGGGTGTTTAGTTGGGTCTTTACGACCCACTTCAATAAATTGAAAATCGTTACTCATCTGCTATTACCCCGCTTTAACTGCTAGTTCCGGGCTCGATTGCTCTAATTTGAGCAGATCTGCAACGGCGATATTTTTCGGTTTCACTAAAACAAAGCAATCTAACCAGTTGGCGAAGTCGCTTAAGATCATCTTCGCGTGCTCACTGCCGGTTTCGGCCACATGTTCTTCAATCAAGCCTTTCAAATGCTGTTGATGAATAGGTGACTCGAGTTTTTGGGTATCGACAAGCTCGTTATTCACGCGGCGGTTAAAGCGGCCAAATTGGTCGAAGACATAAGCAAAGCCGCCCGTCATCCCTGCGCCGAAGTTGACCCCAGTTTTACCGAGCACGACAACGATACCGCTGGTCATGTATTCGCAGCCGTTATCGCCTAAGCCTTCAACTACGGCAATGGCGCCCGAGTTACGTACCGCGAAGCGTTCACCCGCTTGACCCGCTGCGAAGAAGCGTCCGCCAGTCGCGCCATACAGACAAGTGTTACCGACAATCGCGCTGCGCTCGCTCTGGAATGGACTGCCTAGCGGTGGATAAATCACAATCTTGCCGCCCGACATGCCTTTACCGACATAGTCGTTGGCATCACCGCAGAGCTTGAGTTCAAGACCTGGGCTGTTCCATACCCCAAAGCTTTGGCCGGCACTGCCATTAAAGCTGAGTTTAATCGGTGCCTTAGTGCCTTTAACGCCAAGGGTGGTAGCGATATAGCCCGACAGGCGTGCGCCTACTGAGCGGTCAGTGTTGTTGATACTGTAAGCAGCATCGAAACACTCGCCCTTATCGACCGCATTCTGACACTCGTTGAGCAGATGTTGGTTGAGCAAGCCTAAATCCGCTGGTGGATTGGTTTCCTGCCAGGTGCGCGAGGTGCTGGCTCTGACCTTAGGCTGATACAGGATCGGCGCTAAATCGAGTCCACGTTGCTTATCGGTCTGGCCTTCCAAGGTATGTAGCCACTCACTGCGGCCCACTAAGTCTTCGAACTTGCTGACCCCTAGCGTTGCCATCCACTCGCGCACTTCCTCGGCGACAAACTCAAAGTAAGTCATCACTCGCTCTGGTAAGCCGTGGTAGTGGTTATCGCGCAGTTTCTTGTCCTGAGTTGCGACACCAGTAGCGCAGTTGTTCAGGTGGCAAATACGCAGGTACTTACAACCTAAGGCAATCATAGGCACAGTCCCGAAACCGAAGCTCTCGGCGCCGAGTAAGGCCGCCTTGATAACATCGGTTCCGGTTTTTAGGCCGCCATCGACCTGCAAGCGGATCTTATGGCGCAGGCCATTTTCCACCAGAGATTGATGCACTTCGGCAAGGCCGAGTTCCCATGGGCTGCCAGCGTATTTCACCGAGGTGATAGGGCTCGCGCCCGTGCCGCCATCGTAGCCAGAAATAGTGATCATATCGGCGTAGGCTTTTGCTACACCGGTGGCGATAGTGCCGACACCTGGCTCAGACACTAACTTCACGGAGATCAGTGCCTTGGTATTGATTTGTTTTAAATCGAAAATCAGCTGGGCTAAGTCTTCGATAGAGTAAATATCATGGTGCGGTGGTGGTGAAATCAAGGTTACACCTGGGCGCGCGTGGCGCAGCCCTGCAATTTCCACACTCACCTTATGGCCTGGCAGTTGTCCGCCTTCACCGGGTTTTGCGCCCTGTGCGACTTTAATCTGCAACACATCGGCATTGACTAGATAATGGGCGGTTACCCCAAAACGTGCCGACGCAATTTGTTTAATCGCCGAGTTACGTTCGGTATTAAAGCGGCGAGCATCCTCACCACCTTCGCCCGAGTTGGAGCGACCACCTAAACGGTTCATGGCGATGGCTAATGCCTCATGGGCCTCGGGGCTTAGGGCGCCGATACTCATGGCCGCACTGTCAAAGCGCGGGAATAAGTGGCTGGCAGCTTCAACTTTATCCAGTTCAATTGCGGCTTGGTCAGCTTTAATGCCAATCAAATCCCTTAGGGTGGCAACCGGGCGGTTATCGACTAATTCGGCGAACTTCTTGTAGGTCGCAAAATTCTTGTCGATTAATGACGCCTGCAGCGTGTTGACCACATCAGGGTTGAAGCAGTGGTACTCACCGCCATCTACGTATTTGAGTAAACCGCCTTGTGGTAGCGGCACATGGGCGCGGTAAGCGGCCTTATGCAGCAGCGCTTGATCTTGAGCGATATCCTCAAAGCTGGCGCCTTCGATGCGGCTCACCACCCCTTTAAAGCAGAGTTCAATTACATCGCTGGCAATACCAATGGCCTCAAACTGTTGGCTACAACGGTAGGAGCCGACGGTGCTGATCCCCATTTTCGACATGATTTTACGCAGGCCCTTCTCGATGCCGTAGCGGAAGTTCAGCATCAACGCCGTGGTATCGGTCAGTTGATGGCGTTTCGCTAGATCTGAGATTGATTCATACACTAGATACGGATAAATCGCCGTGGCACCAAAGCCGAGCAGCACCGCAAAGTGGTGCGGATCCCGCGCCGATGCGGTCTCAACAATGATGTTGGTATCGCAGCGCAGGCTCTTGCTGACCAGCATTTGTTGTACTGCGCCGACTGCCATGGCCGCTGGGATCACCTGCGCCGATTTATCAATCGCACGGTCGGATAAAATCAGCAGCGTAGTGCCACTGCGGGCTAAACGCTCGGCTTCCGAGGTGATGCGGCGGATAGCGTGTTCTAAGCCTTCCTTCGGATCGTAGTTTAAATCGACGATATTGGCGCGATAGTAAGTGCTATCTAATCCGAGTAATTGATTGAAATCACTGAATAATAATATCGGGGAGTTGAACATCACTCGATAGGCATGGCCAGTGGTTTCGTTGAAGAGGTTTTGCTCGCGGCCGATACAGGTCGCCAGAGACATCACGTGCTTTTCACGCAGCGGATCGATAGGCGGGTTAGTGACTTGAGCGAATTTCTGTCGGAAATAGTCATAGAGCGAGCGTGACTTTTTCGACAATACGGCCATTGGCGTATCGTCGCCCATGGAACCTGTCGCTTCTTCGCCTTGTTTTGCCAGCACCCAAATCACTTGTTCAAGCTCTTCGCGGGTGTAACCAAATTGCTTTTGGTATTGCAGCAGTTGCTCAGGGCTTAATTCGCTGGCGCCATGTTGCTCCGTTGCTAACTGCTCGGCTGGTACCAGAGTACGGCTGTTTTTCGCCATCCACTCTTTATAGGGGTGGCGACGCTTAAGGTCGTTATCGATTTCGAATGACTGGTACAGACGACCATTGAGTGTATCTAACACTAACAGCTCACCTGGGCCGACGCGGCCTTTTTCAATCACTTCATCGGCGGCGTAGTCCCAAATGCCCACTTCGGAGGCGAGGGTGAGGATACGATCTTTGGTGATCACATAACGTGATGGACGCAAACCGTTACGATCCACTGCGCAAGCGGCGTGGCGACCGTTGGTCATTACGATACCCGCTGGGCCATCCCAAGGTTCCATATGCATGGAGTTAAAGTCATAGAAGGCTTTTAGCTCATCATCCATCTCTGGGTTACTCTGCCATGCTGGCGGAATAAGCAAACGCATGGCGCGGTATAGGTCCATACCGCCTGAGAGCAGCATCTCGAGCATATTGTCGAGGGAGGATGAATCGGAGCCCGTTTCATTCACAAAAGGTGCCGCCTGTTGTAAGTCGGGCAGCAGCGGTGAATTAAACTTGTAGGCACGGGCACGGGCCCATTGGCGGTTACCGGTAATAGTGTTGATCTCGCCGTTATGGGCAAGATATCTAAAGGGCTGAGCGAGTGGCCATTTAGGTGAAGTATTGGTTGAAAAGCGTTGATGGAATAAACAAATAGAGCTCTTCAAACGGATGTCGGCAAGGTCAGGATAGAATGCGGGCAAGTCGGCAGGCATCATCAAGCCTTTGTAGACTATGACTTGGCCTGAAAGACTCGCAACATAAAAGTCTTTATCGTCAGTAATTTGTTGCTCTAAACGGCGGCGAGCCATGTAGAGGCGACGCTCAAGATCTTTCTCACGCCAGCCAATCGGGGCGTTGATCAGTACTTGATAGATTTGCGGCAGGCTCGATTTACCAATCTCACCCAATACCTCAGGATTGACGGGGACTTTACGCCAGCCAGCAATGCTTAAGGTTTCACGCTCGAGTTCGCGTTCGAGAATAAACTTGGCTTGGTCGGCCAGTTCTTCATCTTGACTTAAAAACAACATGCCCACGGCGAATTTACGGCTCAGGTGCCAGTCATTTTCCGCGGCAATGGCTTCAAAGAATTGCAATGGTAGCTGCATTAATAAACCACAGCCGTCCCCAGTTCGACCGTCAGAGGCGATACCGCCACGGTGTTTCATGCGATCGAGGCCATGGATGGCGGTGCGCACGATACGATGGCTGGCTTCGCCATCCATTTGTGCAATCAAGCCAAAACCACAATTGTCCCGCTCAAAACTGGGATGATATAAGCTCATACAAAAACCTCCCTTGACCTCAACGAAATTACTACTCGGGAGAAATGTAAAGACTTTCTATAGATATGCACCCGAACCACCCAAATTATCCTGAGATTAACTAAAGGTCAAACCAAAAATTTGCATAAAATGTGGGTATTAATTCATGTTTCATACACAAAACACAATTGATTGACGTTAACGTTAACTGATTAAAGTGCTGTATAACATTATGAATAAAAAGAATTTTAAAAAATGAAAAACGATATGGTTACTAAAATGTAACATTGAAATCGATTGTTTTTGATTTAGAAATAGTGATTTTTATTGCAAATACAGTGGTTGTATAAAAATATAAAATAAGTGAATTGTTATTCTGTTTGCCTGTGAGTGGAATCACGGAGTGTAAAGACACTGTGAGCAATGACTCAGGTTTTGAGCTTTGACGCTGTGAATCTAACGGGAGTTTGATTTACCACCAAGAAAACCATGCTCGCTTTGTTTATCATGAGTTTTTTCATCTAAACACACGTCTTTACTCCTTCTTTTTTGTGATTTTATCTTGGTTAATTTTAATGAAACGACATGAAATTTGGCGGGCGAGCTAATGGGGCTCGATGCATACGTAAACACATTCGGTGCCGTGTGTAAGGCTAAATACGGCGAGCGCTTACGCAAGCTGACTATCGATGCCAAATTCACTTGCCCTAACCGTGATGGCACTCTGGGACGTGGCGGTTGTACCTTTTGTAATGTGGCCTCCTTTAGTTATCAGCAGGCGGAAACGCTCAGCATTAGTGAGCAATTACAGCAGGGGAAAGCCCGTTATAAAGAGGCGAAACCTAAGCTGAACGCAGATAAATTTATCGCGTACTTTCAAGCCTATACGAGTACCTATGATGAGTATCAAGTGTTGATGGCTAAATACGATGAAGCGGTCAAGGACAGTGAGATTGTGGGCCTGTGTGTCGGCACTCGTCCCGACTGTGTGCCAGATAATGTATTAGATTTATTAGCGAGTTATCAGCAAAAGGGCGTCGATGTCTGGTTGGAGCTTGGATTGCAAACCGCCAATAATCGCACTTTGCATAAGATTAACCGTGGGCACGATTTTGCCTGTTATTGCGATACAGTTGCACGGGCCAGAAGCCGAGGCCTAAAAGTTTGTACACATCTTATCTTAGGCTTACCCGGTGAAACTCACCTCGATTATATGACGACACTGCAAGCGGTGCTGGCGCAGGGCGTCGATGGCTTAAAGCTACATCCATTACATGTCGTCGAGGGCAGTACGATGGCGAAAGCTTGGCGTGCAGGACGTTTACCCTTGCTCAGTATTGAGGAGTATGCGGCTTGTGTCGGCGAACTGGTTCGGCATACACCGAAAGAGGTGATTTTTCATCGGGTGACCGCCTATGCGAAAAAACCGATACTACTCGCGCCTGATTGGTGCGGCTATCGTTGGAATGGGTTAGTGGCAATTGTTGAGGATCTTGCGCGTAAGGGTGGACAAGGCGCGGCATTAGCGCGACCATAATGACCATATCGCTTGAAGGGATTCAGTTGATCTCAATTTATCGCTGAGAGTGTTTGAAATAGTTGAAATTTTGTTAAATAAACCGTGATTTGACCACAAATGCTGCTATAAGTTGCACTGACAATTTTAGTGGGTATCATGTCATAAACGTGTTTTAAGCATTGGACTACTTAAGGGAGGCCTAGATGGCCACAGTTGAATTAGAAACAATCCTAGATCTCAATACGTTAGAACAGTATTGCAGTGCGATTGGTGCCGGAACTCTGCTAAAGAGTGTGGTCTTGTTTGAGCAATTAATGCCTGAGTATGTAGGGAATCTAGTCAAGGCTAACGAAGCTGCCGATAAGGACACTTTATGCTCCGAGGCCCATAAATTTAAAGGTGCGGCGGGCTCAGTCGGTTTAAAACGTATTCAGCAAATTGCCCAGTTACTCCAACATGGTGAAGAAGCGCGTTGGGAAGCTGAGCATGGAACGTGGGTCGCGCAAATTGTTGAATTTGCAAGTGCCGATCTCCAGCAGCTAAAGCAATTCCTACAGGCTAAAGCCTAGTTTGTCGCCTAGAGGTGCAGCGCGATGTTGCACCTCCAAGTCTTATCTCCTGTGTTTATTCCATCCGTTTGTACGCTGTAAGTGCTCTCTTACCTTTTCCTTTGATTGAAAATCGATTTTGCTCACACTATTGAGCAATTCAGCCGCGTTTTAGTTGATAACTTATGCTAGAGTTGATTAAATTTATTAATTCATAACCTTAGTGGCAATCGATTAAATGAAAAATTTACCTAGCCTCAAGAATTTATTCTATTTGGTGAATCTTCACCAAGAGCAGAATTTTAACCGCGCCGCTAAGGTGTGTTTTGTCAGTCAATCAACGCTGTCGAGCGGGATCCAGAATCTTGAAGAACAGCTTGGCCATCAATTAATTGAACGTGATCATAAATCCTTTATGTTCACCGCTATCGGCGAAGAAGTGGTGCAGCGTTCCCGCAAAATCCTCACGGATGTGGATGATTTAGTCGAACTGGTTAAAAACCAGGGCGAACCTATGACAGGGGATATCCGCTTAGGTTGTATTCCAACGATTGCGCCATTTTTATTAAGCCGCGTGGTTAAGCAATGTCAGCAAGCTTATCCGGCGATGAGTTTATTACTCAAAGAGGATACTACTGAGCGTTTGCTCGATGCCTTAGGCAAAGGGGAGTTGGATTTACTGATCCTCGCTTTGCCTGTGGATACCAGTGGTTACCACAGCATGAAAGTTGGGATAGACCCCTTTAAGATGGTGATCCATAAAGACTTAGTGGGTGGCATTCATCAACCTATCGACTATCAGACTTTGCCCGATGAGAGTATCTTCCTGCTGCAGAGTGAACACTGTATTACAGGGCATGCGATTACCGCTTGTCAGTTAGGTGACAGCGCTAAGGTGAATCCCTTTGCCGCAACCAGTCTGCACACTTTAGTGCAAATGGTGGATAGCAAGCTGGGCACAACCTTCTTACCGCAAATGGCGATTGATGCTGGCATCTTAAATGATACCGATCTGGTGGTGATGACACCGCCAGGTGAAGCGCCTTACCGCGATATCGGCTTAGTTTGGCGACAAACAACCAGCCGGATTTTGACCTTCCGTACCTTAGGTTTGCTTATTCAAAAGCTGTTAACCAAAGAAATGGAATAAACGCTGTAAGTTAAGTTAAAGCTAGGATATTAGAGAGGGGAAACACCAAACACTTCAATCGAGTGTTGTTTCCCCTTTAATTTGACTGGACCCAAATTAGTTAAGCGGTATTCGCTATTGGGATTGTCGAGTCGGCCCGCGAGCGCACCTGAGATCAACATGCGTTGCCCCAGTGGATTACACTGATCTTGAAGTCTGGCTAAGGTATTTAGCACATCACTAAAGAAGCTAATTTCTTGTTTTTGCACACCAACCACTGCAGCAACCACTTGTCCACAGTGGGCCGCCGCCTTAAATTTGGGCACAAAACCATAGTGTTCTTCAAAGTAACGTCGCTGCCAATTTAACTGCTGGCTAAATTCAAAATAGATATTCATGCAGCGGTCGTGTACCACGCCTTCCTCTAACGGCCAGTGGATCAATACGGCATCACCCATATAACGGTAAATTTCGGCTTCGTTATTGGTCACAGTATCGGATAGCAGGCTAAAGCTGTCTTGAATGAGACGGCTAAAACGGTAATCCCCAAGGGATTCTGCGTGGGTTGTCGAAGCAACCATATCTAAATAAAGGAATAAACGCTGTTCGTACCTAGGTTTATGGTATTTACCTAAACCAATATTGAGCAGAATACGCGGCCCAACTAAGAGTGCCATTTGTTCGACAAAGGCTAAGCTGACCCGAACAACCACTAAATAGACGATGAGCGCTTGGAAGGACGGACTATAGAGAATATGCGCCGTGAGCATTTGTCTTAGGGTCGACATGTGATTTTCTATGGCCCACATATTCAAGAACTGGGTCATATAGGCTAAGGTCGTCGCCCCAAGTAGCAGGAACAAACCTTTAAAAATCACTGAGAATACATAGGGAAGACGATTGATCGCGCTGAAGTCGGCGATCAGGTTCGACATCCAATGTAGGCTGCCAAAAATGATGCCCATGTAAACGGCAAGCGTCGCGAGATCGGCCGAACCGACAGCCCATTGTGGTAACTCTGGCGACTGTGCATATCGGAAAAACACGAACGCAGCCATGGCTATCGCCCAAGCTAATATCGCAAAAAGAAGTTTTTTCGCTTGTCTACGTGCTCTCACAACGGGTTTTGTATCCGAATACGACCATATATTTCAGGATGCCGTAGTTTATAGAAAATCATCACTAGAGTGCCAGTGATATTTGTGATCTGGATCAATCCAACGCTATATAGCTACGAAAATTTAACCAAATACCTTATTTAATAGCATGGCGGTAAAAGCGGTCTTTAAATAGAAACCCCGTGGATTGGTCATTTTAAGGCTACCGTCCTCGGCAATGCTTTGGGTCAGCGCCTTACTGTTGGCGGCTTTAGGGCGCAGTTGCAACACTTCGCCATGCCTTGCGGTGAGTTTTTCCACTTTACCTAAGGCGATAAGTTCCATTATCTCCTCCCAATCCTGTTGCAGTAACCTTTGCTCTTGGAGATCGGGCTCCCACAATATGGGGGTGCCGACTCTACGATCTCCCACAGGAATATGCCGCTCGCCCTCAACGGGTACCCAGAGCACACGCTGTAACTTGTGACACACTAAGCTGTCTTGCCAAGTTAAGCCTTCGATATTGGTTAGCGGCGCCACACACACATAGGTGGTTTCCAGTGGTTTGCCTTTGCTATCGATGGGAATGGTTTTTAGCTCAACGCCGAGGTGGAGAAAATCCTGCTCGGGTTTTGAGCCGGCAGTTGCACCTAACTCCATTTCAATGAGTTGTCCGACCCAGCCCTTATCTCGTTTCAGATCCTTAGGCACAATAATCCCGCGGTGGGCTGCAATTTGGGCCAAAGAGATGCCGGCCATCATATTGGCACGTTCGAGCAGTTCGCTCAGATTTTGAGGGGGGATTATCGGTTTCATAGGGCGAATTTTACTGGAAAATAGGTGCTTAGCAACAGAGGTTAAAAATTGAGCACTCAAAAAAGGATAAGATTGTACTCATAGAGAAATCTGTAAGTGCATGATTTTAATATTAGTTGTCAGTTTGCAATCCAATGCCTGCGAAAGTGTTCAAAGTTACTCTCGGTTTTCCCTTGCGTTTCTCACATATTTATCCACAGATATTATGGATAACTCACAATGCAGTGGGCTTTAACCGAATAAAAATCGTGAGTCAATGGCTAAAAGGGGCATTTTTCCACGGGAGTGTGGGTAATTTTGGGATAGCTCTGTGTATAACATTTAGGTGTTACTCGGATGAAATCGCATAATTTGCATTAGGTCAAAAAGTGAGCTTTTTAGTTTTTAAGTCACATATTCTTACACTGATTATATGTAACTTTATGATTTTAATTTTTTTATTTTATTTAAATAAGCAGACTGCCATGAACGATATTTGATGTTTTTTGAACGATATACCTAGTTTACCCTAGTTTCAAACAGAGATATCCACAGAAAATGTGGATATCCCCAAGGTTGAAACCCTTGGATTGTTGATAAAGTAGTAAGTTGAGGGTATTTATCCAAAAAATAGCTGTAAATAGAGGTTTGCTGAGAGACTGGCTTTGTGAAACAATCGGTTTATTAAAAGTTATCCTTATTTGGAGTCCATGTGATTGATAGCGACGGCTTTCGCGCAAATGTGGGCATAATAATTTGTAATAGATACGGCCAAGTCATGTGGGCCAGACGATTCGGACAACATTCATGGCAATTTCCTCAGGGCGGCGTCGATGATGGTGAGACGGCAGAAGAGGCGATGTACCGTGAATTGTATGAGGAAGTAGGCTTAAGACCTGAGCATGTCACTATATTAACCTCGACCCGTTCTTGGTTGAGATATCGTTTACCTAAACGTTTAGTGAGGCAGGACAGCAAGCCTGTGTGTATCGGTCAAAAACAAAAATGGTTTCTGTTACAACTCAAAAGCCAAGATAGTGCGATTAATTTAAGTTCTTCAGGCCACCCTGAGTTTGACGATTGGCGTTGGGTAAGTTATTGGTATCCTGTGCGGCAAGTTGTCTCATTTAAGCGTGATGTTTATCGTAAGGTTATGAAAGAATTTGCGGTAACGGCATTGTCATTCCAAACCCAGGAAATTCCGAGGAAGCGGGTAAGACAAAGAACAACGGGCTGATTTTCAAAAGAGGATTGAAAACAGTGTTAAATACGCTCAGGGATATTACTCAAGCTGTGGCGTCCGCCCACAGCTTAGAAACCGCATTAGAAGTCCTAGTTTCATCGACCAAAGCGGCGATGGAAACCCAATGTTGCTCGGTCTACATCCTAGATCAGCAAGAACTCGTATTATCTGCCACCGATGGCCTCGAAAAGAGTGCCGTTGGGCGCGTGCGCATGCCGTTAACCCAAGGTTTGGTTGGCTTGGCTGCTGAACGCGAAGAAGCCGTAAACCTTGCCGATGCGCGTTTGCATCCACGCTTTAAACTCTTCCCCGAAGTCGCTGAAGAAGAATACCGTGCCTTTTTAGCCGTCCCCATTATTTATCAAAAAGCCGTAGTCGGCGTAATTGTGGTGCAGCAGGCCAGCGCGCGGCAATTTAGCGAAGGGGAAGAAGCCTTCTTAATGACCTTGGCCGCGCAGCTCGCGATGGCGATTAGAGGATTAAAGCAAAAGGCGCAGGTCAGTTCGCTGCATCAACAGATTTTATTCCAGGGCACCTCAGCATCTAGCGGTATCGCCATTGCCCATGCCTTAGTGCTCGGTGGCGAAATCTCCCTTGAGCAGCCCGATGTGCGCTGCGAGGATATCGCTCTCGAATCCAGCCGATTAGTGGCGGCGATGGGGCGTTGTAAAGAGGCAATCGGCGCCTTATCTCAGCGTTTTGACCGTGAGCAGGATGAAGAAGTTGCCTCGATATTCAATGCCTTGCAGCTGCTGCTCGATGATGCCAGCCTAGGGGGGGAATATGCCCGTGAAGTGCAGCAGGGCTGGGAAGCTGAATCGGCGGTCAGCCGAGTTTCGCTGCGTTATATTCAACAGTTTTTAGCGATGGAAGATCCCTACCTGAAGGAGCGGGCGAGCGATATTCGTGACCTTGGGCAGAAGGTATTAAGGCAGTTAATCGAACCCGAGCGTTTAGAACTTGAACCCGATAAGCCGGTGATTCTCGTTACCCGTGAAGCGGATGCCACATTGCTGGCGGAATTCCCTCGACAAAAATTAGCTGGTATTGTCACTGAACTGGGAGGCGTTAACTCCCATGCGGCCATTTTAGCGCGCGCACTGGGCGTACCCGCCATTACTGGCGTTGAGCAGTTGTTGTCGGCCGATATCGATCAAAAGTTATTAGTGGTCAATGCCAGCCGTGGGCAATTGATGGTGTCGCCATCGCCCGCCATTGTGAGCGAATATCGCAGTTTGATTTCGGCGCAAAAGGCGTTGCAACGCCAATACGCGCAGGAGTTAGCCCTGCCGTCGGTCATGCTCGATGGTACGCGTATTCGTTTATACCTTAACGCTGGGTTACTCAGTGGTGTCGCCTCTGAAATCGCCGAAGGCGCCGATGGTATCGGGCTATATCGCACCGAAATTCCCTTTATGCTACAGCAGCGTTTTCCGAGTGAGTCCGAGCAGGTAAAAGTTTATCAACAGGTGTTATCGGCGGCATCGGGTCGCCCTGTGGTGATGCGTACCTTAGACGTGGGGGGCGATAAGCCGCTGCCTTATTTCCCGATCAAAGAAGATAACCCCTTCCTCGGTTGGCGCGGTATCCGCTTATCATTGGATCATCCCGAGCTGTTCCTCGTACAGTTAAGAGCGATGTTGCAAGCGGGCGGAGAGGGCAAGCAGCTCAGTATTTTACTTCCCATGGTCAGTAATTTAGATGAAATTGATCAATCATTGGCCTATTTAGAACAGGCTTACGTTGAACTCAAGAACGATGTGAACAGCCAGATTGAAATGCCGCGCATTGGCATTATGCTCGAAGTCCCTGCGCTGTTATATCAGTTGGATGAAGTCGCAAAACGCGTCGATTTTGTGTCGGTCGGTAGTAACGATTTGACCCAATATTTACTCGCGGTGGACCGTAACAATCCAAGGGTGAGTTCTCTGTTTGATAGTTATCATCCAGGCATTCTTCGGGCGCTGCACCAGGCTCGGCTCGATTGTGACTACCATCAACTCGATATTAGTATCTGTGGTGAGCTGGCGGGAGAACCCATGGGGGCGATTCTGTTGGTGGCGATGGGATACCAGCATTTGAGTATGAACCAAGGCAGTTTAGCGCGGATAAATTACCTGCTGCGCCGAGTGTCCCGTGCCGATTTGACCCAACTCTTGTCGCAGGCCTTGAGCCTATCAAACGGTTTTCAAGTGCGTGAGTTGGTTAAAGAATATTTAACACAGCAGGGATTGGCCACAATTCTTAATTAACTAATCGCGCCTTTTGCTTTAAGCTAAGGCTTCACTTAATCACGCTGTAGGTACCCGTGTGGATAGTTTGCTGTCGGTGTTCTTTATTTGCTTGGCTTTAGGCGCGTTTGTCGGTTTTATGGCGGGGTTATTGGGCATCGGTGGTGGCTTAATTGTCGTGCCCGCACTGCTTTATATTTTACCTTCTGTCGGTATCACTTCGGCTCAGTTACCCCATATTGCGATTGCCACATCTCTTGCGGCGATCATTTTAACCTCGATATCTTCTGCCAGAGCGCACCATAAACGCGGCAACGTGCCTTGGGGATTGTTTCGAACCATGTTCCCGGGGATTATTCTCGGCGCCCTCATGTCCGGCTTTATTGCCGAACAAATTCCTGCGGCGACCCTCAGACAAGGGTTTGCGGTATTTGTGATGTTAATGGCGATTCAAATGGCTTATCCCTTTAAAACCGAATCGAACCGAGAGCTACCAAACTCGATGATTTTGTTTGTGGTGGCCGTGATTGTTGCCGCGATTGCAGGATTAATGGGGATTGGCGGCGGCGTCTTGTTAGTGCCGTTTTTAACCTATTTTGGTTTGCAGATGCGCCTAGCGGTGGGATTTTCCGCCGCGACCGGATTATTAATCTCCTTGTCGGGCAGCTTAGGGTATATAATCGCGGGCTTTAACGCGCCGGATCTCCCCGAGGGAACCTTAGGGTATATCTATTTACCTGCGTTATTTGGCTTAATAATAACCTCAATTTTAATGGCTCCAGTAGGCGTTAAGGCGGCAAGCACTTGGCCTACCTCGGTCCTTAAAAAAATATTTGCACTTTTACTCCTGTGTGTCGGTCTCAAATTAATTCTGAGCTGATTTTTAGTGTTTAGCCCTCGATTTGAGGCTGTTGATGGATAAGTTATGGCATTGAATTTTCCCAATATCGATCCTGTGATCGTGAAGTTTGGTCCCTTTGATATTTTTGGACAAACCTTTGAACCCGCCCTGCGTTGGTATGGATTTACTTATTTAGTTGGCTTTGTCGCCGCCATGTGGTTACTCAATCGCCAGGCCGACCGCTCCAATGGTTTATGGTCGCGGGAACAGGTTTCCGATTTACTGTTTTATGGCTTTTTAGGGGTGATTTTAGGTGGCCGCATCGGCTACGTGCTCTTCTATCATTTCGATTATTTCCTCGCTAGCCCAATGTATTTGTTTAAGATCTCAGAAGGCGGCATGTCCTTCCACGGCGGTCTGATGGGGGTAATTACCGCCATGATTTATATCGCTTGGAAGCAAAAGCGTACCTTCTTTGCGGTCGCAGATATGGTGGCACCGGTTGTACCTATTGGCTTAGGTGCGGGCCGTATCGGTAACTTTATTAATGGTGAGTTATGGGGCCGAGTCACCGATGTCCCTTGGGCCATGGTGTTCCCAAGTGGTGGACCAGAACCTCGTCATCCATCACAACTCTATCAATTCGCCCTTGAAGGGGTAGCCTTATTCCTGCTCCTCTATTGGTTCAGTAAACGAACGAAGAAAGTCGGCGCCGTGTCGGGCATGTTCTTACTCGGATACGGGATTTTCCGTATGATTGTTGAAACCGTAAGACAACCCGATGCGCAGTTAGGTCTCTACTGGGGCTTTATGACGATGGGACAAATCTTGTCTGTGCCGATGGTCCTCTTCGGTTTATATCTCATTCTTCGTCCAGAGGGTAAGCAGTAATGCAACAGTATTTAGACTTGATGAAGCACATCTTAGCCGAAGGTGTGGATAAATCAGACCGTACCGGTACCGGCACTCGCTCAGTGTTTGGCTATCAAATGCGTTTCGATTTAAGTAAGGGCTTCCCCTTAGTGACCACAAAGAAGTGCCATATGCGCTCGATTATTCATGAGCTATTGTGGTTTCTGAAGGGCGATACCAATATTGCTTATCTGCGTGAGAATAAAGTCAGTATTTGGGATGAATGGGCCGATGAAAACGGTGATTTAGGCCCAGTTTATGGCGCGCAGTGGCGCAGCTGGCCGACCAAAAGTGGCGATGCTATCGACCAAATCGCTCAGCTGATCGCACAAATCAAATCTCAACCCGATTCTCGTCGTTTGATTGTTTCGGCGTGGAACGTGGGTGAACTGGATAAAATGGCGTTGGCACCTTGCCATGCCTTTTTCCAATTCTATGTTGCCGATGGCAAATTATCCTGTCAGCTGTACCAGCGTAGCTGTGATGTGTTCTTAGGCTTACCTTTCAATATCGCTAGTTATGCGCTGCTGACCATGATGGTGGCACAGCAATGTGATTTAGCTTTGGGTGACTTTGTGTGGACAGGCGGCGATACCCACTTGTACTCCAACCATATGGAACAAACGGCGTTGCAGTTAAGCCGCGAGCCAAGACCGTTACCCACCATGACGATCCTGCGTAAACCCGCTTCTATTTTCGATTATCAATTCGAAGATTTCGAGCTAACTCACTACGATCCACACCCGCATATCAAAGCACCTGTCGCCGTGTAACGGCGAAATAATCGACTAATACCTCGGAATTGCCGAGGTATTTTGTCGAAACTATCGATTATACTTGTCAATTTTCTTCGTCTACACTCATTTCATTATGATTTTTTGGAGTGCAAGATGGAAAAAGCAATTAGAAATTTTCTGAGCCAGGAATCGGCTGGCGGCATCCTGTTATTGGTTGCTGTTGTCTTAGCCATGCTCATGGCCAACTCTCCTCTAGCGGGACTCTATCAAGGTTTTCTCGGAACTGAAGTACAAGTGCGTGTCGGCGCGCTCGATCTGCATAAGCCGCTGTTGCTGTGGATTAACGATGGCCTGATGGCATTGTTTTTCTTACTGATTGGCTTAGAGGTAAAGCGTGAACTGTTAGAAGGCGCCTTATCCAGTGTGGCCCAGGCTTCACTGCCAACCTTTGCGGCGATTGGTGGTATGTTAGTGCCAGCAGGCATTTATCTGTTATTTAACTATGGCGATCCTGTGACCCAAGCGGGCTGGGCGATTCCTGCGGCTACCGATATTGCGTTTGCATTAGGTATCATGGCGCTGCTAGGTAGCCGCGTGCCAGTGGCATTGAAGGTCTTCCTGTTGGCACTCGCCATTATTGATGACTTAGGTGTGATTGTGATTATTGCGCTCTTCTACAGCAGCGATCTCTCAACCATTAGCTTAGTGATTGCCAGCATTGCGATTGTCGGTTTAGTCGCCTTAAACCGTAAAGGTGTGACCGCATTAGCCCCCTATGGGGTATTAGGACTCGTTCTGTGGGTGGCGGTATTAAAGTCTGGCGTCCACGCGACTTTAGCCGGGGTGATTATTGCCTTCTGTATCCCACTGCGGGCAAAAGATGGCAGTTCACCCTCTGAGCATTTAGAGCATAGCCTGCACCCTTGGAGCACTTTCCTTATCTTGCCAGTCTTTGCCTTTGCGAATGCGGGTGTGGCCATAGGTAACATGAGTTTGGACACCCTTATTTCACCTGTACCTGTCGGGATTGCATTGGGACTCATGTTAGGTAAGCCGATTGGTGTGATGCTGTTTAGTTATGTGGCCGTCAAACTGAAGTTGGCGCAATTACCCGATGGGATTGGTTGGAAGCAGATTGCGCCTGTGGCGGCAATGTGTGGTATTGGTTTTACGATGTCGATGTTTATTGCTTCGCTGGCATTTGAGCAAGCAGACCCTATGTACGGCGACTTAGCGCGCCTTGGCACCTTGATAGGCTCAATTCTGGCGGCCTTGATCGGGTATTTCTGGTTATCAAAAGTGTTACCTAAAAAAGGAGTATAACTATGATAAATATGAAATTAGTAGGAATGGCAGCACTGTTAACACTTTCTTCAAGCGCAATGGCTTCGCAGATTGATGCCTGTAACAAGGATGTCGCATCACAAACCTGTCAAAGCTACCTTGAGGGCATAGTCGATGGCGCGTTAATGTTTAAATCTGAGGCATTAGGCGCACGGCTTGAAACCAATGGCTATGAGTCTAGGGCGCTCAAGTACCGTGGCGGTAAACGTTTCCAAGAGGCGAACCGCACTTATTGCGCCAACCGTATTCCGGATAGAGACAGCTTAGTCTCGGGTGTAACGGAAGCGGTTAGTACGGGTACCGCAGCCGATTTAGAACAGCTGCAGGGAATAGTGGTTAACTTATTGGATTGTCAGCGTTTAAAATAGCGCTATCGACTCATCATTTGTTAAGCTGAGTCACTGCGATCCGACATGACGCAGCCCTTGAGGCTGCGGTATCCATCAGAGGAAGCTCATTGGCGATGCTGCATCTTAATTACAACCATCTTTATTATTTCTGGATGATCAAGAAGAAGGGCTCTGTGGCCAAGGCGGCCGAAGCCCTTTGTCTGACACCTCAAACCATCACGGGGCAAATTCGCGCCCTTGAAGATCGCCTTAACGGCAGCCTATTCAAACGTGTCGGACGCAATTTAGAGGCGACAGAGCTCGGTGAGTTGGTATTTCGCTACGCCGATAAGATGTTTTCCCTCAGTTATGAGATGCTCGATTTACTCAACTATCAAAAAGATGATGCCATTTTATTTGAAGTGGGTATTGCCGATGCCTTGTCTAAAGCCTTGGCGAGTCGCGTATTACTTTCAGTGGTGCCGAATGACGGCTCTATGCACCTTGCTTGTTATGAAGCGACCCACGAAAGTTTAATGACTCGTTTACGCGAGCATAAACTGGATATGATCCTCTCGGACTGTGCGGGTGAGTCATTGAAATATCCTGAGATTTTATCGAAAAAACTGGGTGAGTGTGGCGTGAGCTTTTTCTCCGCCGAAACCTACAGCGCCGATTTCCCGGCTTGTTTAGAACAAGCACAATTGCTGATCCCCGGTCGTAGAACATCGCTTGGGCAACAATTATACCGTTGGTTCGATGAACAAAATCTTAAGGTGAGCATCCTAGGCGAGTTTGACGATGCGGCGATGATGAAGGCCTTTGGCTACCTGAAACGCGGGATCTTCGTTACGCCGTCGGTTTACCCTCAAGAGGTGATTTCCCATGGCATGCATCTCCTAGGTGAAACCTTAGATGTGAAGGAAGAATACCATGTGATGTTTGCCGAGCGGATGATCCAACATCCCGCGGTGAAACGTTTATTAGAGACGGATTTCAGTGATTTATTTGCCGGATTAGACAGCCAAGTTCAGCGGTGTTAAACCAAGTTTCAATACGGCTTGCATCGACACTCTACGGCGTGAACTGGTAAACTAAGGCGAAATTAGTTTTGGGAGAATTAACTTGGAGTTAATGAACATTGCACGGGTCCGCTGGGCATGTCGCCGCGGAATGCTCGAATTGGACGTCTTGTTCCAGCCTTTCGTCGAAAATGTTTATCAGGATTTGTCGGATGAAGACAAGGCCCTATTCATTCGTTTACTCGAGTGTGAAGACCCTGAATTATTTGCCTGGTTTATGGGTCATGAAGCCTGTCCCGATGCAGAGCTTGCCCGCATGGTAGTGCAAGTCCGTGGCAGAGCGGCGCCATAGTTTTAGCGTAAAAGCCTCTCGCGACCAACGACTCTCGTTGGTCGTTTTTGTTTGTGTCTGCAGTACTTCGTTACTTATCTGGCCTGAAACGGACGTCGTATTTTGGCTTGTGCTTAAGTTGGTCTTCGCCGTTTTAATCCTCGGATTCTTGGGCTATCAGTTATGGCGACTGAGAACTTGGCATTGCCGTTTTGAGCTTAATGGAAAAGGGGAAGGTTGGCTCTCGACGGGGGAGGCGTTTCATGTGCTCCCCAGAACTTGGGTAACGCCCTTTGTTTGCTTGGTTTATTATCAGTCCGCCGATAAGTTGTATCTTTTGCCCCTTTGGGCCGATATGTTTAGCTATAAGAATTACCGCCACTTATGCCGACTCTTACTTAAGGTTAAAACTCAGGCGACGAGCCAGCGCGAGTCCCTTTAATCCATATCTAACATGTTTCCTTAGCCTAAATAAAACGGGCTAAATCTGAGTAGATTTAGCCCGTTAAACGTGTCACTTAAGCAACGCGGTTATTTTTCAGGTTGCAGAATCGTTGGTTGCGGTGAGTCTACCTTCTCTGGATGGTCGATATTGTAGTGCAGACCACGGCTCTCTTTACGATCCATGGCGCAGCGGATAATCAGCTCCGCCACTTGCACTAAGTTACGCAGTTCCAGCAGGTTATTACTGACCCTGAAGTTGCTGTAATACTCTTGGATTTCCTGTTGCAACATCAGGCAGCGGCGCAATGCACGCTCCAAGCGTTTATCCGAGCGGACAATCCCCACATAGTCCCACATAAAGAGGCGCAGTTCGTGCCAGTTGTGGGCAATCACCACTTCTTCATCGGAGTTGGATACTTTACTCTCGTCCCACGCCGGAATTTGCCCCGGTAATGGAATTTTGTGCATTTGGCTCTCAATATCCTGCGATGCAGCGCGGGCAAATACCAAGCACTCGAGCAACGAGTTACTCGCCAAGCGGTTCGCACCATGTAAGCCGGTATAGGCTACTTCGCCGATGGCATAGAGGCCGTTTAGGTCGGTTTGGCCGTGTAAGTCAGTCATTACACCACCACAGGTATAGTGGGCGGCAGGCACCACAGGAATGGCATCCTTAGTGATATCAATGCCCAGTTCCAAACAGCGACTGTAAATTGTTGGGAAGTGCTTGATGATAAAGTCGCTGTCTTTATGGCTGATGTCTAAATAGACGCAATCGGCACCTAAACGCTTCATCTCGTAGTCGATGGCGCGGGCCACGATATCGCGGGGCGCGAGTTCGGCGCGCTCGTCAAAGTCAGGCATAAAGCGGCTGCCATCGGGGCGACGTAAATAAGCTCCTTCACCGCGCAGGGCTTCGGTCAGTAGGAAGTTACGCGCATCAGCATGGTAAAGGCAGGTCGGATGGAATTGATTAAATTCCATATTGGCCACACGGCAACCTGCACGCCACGCCATGGCAATACCATCACCACTCGCCACATCGGGGTTTGAGGTGTATTGGTAGACCTTAGAGCTACCGCCCGTGGCTAATGCGACAAATTTTGCCTTAATGGTTTCGACCTGCTCGGCATTACGGTTCCACACATAAGCGCCTAACACGCGATTGCCAGGGCGATTTAATTTACGGGTGGTGATGAGGTCGATGGCGTTGTAACGTTCTAAAACTTGAATATTGGGGTGGGCGAGGGCGCGTTCTTGCAGCGTGGTTTGCACTTCTTTGCCCGTTGCATCTGCGGCATGCAGAATACGTCTATGGCTGTGGCCGCCTTCGCGGGTCAAATGATAAGGTGCGTCTTTGGCATTATCGCCAGCGGTTTCTTCTTTATCGAATGCCACGCCACATTCAATTAACCATTGCATGGCGCTCTTGGCGTTTTCAGCAGTAAAAGTTACCACTTCTTTATCGCACAAGCCGGCACCGGCCACTAACGTATCGGCCACATGGGATTCGATGGTGTCACTTTCATCGAACACAGAGGCGATACCGCCTTGGGCGTAGTATGTCGACCCTTCCGAGAGTGGGCCTTTTGAGAGCAGAATTACGTTTGCTTTTTCAGCAAGATGCAAAGCTAGTGTCAGACCTGCGGCACCGCTACCTATGACTAATATGTCAGATTGGTGTTCAACTACTTGTTTCATCGGGTATCATGCTATGACTGAGAGTGCCATCTATGGTAAACCAACTCACCGATTATGGGTACTTTCCTTTTAACCTTACTTTTTTTGTATAATTCTTAGAACTTTTTCAAAGCACGCTAGTCTACATAAGTGAATATGATTCGAGCGACTGAGAAATCAGCATTTTAGATTTGGGAGAAGTCGGCTCGGATGAGTGGACAAATTAGTGATCAACAATTAGTTGAGCGCGTACAACGGGGAGATAAAAACGCTTTTAACCTGTTGGTGCTTAAATATCAGAGTAAAGTAGTGAGCTTGATTTCACGCTATGTGCGTAACCAAGCCGACGTTACCGATGTGGCACAGGAAGCGTTTATCAAAGCTTATCGAGCTTTGCCAAACTTTCGCGGAGAAAGTGCGTTTTATACCTGGTTGTACCGCATAGCCGTAAACACGGCTAAGAATTACCTCGTGTCACAGGGGCGCAGAGCGCCTGCAAATGATGTGGATGCCGAGGATGCCGAATACTATGAAGGCAGTGACGCGCTAAAGGAGTTTGCCTCCCCAGAGCGACTAATGTTATCGGACGAAATCAAAAAAGTGGTTTTCGAGACATTAGAGTCCTTGCCGGAAGAATTACGAATGGCGATCTCGCTGCGTGAACTCGATGGGATGAGTTACGAAGATATTGCCATCATCATGGATTGCCCTGTGGGTACTGTAAGATCTCGTATCTTTCGTGCCCGTGAAGCAATCGACAAAAAACTCCAGCCATTGCTGGAAGAGTAACACCCTTAAATTTAGACAGGTGAACAATGGATAAATTAGGTCAAGAATGGGTATCTGCCGCTGTCGATGGAGAGACAGATCTGCAGACTATGGCAGAACTCGCTGCCGATACGCATTCACATAATAAATGGCGTAACTATCATGTGATAGGTGATGCTATGCGGGGTGAATTGCCCCAGACTATGGCGTTAGACCTTTCCGCCAGTATTGCGGCTGCAATCGAGCTTGAGCCTGCCATTGTCTCGCCTCAAGTAAGCGCACCTGAAGTTACAGCGGCTCCACAGCAAGTCGCCGTCAATGCTGGCCAAAGCCGTGTTGTGCCCTTATTCAAGCAGTTTGGTCAGTATGCTATTGCCGCAACTGTGGCCATGTTCGCTATCGTAGGCGTACAGAACTTTAACCAAACTGCCGATGATGCAGCTTCGCCATCACCTGTGCTCATTACCCGTCCGTTGATTGGTAGTGCGTCGCCAGTGAGCTTACAGACAGGTCCAGTGCAGCAAAATCAGAGCTACACGAATGACCAACTGAATGAGCAACGTCGCCGAATTAATACTTATATTCAGGACCATATGTTGCAACAACGATTGAATACAGGTGCCGTTGTAGAAGACAATAGCGAGGTTATTCCCGTTCCTGTCAATCAGTAGTAAGGAGTTAGCTTGCGTCTAATCCTATTGGCTTTAGTAGCCTTGGTATTCCCTGCAGTGGCGCAGGAAGATATGCCTGCTAAAGTCTGGCTTGAAAAAATGAGCCAGGCTTTACAAGAGAAAGAATTTAAAGCATCGATTATACAACTTCAGGCCGACCATATTCGGCCTTTGGTTTATCTTCACGGTAAGGTGAATAATCAGGAAGTTGCGTTTCTTGAGTACCTCAATGGCCCGCCAAAAAATGCGGTCAGAGTGGGCAATCGAGTCACCTTTATCGAACACGATCAACCCGCCTATAGCATCCTTTCTAATCATATTCAGGGCGTATGGCCTGCGGCTTTCTCGTCAAAGATGAGTGATTTAGAAGTGGGTTATCAGTTTGTACTCGGTGGTCGTACGCGTATTGCGGGACGTCCCGGTCAAATGATCCGTTTATTGCCAAATGATGAGTACCGTTACGGTTTCCAAATTTGGCTGGATATGGACACCTACCTGCCCCTCAGATACGACATGCTGACTCAAGATAAACAATTACTTGAACAGTTGATGGTGATTGAGCTTATTGAGTTAAATGAGCCGCCATCGATTCTGCAGGAAGCCTATAAGCAAGAATGGCCAGCGGTTATCGACCAGGCTGAACGCCAAGATGGACAAAATTGGCAGTTTTCTTGGTTGCCAGCAGGATTTAGCGTTGTGGTGCGTGATCATCACCGTTTGATTGGCAGTCACGAGGCGGTTGAATATATTGCGTTAACCGATGGCTTAGCCAGTATTTCTGTCTATGTCGCGCGTGCTGGCTCGACGCCATTACCCGAAGAGTTAATCACTCGTAATGGTTTGTCTTTGGTATCTGAAAAAGTGGGTAATGCCGAAGTAGTTGCCGTAGGTAAAGTACCGACCGAAACCCTAGCCCGTATCGCGAAAAGTCTGATGTTAGAATAAGGCCTCTTATTATGATGGAAGAAGTTGCGCGGGTTGTCGCCTGCGATAATCAAGGTTGGCTGACCGTCGAGGTAGAGCTTAAAAGTACTTGCAAGAGCTGCAGCAGTAGCGAGTCTTGTGGTACGTCGGCGGTGGCTCAGGCTTTTTCGGCAAAGACTCAACAATTCTCCATTCAAAGTGAACGAAACTGCGAGGTTGGCGAACTGCTAAAGCTCGGTCTGCCAGAGAGCGTGATCCTGAAAGCGGCGGCCTTAGTTTATTTGATGCCGCTGCTTGGTTTATTTGCTGGCGCGGTATTTGGCCAGTTTTTCGCAGGTTTGTTGGAAATCAATTCGGATCTCAGTGCGATAGCCTTTGCCGCCTTAGGGGCGATAGCCGCTTGGTTCTTTGGAAAGCACAAGGCAAAACAACTCGAAGTCGATTCGCAACCTGTCATTTTGGCTTATTTAGGCTCAGGGATCAGTTTAGAAAAATTACCCTTTTAATTTCATATTGTTATTGATTTTAATCTGGCAATAAACTTCCGCTGAGAGCCGCATTTTTCGACTTAAAGAGAAGGATGAGTGAATCTGATTGGTATTGAAACCGCAATCAGGTACAATTTCGCACCTTTGAACCGTATCCATTTTTCAGTATTAGTCATAGCAGCATAATGAAACACATTAGAAACTTCTCAATTATTGCCCATATCGACCATGGTAAATCGACGCTATCAGATCGTCTTATTCAGGTTTGTGGCGGGTTAAGCGACCGTGAAATGGATGCGCAAGTTCTTGATTCTATGGATCTAGAACGTGAGCGCGGTATCACGATTAAGGCGCAGAGCGTCACGTTGGAATACAAAGCCAAAAATGGCGAAACTTACCAACTTAACTTTATTGATACCCCTGGCCACGTTGACTTTTCCTATGAAGTATCTCGTTCATTAGCCGCCTGTGAGGGCGCGCTGCTCGTGGTGGATGCGGGTCAAGGCGTTGAAGCTCAGACGCTTGCAAACTGTTACACCGCGCTGGATATGAATCTGGACGTAGTACCTATCCTGAACAAAATCGACTTACCCCAAGCCGATCCTGAGCGCGTAGCCGCTGAGATTGAAGACATCGTGGGTATCGATGCGATGAACGCTGTGCGTTGCTCGGCCAAAACCGGCGTGGGTATTGACGAAGTGTTAGAAGTCATCGTTGAGCAAATTCCGCCGCCAGAAGGCGACCCAGAGGCGCCGCTACAAGCGCTGATCATCGACTCTTGGTTTGATAGCTACTTAGGCGTTGTTTCTCTCGTACGTATTAAAAACGGTGTGCTGAAGAAAGGCGACAAGTTTAAGGTAATGTCTACTGGACAAAACCACACCGCAGACCGCGTGGGTATTTTCACGCCTAAACAAACCGATAAAACCGAGCTGAAAACCGGTGAAGTAGGTTTCGTTATCGCGGGTATTAAAGAAATTCACGGTGCACCAGTGGGTGATACCTTGACGCTGGCTAAGCATGGCGCTGAAAAGCCATTACCCGGCTTTAAGAAAGTGAAGCCTCAGGTTTACGCTGGTGTGTTCCCAATTTCGACCGATGAATATGAAAACTTCCGCGATGCGCTGAACAAACTCAGCCTAAACGATGCGTCATTGTTCTTCGAACCTGAAAGTTCATCGGCCCTGGGTTTTGGTTTCCGTATTGGCTATTTAGGCCTGCTCCACATGGAAATCATTCAAGAACGTTTAGAGCGTGAATACGATCTTGACCTTATCACGACGGCACCAACCGTAGTGTATGAGGTGCTGTTGACCAGTGGTGAAACCATCTATGTTGATAACCCAGCAGACTTGCCGGCGATT
This sequence comes from Shewanella sp. BC20, assembly GCF_003129585.1. Classification (NCBI taxonomy): domain Bacteria; kingdom Pseudomonadati; phylum Pseudomonadota; class Gammaproteobacteria; order Alteromonadales; family Shewanellaceae; genus Shewanella; species Shewanella sp. BC20. Next base: position 413,765 of record NZ_NHRI01000001.1, on the reverse strand, counting down.
AACAACATTGAAGAGATGCGTGAGCCTATCGTTGAAGCTAATATTCTGGTGCCAAAAGAATACTTAGGTAACGTGATTACCCTGTGTATCGAAAAACGTGGTACCCAAGTGAACATGGTTTACCACGGTAATCAAGTGGCCGTGACTTACCACCTGCCAATGGCAGAAGTGGTAATGGACTTCTTCGACCGCTTAAAATCGACCAGCCGTGGTTATGCATCGTTAGAATACAACTTCATCCGCTTCGATCCTGCGGACATGGTGCGTTTAGATATTCTGATCAACGGCGACCGCGTAGACGCATTGGCGATGATTATTCACCGTTCAAACATTCGTCACCGTGGTTTAGCGCTGGTTGAGAAGATGAAGGAGCTGATCCCACGTCAGATGTTTGATATCGCGATTCAAGCCGCTGTTGGCAGCCAAATTATTGCCCGTTCTACCGTAAAAGCCCTACGTAAAGACGTAACGGCGAAGTGTTACGGTGGTGACGTTTCCCGTAAGAAGAAACTCTTGAATAAACAAAAAGAGGGTAAGAAACGGATGAAACAAGTGGGTAACGTTGAGGTGCCGCAAGAGGCGTTCTTAGCGGTACTTAAGCTAAACGAGTAACACTCGAGATAACACAATTTAGCTATTATTGCGCCGCAGTTTGCGGCGCTTTACTTAGCTTATCGTATGTTTTGTGGTGTTTTTTTAGAAATACGGTAAGTTAACTAAAGTTCGCGAGTCGAAATACAATAGTCGCTGAGTTTGGATCTTTACATTTCAAGGCAGGAGTTCAATAAGCAATGGCAGCCTATTTTTCCATTATTTTAGTGCTAGTCACCCTGATTTCAGGGCTGATCTGGTTAATCGATGTGCTGGTATTTGCGCCTAAACGCCGCGAAAGCTTAGCCTTAGCCAAGGCTTCGCAGGCTAATTTAACCGAGGAAGCTGAATATAACATCATCCGCGAACCCACAGTGGTTGAAACCGCGCATTCCATCTTCCCTGTGATTGCCTTCGTGTTGATCCTGCGTTCGTTTATTTATGAACCATTCCAAATTCCCTCAGGCTCTATGATGCCAACCCTGTTAGTGGGTGACTTTATTCTGGTGGAAAAGTTTAGCTATGGCCTAAAAGATCCCGTATGGCGCACTAAACTGATTGAAACGGGCGAGCCGAAACGTGGCGATGTGATTGTGTTTAAATATCCTGAGAATCCTCAGATTGACTACATCAAGCGCGTGGTGGGTTTACCGGGCGATCGGATTATTTACCGCAACAAGCAGTTAATGATCCAAAAAGCCTGTGGCGCAGAGCAAACCCATTGCCCAGAGGCAGAACTGGTGGCGCGTACCGAAATTAGCCGTGGTGATTTCAGCCAAGATGGTGTGCCATTAATTCGTTTTAAAGAGCAACTCGGTGAAGTGGCCCACGATATTTTAATCAATCCAAGCCGCCCCGATATGCTGGGATACTTCAAGCGTGAAGCTAACTTACCTGCGGGTGAGTTCCTTGTACCCGAAGGACATTATTTTGCGATGGGTGACAACCGCGATAACAGTACCGACAGCCGTTTCTGGGGCTTTGTCCCTGAAGAGAATCTTGTCGGTAAAGCGGTCGCTATCTGGATTAGTTTTGAGTTTGACCGTTCTAAAGCCGACTTCCTGCCAACTTGGGTGCCCAGTGGAGTACGTTTTGAACGAGTAGGTGGAATTCACTAGTATGGAACCGATTAAAAATTTGCCACGTTTGTGTCGTACTTTGGGTTATGAGTTCAAGAATATTGAGCTTCTTACCCAAGCATTGACCCATCGAAGTGCGGCAAATAAGCACAACGAGCGTTTAGAGTTTTTAGGCGATTCGATTTTATCTATTGTGATTTCAGACGCCTTATACCATCAGTTTCCTAAGGCGACTGAGGGTGATTTGAGCCGGATGCGCGCCACCTTAGTGCGTGGTGATACGCTCACCTTGATTGCTAAGGCCTTTAAGCTTGGGGATTATTTATTCTTAGGCCCTGGTGAGTTAAAAAGCGGTGGTTTTAGACGTGAGTCTATCTTGGCCGATGCGGTCGAGGCGATTATCGGCGCAATCTACTTAGATTCCGATCTCGAAGTGTGCCGTAAGCTATTACTGCATTGGTACGCCGAGCGTTTGGCCGAGATCCAACCCGGCGTGAATCAAAAAGACGCTAAAACCTTACTGCAAGAATATTTACAAGGGTTAAAGAAGCCGCTACCCGATTACCAAGTAATCAATATAGAAGGCGATGCCCACGATCAAACATTCACCGTTGAATGTCGTATAGATGACTTGAGCGAAAGCGTGATTGGCGTAGCGAGTTCGCGCCGCAAAGCCGAGCAGATTGCCGCGGCTCAAGTATTGGAGTTACTGAAGAAATGACCAAAAAAACAGACTTGCCAGCTGTCGATGCCGCTAACGCGAGCAATGAGCCGAGCTTAGATGAATTACTGGCAAGGATGAATGCAGCGAGCGCGGCGGCGCCGTCTGTTCACTATGATGTGACCTACTGTGGCATGGTGGCCATTATTGGGCGCCCTAACGTGGGGAAATCGACCCTGCTGAACCGTTTGCTTGGGCAAAAGATCAGTATTACCTCGAAAAAGCCGCAAACGACGCGTCATCGCATCATGGGTATCCATACCGATGGTCCACGCCAAATCGTGTTTATCGACACGCCTGGTCTGCATATTGAAGAGCAGCGCGCAATTAACCGTCTGATGAACCGCGCGGCGGCGAGCTCACTTGCCGATGTGTCTATGGTGATTTTTGTGGTCGATGGTATGACATGGACCGCCGATGATGAGATGGTATTAAGCAAACTTCGCCGTGGTGGTGAAGAGCGTAAAACCGTTTTAGCCATCAATAAAGTCGATAATATCAAAGATAAAGAAGCCCTTTTCCCTTATTTGGAAGAAGTGGCCAAGAAGTATCCCTTCGATGAGATCTTGCCGATTTCGGCCAGTAAGGGCACCAACGTTAAGCGCATTTTAGAGATGGCGGCAGAGTCTCTGCCCGAGAATCCCTTCTTCTTCCCAGAAGATTATGTGACCGACCGTTCGCAACGTTTTATGGCTTCTGAAATTGTCCGCGAAAAACTGATGCGCTTTTTAGGGGATGAATTGCCCTATGATGCGACGGTTGAAATAGAGCAGTTTAAGATGATGGAAAACGGCGTTTATCAAATCAACGCCCTGATCTTGGTCGAGCGCGAAGGCCAAAAGCGGATGGTGATTGGTAGCAAAGGTGAGCGCATTCGTACCATCGCCACGCAAGCGCGCCTCGATATGGAAACCTTGTTTGATAACAAAGTGTTCCTCGAGGTGTGGGTGAAGGTCAAATCCGGTTGGGCCGATGATGAGCGCGCCCTGCGAAGCTTAGGTTACGGTGACGATTAATCGTTACTGATAATAGGCCGAGCCTGATCATGAACGAGCGCGCAGACCGATGAAACGGGGTTATGTTTTGCATCATCGCCCTTACCGGGAGTCTAGCGCGCTGGTCAATCTCTTGGTTGACGGTATTGGTCGTGTCGATGCCGTCGCGCGAGTCGGGAGCGGTAAACGCTCCATCAAAAGTATCCTCCAGCCCTTTCAGCCGCTGATTTTTGAATTTAGCGGTAAGTCTGAACTCAAGAATATCAGCCAAATTGAAGCGGCCGCGCCAGCCGTGCCTTTATCGGGTTATAGCCTGTATGCCGGCATGTATATCAATGAATTGCTGATGCGCACTCTGTCGGTTCACCATAATGCCGAGGCGTTATTTCTCATCTACCACCAAGCCTTAGTAGGGCTTGCGGCGCAGTTTTGTGAGTCGAAGCTGCGGTACCTTGAGCTGGCGCTCTTGCGGGAGCTTGGGGCCATGCCATCCCTTATTCGCGATACCCAAGGCGAACCGCTGATCCCTGAACATTACTATCAGCTTGTGCCAGAACTGGGTTTTCAATTTGTGTTGAACAGCAGGGCAAAGCATACCTATCAAGGCGCGATGTTAACCGCGCTTAACGATAATCAATTGTTGCAGGAGCAGTTTTTAGAGGCTAAACGGTTGATGCGCTCTATGCTGCAACCCCTGCTCGGAAACAAGCCGCTGGTGAGCAGGCAGTTGTTTATTCAAGCGACAGCCTCTAACAGAGATGGGAATAATTAGCCCTAGCTCCTGTTTTTTACTGGCTGTCCCAGTACAATAGGGCGCAAATCAGCGTTAATTCTAGCCTTACAAACATAAAGGAGTTCCCGATGAGCCGTATCTTATTGGGTGTTAATATCGACCATATTGCGACCCTGCGCCAGGCTCGTGGCACCAGTTATCCCGATCCTGTCCATGCGGCGGCGGTTGCCGAGCATGCGGGTGCCGACGGTATCACGATTCATTTACGGGAAGACAGACGTCATATTATCGACCGCGATGTGTATCTGCTGGCAAAAACCTTAAAGACGCGGATGAACTTTGAGTGTGCAGTGACTGAAGAAATGCTCAACATCGCCTGCGAAGTCAAACCAACCTACGTTTGCCTAGTCCCTGAAAAACGCCAAGAAGTGACGACTGAAGGCGGTTTAGATGTGGCTGGCCAATTAGATAAAATCACTGCCGCGGTAAGCTGTTTAGCCGCCAACGGTATTCAAGTGTCACTGTTTATTGATGCCGATAAGACGCAAATCGATGCCGCAGTCGCCTCTGGCGCGCCACTTATCGAAATCCATACCGGTTGTTATGCCGACGCTAAAACAGCTGAGGAAGAGGCCAAAGAACTTGCGCGTATCAGCGAAATGGCGAAATACGCCCACGGCAAAGGCCTAGTCGTGAATGCGGGCCATGGGCTGCATTATCACAATGTTAAGCCGATTGCGGCGATCCCTGAGCTGTATGAACTCAATATTGGCCATGCCATTGTCGCGCGTGCGGCCATTGATGGCTTAGCGACAGCGGTTAAAGACATGAAAGCGCTGATGTTAGAAGGTCGTCGAGGCGAATAATGGCAATCGTTGGGCTTGGCACTGATATAGTTGAAATCGAGCGCATCACGGCTCATGTGACGCGTTCCGGCGATAAGCTGGCTAAACGTGTACTCACGGAAGCTGAGTTCGATATCTATCAACAGCATAGCCAACCGAACCGTTATTTGGCTAAGCGCTTTGCCGCCAAAGAGGCTGCAGCAAAAGCCCTAGGGACGGGGATTGGTCGAGGGGTATCTTTTCAGCATATCCATATTGGGAATACGCCCGATGGTGCGCCGACGATTGATTTTACACAAGGGGCACAGCAGCGTTTAGCTTTGCTCAACGGCGTGGTTGGACACATTTCAATCGCCGATGAAAAATCCTACGCCATTGCGACGGTTATCCTCGAATCTCGCTAGTTTCTAACCCATTAGCACAAAGGGAGCCTTAGCTCTCTTTTTTATTGCGTAAAATGCGTGGCAACATTTTTGTTACTTTTTTCTGTTCAGTTTCGCATTTTTGGGCTAGGTTAGGTCAAAAGTGGTATCTAGACACTAATGTGCAGGGACACAGCAAAAGGAGCCCCAGATGAAATCCGCCGTAGAGCAGCTATCAACCTATAAGAGTGTGCATTTAAATCAGCGCAACATACTTACCCATTTCGTAGGTATTCCATTGATTATATGGTCTGCTTTCCTATTGCTGGCGACTATCCGTATTCCACTTGGTAGTGCGGGCGATGTGAGTTTAGGTGTGGTTTTAGGGGCTGGTGTGCTGGTTTATTACTTTCGCTTACATGCAAAGTTAGCGATTGGCCTGGCTTTATTTATCGCCCCCGTCGTATATACCACTGAACTAATGGCAGGCTCTCCCAACGCCTTCTGGTTGGCTATATCGGTATTTATCGTGGGATGGATTTTCCAGTTAATTGGCCATCAATACGAGAAGGCCAAACCCGCTTTTGTGGACGATTTAAACCAACTGTTAATAGGTCCGTTCTTCTTAATGGCCGAAGTGTATTTTATCTTGGGGTTAGAAAAGGCGTTAGATGCCGAGATTACACCTATCGCTATAGAGAAGCGCCGGGCGCTCGAAGCACGTCTCAAGACGCGAAGCGTTAAATAATTTCTTGGGGGAGAAGGAAATCGGCTGATTCCATTTGGATTCAGCCGATTTTTTATATGGGGACGTTAGCGTGGAGACTGATAATGCTGTGGAATGATACGTACGGTTTTGACCATATTGTCAGCAACTTCAATGACTTCCAATGGATAACCGGCTAGGCGAAGGCTAGTGTTTTCGGCTGGGATATCCTCCAAGTATTCTAAGATCAAGCCATTGAGGGTTTTGGGGCCATCGGTTGGGAAGTCCCATTTCATTTCTTTATTCAAATCACGGATGGTGATACTGGCATCGACTAAGTAGCTTCCATCCTGTTGGGCGGTAATGTCTTCACTCGGTGTGGCCAGCATAGAGGTGGTGAAGTCGCCGACAATTTCTTCGAGAATATCTTCGAGTGTCACCAATCCTTGAATATCACCGTATTCATCGACCACTAGGCCGATACGCTCTTTATTGTGCTGAAAGTTGGCTAATTGCACATTGAGCGGCGTGCCTTCGGGAATAAAGTAGAGCTCTTTGACCGCGCGTAGCAATGAGGACTTACTGAACTGCTCTTTCGATTGCAGGCGCAGCGCGTCACGCAGATGAATAAAGCCGACGGCATCGTCAATAGTATCGCGGTAAACCAGTACACGAGTATGTGGACTTTGGATCACTTGACGATTGATATACTTAAAATCATCGTTGACGTTAATGGCGTAAATATCCGAGCGCGGCACCATGATGTCCTCTACGGTGACTTTCTCTAAATCCAAGATTGATAACAACATCTCTTGGTGGCGTTGGGGGATCAAGGCGCCAGCCTCATGGACTACCGTCCTTAATTCTTCTTGGCTGAGTGCATCACTGCTGCTGATGGTTTTGATGCCAAAGAGACGCAGCATACCTGTGGTTATCCAGTTAACGCTGGTAACCACATAGGCAAAAATTGTTGATAAACCAATGAGTAAAATACTCGATGGGAAGGCAATTCGCTCAGGGTTCAAGGCGGCGATGGTTTTGGGTGTGACTTCGGCAAAGACCAATACGACCAAGGTCAGCACACCTGTGGCTATCGCGACGCCTAAATCGCCCCAAAGGCGCATACCAATAATGGTCGCAATGGCTGAGGCGAGAATATTAACCAGGTTATTGCCAATCAGAATTAAGCCAATTAAGCGGTCTGGACGTTCGAGCAACTTGAGGGCACGAATGGCACCTTTATGGCCGTTTGAGGCGAGATGTCTTAACCGATAGCGGTTAAGGGTCATCATGGCGGTTTCAGAACCTGAAAAGTAGGCAGAACAAAGAATAAGCACTAGTAAGAAAATGAGGAGTGCGCTTGTCGATATAGCGTCCAAAAATAGGCTCCAATCAGGCCGATAAGTTTAAGTTGATACCGAGAAATACACGGAGTGTCAAGTCAGCTTAGGGAATAAGCGCCTAAGCTGACTTGAAATTATTAACTAAGAATTAACTCTTTGACAATGCGAGCGCCGAAATAAGCTAAGGATAACAAGGTCGCGCCGGTTAAGGTGTAAATGACCGCGGTGCGAATTTTACAACCGACCCAATACTGCTGCCATAGCATGGCGATATACACAAACCACGCGATGATAGACAGAATCGCCTTATGGCCTTTGCCATCGGCAAACATATCATCGAGGAAGATAAAGCCAGTGGCGAGGGATAAACTCAGTAAAATGACCCCAATAATCACAAGATGGTAAAGCTGCTTTTCAACCGTCATCAGCGGCGGAATGCCTGGACTTAACATTAATTGTTTCTTTTTGAGTTTATTTTGGATCATCGCCAGCTGAATCGCGTACAGAGCGGCGATCATCAGGGCGCTGTATGCCATGAGAGAGAGCACAACGTGGGCCAAAACCTCAGGGTACAGCTCAAAGTGAGTAATAAACTTAGGCGGCAATAACCAGAGTAGGGCTACAGAGAGCACAGAGCAGGCGTAAACCACGGGCACAACCACAATCACTTTTAGCCTGAACATCATCACGGTAAAGGTGAAGGCGATGATCCAGTTTACTAACGAGATCACATTAGTGAGGCTGAAGTTTTGTCCATCGGTTGTAAACATCGCTTGAGAAAGGGCGGCAGCGTGCAAAATCACGGCGATGGCGGCGACACCGGCAACGGCCTTACGATTAGGACCTTCAGGGTGGAACAGTCGACTTGTCACTAATACCAATGCAATGCAATAAAAAAACATGGCTGAGGCAGAAAAAATGACCATGGGTAATTAACCTATTCGTGTTGTTAATGGTGCCTTTTATTCCCAAGCTCGCTAAAGCGTAGATCTTCATTTGGTTTGGGTTTTAACTTGGCATACAGATCAATATTTTGCCTAGAATAACATGAGCCGTCGGCAAATGGGCAGTGACATAAGTTGCAAAATTTAGCAGATTCTTATTGTTAGACGTAAATAGTCGTAGGCGAATCGCAAAATATGACCCAACGCAGGTTAAATGCCGAAGTTAACGCAAGTAGGGCATAGCAGTAGCATAATGCGCCCGCATCGTTATAATACAGCCCATTAATCGAGATCCTAAAGGTATAGAGCAGGACGATGTTTGAGAATCTAACCGACAGACTGTCACGCACGCTGAAAAATATCAGTGGCCGTGGTCGCTTAACCGAAGAAAACGTTAAGGAAACCCTGCGCGAAGTGCGTATGGCGCTGCTGGAGGCCGATGTTGCCCTGCCTGTGGTGCGCGAATTCGTTAACAATGTAAAAGAGCGTGCCGTTGGTCAGGAAGTGGCGAAGAGCTTAAGTCCTGGTCAAGCCTTTATTAAAATTGTTCAAAGTGAACTTGAAAAATCCATGGGCGAGGCAAACCAAGCGCTGGATTTAGCGACTCAGCCGCCAGCCGTGGTGATGATGGCGGGTCTTCAAGGTGCGGGTAAAACGACCAGTGTTGCCAAACTGGGTAAGCTGCTGCGTACGCGCCATAAAAAATCGGTATTAGTTGTCAGTGCTGACGTTTATCGTCCTGCGGCGATTAAACAGCTTGAAACTTTAGCGACCGAAGTCGATGTGGAGTTCTTCCCATCGGATGTGAGCCAAAAGCCAATCGATATCGCCAAGGCGGCCATTGCCCACGCCAAACTCAAATTTATCGATGTGGTGATCCTCGATACCGCGGGTCGTCTGCACGTCGATGAAGCCATGATGGATGAGATCAAGGCGCTGCACGCGGCGGTTAAGCCTATTGAGACACTGTTCGTAGTCGATGCCATGACGGGTCAAGACGCTGCAAACACGGCCAAAGCCTTTAACGAAGCGCTGCCCCTCACCGGTGTGATTTTAACTAAGGTCGACGGTGATGCGCGCGGCGGTGCGGCATTATCGATTCGCCACATAACTGGCAAGCCGATTAAATTCCTCGGTGTCGGTGAAAAGACCGATGCTCTAGAGCCTTTCCATCCAGACCGTATCGCCTCACGTATTCTCGGCATGGGCGACGTATTATCGCTTATCGAAGAAGTTGAGCGCGGTGTAGATAAAGACAAGGCGATTAAGCTGGCTTCTAAAGTGAAGCAGGGCGGCAGTTTTGATCTCGAAGATTTCCGTGAACAGTTACAGCAGATGAAAAACATGGGCGGCATGATGAGCATGATTGAAAAGCTGCCCGGTGTGGGTCAATTGCCACCGGATGCCTTAGCGCAAATCCAAGACGGAAAAATGACCCGTCAAATGGAAGCCATCATTAACTCAATGACGGCGAAAGAGCGTAAAAACCCCGATTTAATCAAGGGCTCACGTAAGCGCCGTATCGCTGCGGGTTCTGGTACACAAATTCAAGACGTAAACCGTTTATTGAAACAGTTTACCCAAATGCAAAAGATGATGAAGAAGATGTCGGCCAAGGGCGGCATCCAGAAAATGATGCGCGGAATGCGTGGCATGATGCCTGGCGGGATGAAATTTCCTGGCCGTTAATTCCAGCGATTTTTATCAAAGTTGATGTTTTATCAGTTGGTTGATTCTATTTGGAATGAGGCGGGCAATCCTAAGGCAGGTTTAATAATCGCCAGATTTGGTTGCATTCGTTGAAAAGTCAGGTAAAATCTTCCGGCTTTCTATCTGGGACTCTTCGCGAACACGGGGTTCCAGTTTTTATTTTTGCTTCAAGCAAATCATTAGAGGATTGAAAACGCATGGTTACCATTCGTTTAGCTCGTGGTGGCGCTAAAAAGCGTCCATTTTACAACATCGTTGTTGCTGACAGCCGTAACGCTCGTGACGGTCGTTTCATTGAGCGTGTTGGTTTCTTCAACCCATTGGCTCGTGGCCAAGAAGAAACTTTACGTTTAGACCTAGCTCGCGTTGAGCACTGGGTTGCGAACGGCGCTGCGACAACTGATCGCGTAGCAAAATTGATCAAAGACGCTAAAGCTGCTGCTTAATAGCGTTAAGGTATAGATTGATGAGCAGTAACCAACAGCCAGTCGTACTGGGGAAATTAGGCTCCTGTCATGGCATTAAAGGTTGGCTGAAAATCACCGCCTATACCGATTCTGTTGAAGGTATCTTTGACTATTCACCTTGGCTTATTAAAGAAAATGGTGAATGGCGTGAAGTAAAAGTCATTCAGTGGCGTTACCAAGGCAAGGCGGTTGTCGCCGAGCTTGAAGGTGTCACCACGCGGGAGCGAGCACAAATGCTCACCAATTGCGAAATTGGGATCCTGCCAGAGCAGATGAACGCATTGCCAGAAGACGAGTTCTATTGGCGTGATCTCATCGGTTGTGAAGTGATTAATACCAATGGCTATAACATGGGTGTTGTCGATCAAATCGTGGAAACCGGTTCGAACGACGTGCTCTTAGTGAAAGCCAACGCGAAAGATAGCTTCGGCAAAGTGGAACGTATGCTTCCCTTTGTCCCAGGGCAATTCATCTTAAAGGTGGATGTCCAAGGTAAACAGATTTTAGTGGATTGGGATCCTGACTTTTAAGTCGAGGTACAACATATGTGGTTAGGGGTAATAACCCTGTTCCCAGAAATGTTTCGTGCCGTAACAGACTTTGGGGTTACGGGTCGTGCCGTGAAGAACGGTCTGCTTGAGTTGCACACGTGGAATCCTCGCGATTTCACCCATGATAGACACAGTACGGTAGATGACAGGCCTTACGGCGGTGGTCCCGGTATGTTGATGATGGTGCAACCCTTACGCGATGCCATCCATGCTGCGAAAGCGGCGGCAGGCGAAGAGGCAAAGGTGATTTACTTGTCACCTCAAGGACGCAAGCTGGATCAGCAAGGCGTCACTGAGTTGGCTGAATCATCCCGGTTGATTCTGGTGTGTGGTCGATACGAAGGTATTGATGAACGCATCATTCAAACGGAAGTGGATGAAGAATGGTCGGTTGGGGATTACGTGCTTTCGGGCGGCGAATTACCTGCAATGACCTTGATAGATGCAGTATCGAGATTGGTTCCTGGCGTGCTAGGAAAACAAGCTTCGGCGGAGCAAGATTCTTTCTCCGACGGTTTACTGGACTGTCCTCATTACACGCGCCCTGAAAGCTTAGATGGACTCGATGTACCCGCAGTACTGCTAAGTGGCAACCACGAACAAATTAGACTCTGGCGTTTGCAGCAAAGCCTTGGTAGGACTTTTCTAAGACGGCCAGAATTATTTGAAAATCTAGCTCTGACTGACGAACAATCGACTCTTTTAGCGCAGTTCGTTGAAGCAATGGACAAGAATGCTTAGTCGTAGCTCAGTTAATTCTAGAACGGAGTAAGTTATGAACAACATCATTAAAATGCTCAACGATGAGCAAATGAAACAAGACGTACCTGCGTTTGGTGCTGGTGATACAGTAGTAGTTCAGGTTCGTGTTAAAGAAGGTGATAAAGAGCGTTTACAGGCTTTCGAAGGCGTTGTAATTGCTAAGCGTAACCGTGGTCTGCACTCTGCATTCACAGTACGTAAAATCTCTAATGGCGAAGGTGTTGAGCGTGCATTCCAAACGCACAGCCCTCTGATCGCTAGCATTGAAGTTAAGCGTCGTGGCCGCGTTCGTCGCGCCAAACTGTACTACTTACGTGATCGTTCAGGTAAATCTGCACGTATCCGTGAAAAGCTGGCTACTAAGTAATAGTACCCGCTACAGAAAACAAGACGTAGTGTTCGCACAGAAAACCGCCCTCGTGGCGGTTTTTTGTTGCCTGACGTTTATCTATTTAGCCATTTCGCGTGCGTTTCGGGTTAATACGGCTTTCGATAGAGAACCACTATGCCTTCAAGCCTTCGCCTTGTCTAAAGCGCGTTTAACTCCCGCGGAATGAACACGCCCTAATGCGATGGGTATAAATGCCGATTTTGTTAAATTCTTCCTTGATCTTCTGCCAATTAATAGGCATATTGGTCGCTCATTGTAATGGTGTAGCATTACGATATTACATGGTGGCCTCGGCTATTTATTTTTCCCCGCAGCGGTTTGATATCCAGACTCCTGCTTACATGGGGATATGACTTCAGTTTTAGGTGGTAAGCATGCAACAGGATACGATCAATAACGTACACATCAGTTCAGAGAAAGTTCTTATTACACCGCAGGAGCTAAAAGCGACTCTGCCACTCTCTGAGCACGCGTATCGTTATATCCTCAATGCACGCAAAACCGTGGCGGATATTGTCCATAAGCGCGATAACCGCGTGCTTATCGTCACTGGACCTTGTTCTATCCATGATATCGATGCCGCCAAGGAATACGCCTTAAAACTTAAAAAATTACACGATGAACTCAGTGATGAGTTTTACATCTTGATGCGAGTCTACTTTGAGAAGCCACGTACCACAGTGGGTTGGAAGGGGATGATTAACGATCCAGATATGGACGAGTCCTTCGATGTTGAGAAGGGGTTAAAGATGGCCCGTGAACTGATGATTTGGTTGGCCGAACTCGAACTGCCTGTGGCAACCGAAGCGCTCGACCCTATCAGCCCACAATACATCTCGGAATTAGTCACTTGGTCGGCCATTGGTGCTCGCACGACTGAGTCGCAAACCCACAGGGAAATGGCGTCGGGTTTATCTATGCCCGTCGGCTTTAAAAATGGCACAGATGGAAAGCTCGATGTAGCGATTAACGCGCTGAAATCGGCGGCCAGCAGCCACAGATTTATGGGGATTAACCAGCAGGGCCAAGTGGCGTTATTGCAAACCGCGGGAAATCCCGATGGACATGTGATCCTGCGCGGTGGCGTAACGCCAAACTATGATGCTAAGAGCGTTGCCGAGTGTGAGGCGCAGTTACATAAGGCCAAACTCAATGCTCGCCTTATCATCGATTGCAGTCATGGTAATTCCTCTAAGGACTACACAAGGCAAGTCCCCGTGTGTGAGGATGTATTTGCCCAGATCTACAACGGCAATAAGTCCATCATTGGCGTGATGTTAGAAAGCCATTTAAACGAAGGTAATCAAAGTTGTGATAAGCCATTGAGCGAACTGGCCTATGGGGTTTCTGTGACAGACTCCTGTATTAATTGGGAAAAAACCGAAAGCGTTTTACGTGCGGGCGCATCGAAGTTATCTTCGGTATTAGCAACCCGTTTCGATATGCTCAAAGTGGCCAATGCTTAAGAGTCAATCTTAAGAGCCGAATGTTTAAACACCTTACTTTAGGTGTGTAGTGGATTGATAAGATGAACGAAAAAACCACAACTGAATTAGAACACCTTCGCGGTCTCATCGATGGTGTCGACCAGCAATTGCTGCATTTACTGCGTAAACGCTTAGATTTAGTCGCCCAGGTCGGAACGGTAAAACACGCCGCAGGACTGCCGATTTATGCTCCGCAACGTGAAGCGGCAATGCTGGCAAAACGCCGCGAAGAAGCCAAGAACATGGGCATAGCGCCACAACTGATTGAAGATATTTTGCGCCGCTTGATGCGTGAATCCTATCTCAATGAGAAGGATGTCGGCTTTAAGCAAGTAAAAAACGATCTCGGTTCAGTCGTGATTGTTGGTGGTAAGGGGCAGCTTGGTGGACTGTTCCAACAAATGCTGACGCTCTCGGGTTATCAGGTTAAAGTGCTGGATAAAGACGACTGGCTGCAGGCGGAAACCTTATTTGCCGACGCCGGATTGGTACTGGTGACTGTGCCTATCGCCATCACCTGCGACATTATCCGTGAGAAACTGACCCAATTACCGCAGGAATGTATCTTAGCCGACTTAACCTCGATCAAGACTGAACCTATTAATGCCATGTTAGCCGCTCACAAAGGGCCCGTTGTCGGCTTTCATCCCATGTTTGGCCCAGATGTCGGCAGTTTGGCTAAGCAGGTAGTGGTGGTGTGCCATGGCCGCGAAGCCGATAAATACCAATGGTTGCTCGAGCAAATTGGAATTTGGGGCGCGCGGATTGTCGAAGCTGAGCCTGAACGTCACGACAATGCGATGCAGCTGGTACAGGCGATGCGTCACTTCTCGACCTTTGTGTATGGCTTGAATCTTTGCAAAGAAGAAGCGGATATTGAAACCCTGCTGCAATTTAGCTCACCTATCTATCGCTTAGAGCTGGCCATGGTAGGGCGTTTGTTTGCCCAAAGCCCTGAACTCTATGCCGATATTATTTTTGCCCAGCAGGATAGCCAGCATGCGATTGGCGATTATTTGGATAACTACCGCGAAGCATTAGAGCTACTGAAACGGGGCGATAGGGACGCGTTTATCAGCCAGTTCCAAACGGTAGCAAAATGGTTTGGTGATTTTGCGCCGCAGTTTCAGCGTGAAAGTCGCATGATGCTGCAATCGGTCAGTGATATGAAAACAAACTGATAATGAATGAGTTAGCCATAAAAATGCCCATCTTTGATGGGCATTTTTTTATGCTTTTTGTGCTGGTTCAATCGTATTAATTAGTAATTGCTTAAGGTGATCTCCCTCTAAGATTTCGCATTCGAACCAAGAAAAGGCTATCGCTTATTTACGGTTTCGGTAGACTTATTTTAAACATGCAAAAATAAAGCATGAATTTAAATTAGGAGTCTATCCATGTTTTGTATTCAGTGTGAGCAAACTATTCGTACCCCCGCCGGCAACGGTTGTAGCTATTCCCAAGGTATGTGTGGCAAATTGGCCGCGACCTCGGATCTGCAAGATTTGTTAATCTATATGCTGCAGGGTGTTTCAGTGTATGCGACTAAGGCGCGTGAACTGGGCGTCATTAACCCTGAGGTGGATACCTTTGTTCCTAAAGCTTTTTTCTCAACCTTAACCAACGTTAACTTCGATGATGAACGCATCATCGCCTATGCCAAGCAGGCCGCTGAATACCGTGAAAGTTTAAAAAATGCCTATGAAGCGGCGTGTGAAGCTGCGGGTAAACGGGCTGAATCACTCCCGCCTGTGGCGCAATTTGTACTGGGTACCAGCAAGCCTGAAATGTTGTCGCAAGCGCCTGTCGCCTTACTAAATAAAGATAAAAATGAGGTCCACGAAGATATCCTTGGGCTGAGACTACTGTGCTTATATGGCCTTAAAGGGGCTGCGGCTTACATGGAACACGCCCGTGTTTTAGGTAAAACCGATGCTGAAATTGCTGGTCGCTTCCATGAGATTATGGCGTTTCTCGGTGAGCCGAGTGTCGATGCCGATAAACTTTTCACTACAGCCATGGATATTGGTCAACTGAACTACCGCATCATGGCCATGCTCGATGCGGGCGAGACCGAAGCCTTTGGTCATCCTGAACCGACTGTCGTTAACACTAAACCCGTTAAAGGCAAAGCGATTCTTGTTTCTGGCCATGATATGAAGGACTTAGAGCTTATCCTCGAGCAAACGGCGGGCAAAGGCATTAATGTTTATACCCATGGTGAAATGCTGCCTGCGCTTGCGTATCCTGCCTTTAAAAAATATGCCCATTTAGTGGGTAACTACGGCAGTGCATGGCAGAACCAGCAAAAAGAATTCGCTAATTTCCCCGGCGCCGTAGTGATGACTTCAAACTGTATTATCGACCCGAATGTGGGCCAATATAGCGACCGTATCTTTACCCGCAGTATCGTGGGTTGGCCTGGTGTGACCCATGTAATTGGGGATAATTTTTCAGTTGTGATCGACAAGGCTCTCTCGCTCGATGGCTTCCAATACGATGAAATTCCACACAATATCACCATTGGTTTTGCCCGTAATGCCTTAATGGCCGCAGCACCGACTGTGGTGGAAAACGTCAAAAACGGTTCTATCAAACATTTCTTCTTAGTCGGAGGTTGTGATGGTGATAAGTCGGAGCGGAGTTATTTCACCGATTTAGCGAAATCGGCGCCAAAGGATTCCGTCATCCTGACCTTAGGTTGTGGTAAGTACAAATTCAACAAGCTGGAATTTGGCGATATCAACGGTATTCCGCGCTTACTCGACATTGGCCAATGTAACGATGCCTATTCGGCTATTCAGTTAGCTATCGCGCTATCACAAATCTTTGAATGCGATATCAATGAATTACCATTGAACCTAGTGCTTTCATGGTTTGAGCAAAAAGCCATTGTCGTGCTGCTGACGCTATTGTCGCTCGGGGTGAAAAATATCCGTACCGGCCCAACGCCGCCGGCGTTTTTAACGGCTAATCTTGCCAAAATTTTGGAAGAAAAATTTGGCCTGCGTAACACCACCACAGTTGAAGCCGATCTGAAGACCATGTTGAACGTGGCCTAGGCCGATTTATGCATGGAGTCACTGCGGCTTTCGCGCTAAAGCCGCAGTGTTATGGATACAAAGACGATGAATATCAGTACTATGCAAAATATCATGCCAAGTCCCGCTTTATCTTCTGCGCCTGCAAGTGTTGTGGGTTTTAGCCAATTAGTGTGTGTGGAGCGCTGGAACGAAACCGCCGATGTGGTGAGTTTTCGCTTTCAAGCCGGTGAGCCGATGAAGTTTGATTATAAGCCGGGGCAATTTATGACCTTAGTGCTAGAGATCAACGGTGAGCAGGCTTGCCGCAGTTACACCTTGTCCTCAACCCCTTCGCGGCCTTATTCCTTAATGTTAACCATTAAGCGAGTCGATGGCGGACTGGTGTCGAATTACTTGATTGATCATTTACAGCCGGGGCAGACGGTACGCGTCTTACCGCCAACGGGGCAGTTTAATCTGTTTGATATTTCTGCCAAAAAATACCTATTTTTGAGTGCAGGCTGTGGGATCACTCCCATGTATTCGATGTCGCGTTATTTAACCGACAGCCAAATGAATGCCGACATTGCTTTTGTACATAGTGCTCGCACCCAGGCCGATATTATTTTTAAAACGTCATTAGAGACCATGGCTACGCGCCATCGAGATTTTAAGCTGCGTTACCTTGTGGAGGATGTCACCGCTGACACGGCTTGGCATCCCGAGGCGGTATTGCATGATATCGGCCGTTTAAGTGCCAATAATCTTCGAGATTTAGTCCCCGATTTTGCCGAACGAACCGTGTTTTTGTGCGGGCCAGAGCCTTATATGCAGGCGGTCAAAACGATTCTTGCTGAGCTTAACTTCGATATGACTCAGTTGTATCACGAGAGTTTTGCCACAGCGGTAAAAGAGGCGCAAAGCCGCGTAAAACAGGCAGAAATGCAGACTGAGGCTCCTGTGAGTGGCGGTAACAGCTTTATGTTATCCATTGGCGATAAAAAGCGGGCTTTAACGGCCGAGCAAACCTTGCTTGAAGGGATTGAAGCCGAAGGCTTGCCGATTATTGCAGCCTGCCGTTCGGGCGTATGCGGTGCGTGCAAATGCCAAGTGCTCGAAGGGGAGACCGAGTCCACAAGTAGCATGACCTTAACACCTAGCGAAATCGAAGCCGGATATGTGTTAGCTTGCTCGACTAAACTCAAGTCGGATGTGACACTGTCTTTGACTTGATATTTGCATGCAAAGGGGGGATTGGTCGATACAAAACATCGGTGATTAAAAAAACTCGCGCGGAAATATTTTTGCGCCTTAGTTGCGATTATGTCTGCGAGAACGTAAGGTTAAAGACGAGGGCGGAGTAACGCCCAGTCCCATCGTCTGGCTGGAGTCTCTCAATGACAACGACAACCACATATGCCGCAAAAATTGAAGATCGCAGCCTAGGCCATTTGCTTTACGCCTTAATGTCAGGCTTCCCGCTGTTACTGCTGCCGGTGTTGTTGAGTCTATTTATCAACTTGTCTCAACGGCATATGCAAGGTAATGCCTTGCTGGCATCACATTTACGCTGGCAACGTCATTCCAATGTGATATTTCTCGGCCTGTTGGTGTTGGGCTATTGCCTGCCCATCACTTGGCTCAGTCTTTCGATTTATCTCTTTGGTATCATTTGGTTTTGCCATCGGATTATTAAAGGCTGGTTAAGTCTGTTGGATGGTTTAGATGTCTAAAACTTGTGCTAGAGTCTCTTCATCTTAGGGTGATTAGAGACTCTTATGACGAGTTATCAAATTCTCTGTATTCTCTGTGCGTTAGCCTTAGTCACGTCTGTGGCATCCTCGCGTTTGCATAAACTGCAAGAAACCGTCGCCATTACCGCATTGGCGTTGGGCATGAGCCTGTTACTCTTGCTGGGCGGTAAAGCGCTTGGCGGCCATGTTTATGGTTACTTTGTTGCGGGGCTGGAGAAGCTCGACTTTCAGGCTCTGTTACTCAACGGCATGTTGGGTTTTCTCTTGTTTGCTGGGGCATTACAGATCCGCTTAAAAATCTTAAGGCATCAGAAATGGGAAATTCTCATCCTTGCCTTTGTCAGTACCTTGCTCTCGACTTTTATCGTCGGTGGTTTGCTTTACTACATTGCTCCCATGCTGGGATTGCCCTTGGCCTTAAGCCATTGTTGGCTCTTTGGCGCCTTGATTTCACCTACCGATCCAATTGCCGTGTTAGCCATTCTGAAGAAGATGGGCGCGCCCGAAGATATTGCCATTCAGGTAGAAGGGGAGTCGCTCTTTAACGATGGTATAGGGTTGGTGATTTTTGTGGCCATCTCCCATCTGGCCTTTTCAACTGAGCCGCTGACCTTCTCGCAAATCTCGCTATTGTTTGCCCAAGAGGCGCTCGGGGGCGTCGTTTATGGCGCAGTACTAGGTGTATTGCTGCACCATTTCTTTCGCTACTGTGAGGAAGAAACCCAGCTGATGTTGGTCACTTTACTGATCCCGACGGCGGGTTATGTCATCGCCGAAGTGTTAGGTGTGTCGGGGCCGCTGGCGATGGTGAGTGCGGGGATTATTATCGGTAACTACAGCGTGCCTAAGTATTTTGTGCGCCATGAGCGGGTAAAACTCTACACTTTTTGGTCGCTGATTGAATCCTTCTTCAATGCGCTGCTATTCCTCTTGCTCGGATTATTACTCCTGCTCGTCACCTTTAAGGCGCCATTATGGTGGTTTATGTTAGTGGCTATTCCATTGGTGTTAACGGCGCGGGCGGTGAGTGTATTGCTGCCCTATATCGGGTTTAGATTGGTTAAGTCTTACAATCCCTATGCCGAGTCGATACTCATTTGGGGCGGGCTCAGGGGCGGTTTAGCCTTAGCTATGGCGATGAGTTTACCCGAGGGTGTGATTATCGATTCTCAAAGTGGTGCCGAGCTGCGAGAGCTTGTGCTCGTGATGACCTATGCCGTGGTGGTGTTTTCAATCCTAGTGCAGGGCTCGAGTATGACGGGGTTGATTCGTCGCAGTAACGCGGTGGCAACAGAGGCTAATCATCAGATTGTATCTGAGCGGACCTAGACCTGCTGGGGTTAAGCTTGAGGGTAAAACCCAACCCCTAAATTCACTGTCCTAAATCTACAGTCTTAAATCCTAAGCCCTAAACAATACAGCCACGATATTCGTGGCTGTATATTCTTCAGTACCCTGATACACGCAAATTAGCGATATAACTCCCTTACGACCTCGCTCATCAGCGCCAATGAGTCATGTGCTTTATCTTCTTCGAGGGAGCAATTCAGCACTAGGCCATCGGCTTTCAGCTGTTTAATCCCTTGAGTTTGCAGTGGCAGCGCATCTTCGCTGATGGCATAACAAGGGTTAATCACTATGGGGAGATGACTGTTGGCCTTAATTTGGATGAGGCTTGCTAAATCCAAGGTGGGTAAGTTGGCATTGTTATAGGTACGAATGCCAGAGTCACATAGGATAAGCTGTTGGTTACCTTGGCTTAAAATCGTCTCCGTGGCCGCCATAAACTCCTCATAACTTGCCATATCGTTACGTTCGAGGAATAGCGGAATCGGCAAGGTGCCTGCCTGAGTCAGCAAGGATTGATTAAACATTTGTTTGCCCGTTAAGAACAGCATGTCGGCATGACCAGTCGCCAATGGCATATCCGTCGCCTGTTCGATGGCGATGACACAAAGCAAATCATACTGATGCAAGGTTTGGCGCAGCTTAGGGATGATGGCTTCGGACGAGGCGAGTGAGTGACATCCGTCTAAAATCACCGCTTGGAAACCCGCTTCTTTTAGCTGTTTCACTCTGCGCTCAAAGGCGGATAAGGCGGCCTGTGACGACTCTTGCTGCAGCAGGCTTTTGCTCAGCGTGATCTTGGCAATCGCACCAATATGGCCAGCGCCAATGGTAAAGGGGCCGCAGTGAATTTCACTCGCCTGCGCCTTGTACGCCCTACTGAAGCGATAGGGCGACGGGTCAAGGCTCACCGTGCTTATCACCTCAGCTTTTGAGGTGTTCGGCTCAATGAGTAATTGGCTATTACTGAGTTGTGTCGGTTTGACGGTTTCGCAGGGGTAACAACCTAATACTTTGATAAAGCGCGTGATCCTCTCGAGCTGCTTGAGTCCTTGCTGCATGGCTTCGCTGGAGATATTGGCATCGATATCCAGATAGAACATTTCTTCCCACGGCGTACCAGGAATGGGGCGAGATTCGAGTTTGCTCATATTGAGCTGATGCGCTTTAAGTACCAATAGGGCTTCAACCAACGCCCCCGCCTTTTGGCCAGTGGCCATGATCAGGGTTGTTTTAGCGGGCAATTGCTCGGGTACGGCTACGGCTTTTCGAGCCACCACGATAAAGCGGCTCTGGTTAATCTTTTGATTGGCAAGGCCTGACTCAATCGACTCGAGTTGGTACAGCGCGCCACCTTCGGTGCTACCAATCGCAGCGGCGCTATTGTTGGCAGATTGATTGACCTTCTCCATCGCTTCGGCGCTGCTTGAGCAATATTCCAGTCTTAAGTCCTTGTGCTGGCTAAGATAACGGCTGCACTGACTGATTGGCTGCGGATGAGCATAGACGGTTTTGATATCGCTCAGTTTGCTGCCCGGTTTGCCCAACAGGCAATGGCTGACTTCGATAGTCGTCTCGCCTACGATGGACAGACTCGTATGTTGCAGCACGTCATACACTTCGTTGATAGAGCCGGACGAAGTGTTTTCAATCGGCAAAAAGCCATAGTCGGCGTGGCCTGACTCAACGGCTTGGACAATCTCATCGAAACTTTGGCAGCCTAAGTCGAGCATCTCAACTTGACGACGTTGGCAATAGCGAGAGGCGGCTAAGTAAGAGTAGGAGCCGCGGGCGCCAAGGTAAGCAATACAGTACTGCTGTTTTTGGGTTTCTGGATTAGCACGGCCGTGGAGATAAGCCTGTTGATTAAGGACTGAGTCTTCGATAATGCTTTGATACAGTGAGATCACGTAATGGGCATCTAAGCCTTTTTCTCGACCAGCTGCGACTAATCTTGCCAGCAGTTCTTTTTCCCTTTGGGTGTCGCGAATGGGTCTCACATCCACTTCTTTACTGCGGGCCACTTCAAGGCTTAGGCGTCGACGTTCGGCGAGTAACGAGAGAAGCTCATTGTCGAGGTGAGTAATTTGTTCTCGCGTTTGATTTAAAGGCTGTGGTTTTTGCATTCTGACCTCATTTGCCACCGTATTATCGAGCGTTTAAGACGAAAAAGCCTCCCAGTGGGAGGCTTTGGATTTTTACTTTCGTTTTTACACAGTAAATCCGCCTCCTAGAGTGGGGGTGTAAAAAAGAAAGTAAAAAAAGCTGCGGTATTTGTTTTCATAGGAAGTAAAACTAAAGGGCGAGGGCGTGGCTGTCAATCAAAAATTATTCAATCGCGATTTTCTTTCCTCTTCGCGTTACTAGGCTGCAATTATTCCTCAGCCAATCGTCATTTAGCCTTCGAGCCAAATAAAAAAGGCGAAGAAATTCTTCGCCTTTTCAGTGTTGTTAGCGATTATTCGCCTAATTCTACGCCTGCGCGATTGATCAGGAACTGACTTAAAATTGGCACAGGGCGGCCCGTTGAACCTTTATTCGCGCCGCTGTTCCAGGCCGTACCGGCTACGTCTAAGTGAGCCCAGTTGTACTTCTTGGCGAAACGAGACAGGAAACAAGCCGCAGTAATCGCGCCCGCTGGACGACCACCTAAGTTGGTCATATCGGCAAATGGGCTATCGAGCATATCTTGGTACTCATCCCACAGTGGCATGCGCCATGCGCGGTCACCACTCTGCTCACCAGCATTGAGCAGCTCGTGTGCCAGAGGGTTGTGTGAGGAGAACAGACCAGAGGCATGCTTACCTAAGGCAATCACACAGGCGCCTGTCAGAGTTGCCGTGTCGATAACCAGCTCTGGGTCGAAACGCTCAACATAGGTTAATACGTCACACAGTACCAGACGGCCTTCGGCGTCGGTGTTGAGGACCTCAACGGTCTGCCCCGACATTGTGGTTAAAATGTCACCTGGGCGGTAAGCATTGCCCGATGGCATGTTTTCACAGCCAGCGAGAATACCAACGACGTTGACTGGCAGCTTCATCTCACAAATGGCTTTCATGGTGCCGATAACACCTGCTGCGCCGCCCATGTCGTATTTCATTTCGTCCATGGCTTCGCCTGGCTTTAGTGAAATACCACCAGAGTCGAAGGTTAAACCTTTACCAATCAATACGATAGGTTTCTCAGTGCTGTCAACTGCACCCTTGTATTCCATCACAGTCATAATGGATTCATTGGCACTGGCGCGGCCGACGGCAAGGTAAGAGTTCATGCCGAGTTTTGCCATTTGCTCTTCGCCCACAGTCGTGACATGCAGGTTTTCGTGAACTTCGGCCAATTGGCGAGCTTGAGAGGCTAAATAGGCTGGATTACAGATATTTGGCGGCATGTTAGCCACATCGCGACATAAATGCATACCGGCAGAAACGGCCATGCCGTGCTCAATCGCACGCTCACCTAAGGTCAGTTCGCGGCGAGTTGGGACGTTAAACACTAACTTGCGTAGCGGACGACGGGTCTCGCCTTTACGGGTTTTGAGCGCATCGAAGCTATATAAACTGCTATTGGTCGTTTCAACCGCTTGGCGAACTTTCCAATAGGTATCGCGACCTTTTACGTGTAACTCGGTCAAGAAGCACACGGCTTCCATTGAACCTGTTTCATTTAAGGTGTTGATGGTTTTAGTGATGATCTGCTTGTACTGGCGTTCGTCTAGTTCTCGTTCTTTGCCGCAACCGACTAACAGCACTCGTTCACTCAATACGTTAGGAACGTGGTGCAGTAATAACATTTGGCCTGGCTTACCTTCTAAATCGCCGCGACGCAGTAGATTACTGATATAACCTTCGCTAATCTTGTCTAATTGCTCGGCGATGCCGGATAGACGGCGGGGTTCATAAACACCGACAACGATGCAGGCTGAGCGTTGTTTTTCGGGGCTACCGCTCTTTACGCTAAACTCCATGAGCACTCCTAGATTCTTAAAGACAAATTTTTATATTTATTGGATAATGTCTGCTTGTCCCGAAAAGGGCCTAAGTTATTACTCCAAAGGTGATTTATTCTCGGCACTTGAGTCACGTTTTTGTGAAAAATCCGTGACATTTATTGTTTGCCAGGAACCCCTGAAGCTGGTCAGAAAACTATCAAAAGTAAACAGTTTACATGAAAGTTAGTCTGTTACCAGCAAAAAGATAAGTTTAGAGACCGGATCCTACCTGTGATTGTATTTAGATACCTTATTCGAGAAGTTTTAAAGGCGCAAATTGCAGTACTTTTCGTACTGTTAACTATTTTTATTAGCCAGCATTTCGTGCGCATATTGGCCGACGCCTCAGACGGTGAATTTCCTGCTTCTCTTATCGCTACCTTGATAGGCCTCAACTTACCCTATCTTGTTGTTCTCGTTTTACCTTTAAGTTTGTTCCTTGGGATCCTCATGGCCCACGGCCGCATGTATGCCGAGAATGAAATGGTCATTCTCCACGGTGTTGGCGTAAGTGAATGGTATGTTACCCGAGTAACTTTGATCCTCGCCGTGATCAACATGTTGTTTACTGGCTATTTATCCCTCTATGTTGCGCCTTGGGCCGAGGAGCAACAAAACCAAGTGCTCGAGAAAGCTCAATCCGAGGCGGGCCTTGCCGCATTAGTGCAGGGGCGTTTTCAGGCGAGCCCTAACGGCCGTGCAGTGCTGTTTGTTGAGCGTATCGGCAAGGATAACGATCTGGATAAAGTGTTTGTGGCCCAGTTGCCTGACCCAAATGACGAAATTGGTTTAACCAACGTGGTCGTGGCTAAAGGCGGACGGGTACTGGAAGATCAGAACGGCTCGCAGCAGTTACAGCTTAATGATGGGGTGCGCTATCAGGGCAGCCCGCAACAGAAAGACTACCAAATGATTGAATTTGGTGGTTATAAGATGCAAATCAAAGAGCAACAGGTCGATGAGCGTCGTCGTAAACTCTCAGCCTTACCGCTGACGGAATTGATGAAAGTTGAAGGGCCAGAAGCCGTGGCCGAGTTCCATTGGCGTTTAGCGAT
This sequence comes from Shewanella sp. BC20, assembly GCF_003129585.1. Lineage (NCBI taxonomy): Bacteria > Pseudomonadati > Pseudomonadota > Gammaproteobacteria > Alteromonadales > Shewanellaceae > Shewanella > Shewanella sp. BC20. The sequence continues at coordinate 388,908 of NZ_NHRI01000001.1, read as the reverse complement.
CCCGCTGGCGATTCCTATCATGACACTTATTGCCGTGCCGCTGGCGCGAGTCAATGTGCGCCAAGGTAAGTTTGCCAAAATGCTCCCTGCGGTACTGTTATATCTTGGCTACTTTGGCTTGATGGTCGCGGGACGTAAAGCATTGCAAGATGGTGTTATTCCACAGTATTTAGGCATGTGGTGGATCCATTTGTCGGCACTCATTATGGGGATTTTACTCCTCGGTAAAGACAGACCCTTATTTGCTCGTTTATCGACGGCAATGGCGCGTAAAAAGGTGACTGCATGAAGATTTTAGACCTTTATATCGCCAGAGTTTTATTAAGCACTTCGGCGCTGTGTTTGCTGGTGCTGACGGGCTTGTCGGGCATCATCAAGTGGGTTGATCAGCTGCGCTTAGTCGGTCGTGGTTCTTACTCTATGATGGATGCGGGCATTTATGTGTTATTTCTCGTGCCTCGCGATATTGAAATGTTTTTCCCGATGGCGGTGCTGTTAGGCGCGCTGATCGGCATGGGGATGCTGGCCTCGAACTCTGAGCTGGTGGTAATGCAAGCCTCGGGGATGTCGCGGTTGCAAATCACCTTATCTGCGATGAAAACAGCAGTGCCATTGATGTTGATGGTGATGGCATTGGGAGAATGGGGCGCGCCTGTGGCCGAGCAAAAGGCCAATGAACTCCAAGCCATTAAACTCTCCGGCGGCAGTTTGATTAAATCCCACCGAGGCATTTGGGCAAAGGATGGTGATTTGTTCGTTAATATTGGCGAAGTCGCCGATATTGATAAGCTGAATAATATTACTTTGTATAAGTTTAACAGTGAGTTAAAGCTTACGAATGTTGTGCATGCCAAGAGTGCCTTGTTCAGTAAGGACAGCTGGCATCTTATGGATGTAAAGCGTACCGACCTAAGCTACGACGAAGTGAAGCTCGAACACTTAGATGAAGATATTTGGCGCTCAAGTCTCACGCCAGACAAGCTTAGCGTAGTATCGGTCAAGCCCGAGGCCTTATCGATTCGCGGCTTAATGGGTTACTTAGATTACCTTAAAAATAACAGCCAAGATCCAAGCCGTTACGAATTAGCCCTGTGGCGCAAGGTGATGCAACCTGTGACGGTCGGGGTGATGATGCTGGTGGCCTTATCCTTTGTGTTTGGGCCGCTGCGGACCGTGACTATGGGGGCGCGGGTGTTGCTCGGCGTGGTTGCAGGGTTTAGCTTCTATATCAGTAACGAGATCTTTGGCCCCATGAGTATGGTATATGAATTGCCGGCCTACGTGGGGGCCATTGCGCCGAGTCTGTTGTTTACAGGCATTGCCTTCTACTTTATCCGGCGGTGATAAAACGCGGATAATAAAAAACGACGCCATATGGCGTCGTTTTTTATTGGGGCAAGTTAGCTTAATCACGGTTGTGAGGCTTAGGTGCCAGGTTTAAGCGCCACTCTTTATGCACCATGCCAATTGCGCATTTGGTTGGCTTCCTTGGATAACACAACCACTTCTGAGCGAGTCATCATATCCTGTAGTGCGAGTTTATCGTCGTTGATCAGCACCCACAGATTACCAATGCCGAGTAATGACCAGACGATGCGAGCATAGGCGGTGATAAGGCTTAGGTTTTGGCCATTAGGATGCTGGATCTTAAGGCGCCAAGCGCGCATTCCGAGGGTTTGACCGCCCTTACTCCAAAAGAGCGCATAAAAAGTACCAACGCAGAGCACTAACCAGAGTTGATAAATCCCATGGTAAATCGGTGTGCCATTGAGGGCGTCGGACACATGTTCAAAGCCATTCATGCTAATCAGGCCGGAGGCTGTGAGTCCGAAGAAAATACCAAAGCCGATGGCGCCAGCAAACATATACACGGCTACTGCGAGCAGCAGGTCATAGATTATTGCCCCTAAGCGGCGGAAGAATCCTGCACGGGGGAAGTTAGCATGTTCAGCATTTAACATCTGCAATCCTAATTCTAAATGGATAAATGACGATAAGGCTTAAGCCTCGGGTTCTTCATCGCGTACAAAGTGGATATTGCTAAACCCAAAGCGCGCAAATTCGACCTTGCGATAGTCTTTTTCGGCCTTGGCTCCTTTGCGTGAGGTCATGGCAATTTGTTGTTCCATCGCAAGAAACTTGGTTAAGTCTATGCCTTCGGCTTCGGCCACGGCTTCGTATAAATCGCGGTGTTTATCATAACTAAAGGCGATGGTTTTCGTCTCACCTTTGAAGGTGTAAGTCACTTGACGCGCCATGGTTCTCTCCTGAAAAAGTCCTGAAATAAGTCTGGAATTAGTTAAATTCGCTTCTAAAAATAAAATACACCGCCCCGAGAATACACAGGCCCGCCCAGAGATAGTCGAGTTTGAGCGGTTCCTTCATGTAAAAATAGGCGAAGGGCACAAACAAGCTTAAGGTGATGATTTCTTGTAGGATTTTTAATTGGCCGACATTCATCACTGTGTAGCCGATGCGGTTAGCGGGCACTTGCAGTAGGTATTCAAATAAGGCGATGCCCCAACTGACTAAGGCGGCAATAATCCAAGGCTTTGAGCCTAAGGATTTTAAATGCCCATACCATGCAAAGGTCATAAAAATATTGCTAAGACAGAGTAAACCAATAGTCGTTAGGGTGGGGTTCATCATTCTTCTCGATGATTAAGCTTATAAATCATATACATTGCATCGTCGGTATAGCTGCCAAGGCATTTCTCAATGGCTTTAGGTTTAAAGCCCATTTTACGCCAGTAGCTATCGGCACCTTGTACCGCGACCAGAGAGAGGGAGCTTAAGTTAAAGCGATCCGCGAGTTGCTTTAAGCGCATTAGGGCTTTGGAGCCTGCGCCTAAACCTTGGGCCTTTACCGAGATGGCAATATCGTGCAGATACAAGGTATCAGCCTTAGGTAACTGAGTGATGGGTTCATACAGTGCGGGAGGCATATTGGTGGTCCAAGGGTGGGCGAGGCAATAGCCCACTACCGCCTCATTCACCTCAAACACAAAACAGGATTGAGGTGAAACGTGCCACTTGCTTTGCAATACATGCAGGGGTTCAGGATCCAGTTGGGAGTAACATTCTTCCTGGATCTGTAAAATAGCATCCCAATCCTCTGGGGTGATTGCACGCAGTAACATGGTCGACCTTTTTCCGTCCAAAACAGTGTGAATAAATAAGTTGGGGATTATATACCCAAATCGCAGCAAAAGCTTTGAAACTCGCCAGTGCTGCGATTATCTATGCTGCTTACGGCGTTTACCCCAAATAACGTTGCTTCAAATGTTTGGCTAGATATTGGCTATTGAGCGGCTCTCCTGTGGCTTGAATGATGAGTTCATCCGTTGTCAGTAATGAGCCTTTGGACCAAATATGTTGACCAAGCCAGTCAAATACTTGGGATAACTGCCCGTTATCGATAAGGTTTTCAATCGGACCTAAGCTTCGCTCCAGCGCAAAACGGCATTGGGCGGCATACATGGCGCCTAAGGTATAACTTGGGAAATATCCCAATTCACCTACAGCCCAATGGATATCCTGCATACAACCATCGCGATAGTTTCCATCGGTATTGATCCCGAGCAGTTGTTGCATCTGGCTTGACCAAAAATCGGGGAGATCATCCACACTCAGGCTACCGTCGACAAAGGCTTTTTCGGCTTCAAAGCGCAATAGAATGTGGCAAGGGTAAGTGACTTCATCGGCATCGACACGGATAAGCCCGGGATTGACGCGGGTATAGTGTCTTGCCAAGTCTTGGGCGCTAAACTCGCAGCCCAAATACTGTTTAATCAGTGGTTGTAATTGGCGTAAAAACGCGGGATTGGCACCGAGCTGCATTTCACAAAATAAGCTTTGACTCTCATGGACGCCCATGGAACGAGCCAATCCGGCGGGCTGGCCGCGCCATTGTTTCGGTAAGCCCTGTTCATAACGGGCGTGGCCAGTTTCATGCACTATGCCCATGATAGCGCTGCTAAAATCGGCTTCATTATAACGTGTCGTGATGCGTACATCGCTTGGCACTCCACCACAAAATGGGTGGCTGCTGATATCGAGCCTGCCATGGTTAAAATCAAACCCTAAATAGGCCATCACCGCTTGGCCTAGGTCTTGCTGTGCCTTGATTTCGAAGGGGCCGTTAAGGTTAAGCTTGGGTTCACTGGCTTGTTTTGCCAGCACATCTTGGATAAGACTGGGTAACCACGTTTTTAAGTCGCCAAAGGTCTGCTCAAGCTTTGCCGTGGTCATGCCGGGCTCAAATTTATCGAGCAGGGCATCATAGGGAGAGCTGTTAAGCGCCTGCGCGCGAATTAAGGCTTCTTCCCTCGCGAGGGAAATCACCGCTTTTAGATTCGGTTTAAAACCTTGCCAATCATTGTTTTTGCGTTGCTCGCGCCAGGCATTCTCACACTGGTAGGCCATTTTCGTTTTGGCCTGTACTAGCTCACCCGGCACTAAGGTCGCCTGTTGATACTGATATTGCATTTCCCTCAGATTGGCCTGTTGTTCTGGGCTCAGCGCCTCTTGCGAGGCTTCTGCGAGGTTATCGCCAAGCTCTGGCGCCGTTTTAAGGCTGTGGATATGTAACGCCAGCTCTGCCATCGCATCGCCACGCTCGCTGCCGCCACCGAGGGGCATCATGGCGGCCTGATCCCAATCACCAAGCGCACTAAAATGTTCAAAATGTGAAATTTTCTGGAAATGGGCCGTGAGTTTATCGTAACTTGGCGTAGGTTCTTTGGTGTTCATAGCGGTATCCATAGACTCAATCTTAAGGTGCTGTCGTTATCTATTAGCACGAAAAAATAACAATAACAGGATGATAATATCATGCAGCCAAAATCACATCACACTAAAACCCTTAAAGCCATGACCATGGCGCTGTTGGTCGGTTTATCTAGCGCCGCCCATGCTGGAGCCGAGAGCTTTGCGCCGGGAACGGCTATCCCCGAATTTGGCCAAGTGGCTAAGGTCGAAAGCACTCTTGCTATCCCAGCTGGGATGACGTTTAAGGTAGCATTCGATATGAGCAAGGCGGCCGATGTCGGCCAAGTGAATCGTCAGCTCGACAGCCTTGCCCGTTTTATTAATATGCACGTGGCGGCTGGCGTGAAAGAAAGCGATATTGAGCTAGCGATGGTGGTGCATGGCAGTGCCGTTGGCGATTTAGCCGATGATAGCTTTTATGCCAAGCAGCACAACGGGGCGCAAAACCCCAATAAAGCCTTAGTGAAAACCTTAGTGGCCCATGGGGTGAAGTTTTATATCTGTGGTCAGAGCGCCGCTTATTTTGACTTACACAACGCCTCTTTGTTACCGGGCGTCGATATGGCCCTGTCTGCAATGACGGCCCATGCGATTCTGGCGCAGCAAGGATTTAGTCAAAATCCGTTTTAGGGCAAATTTTTTGTTTGGAAACTAGGCTCGCCTTGCTATTCTGTCACTCGTAAGTTGATAATTACAGTGAAGTAAATGGAATGCTGTATCGTTCAAGGAGATGACTATGTGGGCGTTTTTAGTTGAACAGCCTAACCTACCTTACACTATTGCCTTCGCCTGCGTGCTTGTCCTTGGTGTGTTTGAAGCCTTAGCCCTAGTGATAGGGTTAAGCATGATGAGTGCGCTCGACCAATGGGTGCCCGCCGATGTGGATTATGATGCCGATATTGGTGGTTCTGGCCTGACGGGGATTGCGGGCTGGCTGTGTCTGAATCGATTACCCTTACTTATCTGGTTTGTGCTGGCACTGACCAGCTTTGCGATAGTCGGTTATATTGCAAATTACCTGAGCCTGCTATTCACGGGCGTCTTGTTACCGCAACTCTTCACCTTACCTATTGCTGTGGTTGGCAGTGCGTTTGCCTGTCGATATCTCGGGCGAGTGTTGGCCGATTTACTCCCTAAGAATGAGTCCACCGCCATATCCCTTGATGATTTAAGTGGTTATGTCGGTACTATCACCTTAGGCTGCGCCATGAAGGGCATGCCTTCGGAAGCCGTGGTGCGGGATAAACATCAACAAAAACATTATGTATTAGTCGAACCCGAAACCTCGGGTATCGAGTTTGCCAGTGGCACGCAAGTGGTGCTGCTAAAACGAGAAGGAAGAGTCTGGTCTGCGACTCGCTTTGATAATTAATTTTCCAAAGCCATTAACGAAAAAGGAAAGCAAATGGATGTGTTAAACGATGTAACCAGTTCGAGCAACTTCGTGTTGTTAGTTGCCGGAATGGTATTGGTTGGCCTGATTGTGATTGGTCTGATTTTTGCCAAATTATATAAACGTGCGACGAAGGAAATGGCCTTTGTACGTACGGGTTTTGGTGGTGAAAAAATTATTAAGGACGGCGGCGCAATCGTCTTACCCGTGCTGCATGAAACCATAGCCGTAAATATGAATACCCTGCGTATCGAAGTGGAAAAAACCCAAAAAGATGCGCTGATCACTAAGGATAGAATGCGTGTCGATGTGAAGGCCGACTTCTATCTGCGTGTGGCGCCCAATGCCGAAGGCATTTCAATGGCGGCACAAACCTTAGGTACCCGTACCACGCGCGTGGAAGAGCTGAAAAAGCTGATGGAATCTAAGTTTGTTGACGTGTTACGTGCGGTCGCGGCGGAAATGACAATGACTGAAATGCACGAGCAGCGCGCCGATTTTGTGCAGCGGGTACAGAATAACGTTGCCAACGATCTCGAAAAAAACGGGTTAGAACTCGAATCCGTTTCGTTGACGGGTTTTGACCAGACTGATCTGCAATTCTTCAATGAAAATAACGCATTCGACGCCGAAGGTCGTGCACGTTTAGCTAAGATTATTGAAGAAAAACGTAAAGAGACCAACGATATCCAGCAGGAAAACCGCATCAAGATCGAGCAGCGTAACCTAGAGGCGGAAAAAGAATCGCTGGAGATTGAAAAGTCGGAAGAAGAAGCGCGTCTTATTCAGCAGCAGTCGCTTGAATTTAAACGTGCCGAGCAAAAAGCGGAAATTATTAAGCAAAAAGAAAACAAGTCCCGTGAAGAACGCGAGGCTGAAATTGCTAAAGAGCGCGCAATCGAAACTGCGGAAATCGAAAAAACTAAAGATATCGAAACCCGCGAGATTGAAAAGCGCAAATCTATCGAACAGGCCCGTATTCAACAGCAACGTGATATCGAAGTTGCCGAGCAGGAAAAACACATCGCGGTAGCCGCGAAGTCGGAAGAAGAGTCTGCCGCCCGTGCCCGCGCCGCCGAAGCGGAAAAAACCAAGGTAGAGAAAGAAGAAGCGGTTATTACGGTGCGTCAAGTGGCTGAGGCGAATCGTCGTAAAGAGATTGAAGTGATCGACGCTCGCAAAGAAGCGGAGCGCGATGCGGTAGGCGTGACAGTACAAGCCGAAGCGGAAAAACGTGCCGCCGAAGACAGATCGAGCGCAATTCTGATTGAAGCCCGTGCCAGTGCCGATGCCAAAAAACTGCAAGCCGAGGCCGACGAGAAGGTCTATGCCGTTGAAGCTGCGGGTAAACAAGCCCTATACGAAGCCGAAAACGTGCTGCGTGATGAGCAGATTGCGCTGCAAAAATCCCTCGCTATCTTAAAAGCACTGCCTGAGATTGTCGCGCAGGCGGTTAAACCGCTGGAAAACATCGAAGGTATTAAAATTCTTCAAGGTTATGGCGTTGGTAATCAACTGGCATCGGGAGCCGATGGCGCAGTCGCACATCAAGGCGGTATCGCCGAGCAAGTCACCAGCGCCGCGTTAAACTACCGCGCCAATGCGCCAGTGGTGGATGCCATGCTGCGAGAGTTAGGCTTAGTGCAATCTGAGTCTGGCACCTTAAATGACCTACTCAATGGTAATAATGCCTTAACCACCGAAGCCTTAAATGTCGTGAAGTCGACCAATAGCGGATTAAATGGTTATAGCCAGCAACATACAGTGATAGAGCCAAAGATAAGTAATTGATATTAATGGTTTAGATTAAAGCGCCTGCGGGCGCTTTTTTTATGCCTGAAACCGCTGAGCCAATTTGTAGTATTCCACTATTACCCTAAATTTAATGGTCGGAGTAGAGTGAAATCCGATGTTGCGTTTTCCCTTATCGAATAAAAGGAGTTTCTCATGGCCAATATTTTGATCATCGCCGGTGATTTTGTTGAAGATTATGAGCTAATGGTACCGTTCCAAGCCCTGCAAATGGTGGGTCACAGCGTAACGGTTGTCTGCCCTGATAAAGTGGCGGGACAAACCATTAAAACGGCAATTCATGACTTTGAAGGCGACCAAACCTATACCGAAAAACCAGGGCACTTATTTGCCCTAAATGGCAACTTCACTGGTACCAACGCCAGTGATTTTGATGCGTTGCTACTTCCCGGTGGTCGTGCACCTGAGTATTTACGCCTGAACCCTGCGGTGATTGCCTTGGTGGCGGAATTTGCCGCCCAAGATAAACCCATTGCCGCCATTTGCCATGGCGCGCAGCTACTGACGGCGGCCGATGTGGTACGCGGTAAGAAAGTGTCTGCCTATCCGGCTTGTGCGCCCGAAGTGAAACAAGCGGGCGCCGAGTACTGTGATATTGAGGTGACTGCGGCAATCACCGATGGCAAGTTAGTCACAGCGCCCGCATGGCCTGCGCATCCTGCATGGTTGGCGCAGTTTAACAAGTTACTGAATTAACGATATTCATCTAGCGTTATTTATGGCATAACAGTTCGGGTAGAGGCTTAAGTTAAGTATTCACTTGGGACTTAAGCATGACGCAATGGCTGGAGCTAAGCGCAATAGCTGCTTGGGGAGTAATATTGTGTGTGAAATCTATTCCGGTGCCGAACCCGAACTGTTTGAACTCAAAACCCGCTCCATTCGAATCGATGGCGTCGTGACGAGCGTGCGGCTTGAGGCGATTTTTTGGCAGATTATTGAAGAGATTGCCGAAGATGCCGAGCTGAGTGTGGCGGTGTTTTTAACCCGTATTTACCGTGAAGTGTTAACTCGGCAGGGCGAAGTGGCTAACTTTGCCTCTTTGCTGCGGGTTGCTTGCACCACCCATCTGAATCAGGGGCAGCGTTTGGTGTTAAAACCTAAGGTTGCGCTAAACGCGGCATCCTCTTAACTATCCATTTCATCTTTTCTATTTGAAAAAGACAAAGCTTGCCGCGTTATTGCAGAGCCATTTTCTGGTGAGCACTTGGAAACATGCGCTTATATCGGTTTAGCTGGCAAAGGCTTGGGTGTATTTCTGGATAATCTGTTCCACTTTTCCATCGGCTTTTAGCTGTGCTATCGCGTGATTGAGTGCTGGCAGTAGATCGGCATGCTCCTTACGTAGCCTTAACACCAATACGCCATCGGAATGCACCGTGGCCAATCCAACGGGGATCTTAAGCTTGTTCGACCAATATAAGGCGGGATAGTTACCTGCGATAATGGCCGTGATGCGGTGTTTATCCAATGCCTTAATCAGCTCTTGCTCCGAGGTAAAATCGACACGGATAAACTCTTTGTCGTCGTGGTACAAATATCCCCTGACGGTACCGATTTGTTTGCCTTTAATTTCAGCGACTTCCTTAAAGGATTCGACATTCTCGGGTCTGGTCACTACGTATTCTGTGATGGGCATAATGGGATCGGATTTAACGAACGAGGGGCCAAAGTCTTGATCCGCAAACCAACTTGGGCTGACCACATCAAAGTCTAACTGGCCGGTTTCAAGGGCGTTGTTCGTCCGTTTCGGTGGCAAGGACAGGTTTTCGCCCTCGATATTGGCTAAGGATAAAATCAGTGGGATTAACTCAGACACCATGCCAGGGGCTTCGGGTTGGTTAGCAATAAAATAGGGATACCAAGAATAGGAGCCAGTGATGTTGTATTTGAGTAATTGGGCAAAGGAGGGAGTCGTAAATAATAGAAGTAATAACACGGCGTGCGCTCGCCAACGATAGAGAATACTTCCTTTACCCATCTTGTCCTTCACTCCTTGGTTGAACGAGCTTCGCGGTGACTGCGCTACATCTTACCTAGCCATTGTGAAAAATTTGTTATCCGTAGCGCAGTTTCCCTATTCAAGCAGCTTTTTGGGCTTAAGCCAAGAGTAGGCACAAGGCGGGCAGCTGATTGTGCGGGTAAATTTGGTAGGTTTTATGGTGCTTGATCAGGCTGGTCTTTTTATTGCCTTGGCTTATCAGCAAACCATGGGAGAGGGCGATTTGAGTCAACAGCTGCTCATCGGCGCGAACATACAAGTTGATCGGCTTGATGAGCTGATTATCTTGGATGTGTTGAGTAAACTCTTTTACATCAATTACTAAGCTTGATTGGCCATCGGCGTCCAGCTTGAGTTTGGTGTTAATTTCGGTGTCAGTAAACACTAGCCATTCGAGCTGTGTTAACTCGGCAATCATAGCGTTTAATGCTGTACCTAACTCCACGTGCGAGTTTTCAACGCTCTGATATTGATGAACAATTCTTTCCAATAACCGCTTAAGTTCGGCGCCTGCACCTTGGCTGCGCGCCATACGGATCCATGCCGTGAGATCGTCGGCCACCAGTTTCGAGAAACGCTTTTCCTTGAGCGCTTCAACCATCCAGTTACACAGAAAATGACTCTCCTGCGCGGCAGTTCGTTGGGCTTTTTTAGCTTGGGCTGAGGCGGTTAAATCGGCTAGACCCGCGCGGGCGAGTTCGAGTACGGCTTGGTTATAGGTTTGAGAATTCATTGTGGCTCCGCCGCGGGCTAAAGGATTGATCTAATGGAACGTGTCGTATCGATTGCGGCCAAGCTAGTTTAGCAAAGCAGCCGCTAAATCGATAACGATTCTTAGCGGCTGCTTTGATGAGGGATGGATTATTCTGGTGCTCCGACGAGGCTGGCGGCGGTCAGAATCAACTTAGGTGCGGGTCTCACCTTATAGTTGGGATTCACATATTGGAAATGGATTAATCCTTGAGTGTCAGCGATATAAATTGCCGGAACAGGCAGAACTAAACGTTTATCGCCTTCGAGCGTTGTCCACAGTGGGTTTTCCAGTTTTAAGCGACTCAGATAAGTATCAGTGACTTGTTTGCTGGTGTAAAAGGCAAGACCAAAGGCTTGCGATGCCTGCATTTTTTCATCGGAAAGTAGCTGGTATTTAAGCTCGTTTTTAGCGGCCGATGCCTTTAACTGTGCGGGCGTATCAGGGGAAATCCCCACCAGTTGAAAGCCCATGTCGATAAGTTTAGGTTCGATGGCTTTTAGCTGTCCCATTTGGTTGTTGCAAAACGGGCACCAGCCGCCACGGTAAAAGAAGAAAATGGTTGGTTTTTGTGCGGTTAATTTTGCTAAATCAACGCGTTGGCCATTCATATCTTGTAAGGTAATTGCGGGAATTTGTTCGCCATTGAGCAGTGGGCTAACCGAATATTCATCCTTAGCGATAGGTTGAGCTAGCGTGCTAAAACTGCCAAGCAGTAGGCTGGTGGTCAGTAAAAAGCGCTGTAGTAGGGACGGCATAAGTAATCTCTCTTTGTTATGGGTTATTCTATCAACTCAAGCGATTGGCTCTGGTTTGTACGCTTGTTGGGGCGTGAATGGGGAAGACTGTTATAAGAAAGGCGAATGCAGCAATTTATTGCAGTGTGTATCCAGATTTCGTGGAGTTTTTAAAGCAATGATGCTTAATCACCCAAGAGCTCGTTTTAGTCTCATATGAGTCAATGGTGTGAGCCGATAACGTGGGCAATAGAGTGAGCTAATCGAGTCTGCTAATTAACTGAGTGAAGGTGGGGCGCCAAACGCGAAAGTGATAGTATTGCCACAGCCTTGAAAGGCTGAAGTGATATTTGGTAATTTATTCAATAGGAAAGCCGTAAATGGATAAGGGATTATTTAACGCATTAAAGAAAGTCTATGTTAAAAAGTCGTATCGCAAAGACGAGCATGGTTACCAACAAAGAATCGATAATGGCGATGTGTTTGATGTCGATACGGGAACCTATATCTACTCCTATCAAGGCCTATCTGATGCCGAAATCGCATTGATTGAACAGAGTGGCTATCCGGTAAACGACAGGGTTAACCTGAGCCATGATGATGTGGTGCTCGGCTATAAAGCGATACTAAAGCAGCCGAATCTTTCCCTCGAAAATGTACTGGCGGCCTATTTATGTGGTTTTTCAAGCCTCCCTCGCGGTCGTCAACCCATTCTCAGTTATTTGTTTGCTAAGGCGCTACCGGAACATTCGATGGCAACCGATAGTGACATTTGTCCTGTGTGTTCCATCAAGCGCGTTAACTGGATTGAGCAGGGGCAAAAAATCTTTTCCTGTTACGCTGGCAGTGTGTGGAACGAGCGCTGGGCGCACAACCTCATAGAATTACAAGAATTTTGTACGCTATCGCCTTGTAAACCCAGTACAGAGGATGTGGCCATCTTCAGTGCGTTAATTGAAGCTATCCGTCAGGCTCCTTTAGATGAAACACCCGGAAAACTCGAGCAAAGGGTGAAGAAAGCCAAGATTATCCCCAATTTTAATCAGTACAGTTTCCGTGGCCAACTGATGGTGTTAGCGGAGCTTGGCATCATGCCAAATCCCTATGTTGCGCCGCTTTATGAGGCATTTACGCCATTTGAAGCGATCTGCAATATCAAATATCCGGGCAGTATTCGCTCCGACATCATCTTACCGCTTGCGGGCTGGCGCGGCGAAACTCCCATTGATGAGCAAAGACTTAAACAGTTATTTGGTGGTTTTTTAGAATAAGTGATTGGCCTCAGTTACGTGGGTTAAGTATTGAGTCAATGAGGCTGTAGAGAACTTGCTGATTGAGTTTGTCACAGAGTTCGGACTGAGATAAGCCATCTTTAGAGCGAGTCACTCATATAGCCTATGGCTTGTAGAACATTAATTCGACTCAATAAAAAAGCGTCCCTTGGGACGCTTTTTTGCTTTTTATGACTAGACACCTTGGTGAGGTTTAGTTGCCTATGTCAGTTGTTTATTTCAGCTTTTTTGCCTTGCTTGGGGCTTGGCCAACTTTCATTTTCACGCGGCGGCCCTGCATGCTTTTTTCGGCGATGATCTGCTCGCTCACGTTGTCGAGTCGCTGTTGTTTCTTGGCAAAACTGCGACGGGTTTGTAGCTGCTTTAACAGCAAGTCACGGCTACCAACTTCGTATCCAGGAACGGTAATACGACGAATTTTTTGGCCGATAAGCTTTTCAATATCCGCTAAGGTACGCTCTTCTTCACGGCTCACAAATGAAATTGCAACCCCAGATTTACCCGCGCGGCCGGTACGGCCAATACGGTGCACATAGTCTTCGGCGAGGAAGGGTAAGTCGAAGTTGACCACATACTCAAGGCTTGGAATGTCTAAGCCACGGGCGGCGACTTCGGTCGCGACTAAGACGCGTACCTTACCAGACATAAACTCACGCAGTGCGCGGCGACGGCTACCTTGCGCCTTTTCACCGTGGACGACTTCAGAGGGAATGCCGTCTAAATTTAATTCTTTCACTAAGGTGTCGGCCGCATCGCGCGTCGCGGTAAAGACCAACACTTGTTGCCAGTTTTTCTTACCAATCAGTTCGGATAAGAGTTCGCGCTTACGGCGCTGCTCAACCGGATACACCACTTGGCTTACGGTATCTGCGGTGGTGTTTTGCTTATCGGCGCTGATGACTTGAGGCTTGACCATCATGTCGTTGGCCAGTTTTTTCACCGCACTCGAGAAAGTAGCCGAGAACAATAGGTTTTGACGTTTCTTATTCACCGCTTGGAGGATTTTTTGAATATCCGCATTAAAGCCCATGTCTAACATACGGTCGGCTTCATCGAGCACTAAAAAGTCGATGCTAGAGAGACTTAAATTACAGGCGGTAAGGTGCTCGAGCAAACGCCCTGGCGTCGCGACAATAATATCGGCACCGCGTTTAAGTTTTTGCGCCTGAGTCTCAACCTTTACACCGCCGTAAATGGTTAACACGCTGAAATTTAAATAGTTGCTGTAGGCTTCAACGTTGTCGGCGACCTGAGCTGCGAGCTCGCGAGTCGGCGTTAAGATTAATACCCGCGCGTTCGATTTTAAGGTCTCGCTGGGATTTTCTGCCATCTTTTGCAGAATAGGTAATGCGAATGCCGCCGTTTTACCTGTGCCCGTTTGTGCGCTGGCGAGCACATCCTGTCCGCGGCGGATGGCGGGGATCGCTTGCTGCTGAATAGGTGTCATTTTTTGATAACCGCAATCTGAGATAGCGCGTAAAATCTCGGGGCAAAAACTAAAAGATTCAAATCTCATTTTGGATTCCTGTTGTTCACTTATTCAATCACTCAAACGCCTTGACTCGAATGCAACCACTTTAACACTTGAGTCAAATCATCATGCGCTTGGTTACGCATTTCCCCCCATCCAGTATTTTACTGCACGGTGAGCATAAAAATGGCGGGCGCGGAGTATAGCAAAATTTTCGGTTAAAACCTGTACTTTTTAACCTTTTGGGCTTTTATGACGCAGTGTTAGCGGGTTTTGATATGGATAAAGGCGTTGGAAAGGCTGAGGAGAGCGTCTCGCACCATTGTCTGCATCGACAATGGTGCGATAGTCAAATTAACCAAAGGCGCGGCGCAGGCCGAGTGCCTTTTCGGCGTTTTGTTTGAGGTGATTGGCTGCATCACCAATTTGATGGGTTGCCGCGAGGTTTTCGCTGCTGGTTTGGGTGATGGAGTGAATGTTGTTAGTGATTTCATGCACCACTTGACGCTGCTGATCGGCGGCCACCGCGTTTTGCTGGGCAAAGGTGTGGATCTCACTCACCTCTTGGTAAATGGTATTGACGTTCTCGGCAGAAGTTTGGATATCGTTAGCGCATAACTCGGCATGTTGACGACTTTGTTCCATCTCCTTCGCCCAGGCATTTAGCATGCTGAACATCTTGTCGACGCTCTGGGAAATACTGTTGGTCGATAATTGGGTACGGCTCGACAGCGCGCGTACTTCGTCGGCAACCACCGCAAACCCGCGGCCTTGCTCGCCTGCTCGAGCCGCCTCAATGGCGGCGTTTAGCGCGAGCAGGTTAGTCTGCTCGGCAATCGAGTCAATCTCGCCCATGGCACTGGCCACCCGTTCGGCTTCTTTATTGAGTTGATGGGCATTATTGGCTGCATCGGCCACGGATTTGGCTAATTGCTCAACTTTTTGGGTGTTGGCCTTCATATTGGCGCTGCTTTTTAGGCAGAGATCGTAGGCTGTGTTGATGCTGGTCGAGGTCAGTTGGGTATTTTGTGCGACCTCGGCAATGGTTGAGCTCATTTCTTCCATCGCGCTGGCGAGTTGCTCTAGTTGGTTTTTTTCTTGGTCAAGGCTGACATAGGTTTGTTCTGTCGTCACCACCAGCTGATCGGCAATCGCATGTAAGTGGTGGGCCTGATCTTGGGTGCGGCCAAGCACGCCGTTCATCTTGGCTTGCAATAGGATCAATTGGAAATCGAGAATCGATGAAGTGTCGGCGCCCGAGTAGATGTAGCGACTGATTGAGTCATATTTCTCTTGCATTTCAACCAATTTGGCTGGAATGCGGAAGGCTTCATCGTAGAAAATGGCCAGATTGAGGCTCATTAAAATCGCCCCTGCGAAAATCACACCCCAACCCCAAAAGTAACCTGCAATCAGTAACCCTGTGGTGGCCACCACGGCTGACACAAATCGTTTTTGCATCAAACTCAGCGGCTTAGGTATGGGCTTGTTTTGCACTAGTCTGCGGTATATATCCGTGGCTTTACTGACATAGGCCGCCTGCGGCTGGATACGCACCGACTGATAGCCGATGATAGTCCCATTCTCAAACAGCGGAGAGACAAAGGCATCGACCCAATAGAAACCGCCATTCTTACAGCGGTTTTTGACTATGCCTCGCCAGGATTGGCCGGATTTCAGCTTCTCCCACATTTCTTTGAAGGCGGCGCTGGGCATATCTGGGTGGCGCACTTTGTTGTGGGGTTGGCCGATTAACTCTTCGGCACTGTAACCCGATACTTCGGCAAAACGTTGATTAACATAGGTAATGATCCCACGGGTATCCGTTGTGGAAATCAATTCGTCTTGTGGTGTGAGGCGGACTTCTTGTGCGTTACTGTGGAGTTGACTGGTGTTACTGCGGCTAGGGTTACTCTGGCTCATTTAGTGTGTCCATTCAGGGCCGATACGACTTTGGGGTAAATGTAACTGGTAAAACGGGTGCCAGCTCTCATTGGAGTCGGCTTATTATGTGATAATGGTATCATTTTTGTGTGGTTATTGGAGAGCGGTTTTTCGCTTTGTCCTCAACAAAAGTAATGTTTTATTGCTTTTATAAGGTTTTGCAAACATTAGTGTTTTTATCTTAAAGAAAACGATTTTTTATCCTGTTTAATGGTTGATTTTGTGTTTTATCCGCTATCGATACTTGTGTGATTACCTTAAAACTTGACCTGTTACCTAAAGATTGGCCGTCATCACTTCAATCTCTTATCTTGTGGAAGCAGCACAAGGGGTGAAAACGGATGCTACATAACTAAGTGCAATTGTGAACTCGATGCTCGACATGGCCAATCCATATGCCTTCGACTTACCTAGCAAATGGTCGTTCACATAAGAACGAACTTAAGCCCAAAAAATTCATACGCTTAGTTTCTTTGAATTGCACGAAAAAGGTGAGCCAGAACTAGGGCTGATATATTGAGCCGAAAATAATCATTGAATGGTGACAGAGCAGCCCTCTTGCTAACGATTCACCTCTGAGTTTAAGGGCTAATATGTTCGCTAAAAAAAACAGGCCGAAACTGGCTTTCATACGAAATGATGACTATACCTATTAAATAAATTTAATAGGCTTTGAGAATAAGAATGAACTCAAATAATGAGCCAAATTATACATAATTTAATTCTATTTAAACGATAGTATATTCATCAAATTCATTTGGTTTTATTTATTCGTCTTGATTTTTATTTTTGCGATTAAATGTTATTCGGTTGAAATGGGTTAAGTATTCAATAGGAAATAAAATGAAGTTCAGTCATAAGATTGTTGCAGCATCCTCAGTACTTTTGTTATTGACGGTCGCCTTATTAACGACAACCCAATATTTTACCATTCAAAAAGAAATGAAGTCGCAGCTTGAAACGAGCGTCACCGAAATTGTCGACGGCGTTCGTAATACTGTGTCCTCAGAAATTGAAGCCCGTAAAAAAATTGCCGCCTATACCACGAGTTTAATCGAGCAAGACCTCGAGCCAGAACACATATCGTCGGTCATTAACCTTCCTGTTGTTAAAAACACCTTTTTACTTGTCGGCTTTGGTTACGAAAAAGACGGTAGCAATATTAATAATGACCCGACTTGGGATCCAGGAGCTGGTTGGAACCCTAGAGTTCGCCCTTGGTATACGGACGCAAAACAATCTGACAAGTTGATTATTACAGCGCCTTATGCCGATTCTGCATCTGGGGAGATACTTGTCTCCATAGCTACCCCGGTCAAGGATAAGGGCGCGTTTATTGGCGCTATTTTTTATGATGTTAGCCTTGCTGGTTTAGCAAAGCTTGTGAATGAAGTTGAGCTATTTAATGCGGGCTATGTATTTATTATTTCTGGTGATGGAACCACTATCGCGCATCCCGATGCAAAACGAAATGGTTTACCAATGAGTGATTTTTTGCCCAATATCAAGGTGATGGAGCGTCCACAAAAAGTCACTCTCGATGGTAAAAACTATACCCTTGGATTCTCTCGTGTATCAGGGGAGGATTGGTATGTTGGTGTTATTTTAGATGAGGCTATTGCCTATGCTGCGGTGACGAACTTACGCAATAGCTCAATTTTTTATTCTGTGGTCGCCTTAATTATCAGTATCACAGTATTGCTGTTCTTAATTACGAGTTTAATGCGGCCATTACAGACATTAAATAATGCCATTCAAGATGTTGCCTCGGGAGAGGGGGATTTAACTAAACGCTTAAATACTAAAACTGACGCTGAGTTTTCATCTTTGGCGATTGGGTTTAATACCTTTACGAATAATTTACAGCAATTAATTATTGAATCTAAGTCTATTGGACAAGAAATCCATAAAAGCTCCGAAATAACCTCATTAGAGTTACAGCAATCTACGGATGCGATGAACTCACAACTACATGAACTCGAACAGCTTGCAACCGCAATGCACGAAATGGCAACGACCTCATCCGATGTTGCCCGTAATGCTCAAGGTGCTTCCTCTGCGGCTAAAGAGGCGGATGAGGCAACGGGGGTGGGATCAAAAGTGGTCAGTGAAACCACCGATGCGATTAATGCCCTATCATCGAGGATCGACATGGCGGTAACTGAAGTCAACGCATTGGGCGCAGCAACGGATAATATTGCTACCATCTTAAAAGTGATTAATGACATTGCTGACCAAACGAACTTATTGGCGTTAAACGCGGCGATTGAAGCGGCAAGGGCGGGGGATTCTGGCCGTGGTTTTGCGGTGGTCGCCGACGAAGTTCGAACACTCGCTCAAAGGACTCAGCAGTCGACAACGCAAATCCGCTCTATGATAGAGCAGCTTCAGGCGGGTGCCCGTGCGGTGACCGATGTGATGAGTCAAAGTAAAGATAATGCCAAAGATGCCGTGACGCGTGCACAGGGCGCCAATACGGCGTTGGATAAAATTCGTGAAGCCATCATGCAGATCAGCGATATGAATCTGCAGATTGCCTCCGCAGCCGAAGAACAAAGCTTGGTTGCTGAGGAGATTAATAACAACACTATTAGAATTAAAGATTTATCCGTTCAGGTGTCGAATGTCGCGGTCAATGCTAACACAGCGATGCATACGCAAACTAAGTACATCAAAGAGCAAGATACGATTCTGAACAAATTCATAGTGTAGCGTGATTGCCAATCTTTTAGCTTGCAACTAAGAGCGGCTACGACTCGCTGTGATCTGTTGGTAAGCACTGTTTTTGAATAGTGCCGTTCTACATATGGCCGTTTTACATGGAATCATTTCATATTAAGGACATTTAGCATAAGGACATTAATACAGTGCCATTGAATGCTTTGGCATGTTATGGATTTTCCCGTCGGCCTGACGGGCTGCACCTGAGTGTTTGACTTGGCGTTTTGCCTAAATTCAGCTGGTCATTGATGTTCCTTGAAGTGAAGCATTCATGAACCCCTGAGGTTCGCAGCTTCGGGTTACTTGAGTCTATCAATCATGATTTTATCCCGTCTTCGGGACGGAAAATATGAATATAGGAAGGCACTCATCATGAGTAGAATCGTACAGTTACTATTAGTTAGTCTGCTTCCTGTCACTATGCAGGTTTATGCTCAAACCACGGAAGAAGCTGAACGATTGCAACAGCTTGAGCAAAGAGTTAAGGAATTGGAGCAACAGGCAAAATCGACCCAACAACCTAGTCCTACAATGCAGTCCTCCTTGAGTAATAGCCTGTTTTCCCTCTATGGTTCACTTCGCCCCACCTTAGAATACCAAGACAAGGCAGACGACCAATGGGACATTGGTGATGCGCTTTCGCGTTTGGGCGTAAAAGCAGAAACCGAATTCGCGCCTAATTGGCGTGCCATTGCCCGCGGCGAATGGAAAATTCGTCTCGACGATAATGGGCGATTCGGTGAGGCTCGCCTCGCCTTTGCGGGAATAGCCTCTCCCTATGGTCAGTTGACTTTTGGCCGTCAGCGCCCAGTGCAATATACGTTAGTGGCTGAATATATTGATGTGTTTAATAACGCTAATAGTCCATTCGGTTACAATCAAGAAAGCCCTTTCTTTGTTAATAATGCACTGATATACGAAGTCAAATTCCAACCTGTCACTATCATGGCATCTGGTATTTTTGATGGTAATGCTGGTGGTAGCGGTGCAGATGCGGTGAATGTCGGTGCAGGCTTTGATAAGTATGGCGTTCACCTTGGTATCGCATACTTGCAGCAGGATACTTATACCGGCGAGGTGAAAACGGGAGAGGAGCAGCTCACAGGCGGGGTTATCTCCTATGAGTTTAATAATGGTATTTATGCCGCTGTGGGTTATCAAAATAAGGAATACAAGTTTGATATGGGTAATAACCGTACTGGCAGTACCTTTGATAGTGCGTTAGCTATCCCATTTGGCAATGCCTATAAACTGAAGCTAGGCTACTTTTGGTTTAAAGATGGAATAGAGGATAGTACGAGTCTGGATTATGACGGCTATAACCTCACCTTAGAATGGCAAGCGGCGAGCAATGTGCGCTTGCATCTAGAATGCCTGCAACAGAACAACGATGAACGTGAAGATGACACTATTTTTGCCTTAGGTGTTCGCTATGACTTTGATTTGAATTGGAAGATTTGATGGTTAGTGGTTTATTCAAAATCACTAAGCAATCATTAAGCAAAGTGTCGTTAGCGCTTTGGGAAAACGGCATATATCTAAAGATGGACTGTAAAGGCGAGGGATAAGGCGTACATTTGAATGCACGCCTTTATTTTAGGGCTTTGATTAAATGGCTTTCGTTGCCTTTGTCAGCCACTCAAGCTCACTGCCCGACATTAATGGCGATAAGGTGTTAAACACTTTCTGATGGTAAGCATTAAACCAGTCGATTTCGCCTTGAGTTAACAGGCTCTTATCGATAAGGCGAGCATCCATTGGGATCAGCGTTAAGGCATCGAATTCATACATTTCACGCTCTGCGCCCTTTAAGGCTTCGCAGTGTTGCACTACCACTAGGTTTTCTAAACGGATCCCAAAACTGTCGGCGCGGTAATACCCTGGCTCGTTGGATAACACCATGCCTGGCATTAAGGCGATGGCATTGAGGTTTTTACCGATGCGCTGCGGACCTTCGTGCACGCTGAGGAAATGACCAACGCCATGGCCTGTGCCGTGGTCGTAATCAAAGCCATATTGCCACAGATATTGACGGGCGAAGGCATCGAGTTGTTGCCCTGTGGTGCCTTTCGGATAGCGGGCCTGATCTAAGGCGATATGGCCTTTTAATACCAAGGTGACCATTTTCTTCTGTTCATCGGTTACGTTACCAATGGCGATGGTACGGGTGACATCCGTGGTGCCGTCAAGATACTGAGCACCAGAATCCACAAGGTAAATGCTGTCCATCGTCATCATGGCTGGCGTGCCATTGTTATGGTTGTAGTGGCACATGGCCGCATTGGCGCCAGCAGCGGAAATGGTATCGAAACTGGGTTCGCGATATTGTGGATCTTCGAGGCGGAAACTTTCCAACTTGTCAGCGAGGGTTGCTTCATCGTGCAGACGATGGGCAGCGACCTCGGCATCGAGCCAAGCGAGGAAACGACTCACGGCCACACCATCACGGATATGGCTGGCGCGCATGCCCGCTAATTCGGCGGCATTTTTCTGTGCCTTAGGCAGGGAGACCGGGTCGATACCTGCGATTAACTTAGCGCCTGCATCGCGGGCAATATTTTGTGCCCAAGCGTTGGCAGAATTGGGATCGGCGAGCAGTTTCACGCCCTGTAAGCTTGCCAAGGTATCGGCAAGTGAAGCTTCGCTCTTAAAGCTCACACCCGCTCCAACGTGTTCCTCAATGCCTTCAGGGAGTTTGCTTAAATCGGTAAACAGTTGCATATCGCCATTGGCGTGAAGTAGCGCGCAGCCTAGCACGACAGGCAGACGCGGCACGTCATTACCACGCATATTGAGCAGCCAGCAGAAGGAGTCTAAAGCGGCGATCAGCGCGACATCGGCGCCGGCTTTTTTGACTAGTGCGCCAATCTCGGTGCGTTTTTGCAGGCTGGTCTTACCCGCACTTTCATTACTAAATAACGTGATAGCTGCGCTCGACGGTGCAGGTCGATTTTGCCAGTGCTTATCAATCGGATTCTGTTCGACGGCAACCAGTTCAATTTGGGCTTTTGCTAACGTGGCTTTGGCGTTTTCAAACCAAGCTAAGGTGTGTAAACGGGCATCGAAGCCTACACGTGAACCTGCTGCAAGCGTATCGCATAGCCATTCGATTTGCGGTGTGTCGGTCAAGCTTTCATAACTAAAGAGATTTGCATCCACCTGCAGACGCACTTGTACCGTATAACGACCATCGGTAAAGATGGCGGCTTTGTCTTTTAAGACAATGGCCATGCCCGCTGAGCCAGTAAAATCCGTTGCCCAGTACAAACGCTCGTTATGCTCAGGCACATATTCGCCTAAGTACTCGTCCGCGCGCGGGATGATAAAGGCATCTAAATTGGCACTGGTGAGTTCACTACGAATGGCGGCAAGACGGTTAGCAATTTTATTCGGTTGTACGGATTGTGATGACGATGGTAACGACATAGGGGCTCCAAATATTGGCATTGGCGGCTGACGTAGGCGGCCAAAATTATAATGCGTAATGCTGGCGAAAAGGATGCGAATTGGCGGCGATTATCGCAAGCTCAACGGCTAAGATGCAAGGGGATGGAATAAAGGATTTTGTATACAATTTTGTTTTTTCGGCATCACTTTGCGATAACAAGGGTTGTGATCTTAGACTAATTTCCAAATTGAAATGTTATCTTTATCACTCAGTTCTTCTGACTAATTCTTACAAATTAGCTACTTAAGTTTTATTCAATCGCTAATATTTACCCATTATGCTAACATTCGCCATCTCCGCTCGGGGTCAGAGGGGAGCACATGTATCAGTGGAGTTGGCGATGCAAACATTAACAATAGACGTGGGCGGTAGCAAAGCCCTGTTCGAACTTCAACTCAAGGGGCATACAGAACAATATAAAATCCCCACGGGTGAAGGCTTTAAAATTGAAGATTTAAATGATCAAATCGCGGCGCTGGAACGGGATTATGATTTACAGCACTACCATTTAGCGATCGCTGTACCTGGACTCGTACAACAGAATCGTTTGGTGTCCTGTAAATCTCTGCCCGGTCTCAATGGGCTAAGCTTTGAAACCTTGAAAACCCAAGGCGAACTTAAGTTTATCTGCAATGATATCGACGCCGGTATGCAGGCAACCTGTGACGAAAAATATGCCTGTGAGTTGTTAGTCATGTGTGGCACTGGAATTGGCATGTCGATCGCGTTGAGCGGCAAGGCTTTTACGGGGGCTACGGGAGTCGCGGGGGAGCTTGGGCATTGCCGGGTGATGACGGAGGCGGGGGAGTTTAGTCTCGAGCAGCTCGCCAGTGGCGATTCTATCCGCGGCCGTAAGATTTCCACCGCCGATGATTTATATCTCGCCGGCACTTATCTGGGGATGGGGCTAGCGTGGGCGGTCAATCTGTTTAATCCTAATCGGATCTGGTTAGCGGGTGGCATGATGAACAGCGCGCCGTACTACAAGGGTTGTCTGGATAGTTTAAGGCGCATGGCTCTCAGGGCTCCATTAGCCGAAATGAAGATTAATCGTGTCGATGATATGGAGACCTTAGTCTGCCGTGGCTTATCGGTGATCTTGGCAAGGGATTACTCGAAGGAGGCCGCCTAACGGCTTTCGATTGAGGTGCGGATAGGCCAAGATTGAGGCGTGATAAGTTTGTTTAGGCTATTAATCTTGGCTTACTGACGCTGATCCAGATATTGATTTCGTTTGGGTCGAGAACAACAGCATGCGGCCATCGGATTTGTGTGTTTGCAGTGCACTCTGCATATCACCTCGTTCGATGACCGCATTTTTGTTTGCACTAGTTATTGAACTGCGTCTTGCAAACCGCTTTCTTAAGACTTTCGATTTATTTTTTATTGTCTTTCTTATTGGCGATACGAGTCGATGATAGGGCTCCATGGCATAAGCAATCCTTTTAAATACAATTCATTGCTTATTTTTTGCACTCAATGGTTTTACTTTTCTTTAAAGCCAATACTGCGTTGATAATCGGTACAACGGCCCGTTTGTTAATATTTAGTTGCAATTTAACGCTATAGCGGCATATGCTAATTAACGTAATGACAACGTTGTCATTAGTGAAAAAGGCAAACCAATTGAAAGATTGGGACGCAAAGCCTCCGGTCTAAGGGTTCGTTTGTACCTATGATAGCGGGGATACCACAGGTTGTTTCTTCATGCTGCCGTTGTACGCACATGGTTTTAAGAGTGTTGTTTCCTGTCTACGCTTTGTTTGCCTTATTGATGCATAACTTACTCAATAGGGAAATCTCATGTTTAAGACTCAAATCTCCACCTCGGCGATGCTGGTGGCCTCGGTGCTGGCATCCGCTGCCAGTTTTCAAGCCTTTGCGGCGCTCCCCGGAAAACCGACTTTAGGTTGGGGGGAAACCAAGTTTGCCATTATCGAGGTGAATCAAGCCGCCTCAGCCTATAACCAATTAGTGACGGTAAAAGATGCCGCCGATGTGTCCGTGACCTGGAACTTGTATAACGGCGATATCGGCCATAAGGCGCAGGTGTTACTCAACGGAAATGTGGCATGGGAAGGTCCTTCGAGTGCGGCGGGTACGGCCAATTTCAAGGTTAATAAGGGTGGGCGCTATCAAATGCGTGTGCAGCTCTGTAATAACGAAGGTTGCAGCGCCAGTGATGCGAGGGAAATCTTAGTCGCCGATACTGATGGCAGTCATTTACTGCCACTCAATGCGCCTTTGAAGGAAAACAATCGTCCCTATGTGAATAAATCCGGCAAAGTGGTGGGAAGTTACTTTGTGGAGTGGGGTGTTTATGGACGTAAATTCCCCGTCGATAAGATCCCTGCACAAAACTTAACCCATATTTTATATGGCTTTACCCCGATTTGTGGTGGCAATGGCATCAACGACAGCTTAAAGGAAATCGAAGGTAGCTTTGAGGCATTGCAGCGCGCCTGTGCTGGCCGTGCCGATTTTAAAGTGGCGATTCACGACCCTTGGGCGGCGGTGCAAATGCCGCAGGCGGGGGTGAGTGAATATTCCGATCCCTACAAAGGCAACTTCGGCCAATTGATGGCGTTAAAACAAGCCTATCCCGATCTGAAGATCCTCCCCTCAGTTGGTGGCTGGACGCTCTCCGATCCCTTCTACTTTTTGGGGGATAAAACCAAGCGCGACACCTTTGTCGCCTCAGTGAAGGAGTTTTTACAAACTTGGAAGTTCTTCGATGGTGTCGATATCGACTGGGAATTTCCCGGCGGCAGTGGTGCTAACCCAAGCTTAGGTAATGCCAATGACGGACAAACCTATATCACCCTGATGCGTGAACTGCGGGCGATGCTCGATGAGCTCAGCGCCGAAACCGGACGCACCTATGAGCTGACGTCGGCCATCAGTGCGGGCGGCGATAAAATTGCTAAGGTCGATTATCAGGCGGCGCAGCAATATATGGATTACATCTTCCTGATGAGTTACGACTTTAATGGCGGCTGGACCAATACGGAGCTTGGACATCAAACCAATCTCTATGAGGCGAGCTGGGATCCAAATACCCGTTACACCACGGACAAAGGCGTAAAAGCACTGCTCTCTCAAGGGGTGACTCCGGGTAAGATTGTGGTCGGCGCAGCGATGTACGGCCGTGGCTGGACTGGGGTGAATGGCTATAGCGGTAACAATCCTTTCACGGGCACTGCAACGGGCAAAGTGAAGGGCACTTGGGAAGCGGGCGTGGTGGATTATCGGCAGATCGCTAAGGATTATATGGGCGCAGGTTGGAGCTATGCCTATGATGAAACCGCCGAAGCACCATCTGTCTTTAATGCATCAACGGGTGATTTAATTACCTTCGACGATGCTCGCTCTGTTAAAGCCAAGGGCCAATACGTGCTGGCCAATCAGCTCGGTGGTTTATTCGCCTGGGAAATTGATGCCGATAATGGCGATATTCTCAATGCCATGCACGAAGGTCTAGGTCATGGCGAGGGCACAACGCCACCAGCGAATAAAGCGCCGATTGCCAACGCGGGAGCGGATATCACGGTAACCGGTACTGCGGATGTCACGCTAAACGGCAGCGCGTCGCGGGATCCTGAAAATGGCGCCTTAAGTTATCAATGGCGCCAAGTCTCTGGTCCAAGCTTAAGTATCACTAATGCGGATATGGCCAATGCTGTGGTGCAACTGAGCGGGGCGGCGTCGGATGTGGTGTATGTGTTTAGCCTGCGAGTCACAGATCCTGAAGGATTATCTTCAACCGACACAGTGACTCTCACTCATAAGGCCGAGACGGCAAACCAAGCGCCTGTGGTGACTGTGCCAGCGAGTGTAACGGTTGAAGCGGGCCAATCGGTGAGCATCAATGCGACGGCGACCGATGCCGATGGCGACAGCCTCACCTACGCATGGACAGTGCCAAGCGGCGTGGCGGCGAGTGGACAAAACAGTGCCACATTGGTGGTGACGGCGCCAGCTGTTACTCAATCGACCCAATACAGTTTGAGTGTATTGGTCTCCGATGGTGCCTTAGATGCCAGTGCTGCTTTGAGCTTAACCGTGACGCCTAAGGCGACGGGCGGTCAATGTGACGCAACTGACCCTAATGCGGCCAACTATCCCGCTTGGAATGCGACAAGCATTTACAACACGGGTGATACCGTGAGTTATAACCAACTGGTTTGGAAGGCGAAATACTGGACTCAAGGTAACACACCTTCAAGAACCGCCGACCAATGGCAATTGTTGAGTCAGGTTGAGTTAGGCTGGGATGCGGGCGTTGCCTACAACGGCGGAGCAACGACTAGCTATAACGGTCGTCAGTGGCAAGCCAAATACTGGACTAAGGGAGATGTCCCCGGTGTCGCTGCAGTGTGGATGGATATCGGCGCGGCGTCTTGCCCTTAGTCGATAGGGATTAAAGACAAAAAAGCCCTGCGAATACAGGGCTTTTTTATTAAGGATCACAGCGTAAGATTAATTTATCTTCAGCAGCTCAACATCAAAAATCAGTACCGAACCGCCGCCAATTTTGCCTGTGCTGCGATTGCCGTAGGCCAGTTCGCTAGGAATAAAGAAGCGATACTTGTCGCCCTCGACCATCAGTTGCACGCCTTCAGTCCAACCTGGAATAACACGATTGAGTGGGAAGGCTATGGGGTCGCCGCGTTCGACCGAGCTATCGAACACTGTGCCATCAATTAAGGTACCGTGATAATGCACAGTCACAGTATCACTCGCCTTAGGATGAACAGTGCCAGTGCCTTGCTGTAACACTTGATATTGCAACCCAGAGGCGGTGGTTTTCACCCCTTCTTGAGTTTTGTTTTGCGCTAAAAACTCATTACCTAAACGGATATTTTCTTGGGCCGCTTTTTGGTTATTCATCGAGGTAAAGAAGTAAAAAATCACCCCAGCAATCACAACAACGGCAAGTAACATTTTCATTTTAAGGAGCACCTCAGTCAATTTTGGTCATGTTATCAGTTTTTTAGCGGAAGTGGCTAGCGCCTCGGTTTGGCGCGGTACTGGATGATTCGCGTTACATTTTCTCACTTTTTTAAAATGGCTAAAGGCTTTATCCCGTTTTAGAGATCGCTTAACCTGTTACATTAGACTCTACAAAAACTCAATAAAAACAGATAAGAAGAATAAACAAGGACAGTCTTATGTTAACCAAAGCGGCAAAACCTCTGGTCAAGCTCGTCGACCGATATTTACCCGACCCTTATATCTTTGTCTTGCTCTTAACCTTAGTGGTGCTGATTTCGGCCGTGGTAGCCGAGCAGAAAACCCCACTCGAAGTCATCAATTACTGGGGCGATGGCTTTTGGGCGCTGCTGAGTTTTTCGATGCAGATGCTATTAGTGCTGGTGGCGGGATTTATGCTCGCCAGCTCGCCACCGATTAAGAAATTACTCGATGGCATCGCAGGATTTGCCAAGTCGGCGCCTCAGGCCATTATCTTAGTGACCTTGGTTTCCCTCGCCGCCAGTTGGATTAACTGGGGATTTGGTTTAGTGGTCGGCGCCTTATTCGCTAAGGCCTTAGCGCGTAAAGTGCGTGTGGATTACCGTTTATTGGTCGCCAGTGCTTACTCGGGATTTGTGGTTTGGCACGGCGGCTTAGCGGGCTCGATTCCGCTAACCATTGCCACTGCTGGGCATTTCTCAGAATCACAAATCGGTATTATCCCCACCAGCGAGACCATCTTCGCTAGCTTTAACCTGCTGTTAGTGCTGATTTTGTTTGTGATGATGCCACTGGTGAACCGCTTTATGTTGCCCGAAGAGAAAGACAGCATTTATGTCGATCCTAAGGCGCTTGAGGATGGGGGCGCAGACGATAAAGCGGCGCAGTTAACGGCCAATACGACTCGCCCAGCGGATAAATTAGAAAACAGTCGCTTGCTCGGTTGGAGTGTCGGCGGCGCGGGACTCGTTTACTTAGGCTATTACTTTGCGGTGCAGGGCGGCAGTTTAAACCTTAACTTAGTCAACTTCTTATTTTTATTCCTCGCCATAGTGCTACATCAAACGCCACGCAGTCTATTGCTGAGTCTCAACGAAGCCATTAAAGGCGGCGCGGGTATCGTTATTCAGTTTCCTTTTTACGCTGGCATTATGGCGGTGATGGTGCAATCGGGGTTAGCCCAGAGTATTTCCGAAGGTTTTGTGGCTATCGCCAGCGCCGAAAGTCTGCCATTTTGGAGCTTTATCAGTGCAGGGATTGTGAATATTTTCGTGCCTTCGGGGGGCGGACAATGGGCCGTGCAGGCGCCGATTATGTTACCTGCAGCCGAAGCCTTGGGCGCCGATGTGGCACGGGTTGCTATGGCTGTGGCGTGGGGAGATGCGTGGACCAATCTTATCCAACCTTTCTGGGCGCTGCCAGTGCTGGCAATCGCCGGATTAAAGGCGCGGGATATCATGGGATTCTGTTTAATGCAGTTGCTGATAACCGGGGTGATTATCAGTATCGCCCTAAGCTGGTTTTAAGCGAAAGCTTACGGTTTTGATAAAGGGCAATCTCACTTGCCCTTTATTTTTATCCTCTTCTTTATTCTCTTTTTTTAGCCACTTCACGCCTGAATGTGTTAACACGTTAAGGTTTTAGTGTTTTGACGCAGCTTAAAACCATTTCTGCGGATAGGGGCGTCGACACAGCAGATTATGATACAGCCAGCCAAAGGATAGGATTAGCACCAGACCACTGGCGACCGGCGAATATAAAAAGTCCCACCCTTGCACGGTCAGCATAATAACTAGCGGGTTTGCTCCTGCAGGAGGATGCACTGTGTGGGTCAGCATCATCAATGCGATTCCCGCTCCTACGGCCAACCCTAAACTCAGCGGCGAGACGCCCACACTGTTGAGGATGATAAGTCCCATCAGACTGGTCAGTAGGTGGCCGCAGACAATGTTTCTTGGCTGCGCCAATGGGCTATCGGGAAGGGCAAATAAAATCACCATAGTGGCGCCAAAGGGGGCCATCAGCCACAACAAATGCGAACTCATTTGCTCCAAGCTTGCTAAGGCACTGATACATAACATGGCACCTATGCCTGCGAGCAGTGCCGATTTTAATTGCTGTTGGCTTATCACTTTCATTATCTGTCCTTTGAGCCCAACTTGGCTATCGCGCAAGGGCTATGGTTTATATGGTGAATATCAATGGCTGCGGCTTTGGGAGGGCAGTGTTGAGTTGCCCGTTGACTCTATCCCAGTGGCCGCGTTGCACTTAATTGTGTTGAATCTTTAATGGGTAGACCAGTCTGTCTACCTAGTATCATTGCATGAGTAGACTGAGTTGTCTACCTGTGAGAAGATACGTTTAAATCCTAATTGCAGAGGAAGGCGATATGCCGCAACCCGAAGTGTTGTCAGATATGCCCTTAGATAAACGTCAACAGCTCATCAGCACGGCATTTAAACTGTTTTATTTTCAGAGCGTACATGGGGTAGGCATTAACCAGATTTTGCAGGAGTCGGCGATTGCCAAAAAAACCTTGTACCATCATTTTGCCAGTAAGGATGAGTTGGTCGAAGCCGTGGTGCTGTACCGCGACCACGTGTTTTATCAATGGTTAAGCGAGCGAGTGCAGGCGGCCGAGACGGGTAAGGCGGGGATCCGCGCGTTATTTATGGCGCTCGATGACTGGTTTAATCAAAGAGTGCCGCAGCTGTGTGAGTTTCGGGGCTGTTTTTTTATCAATGTGAGTGCCGAATTTACCGATGCCAGCCATCCCGTGCATCGTTTGTGCGCCGAGCATAAACAGCGGGTGGCAGATTTAATCGCTCAGCAGGTAGCGGTCTTGGGCTTGTCCGAGGCAAAAGCGGCTTATCTTGTCGATACCCTATGCCTATTGAAGGAAGGCGCCATAGTGTCGGCGCAGCTGCGCGGTGACACAGGTGCCGCAATGCAGGCATTAAAAGTTGTCGAGCAATTGATTGAAATAGAAACGAATTAGCGTGACGGTTAAATCAATCTATCCATGAAGCCCGTTTGGATCCCATAACCCAGCAGGGCTAAGTTGGTCACGACCGTGAGCCAAAACAGTTGGCGAAAGGCGGCTTTGACCGATTTATGCCGTAGTAGCTGCTGGGCAAACAGTGCGCCGGGCCAACCACCGAGGAGAGACATTAGATGCAGGGTGCTTTCCTTGGTGCGCCAGCGGCCTTTACGCGCCGCCGATTTGTCGAAGGCGTAGGCGATAAAGGTGCACAAACTCAGCAGCAGATATAAACCCACAATCGCGATTGGCAGCATATGCCACCAAGCGGCGCCGATTAACATGGCCAGAAAAACGAGCGCTAATAAGAAAGGCATCGAACTCTTACGCGAGCGCGCGGCTTTAGGCTTAGCGGCTCTTGATTCTGTGGTTCTAGATTGAGTCACTCTTCGTTGGGTCGCTTTTCGCTGATTGACTCTTTGTTGAGTCGCTCTTCGTTCATGTACTTGAACGGACGGCGTTTTATTGGCTCTTTTGTTGTTCATTGTTCGAGTTCAAATGGCTACTAGCGTTGATGGACTTAAAGGCGAGCTGGCGCCAGAGTTTTTCGAGTGGCCCTTGGTGAAAGTAGCGTAAATACAAGCTTGCCAGTAGCAATTGTAGCAGCGAGTAACCCAGCGCTATCGCCATATAACCGCCCCTGTCGAGCGTTAATAATAACTCGGGGGCAAAGTGGCGAAAGATAAACACACCGACAATGGATTGCAATATATACAGGCTAAAGGCGAGTTTGCCGACATTTTGCAAAGGCCTTAGCACTGCCGAGCGATTTTGGCAGATTTTAACCAGTATATGGATGTAAATCAGTGCCGTAGGGATAGCACTTAGCATGACTATGATGTCCGAAAACATCACCAATGTCGGGTTTTGAGTTAATCCCAGCAGGGTATCCAGCGCTGAGAGCAGTAAGCTGGCTAAAACCAGCTTGATTAAGGTGTTTCGCTCAAATCCCTGCTCGAAGCTACCTTGGCGATAGAGCGCCATACCGAGCAGCATCAACCCACCCGTGAACCACATTAAGGTGAAGGGAATGACCAGCGCCATGTAACCGACCTGCATTACATGCAGCAGCAGTTGATTAGGGTAACTCGCTGTCCAAGCGCTGTATTGCTCGGCGAATAAGGGCGATTCGCGGGTAAAGAGTTCGTCACTGCCCATGATGCTGATTAAGCAGATAACCACTAACGAGCTGAAAATAAAAATATTGGCCTTACGTTTTAACTCGGCGATGCTGGCAGCTCGATAGCAGAGTGCTAAAAAGCCGCTGATCCCATAGGTCAGTAAAATATCACCGGGCCAGATAATGATGCCGTGGATCAGACCAAAGACAATCAACCATTTCAAGCGTGAGCGCAGTAGCGAATAGGCCGCTAAGCCTTTATCGCTAAATCGTTGGTACTGAATATAAAGCCCAACGCCAAATAAGATGGAAAACAAGCTGATAAAGCGCCCTTCAATAAAGAAATTGCTAAAGGCTTCGAGCACTTGGTCTGAGAGCAATGGGATTTGATGGGGCGCATAGCCATAAAAGCTTATCCCCATAAAATAGATATTCATAAAAAATATCCCCAATACCGCTAGCCCACGTATGGCATCGAGGTTGGCATTACGTTCAGTTGGGATAGGCTGATGGGGCGTGTGAGTCGCATCGACGGGATTTCCCCAAGGATCCTGGGCAGTTTGAGTGATAGGTTTGATAGCAGGCATCCTTTTGCTATTGGGAAAAATTAACCGAGTCAGCTCGGCAAGATTGAGTTGATAATACAAGGCGCTAGCTTAACAGGCGCTCAAACCAAAAAACACTCAACGACATAAAGCGTTAGGCGCATGAACCGCTTTGAAAGATATTGGCTATTCGCCAATATCTTCGTTCCACAGCTGTGGCTTGGCGGCGATAAAATCGCGCATTAACTGTTTGCACTCGTGATTGTCTACCACAGTCACCTCAACTCCGCGGGACTGCACATAGGCTTCAGGCCCTTGAAAGGTGACATTTTCACCGACCACCACCTTAGGGATGCCGTAGAGTAGTATCGCGCCGCTGCACATATCGCAGGGGGAAAGGGTCGAATAGAGTGTGGCCTTTTGATAATCGGCAGCGGTTAATCTGCCGGCATTTTCGAGGCAATCCATTTCGGCATGCAGCACGGCGCTGCCTTGCTGCACGCGTTTGTTATGGCCGCGGGCGACAATTTTCCCGTCGATCACTAATACTGAGCCAATGGGGATCCCGCCTTCGGCTAATCCTTGTTTGGCTTCATCAATGGCGGCCTGTAAAAATTCATCCATTTCGATCCCCTGTCTTAGGTTGTTTGGCTTAGCATAGCAGCCTGCAAGCGTTGAGCAAGACAACCTAAGTGGTGATTTCGATTGATGATTAAGCTTGGCTTACAGGCTTAGCTGTATAAGCTTGGATTGATGTGCCTTGGTTTACTTCTGCGGCTTTTCTGAAATCCATAACTTGATATGCCCTTTCACGACCACAACACCTTGGGTGTCGTAGGCGGTAACGGGCACCAACATATCGCCGGGCGTCCATTGTTCTGGTGTGACTTCGGCAACACATAAAATATCACTGCCCGCCTTGGCGGTGTAATCTAGGCTCATGCCCTTAGGGATCCAACGCAGGTGGGCCGGAATCGATGCTTCGGCCATCACGCCCATCGCCATTTCTAAGCCGTTACAGATGGCGATAACATGCACGGTTTTTATATGGTTATGAACGGCATGACGTTTTTTAATCAGGCAAGCGCAGCGGTTAAGGCGTAATTCAGTGATCAGTGGTTTGATGGTGCCAAAATAAGGCGCCATGCGTGATACCATGATGGAGAAGATTTTTTGGCCAAAGGGTAAGCCTTGGGTTTTATGGTAGAGCGCGAGAACCTTATTGGGCTTAGCGTTTGGGGTTTGTGCGTTAGGGCTCATGGTTATCCTTCATCGGAGTGCAAACTTAAGGTGTTAGTCTTGGGCCGCTGATATTTTTAATGCTTAGCGGCGTGCCTGTTTCTTTCTGGTCGGATGAGTGTAACATTGGGATAACATTAAATGCCAGTCGGCCGAATTAAGTAAACTTCATTTCGCGGTTTTTACGCTAACACCGTATAATCACGACAAATTTGTCATCAATGACACGTCATAATGATTTAACTACAAGGACTCACAGTGAAATATTTGCTGACCTATTTTAAGGGAATGGCCATGGGGGCCGCCGATGTGGTGCCTGGGGTTTCGGGTGGCACTATCGCCTTTATCACCGGTATTCTCGATACCCTGCTCGAAAGCGTTAAGCGTATTAATCCTTCCCTTTGGGGCGTGATTAAGTCGCAGGGGATTAAAGGCGCGTTTGAACATATCAATGGTGGATTTTTACTGAGCCTATTAGCGGGCATCCTGACCAGTATTTTTACCTTCGCTAAACTGATTTCTTGGTTGCTGGTGGCACATCCCATTCCGATTTGGTCATTCTTCTTTGGCCTCATCATCATCTCTGTGGTGCACATGCTTAAACAGGTGAGTGGTTTTACGCTGGCGCGTTTGGGATTATTTGCCTTAGGGGTTCTGGCTGCTTGGGTGATCACTGTACTGAACCCTGTATCGGTCGAGGCCAGCTATGTAAATATTTTCTTCGGCGGTGCAATTGCCATTTGTGCCATGGTATTACCGGGGATTTCGGGCAGTTTTATCTTGTTGCTGCTCGGCTTATATCCTGTGGTACTCGCGGCGGCAAAAAATATCCAAATCGATATCTTGGCCTGTTTTGCCGTTGGCGCTTTGCTGGGAATTTTAAGCTTTAGCCATTTACTTTCGGCCTTGCTGCGTAAATACCATGATGCGACCGTAGTGTTTCTCACGGGCTTGATGCTCGGCACCTTAGGTAAAATTTGGCCTTGGAAACAAACCTTAACTTGGCGTACTAACTCCCACGGTGAACAAGTGCCGTTATTAGAGCAAAATATTTCGCCGCTGAATTTTGAACAAGTGACGGGCCAACCTTCACAGCTGATGCTAGCTGTTGTGTGTATGTTGGCGGCCATCGCCTTAGTTTGGGGTTTAGAGAAGGTCGGCAAACGGGATTAAGCCAATCCTGTGGATGATATAAATAAAAGCAGCGATATTCGCTGCTTTTATGTTTTAAGGCCGATGGAATGTACTCGACTTTTGGGCAATGTTATTTTGCTGGTCCGTTAAGTTACAATCGCGCCTCAGAGTGCAAGCAGTCGATGTTGTGCATCCGTTTAAACTCAGTGAGAGTTTGCAGTTACGATAAGGATATAGTTGTGGAAAAAAAACAGGTCCCCTGGGTTGGCGTGGCGCTAGCCATTTTTGCCTTAGGTCATGTGGTTAACTTAATCATAGATAAGCAAGATTCTGAAATATCCCCAGAGTTAAAGCAGCAAATTTCTGACACTATTCAGGCTCACAGAACGCCCGCTTTCGCGAATAATGTCTTGATTCATGAGCCAAACACCCCTGAGATTGTTGAGACTTCGTCCAAAATCCCTATGCCTGCAGAATTAGCCGATGTGAGTCAAATCTACAGCAATCTCAATGCATTTGCGGCGCTCAAACGAGACGGTACTGTAGTCACATGGGGTGATGGCGAGTGTGGTGGCGATAGCAATAACGCCGCCGAGCCTCTACTTAATGTAAAACAGCTGTATGCGGCAGAGGATACCTGCGGCTTTGCCGCGTTAACCCATGACCACAAACTGATCCCTTGGGGAATGGGCGATGAAACTATGCCTTGGACTCGAGGAGTGAGACCTGTACTGCATGATGTGCGCGATTTTGTTGTGGCTAAGGGGCTCTATGCCGCCATTAAGCAAGATGGAAGTGTCGTCAGTTGGTCTTTTGAAGATGCATCAACTGCCGAGCTAAGCTCTGGTAAGCACGCCGCGCCTGCGATGACTAACGTCGTGTCTGTATCTGTTAACTATCGGGCTTTTGCCGCCTTAAAACGGGATGGAACAGTAGTGACATGGGGGCAGGCTAATTATGGTGGCGATAGTCGCGAAGTCGCCTCAGCGCTTAACAATGTGAAACTACTCTATGCTAACGATGATGCTTTTACCGCGATGACAGCGACGGGCAGATTGGTGTCATGGGGTAAGGTAAGAGAGGATCAAAAAGGCCGTGAGCAAGTGGCAAAGCTTAGCCAGCTTGCGCCTGCCGTGAAAGTTGTTGCTTCCAAAAATGGCTTTGCGGCGTTACTGGCTGATGGCAGCATTTATGCGTGGGGGGAAGGGGAGTTAACTGAGTATGATGTGCCATTCCCTGCTCGTTTATCTCGCCCAAATCGCGCCAATAAAGTGATTGATATTTTTGCCAATAATGACGCGTTTGCCGCCTTAACCATAGGTCGTCAACTTATCGTTTGGGGCAGTAAATACCATGGTGCTGATACGTCAGTCCTTAAGGATAAGTTACAAAGCGTGCTTAAGGTTTATCCCTTTGATGAAGGATTTGTCGCGCTACGTAGGGATAATATGGCTATCGCTTGGGAAGGATGGGAATTGGCAGAAAACCAGCCGCGTTATCAAGAGGTCACTCAGGTAAGTAAAGTGGTGACCTATGAACGTGAGTTTGCCTTTTTAAAGCAAGATGGCACTGTGGTTGATGGCCACTCTGGCCCCAAAACTGACATTACTCAAGCAACGGATATTTTCCCTACGGGGTTAGGCTTTACGGTTAAACGCCAAGATGGCTCGATTGCAGTATGGATGCGGGAAGATCCCGCGGTGACGCTAGATAAGCAAGCCGTTGATTTGAGTCACATGCGGGATATTCGCAGTAATTTACTGGATGTGATTGCCCTAATGGACGATGGCACGGTACAGGCTTGGGATGTAACAGGTAGAACGAGCAATGTGCTCTAAGCCAATGAGCAATCCCATTTGAAGCTAGCAAGCGGATAAAAACAAAGGGCTAAGATGAACATCTTAGCCCTTTGTTTTTAAGCGAGGCTTTTCTCGCTTTCCGCCTGATTGGCTTTAATTTCACGCAAATAGCGGTAAATGGAATGCACAGAAATCCCTAATCGCGTGGCGGCCACTTGGGTGCTATCCTTGAGTTCGAAAATCCCTAACTCATGGAGTTGATTGACAATTTCACGACTCTTTTGTGAAGGAGAAATCGCAGGATTCGCACGCACCTCGTGGTTAACACTATCGATAGTGCTGTGCAGCGCCTCATCAATATTGCGTGCAAACACCTCGGGCGAACTGGTCAATTCGCTGCCGAGGAGCTGCTCCGGCATCATAGTGCGCAGTACAGATTGCAGCGGCGCATCCATATCGGTATTGATGCACAGCAGCCCAATCGGCAGGTTTTTAGGATTACGGATCACTGTGGTTATCGAACGTAACGTCTTACCGTTGGCACACTTGGTAAGGTAAGAGTTGGAAATATCCTGACCCGTTTTGAGCTTAAGCAAGGCCAGGTTAGTGATGGGCGCACCGACCTCACGGCCAGTGACATGACCATTGGCAATTTTGATCACCGAAGGGTGCTTAGCATCTAAGCTGTGCAGCACGACCTCTGTATGTTGGCCATACATGGCGGCAATCCCATCGACGATATTTTCGATGGACTTGAGTATATCCAGATCGCTTTGGGTTAAGTCTTGCAATTTCACAATATTCGGCCTTTTTCAGCAGCTTATCAGGAATAACCGTCTTATTCAGACATGATGTTAATGATAGTGACATCCGTAGATGACATGCCATTGAGTACCATCTTGCCTATGTTCTTAATGGTTTTCTCAACATCTTTGGCGATGATACCTTGGCCTGAAACGTTTTGGCTGTTGAGCGCCATTAAGAAGGAGCGTACCGCCGCACTTGATGAGGTACTGACCTTCATAGCACAGGAGGCTTTGGCTCCATCACAAACCATGCCCGAGCTGTCACTGATGACGTTTTGAATCGCAAAGCAGGATTGTTCGAAACTGCCGCCCGCTAAATACACCATGGCCATAGAGGCGGCGGCGCTGGTGACCGTGTTGCCACAGAATGCTGACAATGGCGGATAGTGGGACTTGATATAAATCGCCCCTAGGTGGCTCATGATCAGTGCGCGAGCTAATTTCTCTTCGCTGACTTTATAACACTGGGCGGTGATCACTACAGGAATCGTCGCTGCAATTCCTTGGTTACCACTGCCTAAATTGCTCATGGCGGGCAGATTGGCACCGCCCATTCGCGCATCCGAAGCCGCCGCAGTGAGCATCACAATCTTATTGAGTAAGTCCTCACCGATGATCCCCGCGGCAATGCCGTTTTTCATGGTGCGGCCGACTTCCAAGCCATAGGGTTTGGACATGCCTTCATCGGATAATTTACTGTTTAATTCCGAGGCTTTAAGAATAAATTGGATTTCTTCGAAGGGGACTTCTTGGGCAAAGCGGTAAATCGATTCAATATTGATATCGACGCCGTCGCAGATTGAGCCTGTAGCCTTGGCTTGGGCGTTATCGGCGGTAAAGACTAACTCACCATTTAAGCGCTTCTCGGCAATTAAAGTATGGCCGCCGCAGATTTTCACCATGGCTTCCTGTTTGCCAGCGGTTAATGTCACACAACAATAGATAAATTCGTCGGTCTCGGTACGCTCAACCTTCACTTTACCGGCATCAATAAGGGTTTGCGCCTGTGCTACTTGCTCTGGTGTCACACTGGCCAAGACTTCTAATCCCGCATCGGCATTACCTGCAAGCGCGCCTGCGGCAGCGGCGATGGCGAGACCGATTTTACCTGTGCCGGGGACATAAACACCCATCGAGTTTTTATACAAGTTATCAGAAACTTGTACTGCAATTGACTCAGGGACCACCGGTAATAATGTTCGGGCGACGGCCGCCGCATAGGCTGCGGCAATCGGCTCGGTACAGCCTAAAGCGGGTTTAACCACTTGGTTAATGATCTGAATGTATTGCTGCCATAGAGGTTTCATCGGGCTACAACCTTACCAATTTATGCGTGAACGTGGGCGATGGCTTCTACTTCCACTTTGACACCCAGTGGAAGATCTTTTACCGCAAAACAGCTGCGGGCAGGGCAGTCGGTTTTGAAATAGGTTTTATAGACTTCATTAAAGGCGGCAAAGTCACTGATCTCACTCAAGTAACAGGTGGTTTTAAGCACGGTTTCTAGGCTGCCACCGCCGGCTTCAATCACGTATTTCAGATTCTCAAGGCATTGCACAGATTGTTTGCTGATCCCGCCATCGACAACGCCGCCTTTCTCTTTACATACAGGCAGTTGTCCAGAGGTAAAAATCAGGTTGCCATAACTGGTGCCGTGGGAATAAGGGCCAATCGCGGCTGGGGCACGTTCTGCATGAATGATGCTTTTCATTATCTCTCCAATCTGCAAATAAAATTGAATGCTATCGAATTTCTATGTGCAATATTATTTGCATATTCTGGTTTGGTTGCAATTATTTTTTAATGTTTCATGCCGTAAATACGAGTTTATGCGTCTTTCGGCGGGTTTTGGACTGAATTGTGAGCGATGGCACTTTGTTCAACAAAAGTTGAGTATTTTGTTTGCTGAGTTTGTTTTGTTCAAATATATTTGCAAAAAATAACATCAACTCGGTTAGGATGAGATATGGATGCAAGGCTAACGGCGGCACAATGGAAAGAGGATACCCGCTTCGACAGTACGGATTGGGGCTGGATCATTATGAGTATTGGCATGGCGATTGGCGCCGGGATCGTATTTTTGCCAGTGCAGGTGGGGTTGATGGGCTTGTGGGTATTTTTGCTCTCCAGCGTGATTGGTTATCCTGCCATGTATTTGTTTCAGCGATTGTTTATCAATACCTTGGCCGAGTCGCCCGAATGTAAGGATTACCCGAGTGTGATTTCGGGGTATCTGGGCAAAAACTGGGGCATCTTACTCGGCGGCTTGTACTTCATTATGTTGGTGATTTGGGTGTTTGTGTATTCCACGGCCATCACCAATGATAGCGCCTCCTTTTTACAAAGCTTTGGCGCGACCACATCATTGTTGTCTGAAAATCCCTACTATGGCCTAGTGCTAATTTGCGGTTTAGTCGCATTGGCCTCCCGTGGTGAAAACCTGTTATTTAAGATCTCCACCTTTATGGTGCTCACAAAGCTTGGGGTGGTGGCGGTGCTGGGACTGATGATGGTCGATAAGTGGGATATCAATAATATCGGTAGCGTACCCAGCACCGGCGATTGGCTAAAGGATGCGATTGTGATGTTGCCTTTTACGCTCACATCTATTCTATTTATCCAAAGTTTAAGCCCTATGGTGATCTCTTACCGCTCGCGGGAAAAATCCCTTGCCGTTGCCCGCTTTAAGGCGATGCGTGCGATGAACATTGCCTTTGGGGTGTTGTTTGTGGTGGTGTTTTTCTACGCAGTGTCTTTTACCCTCGCCATGGGGCATGAGCAGGCGGTACGCGCCTCCCATGAAAATATCTCCGCTTTAGCCATGGTGGCCCAGGGTATGCCAGGACAAACCTTAAAACTGCTTAGCTTGACCTTAAATATCTTTGCGGTAATGACGGCGTATTTTGGTGTGTATTTAGGGTTTAGAGAGGCGTGTCAGGGATTGACCATGAATATGCTGCGCCGGGTGATGCCAGAGGAGCGGATCAATAAGTCGTTAGTGGGTTACGGCATCATGATCTTTACCATTTTGCTGTCGTGGGGCGCGATTGTATTAAATGCCCCTGTGCTGAGTTTTACCTCTATCTGCAGTCCAATCTTCGGTTTAGTGGGATGTTTGATCCCGGCCTATTTGGTTTATCGAGTGCCCGCGCTGCATAAATACAAAGGGGTGTCGCTGTATATCATTATCATCACCGGCTTACTGTTATGCATCTCTCCTCTGCTTGCCTTTAGTTAATTATTTACCTCCTTTACAAACAGGTATGGCAGTCGTGCTATACCTGTTTTTTTGTCTGAGATTGGGACAAATTGTCTTAGTCGCCCCCTAGGCAATGGGGTACTCTGTGCGCTGGTAGTGGTTTTTGTCATACTATTCGCCTTAGATGAAGTTTGGTGATTGTGCCTGATCGATAACTTCCTATAATCCTTGGCAACTACTTTAGTGGTATCTTTTTTCTAATGCTTATCAACCTAAGGAATGCCTAATGCAAAGACGTGATTTTTTAAAGGGTGCAGCCATTCTGTCGGCGGCAGGAACCGTGATGCCAGTGTTGGCGGCGTCGACGCAAGCCCATGCGATGGCCGATAAAACCTGTGGTCGTCGCCGTTTTACCTTAACCAATACTTATCAGCTCGTCGCGCCAGAAGGCTCTGCGGGCGTGGTGAAGTTATGGGTACCGCTCCCCGAAAACACTTCCTTTCAACAGGTTGAAAAACTTAACTTTAGCGGCACTTATCAAGATGCCTATATCACTGCCAATAACCACTATGGCGCTAAAACTCTGTTTGCCACTTGGCCCGATGCCAAGGGCAAGATGACCCTAACGCTAGAATTAGTGATAGAAACCCAGGATTGGGAACCCGTTAAAAGTGGC
Source organism: Shewanella sp. BC20 (assembly GCF_003129585.1). Lineage (NCBI taxonomy): Bacteria > Pseudomonadati > Pseudomonadota > Gammaproteobacteria > Alteromonadales > Shewanellaceae > Shewanella > Shewanella sp. BC20. The sequence goes on along the minus strand of NZ_NHRI01000001.1, from coordinate 348,035 downwards.
GAGTTAACCCATTACCGTGCGCCCGCTAAGCCTGAGTATCCTGCCGACGTCGCCATTTATCTTAAGCCAACCAAGCATATGCCAGTAGACGGCATTGTGAAGCAAACGGCAGATAAGATTGTGGGTAAAGAAACCGAGCCGCTCAAGCAAGCACAGTTAATTTACAACTGGGTGAGCGCCAACATGTATCGTGATAATGATGTCATAGGTTGTGGCAGTGGCGATGTGGCCGCGATTCTTGAAAGTGGCAAACTCGGCGGTAAGTGTACCGATATCAACTCTGTATTTGTGGCGCTGATGCGCGCTGTCGGTGTGCCTGCCCGAGAAATGTTTGGTATTCGTCTAGGGCAAGCCATCAAGATGGGTCATTATTCCAAAAAGGCCTTTGGTAGCGCCGATGATAAGGGCTTTGCCGATGTGACGGGGGGGCAACATTGCCGTGCCATGTTCTACTTAGCGGGTTATGGTTGGTTGCCCGCCGACCCTGCAGATGTGACTAAGATGCGCCTCACTGAGAAGAAGGAGCATAGCGATCCTGCGGTACAAGCGGTGAATGATTACCTGTTTGGTAACTGGGAAATGAATTGGGTTGGCTTTAACTATGGCCGTGACTTTGACTTATTCCCCGTGGCGGAGCAGACTCCACTGAACAATTTTGGTTATCCCTATGCCGAAGTGGACGGCGATCCTGTTAATTACTATGAGCCAAAAGTCTTTGCCTATGACTACAAGTCAAGCGAGCAGCGCTAAACCGCTGCTTGCCACCATGGCCGCCGCCGTTGTTGCGGCGGTTGCCTCTAGCCTTTGCTGCATCGCGCCCTTAATCTATTTAGTGTTTGGCGTGTCTGCGGCGGGGCTGTCGGGGTTATCGAGCTTAGCTTGGTTACAAGTACCCATGTTGCTCCTATCAACAGGGTTGATCTTGCTGGGTTTTTGGCGCTTGTACTTTGCGAAAAAGCCGCTCTGTACCGGTACATTTAGCCGAGGACAAATGCTATTCACCTATTGGCTGACTGTGCCTATTGTGCTGGTGTTCCAACTGTATCCCTTTGTTTTACCTTGGCTACTTGAGGTGTTCGAATGAAGCCACTATCACGTATTGCACGACTTCTACTCATCACATCACTGGGGTTTACGCCATTCACTTGGGCGGATAACGTGCAGGTGACACTCGATGTTAAAGGCATGACCTGCCCGCTGTGCGTTACTGTCGTTAATCAGGCGCTGCGCAAAACCGATGGGGTGCTCAAAGCCAAGGCGAACCTCAAAACCGAGCAGGCTGTGGTCACAGTCGCCGATGATTTTAACCTCGATAGGTTGATTACCGCCATCGATGCTACAGGCTACAAAGGCAGCATCAATAAGGTCGAAAAGCAGAGCTGATAAGATTTCAGCCGTTTGAGCGAGTAGTTAGCACACGCTAATCTTGTCTTTCTAGAATGGCTGTTCATTGGTTATAAATGTGGGATTTCTGCAAAGGTTTTTTGCTCGCGATAACGTCTCTACTTGACGATGATTTATCATGGTTTGTAATTCGCGAGTAACCAAGCGAGTTCGGCGGCGTTACTCACCTGCATTTTTTGCATGACTTTTTGCCTGTGTAACTCAATGGTTCGCTGCGCGATATCCAGTTCTGCTGCAATGACTTTATTCATTTTCCCCGCCAGTATGCCTTCCATCACCTGTGTTTCACGCTGACTGAGGGTGGCGAGTCGATTGGCTATGTCTAATTGCAAATTTTGTTGATGCCATTTTTGCTCAGTATGTTGTTGAGCTTGGGTTAAAAGCTGAAATAGCTTCTCACCATCAACCGGTTTTTCAAGAAAGTTGAGTGCGCCTTGTTGGATGCAGTCTACGGCCATGGCGATGGTGCCATGGCCGGTGAGCATGATAACGCTGATTACACTTTGCGCTTGATTTAAATGGCTTAGTAGTGCCACGCCATCCATACCTGGCATTTTGATGTCGAGCAAGAGTACGGCGGGTTGCTTAATATCAACGCTTTTTAAAAACGTATCCGCAGCGTTAAAGCCTTTGCAGTTAAGCCCCATCCCCTCAAGCATCCAACTTAGGGAGTCTAGTACATCTTGATCATCATCCACGAGGTAAAGTGGTGTCATTTGAGCTCTCCTAAGCTGGCTGCGTATTCAGTGGCAGGGTGACTTTAATGGTTAATCCCGGGGTGGCGTGCAGTGCGTCAATGTTGCCTTTGTGCTCTTCAATAATACGTTTGCAGATGACCATACCAAGCCCAAGCCCTTGGGGTTTAGAGGTTTCAAAGGGGAAGAATAATCGCTCTAACGCGTTATCGCTAAGGCCGCAGCCAGAATCGGTTATGTGAATATAGACGTTTTCATCTGTAATCCCCGTGTCGATCATCAATGATTTCTGGGGGACATTCTCCATGGCATCAAGTGCATTACGTAATAAATTCACCAGCACTTGCTGGATCAAGCTGGCATCGGCAAATACGGGTAAGGTGTGTAAGTTGACCTTAGGGCTGAGTTTGAGCCGCTGAAACTCTGGTTGCATTAAGGTCAAGGTTTCTTCTATCACAGTGTGTAAATCGCAGAGTTGGTAATCACTAGTTTGTTGGCAAAATGTGCGCAGTCGATGGATAGTAGTTTGGGCTCTATCGACCTGATTTATAACCTTATTGAGCGCGGTGGTAAGCTCGGATTGGGTGTTATCTAAACGATATAAACAGCCTTGGGTGAGATAACGAATACCGGCTAGGGGTTGCTTAAGCTCGTGGGCAATGCCTGATGCCATTTCGCCTGTCAGCAGTACCCGTTGGGCGCGGTAAAACTGTTGTTGTTGCTCGAGTAAGATTTTTTGGGTGTGCTGATGATGGGTTATTTCGGCAGATAGGGCTTGGGTACGTTTGACCACTAAACGTTTAACCCTTAAGTGATGAATATAGCCCAGCAGCAAGGCAAAAATGAAGCTTGCACCCCAAGGTAAGGCATTGTGCAGTAATCGCTGCCAGTTAGTGACAAATGGCCATTGCTCTAATTGTTTTAACAGCTCAAATACTGGGCTATCGTCCACGGGGGCTGACCAATATTGATATCTTCCTTGCACCGCCGCTTGGCTCTCTGGGGGGATTTGCAACAGGCTGGTGACCACTTGGGTAGCAAGTTTATGATCTGTATGGCCTAATTTGGTTAAGGCATAGCCGGGATACAACTGGGTGGATACTTCGCAGGCAAAATCAGGATGCGGTTGCTTAAGGACCACTTTTAATTTATTCGCTGGAATGAGTCCTCGCTCTTGTGCATTTTCCAATACGCAGCTAGGTAATATCGCAACATCAGCCTCACCCGATAACAGCATTTGCAATAGTTTTTGCTGTGGAAAACCATTAAAGCGCAGCTGGGGAATATCGCGGTAGGCATTGATGCCTTTGGTTGCCATCGTCGCTGCAAAAATTTGAAATCCGCCAAAGGCTTGTGGGTCGCTTGATACTAACTTTTCATCTTTAAGTTGTGCCCATTGGCTCAGGTTGTTGTCAATTCGCGTGACGATGGCAGAGCCGATGCTCTGCTCTGGTGAATGCACTCGGTTATGGACTAGGGTGAGTAAGTGACTGGTACCATAGTTTTTTTTAAATGCGACCGTGGTGAGGGCATTGCCAATTAAAAAGTCGATACGTTGCTTAGCGAGTGCTTCATCTAATTGGGATGGCGTTAATGGCATGAGTTGTACCGGACGATGCAACTGCTGGCTCAGCCAATCAGCAGTAGGCTGCCAATTGGCCATGACTTCATCGGGTTCATTAAACGCCATTATGCCTATTCGCACCGGATCACTTGTATGGCTATCGGCGGCAATGGCTGGCAGCTTAATGCCGATAAAAAGGGCCAGGATAAACATTAATCGAGTGAAGAATTGATACATGATTTAAACCTGGCTGGGCGATTTCATTTAGTGGTTAACACAACAAGACGTTACAGCATCGCTGTAAAATAGGCTGCGCGATGCTGAGCTGATGGCCAAAAATAGTGGCCATATTATGCCCATTAGTGATTACTGATATATTGAGCCGCTTCACACATTAGCCTAAGGGGTGAGTTTAACTCGATATTGTTCAAATTGTTGTGTGGCGATTTTGGTGCCTTGTTCATCCAGAAACCATACCGCTTCAATATCGCCAATTCGCTTTATGAGATCTTGCGCTTCAGGCATCGGTAATAAAAATAGACTGGTTGAAATCACATCAGCAAGAATGGGTTTATTCTTCATAATAACCGATACTGAGATACCTTCATTTTTCGGATAGAGTGTCGTTGGATCAATAATGTGATGATACTCTTGACCATTCACAGTGTAATAATTGAGATAATTTCCACTCGATACAATGGTTATATCTTCACCTTGAATGATTTCGTGGTAAATATCACCGCTATTAATCTCGATATTATCTTTATGTTCTAGTTGATATTTGCGGATTAATGGATTTTCGATTGCTGTAATAAATTGGCGGCCATCTGGGTGGCTACCAAAATGGCGAATATTTCCACCAGCATTAATCATAAAGGCAGTAATATTATCGGCTTTTAATTGGTCATACACTTTTTCAACCATCCAACCTTTGGCTATACCGCCTAAATCCAGTTTCATTCCTGGTTTCATTTGAATGGTATTATTGTTTACATCGAGTTTTATCTGTTTTATATCAATGTGTTTTGCCGCGTTGGCTAACTCGATATCACTGGGTAGTTCGCATGTGCCGCCCTGTTGGCAACGTTTTCGATAGCTTCGCCAAATTTCTAACACGGAGGCTAAGGCAACGTTAAATCGGCCTTGGGTAATGCCATGCCATTCAATACTGGTTGCTAATAATTCGGTGAGTTTTGCATCGATATGGTGTAATTTTTCAGGATTGTTATTGATAGTCTGGATATTGGTGTAGCCAGGGTAAGTGCTAAAGTTTGATGCTAAATAATGATATTCCTGCACCACATTAAGTGCATGGCATAATGCTGAGTAGGCTTTGTTTTTGTCTGCCTCATAAATATCAATGGTAATGGAAGTGCCAAAATATTTTAACGTATTCATACTGCCTTTTCCGTGCTCATAATTAAATGTTGCATTGGTATTGCAGTCGAATGGTGAAAAAGTCGCATTTGCCATTGTTGGCGTAAAAAAGAGATAAATTAATACAGTAAAAGATAATAAATATTTCATACAACCCCCATCTTGATGACGATTAAATTAGTAGCATGAATTTCAGTTGATGACAGTAATCAATCAGCAAAGTGTTAGCTAACTCAACTATTTTGAATTGAGGTTGGCTATTGCGGTTATCCGCAATTGTCGAATTCTTTCCGAGGTCTATGCTGGCGGCAAGTTCATTAGTTGAAGAGCGTTATATGATGAAAGCTGAATTACATTTCAAAAAAAGTTTGCTGGTTAGTGCGGTTGCATTCGCAACATTTGCCTTAGCAGGTTGTGCTAATACTGCACCGCAGGGGAAATATATTGATGGCGTCCATCATGTCAGCGGTAAGGGCAAAAAAAGTGAAATCACCCTTGAGGTTAAAGTTGAAAAGGGCAATATCACTCAGGTAAAAACTCTGTCACATAAAGAAACCGAGTCACTGTACCTCAATGCTGAGCGTTTGCTACCCGAGATTGTGAGCCACAATGGCTATGAGGGAATTGATGCTATTGCAGGCGCAACCTACTCATCTAATGGTATTTTAAAAGCAATCAATGATTTACCTCGTGTAGATGGTGCCAAGCCTGAATATCAAACCGTGGGTGCACGCAGCCAAACAGGGGATGATGACTTTAAACTGAAATGGTCTATCCAACCGCGTTTAGGTCTAGTGAAAGGTGATTACTACTTTGAAGAAGCGCGTTTCCGCCAAGGGCATATGGGTAGCATGTTGGTGGTAGTTGATTCAAACAACCTTCAGGATGTGATCCTGGCCGAGTTTAATGAGAGTGGGCGTCCGAATTACTACACTCGCCTTTACCAAAATGTGCCTAAGCGCATGTCCGAGTACAATTTCTCTATGGGCAAAAAGAAAGGTACCGCATGGGTACAATCCGCATTAACTATGGAAAAGTTAATGATGGAAAAAGACCAACTTACCTTTGAGTTAAATCCTCACTACGATCCTAAGTTAGGCAACCAGCTCAGCGAGCCTAACCGCTTAAAATATCAAGGTATTGATATTGTTGCTGGCGCCTCAAACAGCATTCAGCAATCGATGATCCCTTTGACCGCTAAGATCCATAGTCGGATTCAAGCTGGAGCGAGTGATGCGCTTTTTTATCAGCAAGCTGAAAAATTGCTCGATGAAAAAGGTCGTTGGACAGGCGTTACTGCGATGCTGCGGTTAGTGGTTGATAAAAATAGCCACAAAATTACCCGTGCCCATTACGATGAAATCTTTGCTGACGAGAAGAAAGATATCCAAGACGCCTCATTGAAAGCATTTTATCGTCAATCCAAATATGACTCGATTAATTATGTTGAGCCCGCGCGTATCGGATTTAACGTGATGATTGATGCCTTATCTTCGCATCTGAAAGAGGGTGGTTCGCTGTTCAATATTAATGATTTACCTGCAGCAGGTGATACCGGTAGTTACGCCCAAACCGGCTTTACTAAGCGTTCAGATGCCTGGGACAACTATCTGCGACTCGCTGATGTGTTGTACAAGCAAATGCGTGCCGATGGCGTGATTAGTGAACATGCCTTACCTGCTCAGTAATAATGGATACCTAACATGATGAATAAATCATTTGCTATTTCGATGCTTACCTTGGCGCTATGTGCTACACAGGCCGTGGCTGATGAACATAAGTTTTATGGTCGTATCGATTATTCGGTAACCAATTCCGATAGCGGCAGTGCGACGCATAAAAATAAAAGCGGCACCGTATTAGAAAATAACTTTACGCGCATCGGTATTAAAGGGGCTAGTCAATTAACCGACAGCACCTCACTATTTTACCAAATTGAGGTCGGCGTAAATGGTGAGAGCCAAGATAGTGGCGATAAACCATTCTCAGCACGGCCAACATTTATTGGTGTGAAACACACCAATTATGGTGCCTTAGCGGTTGGACGGATTGATCCGGTATTTAAAATGGCTAAGGGGATGTCTGATGCAATGGACAATTACTCCTTAAAACATGACCGTTTATTTGCCGGAGATAAGCGCTGGGGTGACTCCTTTGAATACAAGTCAGCCTATTGGAATAAGTTGCAATTAGGTGTGAGCTATTTGTTGGAGGACAATCATTACAGTAATAATGATAACCGTCGTGATAATGGCAATTACCAATTAGCGGTTACCTATGGTGATAAGTTCTTTAAAACGGGCGATATATATGCTGCAGTTGCCTACAGTGACGGTGTAGAAGATATTGAAGCTTACCGTGGCGTTGTCCAATATAAGTGGGATAAGTGGCAGTTTGCGACAATGCTGCAAAATTCAAAATTGGTCAATACTGATAAAACCGATTGGCAACAGCGTGAAGGTGATGGAGTTATCGTTAGTGCCAAATATCAATTAGGCCAATTATCATTAAAGGCCCAATATGGATTTGATAACTCCGGTACTGGATTAATCGCTAACCGTGTTTATGCCAGTAAAAACACCTTGATTGATGAGGTGCCAGAAATCTCCCAATGGGCGATTGGCGCTGAATATAAATTGAGTAAATCAACACGTCTACATACTGAAATCGGTCAGTTTGATGTGAAGCAGTATGATGATTTTGACGATACTATTGTCAGCCTTGGTATGCGTTACGACTTCTAAATTGTACCTCTATTTATCACCATACTAAGCTATTTATCTGGCTTGATATGGTGATACTAATTTTGTGTCATGTTGTAATTCAACATAGTTCCAACCCCAAAAAACAAGTAACAACCAATACTAATTTTAGCTACTTTTGAAAATGATGTTGAAAGATATTTCTTATGAATAGTGCTTTTCCTCTCCGTTAATATCACGTTTTTGTTAAAGTTCCGTATAAAAATTGAGCCAAAGACCAAATTACATTAATCCCTGATTGAGAGGATTATTCATCTCAAATATCGTAAATTAGATAAAAATCGCCTCAAAAATGTATTTATGCCCAATTAACGGGCATAATGCGGCGTTTTAATATTCAGTTACAGGGAATAACCATGAAGTATTTGGTTAGTGTAGTTACATGTTTTCTCTTATCAGCCTGCTCATTTGGCGATGCCGATGTGGAGTTTAAGCCACAAAAAGGCGATGAGCGCGCGTATCAAGTCTATAGCACTGCCCGCATCTCGGTCGAGGCAGGTGGCCGTAATGAAACGGTGGACACCACATCCCATCAATTACTGCGTTATAAGGTGCTCGAGGCGGGTAAAAATAGCCGTTTCGAAGTGCATGTTGATTATATGAAAATGCAAGATGGCCAAGGGAGTGGCGTGAGCAGCGGCGAACGGGCTGAGCGAAATCCCGAAATGCATGCCATTTTCTCTCAGGGCTTTGAATTTGCATTAAATTTAGACGATGGCAGCGTTAAAGAATTTAGCGCGTTAAATAAACCTGCCTGGCAAGCCATGCTGGCAGAACGCGGTCTTGAGCTTGAGCAGGAACTTAAAAAGCTCTTTAGCTCATCGGTTTTTATTAATTCGATACCTGCTGAAGTGGGGGCTGTGGTGATGCTTCCGGCCTATCAAGGCCATGCTAATTCAAAGCTTACCGTGTTAAAGGTCACTGACACCCATGTTCTGGCTCAGGTGGAAAGCGAAGGTGAGCAAGCCAAAATATACGGCCAACTGATGCTCGAGCGCGACCGAGGATGGCTTGTGCAGATGGGGCTAGTGGCTGAGGTGCCCTTTGAGCGTTATGGCTTTAAGGGGACGATGCGCAGCAATGTGATTATGGTGCCTAAGGAGCGTGAGCTGGGCGACCTGTCGCAGCGAGTGGCTTTTGATTACGATTTCCCACCGGGTGAGTATGAAAAACAGCCCGAATTATCACTTGAAGAGGCCAATAAATCTTTAACCCAAGAGGCGGTATTTGCCTACGATGCAGGTTACTTTGACCTTTATGATGACCAACTCAGCCTTACCTATCAACATGATTTCTCAGGTTTAAAAGCATCGGGAGAGTTTCATCTAACCGATATTACCGCGCACAGTGCCGATGGCAGTGTTTTACCGATACAACTCAGTAAAATTTATCGCTTTAATTTCGCTGAAAAGGATGGTTTTTATAAATCCGTAGAGCAACATTTACTCGTCGGTTGGAATGAACCCTCCGAGCTGTTTTCCCAAGTGACTGAGTTTCGTGCTAAGGCCCACTATCAGGGCGCTAAGCTGGTTAAACTGGCATTAACACCCGATCCACACAAAACGGTGTCCTTGCAGTATAAAGATTTACAGCTGGAATTTGCTCCGATCCCCGATAAGCCCTTCTCTTATGTGCTCACATCGCGTGACCCAACCCATAAATCTTGGTTAGCGGGGCGATTCGACGGTGCCGAAGGCGCCATGATGAAGTACCAATCGCCATCGGTAGAAGGACCTGCTTGGTTAACCTCAGCCGAACGCAATATGTTGGGGTTAGCTGCATCGATGCAATTTGAACCCACCACCTTCTTTAGTTTTCCGGCCGAGCCACAGGCGCTAACCATCTATGTGAATACACCGGATGAGGGTAGCGAGCTGACCCAAGATGTTCGTTTTATTCCAATGGGGGATTACATGAATAACGTCGCTTATCCCCCCGTGGATCAGCGCACGCTTTACCGTGATGATATGTATGCGCGCTACGATAAGCCGCAAGAGACATTCGTCGCCGATCCCGCCTTACTCGAACCCCAAATGGTCGCTAAGTATGGTGTTAGCCTGCAGTTAAGCGCCGAGCAAGCCGCCGTGTGCTCGCTAACTGTGCTGGATGCGCCCCAAGTTGACGGCCACAGCTTGCAATGGACGCAGATTAAATCCGAAAACAGTATGGCGGAACATCTTGATAAGACGGTTCTATATCAACTCACCAGTGCCGATGGGATCCGTCGTAATTTTTACGATATTAAAGTCAGCAGTGCCTTGAGCTGTACGGGTACGCCCGAATGGCAATCGCTTGCGTATCAACCTAAGCAAGGTTGGTTGATTGATACCACTCAATTGCCAGAACTCGATACCACGCAAACCGTGGGTGAGGTGATGCGCCGTTATCGTTTTTTAAATGCGCAGAACATTCCACTCGCACCTTTTATGCCTGGGGAGCGCGACGATTTTTATCAACGGCCGTTACAGCAAGTGCTTAATCAAGACCGTTGGTTTGAGCTGCAAGGGCGAGTGCAGGCGATTGAATACCTGAAAGTTAGCGGCGAGCCCGTTAATAAACAGTGGGTTACTACATTCCCAGCCTTACCTTAAGGAGCTGATATGAGAGCCTTATTACTATTATCTACACTATTTCTATCGTTTAATGTGCTGGCTGAACGCATCTTACTCGACGAACAATGGCAGCCTAGCGCGGTGCCTAGTGAGGCTATTTACTACCAGAAACAGCAAGCGACTGAGCAAGAGGGCGTGTGGCCAGTAACGCTTTTTTATGTAGAGACGGATAAACCCGTTTTTAAGGGGACAGTCAACGGCCCCAATTTAGCGGAGAGTGTTATCGTCGGTGATTTCGAATTTTATCACTCTAATGGTCAACTTTCTCGCAAGGGACGTAGCGATGCACAAGGGCGTTATCAGGGAACGCATCTGTATTACTGGGAAGATGGAACACGCTCGGGTGAGTACCAATATCTGAATGGCAGGCTCCACGGTGAGCAAAAACGTTATCACCTCAATGGTCAATTACGCGACCATCAACATTATGCGAATGGTGTGGAGTCTGGATTAGCGCAAAGTTATTTTGACAATGGCCAGCTGCAAACACGGGTAACCTATGGCGCTAAGGGAATGGAAGGCTTATATGAAAGCTTCCATAGCAATGGTCAGCCAGAGCAAACTGTGAATATGGTCGCGGGTAAAAGAGAAGGCGAGCGCCTTTACTGGACAAAAGAAGGCTGGTTATTCACTAAAGAGTTTTACATCAAAGGAAAATTACACGGTGAAGTGTTGGTTTACCAAGCCGCCGGTGTGCCTAGAGAAATTAAACATTATCAGCATGATAAGCAGGTAGGGATACAACAACGTTTTGATCAGCAAGGGCGGTTAGCCCAGCAGCAGAAATACGATGCACAAGGCCGTGAGATTCAGGATATAACCTATGCGAGTACGGGCCATGTAACCTCCCAAATTGACACTCAATATCTCGCGAAAGGCCATATAACCAACGAGCAGCGCTTCGATGAGAGCGGAAAGCTAACTTATCAATATCAGCGCGATACCGTAAAAGACTGGAGTCTGCGTCAGCGTTTTGATAGGGCAGGCGAGTTGCTTGAACGAGAAGAGCGAGTTAAAGGCAGCTACGAAGGGATATATGTCGGCGCAGGTTGGAATGGCTCTCTCAGGCGGATAAATTACAGTAAAGGCAAAATGCACGGCGCGTATCGTGAAGATAACGCCGAAAATGGCAGTTTTGTCACAGGGCAATATCAATCGGATCTAAAGGTCGGTAAGTGGGTCACCCAAAATCCTGATTCGACGCGTATCGAACAGTTTAATTCACAAGGACAGCTCAACGGCGAACAGAGCGATATCGCCGCCGACGGCACGGTAATGTATCGAGCGTTTTATCAAAACGATAAGCTGCATGGCGCTTTTTTACAGCGAGGCTTCGATAAACAACTGCAAGCCCAAGGCCAGTACGTTAATGGCCAGCGTGAAGGCAAATGGTTAGTACAAGACGAGAGCAGCTACAGCGAGGTGAAGTTATGGCACGGCCAATACCAAGCGGGGCACGAAGTGGGATCGTGGCGAGCCATGTCCGCTAACGGCCACTTATTGGGTACGATGCAATACGATAACAAAGGCCTTTTGCAAGGGAAAAGCTACAGCTTCAATGAAGACGGTAGCCTGCAGCGAAGCGAAGAGTATGTCGATAACCAGTTACACGGCAAGTTGGTCTACTACTTCAACGGCGAAGCCTCATCCGAATACCATTATCAAAATGGTGTCGATGTGGGCCAATAACGTATCTGTACTCGCTCAGATCTAAACTGGCCGTTGCCCATTTTTTAGTGGGCCGCTGTCAGTTTGGATTTGAGCTAAATTTTTCTGCCCCGGTAATCTCCCCCCAACTGCCTGCCCATCGAAATATATCTCTTGAGTAGTCCCATATGCAGCTATATTGGCCACATCTAGATGCATTTGGGGGTGTTTGCAAAATAAACAATCAAAGTGCATTCGTTAAACTAAAAATGCACTAGGTCATCTTTTGGGTACAAGAAAATAATGAGCATTAAATCTTAAGAGCTAAGTGGGCAATATCCCGATGTAGCTATTTTGTAGCCACTGAAAAGAAAAAGGGCTTAGCATTTCTGCTAAGCCCTTGTTTTATTTGGTGGAGGCGGCGTCATCTGAATTTGTTTTGTAATTTATTAATTTAAATAGTGAATTTTTATTTTTGATTAATTCGATGCACCTATTAATGTACCTAAAAAACTTTTTGCATGAAAATTACCCTAAATTTGGGCGAACATTGAATTGAAGTTTTTAGGATGTTGGTGAAACCGAATATGCCCTTTACGATTCAGTTTTACACGTCCTTGGAAAGGTGGGGTAATGTAGCCCCAGTTCCCTACGCGAGAAAAGTACAGCACATAGTCAATCTTATCCTTTGGCCATTGGGCATCCACTTCAGTATTTTCATCATTGGTTTGCAGTGACTTTACCTGGATACGATAAAACTGTCTGCCATCTGAAATAAGTAAATCCGTTTTACTGCCATGATCGGTAAGAGGCATAAAGACTTCCCAGCCATCAGCCTGCAGCCAAGATGCGGCTAGAGTTTCATAGGATACACTTTTAAAAAATTGAGCGGTTTTTGGGGCGGTTTCGATCTGTTTGATAGGCATAGTTATGATCCTGAGTTAATGCCCCCGTAGGCTCATGGCTGCTCAAACGGTGGCGAAAGCCCCTTATGGGGGTCTTTCAATCAGGATTCACAACTACTTCTAATGGATGTAGTCCATGGCAAAGCGGCCAAGCTTGGATTTCGGGCTCAACCCATACTCTCCATAAATGCCAATTCAGTATCACACTGGTGAATCGCGTGCTAATTTACGGTCTAAACATAAACTTGAATATTGAGACTGTCAATATGGCGGTTGTTCCGAGGAAGCCGTGCTAAGTCTGCATCTTCTGTTGTTTTTTGATGGTTGCACAAAATGCGTTTATCCGCGCCAACCTACGTGTGTTTGATTGATTTTAAATATCTATCCCATTGTCTTAAATCAAATAACTCAGGTTCACTGCTACCTGAATCAGTTTCTTTGTGCGAGAATCAAAACATATTCCAACCCATGGATGATAGTGGAAGCCTACTAATGCAAAAAGCCTTGTTAACTGAAGCCGATATCGTCTCCAAGTTCATTTTACCAGCCATCAAGCAAGCAGGATGGAACGATATGACACAAATCCGTCAAGAGGTAAAACTTCGAGATGGTAAAGTGATTGTTCGTGGTCAGGTTGCAGCAAGGCGAAAAGTAAAATCAGCCGACATAGTGCTTTATCACAAGCCATCCATGCCACTGGCTGTCATAGAGGCCAAGGCCAACAAGCATGAAATTGGCAAGGGAATGCAACAAGGGCTGGATTATGCCGCCTTACTGGAAGTGCCATTTATATTTGCGTCAAACGGAGATGGTTTTGTTTTTCACGATAAAACCAATCCTCTAGCACTCGAAACCACTATCACCCTCGAAGATTTCCCCACACCGGCGCAGCTGTGGGACAAGTACTGCACTTGGAAGGGATACAAGGCAGAGCATTTGCCGGTTATCACACAGGATTATTATCCTGACAGCAACGGTAAGGCGCCGCGCTATTATCAGCTTCAAGCCATCAATAAAACCGTTGAGGCTGTTGCAGCAGGGCTGGACAGAGTGCTTTTAGTTATGGCAACTGGCACAGGGAAAACATACACAGCCTTTCAAATCATCTGGCGCTTGTGGAAGTCCCGCGCTAAAAAACGCATCCTGTTTCTTGCCGACCGCAACATCCTAGTCGATCAAACTAAAACCAATGATTTTCAACCCTTTGGTACGTCCATGACCAAGGTTACTGGCAGAACTGTAGACCCAGCCTACGAAATACATCTCGCGCTTTATCAGGCGCTAACAGGCCCAGAAGAAAGCCAAAAAGCGTATAAACAAGTTGCGCCAGATTTCTTCGATCTTATTGTTGTTGATGAGTGTCACCGCGGCAGTGCCGCCGAAGACAGTGCCTGGCGTGAAATACTCGAATATTTCTCCGCTGCGACTCAAATTGGCCTTACTGCTACCCCCAAAGAAACCGATGAAGTCTCCAACACCGAATACTTTGGTGATCCTGTGTATACCTATTCACTCAAGCAGGGCATTGAGGACGGGTTCCTTGCGCCATACAAGGTGATCCGCGTCGATATTGATGTGGACGTTCAGGGATGGCGCCCAAACAAAGGCCAATTGGATAAAGCTGGGCACGAAATCGAAGACCGTATCTACAACCAAAAGGACATGGACCGCACTCTGGTCATTGATGAGCGTACTGAACTGGTGGCCAAAACGATTACTCAGTATTTGCAGCGCACCGACCCCATGGCCAAAACCATAGTGTTCTGTAATGACATCGATCATGCGGAACGCATGCGCCGCGCCTTGGTAAACCTCAATCCTAAGCAAGTGGCCAAAAACGATAAATACATCATGAAGATCACCGGTGATGATGAAATCGGCAAAGGCCAATTGGATAACTTCATCAATCCCAAAAAAGCCTATCCGGTCATTGCCACTACCTCAGAGCTGATGACCACCGGCGTCGATGCCAAAACTTGTAAGCTGGTGGTGCTCGACCAATCCATCCAGTCAATGACCAAGTTCAAGCAAATCATCGGCCGTGGCACCCGCATTGACGACAGATACAACAAATTGTGGTTCACCATTCTCGATTTCAAAAAGGCTACTGAACTCTTTGCCGACGAGCGCTTCGATGGTACCCCCGAGCGGGTTAAGCAGGTCAAGCCAGAGGACTTCGACACCGAAGAAGGTTTAAACAACATCTCTGAAGACGATGTTGATGCAACCAGTGACGATCCGACCTCAATCTTTGATGGTGAGGATATCGATCCTGGCTCGATTCAGGAGCCGCCATCCAGCTATCAGATGGGGGCAGGCAATAACAAGCAGGGCAATGATAGTGATTGGGAAAGCGAAGATAAAGTCCGCAAATTCCATGTTAATGGCGTGGCCGTAAAAGCGCTGGCGGAGCGGGTACAGTATTACGACACTGACGGCAAACTGGTTACCGAGTCATTTAAAGATTACACCCGTAAAACCCTATCTAAACAGTTTGCCTCTATGGACGAGTTTATCAAGCGCTGGCATGGCGCCGAGCGTAAGCAGGCCGTCATAGAAGAACTGGCAACTCTGGGGATCGTCTGGGAGTTCTTGGAGCAAGAGGTCGGCAAAGAAATGGACCCCTTCGACCTTATTTGCCATGTGGTGTATGACCAACCGCCACTCACCCGCCGCGAGCGTGCCGAGCAGGTGAAAAAGCGCAACTATTTCACCAAATACTCAGATACCGCCCAGCAAGTGCTCCAAAGCCTACTTGATAAGTATGCCGACGCCGGAGTACAGGAGATTGAAAACCGTCAGGTATTGAAGGTCGCCCCCTTTACTGAGTTGGGACGCCCTATGGAAATTGTGAAAAAGAGCTTTGGGGATGTCGCTGATTACGAGCAGGCTATCAGCGAACTTGAGGCCGCTATCTATCAATCGGTGGGGTAGTTTAACTGCCTATGTGATTGACTTTTCTGCCCTGACATCAAGCTCAACAGAAATTTGCCTCATGACCTCGGTCATTTCATCACTTAAGCAGGTGTGAGGTACATAGCGGCTTTTAATGTACCCAAGTTGCAATGCCTCAAAGCCTGGCTGCTCAGCCAGTATCTCAAGGTATTGATCCAGAATCTCTTCAGGTGTCGTCTTGCGGCTCAGATGCTTTTTTATTTTTTCTGCAAACTTGCGATCTTCATCGGCATCACTTACGCCCAAATCGCCACAGTCATCTATATAAAGCGCTTCGTAAACCAGCCCAGCAAAATTCGGAATACTCAGCCCTAACTTGCTCAATAGCTCTTTAATTTGCTTTTGTTTTTGTGCTGTCCCCATTTGTCCCCGCTCCCTGTGCGATTCTGTGCCTGTCTTAGCGAAGACACCCATTTAACTCATTAAAGGAATTGATTATGTCCAACAATAAAACCCCAATGACACCCGCAGCCGCTGCTCGTATTCAGTCTGGTACCGCCAAGCAGAATGGTGGCCAAGTTCCCAAAGGTTCTTTCGCTGCCCGCGCCCAAAGCGGAGCAGCAAAAAACCAAAATGCCGGTAAATAAGGAGACAGTGATGACTAAATCGCCTGCTTATGCGCCAGCAAAGCCTCAGCCAAACCCCAATTACCCAAGCAAGACGGGTAATCCATCCGGCCCTGGACGTGGTAACACGCCCAAAAAATAATCTGAACCCATAAAACAAAGGCCTGCACATGATGTAGGCCTTTTTACTCTTTAGATTAACTGCAGTTGTGGGCATTTAGCCGAAGTGCGGCCTTAAAATTGTCGATATTTTTTTGTGCCTCGCGATAGCTAAATTGTTTTTGAGTTTCTTTCATCGCGCATAAACACACCTTACGTTTATCCTGATATCTGCTGGTGGAAATCAGGTTATTACTGCCATTAACGCAGCTGTCCAAAAAGGCATATTCCACATCCAACGGATAACGATCGGCATTGTCGTGCAATAGGTGGTCTTTGCCCGTATGAACACCAAAAACTACGCCAACAACAAGGGTCCCGGTAGCAATCCATTTGCGCTTTGAAAATTTATAGCCTTTATAGTCCTTCTCACACTTTTTACAGCGGATATGTTCTGCATACTCTATTTCGTTATCGTGTCGGCAATGGGGGCATTCGATTATCATTCTGGCTCACTCTCGTCCCTGTATATGAGTTGTTGCGCGCATTTAAGCACAAAGTCTTATTCCTTGAATAGGCTTTGTTACCTTAAGCGAAGGTTTTTGTGACATATGCTATTAACTATTTGCTACAAGGCGATTTTTTATTCACGCCATCCAATTATATTGCTCGTAAATATCCCCTCAATTCGTGTACTGACGCCACTAATTTGCTACTATCCCAAGCATTTTCCGGTATTCAGGTATTTCTCTCATGTCCATCAGTTCCGTTATTAA
Source organism: Shewanella sp. BC20 (assembly GCF_003129585.1). Classification (NCBI taxonomy): domain Bacteria; kingdom Pseudomonadati; phylum Pseudomonadota; class Gammaproteobacteria; order Alteromonadales; family Shewanellaceae; genus Shewanella; species Shewanella sp. BC20. Next base: position 330,673 of record NZ_NHRI01000001.1, on the reverse strand, counting down.
GTCTATCCAAGACATCATGCGCAAAGATGCCGGTGTCGATGGCGATGCCCAGCGCCTTGGTCAGCTGTCGTGGCTACTGTTTCTTAAAATATTTGATGCACAGGAACAGGAGCTGGAGTTCGAGCAGGACGATTACAAGAGTCCCATTCCCAGTGAATACCTCTGGCGCAACTGGGCCGAAGACAAAGAAGGCATCACCGGCGATGAGCTGTTGGAGTTCGTCAACAACGCGCTGTTCGTGGACCTTAAAAACCTCACAGCCCCCAAAGACACCAATCCCCGTGGCTATGTGGTCAAAGAGGCGTTCAGCGATGCCTTCAACTACATGAAAAACGGCACTCTGCTGCGTCAGGTCATCAACAAACTCAACGAGGTTGATTTTACCGACTCCAGTGAGCGCCACCTGTTTGGCGATATCTACGAACAAATCCTGCGCGACCTGCAAAGCGCCGGTAATGCCGGTGAGTTTTATACCCCCCGCGCCGTCACCAAGTTTATGGTTAATCGCATCAATCCCCAGTTAGGTGAAAAGGTGCTGGACCCTGCCTGCGGCACCGGCGGCTTTTTGGCCTGCGCGGTCGAGCATTTAAAAGCACAGGTCAGCACCGCCGCCCAACATCAACAGCTGCAGCAGCAAATCCACGGGGTTGAGAAAAAGCAGCTGCCGCACCTCTTGTGTACCACCAACATGCTGCTGCACGGCATCGAAGTGCCGGTGCAAATCAAACACGGCAATACCCTAAGCCAGCCGCTGTCCAGCTGGGATAACGATGTCGATGTCATCATCACCAACCCGCCCTTTGGCGGCACCGAAGAAGACGGTATCGAAAAAAACTTCCCGGCCGACATGCAAACCCGTGAAACCGCCGATCTGTTCCTGCAGCTCATCATCGAAGTGCTTAAAGATGGCAGCGCCAGCAATGGCAAGGGCGGCCGCGCCGCCGTGGTGCTGCCCGATGGCACCCTGTTTGGCGAAGGCGTTAAAACCAAAATCAAAAAGCTGCTCATCGAAGAGTGCAACCTGCACACCATAGTGCGCCTGCCAAACGGCGTGTTTGCCCCCTACACCGGCATTAAGACCAATATCCTCTTTTTCACCAAGGGCCAACCCACCAAAGACGTCTGGTTCTACGAACACCCCTATCCGGCTGGGGTGAAGAACTACAGCAAAACCAAGCCGATGAAGTTTGAAGAGTTCGAAGCCGAGATTGCCTGGTGGGGCGATGAGGCGGACGGCTTTGCCGCTCGCGTAGAGAACGAGCACGCCTGGAAGGTCAGCATCGATACCATCATCGAGCGGGGCTTTAACCTCGATATCAAAAACCCCCATGTCGGTGAGCAGATAAGCCATGACCCCGACGAGCTGCTGGCGCGCTATGCCAAAGAGCAGAGCGAAATCCAGGCCCTGCGTGACCAGCTTAAAGACATTCTTGGCAAAGCGCTCAGCTCTGGCACTCAAGGAGAGTTCAACTGATGTCAGTCGAGAAGCTTATTACGGCAAGCGCCATGGATGGCGTGAATGTCGATCATGCAGGAGCAATTATCGACCACATTGATCTCTGGACTGTAGCAGTGCGCCCCAAAAGCAGTGCCGGGCGCGGTAGCAATAGCAAGCTGGAACTCACCGGTATTAAAAAGCTGCGTGAGCTGATCCTGGAGCTGGCCGTGCGCGGCAAACTGGTGCCGCAAGACCCCAGCGATGAACCCGCCTTCGTGCTGCTGGAACGGATTGCTGCCGAAAAGGCACTGCTGGTGAAAGAGAAGAAAATTAAAAAGTCTAAAGCCTTGCCGGAAATAGGTGAGGAAGAGAAGCTGTTTGAATTACCCGATGGGTGGGAGTGGGCAAGGTTAAATGACCTTGGGGATTGGGGGGCGGGAGCGACTCCGACTAGAAGCAATTCAGATTTTTACGGCGGGAATATTCCATGGTTTAAATCTGGAGAGTTGACATCGGATTATATATTTAAGTCTGAAGAGTCCGTGACTGAATTAGCTCTTAGCAAGTCATCACTACGTTATAATGATGTGGGTGATGTGCTGGTAGCCATGTATGGCGCAACAATTGGTAAAACAGCTATTCTTGGTGTTAAGGCTACAACTAACCAAGCTGTTTGTGCCTGTACAACATTTGATGGTTTTTTAAATTTATATCTGCTTCAACTGTTAAAAGCATATCGACCCAGGCTGATTGGTATGGGGGCTGGTGGAGCTCAACCGAATATATCAAAAGATAAATTAATAGCGACTATTGTGGCTCTCCCCCCATTTAATGAGCAGAAACGTATTGTTTCTAAAATTGATGAGCTTATGGCCCTCTGCGACCAGCTGGAGCAGCGCAGCGAATCGCAGTTGGCGGCCCATCAGACGCTGGTAGAGACCCTGCTGGCGACCCTGACCGACAGCACCGACGCCGACGAACTGGCACAAAACTGGGCGCGGCTAAGGACTCACTTCGATACCCTCTTTACCAGCGAGGCCAGCATCGACACTTTGAAACAGACCATCCTGCAACTTGCGGTGATGGGCAAGCTGGTGCCGCAAGACCCGAGCGATGAACCCGCCGCAGTCCTGCTGGCGCGCATCGCTGCCGAAAAAGCCCAGCTGGTCAAAGAGAAGAAAATCAAAAAAGAGAAACCGCTGCCTGCTATTAGTGAAGACGATAAACCATTTTTGATACCAGAAGGCTGGGTGTTTGCACGATTACAAAATGTGATAGATGTCAGGGATGGAACTCATGATTCCCCTAAAGATGCTGTTGGGGAGAACACATATCCATTGATTACAAGTAAAGACTTCAAAAATGGTCTGGTTGACTTTGAAAATGCTAGGTACATTTCAGAAGAGGACCATGTTGAAATATCTAAGCGTTCACTTGTTGAAAAGTACGACATTCTTTTCTCAATGATTGGTGGGAATATTGGTAACCAAGTGATGGTTATGAGTCAAAGACCATTTAGCGTTAAGAACGTGGCATTGTTTAAGTACTTCAGTAAGGAATGCACATTACCTGAATATGTGTTCTTATACACTCAGCATTTAGCGAATGACCTTCAAGAACAAGCTGTTGGGGGGGCTCAGCCATTTATATCGTTAGGAGCACTCCGAAGTCTGATTTTTCCCTTACCACCAGTATCTGAACAGCACAAGATTGCCGCTAAAGTTGATGAACTGATGGCTATCTGCGATCAGCTCAAATCCCGCCTGCAAACCAACCAGCAGACCGAGCTTGCGCTGGCCGAGTCGCTAGTGGAAGGAGCCCTTGCCTGATGTCCTACGCTCGCCCCTGGCTTAGCTATCAACAGCAACTGGATCAGCTGATTGGGCGCGGTATCACGGTCACAGACCGGGATGCCGCACTGAGCTATCTGGAGCGGATCGGCTATTACCGTTTAAGCGGCTACTGGTACCCATTTCGCCGCTTTGAGCCCGCTGCTGAGGGGGAAAGCAAACGGGAGACCCGGGCGACCGACCAGTTTTGCCAAGGTACCCATCTGCTGGATGCGGTGGAGCTCTATCTGTTCGACAAGAAGCTGCGCCTGCTGGTAGTGGATGCGCTGGAGCGGATCGAGGTGGCCTTGCGGGTCGATCTTGCCTATCTCCTTGGCAAGCGAAATACCTTTGCTCACCTCGATCGCAGCTACTTCCACCCCAGCTTTATTCGCCAGCAAGCATACAAGGGCAGTAGGCTGACCCGTTTTGAGGCGTGGATGGAGAAGTACCAAGGGCTGGTGACACGCTCCAAAGAGGATTTTGTACGCCACTATCATCAGCGCCATGGCGATAAGCTGCCCATTTGGGTGGCGGTGGAGGTATTTGATTTTGGCGCCATCTCGCAGTTGATCGGCATGATGAAGGTATCGGATCAGCAGCATATCGCCAGCAAATACGGTCTGGACTGGCAGGTGTTTGCCAGCTGGATCTACGGCCTCAGTTACCTGCGCAATATCTGCGCCCATCATAGCCGCCTCTGGAACCGCAACGTGACGACGCAGGTGAAGTTGCCCAAGCCAAGAGAGGTGCAATGGTGCGATTTCCTGGCAAAAGATGATGAGCGGCTGGCCAAGCCATTCGTGTTGCTGGCGATCACGCGGCATCTACTCAAGGTGATTTGCCCGAATACCCAGTGGCATCTGCGCCTGCGGGATCATCTGCTGACGTTCCCCACACAAAAGTCGGTGCGCAAGCTGGGGTTGGCAAATATGGGGTACATAGAGAACTGGCAGGAGTGGTGGTAATGCCGTCGGTGGTAAAAATCATCTAATAAAAACCCCAGCGTAAGTTGCAAAGCAACCAAGAGGCCGGGGTCGTGTTGGTGCAAAGAGTAGTCCGTCATACGGACTTTTGTCAACAAGTTTTACTTGCGGGACCGTAACTGTCACTGCCGTTACCTACGGTCTTTTTGTACGCAAACGTAGTTATATTGCTCAATATATTCAATTGGTTATTTTGAATTAGGTTACTAAAATTAAAAGGACTTAAGGGGTAAGTTGATGAGCATTTACAACATTTCCAACAAGAAACTCCAGCCGCTTGTGCAGACGACCTTTGCTGCAGAGGGGCTACAAGAACGCTATGACTTACAGGAAGCGCTGAAGCATAGCATTGATGCGATTGCACCGGATTGCCTGATAATTTCTGATGAATTTTCGGACTGGGAAGACAGCCGTCGGCGCATTGATTTGTTGGCGATAGACAGAAATGCTAACTTGGTGGTGATAGAGCTGAAGCGGGATGACACTGGCGCACATATGGAACTACAGGCGCTGCGTTATGCCGCCATGATAGCCAACATGACCTTTGATAAAGCCTGTGAGTACTTTGAGGCTTATATCGAGCAGGAAAGGTTGGACATTGATGCGCGCAAAACCTTGTTGGATTTTGCCGATTTGGATGAAAGCCGCCTCGATGACTTTGGTACCGATGTGCGTATCGTGCTGGTGTCTGCTGATTTCGGCAAAGAGTTGACGACTTCGGTGCTGTGGCTTCGCGACAAAGGTCTTGATATCAGCTGTGTGCGGCTGACGCCATTTAAGTATCAAGGAGATGTGCTCATTAACTCCGAGCAAATTATTCCTGTACCGGAAGCTGAGGCTTATCAAATTAAGTTCCGTGAAAAGCGGGCTGAAGAGAAAAAGAGCCAATCAGGCGGGCGGGATTACTCCCAATTCAGATACAAAGGCGAGACCTATAACAAGCGTAACCTCGCCCTTGTGTTGTTGACGGATTGGATAGAAATGAACTGTCCAGCAAACTTGGCAGCGCTGCTGTCAGTATTTGATCGAACTATCCACCGTAGTGGGGTTGCCATCTTATGGGATGACATTAAAGAGTCGAGGATGAAACGTTATCACTCCCGTGATGATGCAACAATCCTGCTTCGCTCTGGTGAGTGCATCGCGATTTCGAATCAATGGAGTATTGGAGGCATCACTCGGCTGATTAACAAAATGGCCGAATTTGGAATTGTGACAGAAAAAGTTAATCAGTGAGCGCTAGAGCGAATTAGGAGAGAGAACTCTTTATTTGGGGAACTCGTGGGTTAACCTTGTGCAAGGATGGCAAAAATGAAATTCGGTGTACCCTTCGGAAAGGATGAAACTACCGGCGACTGGAAGGATGTCGCCGAGGTTGAGCGCGGCCTTGCCTGCGGCTGTATTTGCCCTTCTTGTGGTTTGCGCTTATCTGCACGCCATGGTGATGAGCGCGAGTGGCACTTTTCTCACCATACCCGCAACATCCCCAAAGAAGAGATAGTCGATTGCGAGTACTCGTTTGAAGTGTCGCTTAGGATGATGGCCCACCAGCTGCTAAGTGATGGCGCCGGATTAACTGTGCCAGAGTACCAAATTCAAGTAACAATTCCCCTCACTTTGCAGCACCGCTTTAAGCCTGAGGTTAAGTGTGCCAAACAAATGCTGTTAACGGCCAATGATGTTAAGTTGACGGTCGATGCCGACTTTATGGGGCACAAAGTCGATGTCTTGTATGAGTTTCCTGAAGCGTTCTTAATTGTGTATTTCGTCTATCAGGGGCGCAGCTTTCCGATAGATAAGAATCTGCTGAGGCAAATGGGAGCAGGTGCGATATTGCTGGATCTGGGGGGGTTATCCCACCACTTTTATCGCGATCCTCTAGCCGAAGGGGGTGTACTTGGCACTGCCAGAGCTCAATTACTTGGCTGGCTTAACACCGGCACCATAGCCAAGTGTTGGAAGTACCATCCAAGAGAGGATGGACGTCTTGCCGAAAAGCATCGACTGATTGATGAGGCGCTGAAGGAGCAGAAATTGGCCGACAGTCTGATATCTGAGGATGTGGATTTGGGGAAACGCACTATGGCTGCAGCGGAACAATCAACCAAAGGTTCTCATATTGACCCGCGCAAACTTGTGCGCTGCACTTGTGTTTGCGGTAAGACATTCACGGGGATTAAAGGCATGGCAAATGCCTGTCCCATTTGTTGTACTCACCTCTATGTGACTCAGAAGCGTTATATCCCTTCAGGCTTTGGTGGTTAAAGAAAGTGAAGCACCATCATGACGTAAGATAGCTGTGTAAAGTGCGTGTTTTAAAGATTTTATATCTTTTTGTCTCCCAAATATCGTTAGTCACATCTTCCTGAATGGATTGGTTGTAGTCTAGTTAAGTCTATGCTCGCAAGCATCCGCGCAGGTTTGCGTTTGTTTTTCAGCGTGTTTAGATATGCGGGAGGCTATTCAATCATTGATTGCAATTAGAGATTGCTTTTCTTCAACCTGAAGGGGCTTTGAAGGGGCTTTGAAGGGGCTTTGAAGGGGCTTTGAAGGGGCTTTGAAGGGGCTTTGAAGGGGCTTTGAAGGGGCTTTGAAGGGGCTTTGAGTTTTGTTTATTGAATTGAAGAGATAACCTGTTACTCTGCCGTGCTTGACGCGAGCTTGACGCGAGCTTGACGCGAGCTTGACGCGAGCTTGACGCGAGCTTGACGCGAGCTTGACGCGAGCTTGACGCGAGCTTGACGCGAGCTTGACGCGAGCTTGACGCGAGCTTGACGTCGTACTTTACAGTGCGGATTTTATTGCTTAATTTTTTAGTTCGCATCGGGAGCAACTAAAATTTTTGGTTTGTTCTGGTCGATTTTCTTTATCTTTCCCTTTTGCGAAATAGCTTACCCGATAGATTAACTGGGCTAGTCTGCGTACATCGCTTCGTGATACCAAGTAATACAGATTTTCTGGAAAGAAAATGCTACCGCTCATTTCCTGCCAAATCTTTGTACAAATCATCGTAATATTATGAGGGTGGCGTACAGTTTGCCCATTGAGTAACAATAAAATGTGATAATGCGGTGCATTTGCTGTGGCTTGTTCTCTGACCCAGGCATAGCGCATATCGATGCCTTGGTACTTTGCATTGAGTTGTTTGTTCAAACGTCTAAAAAATACCGTCATGCGTTTGTTGCTATCAACGCTGCTGACTTGATGCAAATCGTATCGAATGGCGAGTAGCCGGTAGTGTTGCTGCTGATAGCTAATAATTAATTTGAAGAGTGAATTGAGAATGTTCAAATAACATCCTGAGCCTTTGTTATTGATTTTCCAATCCTGTCCTGCATAGTGAAAAAAGTCCGCATGGGTTATATGCATTGGTTGTTGTCCAATATTATTTCGGCAAGTGTGGTATGGGGGATAGAGATATTATTAATATCCCCGATTGTCTAACCATGTGTATTAACTTCCCGAGTGGCGTTTTCTGTGGTGTTTAGGTGTTTACTGTGTTTGTATTTTGAGGGTTAAAAACCCATCGAAATTATCGAAAACAACCGAACTCGTCCGATAATGAGCGCTAGACGTCCTTGTCTGAAGCGTCATTGGGCTACATTGTTAGCGCCTTAATGCTGCCCAGGCTTCTTTACGTTGTTTCAGCAGGCTATTTACTACCAATGCGAGTTCAGTATCCGATTCTTCAGCGGCAAGGGCCGCGAGAATATATTGGATTTCATACTCGTACCAACCTACAGCACGACCCGATAAACGAAAGGGAGGTGGTATCAACCCAGCATTGATACGTTCATGCAAGGTGCTGTGGCTAATCCCAAGCATTGTTTTGGCTTCGTGTTTACGAACGATTCTTTTTACTTCTGACATAATTAACCCCGTAATGGATGTTGTTGAATGATTTCGGAGTCATGATGCCGAGAAGTTAATTAGAGATCTGGTACAAAACTGCATTAAAAAATTGCAGTTTTGTACTTGCATTGAGTTTCGCTGGTTTTAGTCGTGGGGTTTTGGTGTAAATGCTAGATAGGTCTTATTTCCTTGCTCATCGATGAGGCTGATGATGGGGTAGCGTAACCGTTTAGCATTTTTTAACTCAGGTTTGCGAACTTTATTCCACCACCCTTTGCAAGTGTTGTTATTAACGTCTTCTGCACCCTTGCCATCGGAGCTCATAAATAAAATCGCGATAAAGTTGATGAAGTTAGCGCTGGCATCAGCTAAATCTTCTGGGTGCTTTTGCGCCCAAACTCCACGCAATCCCAGTAATAGGCGCTCTTTCCCCGTCGTTTCCTTTATTTCCATTAGGGTCTGATTATATTGGATCAGCATTGGGGCTTGGCATGTTTGCAAATGGTGATTTATGGTCGATTCTAGGCTGCTAAGCCCTATTAATAATTCTTGCTCAGCTTGCGCTGCGTCTGGTGTTTGACTGGAGTTAATAAAAGAGAAGCCTTCGAAAAGGCAAGGAGATGAGTTTTGGCTAAATTGTTTATTTATATGGTTTAACTCTAGTGTTATGGCTGGGAGTGATGCCGTTAATCGTGACAAATTCTTCTTAATTTCACTAATACTTTCCTTAATCTCAGTCAGTTTTTCATATGCCGCGTTAACTTCATTGATTTCCCATGGGCTGGACATGACCCACTGACGAAGTCTGTTTATCTCGGGATCACTAAAACCATATTGGTGTAAGCTTTTTCGATCATGTTGAAGAATATTGGTTGTTCTAAGTATGCTCCTGTCTACCATGGCTCCTCCTGAGATATAGCTAAACTGGCATTCGATATAGCAGCTTTAACAATATGTTTGCTCCACCAATCCATCATTTCTTTACGTCGTTCAAGATACTTTGCGCGGTTATAGGCGCTACGAACCTGATTTCGGTCAGTATGGGCAAGTGCTGCTTCTACCACATCCCAATCAAATCCTTGTTCGTTTAATGTTGTGCTGGCTAATGAGCGCAGGCCATGGGCGGTAGTTCTATCCTGTAATCCCATACGCTTTAATGCCGCATTAGCTGTTTGCACGTTACAGTGGGTTTTAGGATCCCTATCCGCGGGGAAAAGATATTCACGATTGCCACTGATGAGTTTAAGGGCCTTTAAAATAGCAAGGCATTCATCAGAAAGTGGGATAATGTGCTCACGGTTCATTTTCATCCGCTCAGCAGGGATCACCCATAGGCGCTCATTAATATCAATTTCATCCCACCGAGCCGCTGCGGCTTCGTTTGGACGAGTCATGGTGTGCAGTTGCCACTCGATTAAGAATCGTGTTGTTCGCCGAATATTGGCATTGGCTATTGTTCGCATAAGCTCTGGGAGCTCTGCTGGTGGCATTGCCGCCATATTCTGCTTTTTGGGTTTCTTAAATGCAGCCTTTATACCGGATAAGGGATTAGCATGGATTAATCCTGTGTTGACGGCAAAAATCATGATTTCGTTTATGCGTTGTGATAGGCGTTTAACCGTTTCTAGCGTACCTTTGGCCTCAAGAGGTCGGAAGATTTTAATGACCATTGGGGCCGTGATTTGCCCTATAGGTGTTTTGCCTAAATAGGGGAGGATATGGAGCTCAAGTGAACTCCAGGTTTTGGCCGCATGTTCAGCAGTAATGCTATCCCGTTTAATTTCATACCAATCACCAGCCACTTTTTCAAAGGTATTTACCTTCAACGCAGTTTCTGCTGCAACAGTTTGGTCTTTATGGATTTTGGGGTCGATATTCTGTGCAAGTAGGGTTCTGGCATCTAAAACTAAAGCACGGGCTTTCGCTAGCGATATTTCGGGATAGCTTCCCAGACTGAGGTTGGTTCGTTTCTTATCGGTAGGGCGAGTGTAGTTAAGTAGCCATAACTTTGAGCCATTAGGTTTGATTCTTAAACGGAGTCCTAAGCCATCAAACAGGTTGTACTCTTTCTCTTTAGGTTTTGCTGCGCGAATTTCTGTATCGCTAATCTGCTTCGTGCTTTTTGCCATTTTGATACACCAATTAGAGCATTTTTCAAACAGTGTAGCTCTGGGTGTATCTATTGCAAGCGGATATTAATGGATGAAAAAAGACGAATTACTACAAGTAAATCTTGTAACTTATTGATTTTAAATTTATCTAGATAAGAAAAAAGACGTCCTAAGACGTCTTCGTTCTATCATTTGGTGGAGGCGGCGGGACTTGAACCCGCGTCCAGAAAACCTACATCCAAGGCGCTACATGCTTAGTCTTTCTATTGTCTAACCGTTTGAACTCCGAAAGACAGGATCCCAAACGGTGAGTCCGGTACTGTTTCGCGGTTCACCCCCGGACAGGGTTCCCTCGCTAGCACGATGTGAGATGACCATCAAATCCACTGCCCATGTGCGAAACGTGTGGTAGATGGCTAGCGGCATTAAGCGGCTAGAGCGTAGTTATCGTCGTTTGCAACTATAACTTTGCGGCTTTTAACGAGGCCAACCGCCCCTCGGCATGCTCCCAGGGTTTCGTGAATCCTGTCGAATCCAGAATCGCCCCCAAGAAAGTTGATTGTAACTCGTCGCGTGGCGATAACCTAGTATCATTTGCTGCAAGTTCAATCGTTTGTTCATTATCCGCGCGTTTTTTCCTTTTTCATTACGCGGGCTTTTTCCACTTCCCACTCACGCGCTTTAGTATCTTCACGCTTGTCGTGGTCTTTTTTACCTTTACCTAGGCCGATTTCCACTTTGACCCAAGCACCTTTACGCCAGTACATGGAGATAGGGATAATCGAGTAGCCTTGGCGCTCAACAAGACCGGCTAATTTATCTAACTCTTTACGACTTAAGAGCAATTTCTTCAGTCGAATCGGGTCGCACACCACATGGGTGGAGGCGGTATTGAGCGGAATAATGGTACAGCCGTGCATAAAGGCTTCGCCATTTTTTAAGAAAACGTAGCAGTCCGATAGGTTCACTTTACCCATGCGGATAGACTTCACTTCCCATCCCATGAGGGACAGGCCGGCTTCCATTTTTTCTTCGAAACGGTATTCGAAGGTTGCGCGCTTATTACGTGCGATCGTCGCAGGCGCGGCTTTTTTTGAGTTTTTCTTTACCATAGTGGCGCCATTATACGCACGGTGAATCAATTTGAAATGGATATAAGGGTTTATTTGAGCTATTTCAAGCCTTCATCAATTTATTGCTGTTTTTTTATGCGGTTTTGCTTAGTCATCATAGGGATATGTGAGGGGTGCGTTTTTTAAGTATCGTGGTAGAATCCAAACCAATTTTGTTAGCTTCCCTAGAGATTAGGGCGCGCGGAGTTTGCTTGAGACAGCGTGTTTACTTAGATTGAGAGTGCCAAGCCCTATGCCGCAAATTTCTCGAAGTGTGTTAGTTCGTTTTAGTGCGATGCAAATGTATGATTTAGTCAATGATGTTGAGTCGTACAAAGAGTTTTTACCCGGTTGTGTTGGCGGTAAAGTGCTTGAGTTTGATGGTAAAACCATGGTGGCCTCGGTCGATGTGAGTAAGGCGGGGATCCGTAAGACCTTTACCACGCGCAATCAGGTGGTGCCGGGAAAGAGTATCGAGTTAAGACTTGAAAATGGGCCTTTTAAACACTTATTCGGCCAGTGGCGTTTTACCGAGTTGACGGAAGATGCCTGTAAAGTGGAGTTTGACTTAAATTTCGAGTTTTCCAGCTCATTGGTCGATATGGCTTTTGGTAAAGTGTTTAATGATCTTATGGTGTCTATGGTGACGGCATTTACCAGCCGCGCTAAGGTAATTTACAGTGACAAATGAAGCAGATAAGTTCGTCGTCGATGTTATTTATGCGCTGCCGACTCAGCAAAAGGTGATTTCGGTTAGCGTATTGCCCGGCACGAGCGCAATTGACATAGTGCGTCAGAGCAATATGGTGAGTTTTTTCCCTGAGATTGATTTAGAAACGGTAAAGCTTGGGGTGTTTAGCAATGTGGTTAAGCATGACCAAGTGATTTTACCGGGGCAGCGAGTGGAGATTTATCGCCCGCTGATCGCCGATCCTAAGGATGTGCGCCGTCGCCGTGCCGATAAGGCCAAGGATGAAGGTCGTGCCAACAAAGTGACCGGTGGACGGGTGTCTTAATCTGTTAGAACGCGAATAAACAAAAAGCGCCATGGGCGCTTTTTGTGTTTAGGGCAAGTGTTAAACCAGTGTGCTTACTTGATCGGCTTTTGAACTTGCGCTTCGGTTTGATTTTCTTTCACTAATGGCTTTTCATCTGGGCGCTGTGCTGGCACGAGCGGTGCAGACTCAGCGGTGTTAGCCATAGGTAACTTACTCTGCTCAAGCGGTGTATTAAACTCTGGGCTTAATTCATAGTCGCCCTTTACTAAGCTTAATTTGTTACCGGTAAAGTGCAGGATTAGTTCTTTGTGGGTGATGCTCGCATCACGGCCACTCTTATAGTGGTACACATAATACCAAGTGTCATCGGCAAAGCTGTCACGCAATACTGGGCGACCAAGAATGTATTCGGCCTGCTCTTTGGTCATGTCGATACGCAACTTTTCAACCTGTTGCGGCTCCATGTAGTTGCCTTGCGGAATATCGGGCTTATAGATCAGCCAATCAAACACGCTACAGGCACTGAGCGAAACTGAGAGCGCAATGGCGCTCAGCAGGGTAAGACTTTGCTTTTTATTGATCATTGTATGCGCTACTTCTGAAAATCTGGCGGCCATCATACCCAAGCACTCCCCCTTATGACAAGGGTAATTGGGCGTTGCGGCGCTTATCGTTGCAATTGTGTGAGTTTTCGACCTAAGCGGCGCGTTTTAGTTCGCTGTGAGTGAAGATTTTTATGATGATCATTGGGCTTAAATAAGCTGCCCTGCGGTAAATTGCGCTGAAAAACCGTAAAGTTAAGCAAAGTCGAAATAGTCATGTAGCAATGTTGTGAAAACATGGGTAAAGTTGTGAAAATGTTTTACTTTGATGGTGTTAGCATTTTTTCGCTACTTTAGGGGGTAGCATAGGGGTTAGCGGTTGCTATCAAGGTGACGGTTTGAGTTCATCAATAAGCCTGCGACAGTGCATTTTTAGGAGAGACCATTGGGATCACTCGTTTGTGTGGGTACGGGGTTACAGCTCGCGGGACAAATTAGCGTATTAAGCCGCAGCTATATTGAACATGCCGATATTGTATTTTCACTCTTACCCGACGGTTTCTCGCAGCGTTGGTTGACGAAGCTCAACTCCAATGTCATCAATTTGCAGCAGTTTTATGCGCAAAATGGTGAAGTTAAAAATCGTCGGGACACCTACGAGCAAATGGTCAATGCCATTCTAGATGCGGTGAGAGCGGGTAAAAAAACCGTGTGTGCACTCTATGGTCATCCGGGCGTGTTTGCCTGTGTATCCCATATGGCTATCACTCGCGCCAAGGCAGAAGGGTTTTCGGCCAAGATGGAGCCGGGGATTTCGGCCGAAGCTTGCCTGTGGGCCGACTTAGGGATTGACCCTGGCAACTCCGGGCATCAAAGCTTTGAAGCTAGCCAGTTTATGTTTTTCAACCATGTGCCCGATCCCACTACCCACTTATTACTCTGGCAAATCGCGATTGCGGGCGAACATACCCTAACCCAATTTCATACCTCGAGTGATAGGTTGCAGATCCTCGTGGAGCAGTTGAATCAATGGTATCCCCTCGACCATGAGGTAGTCATCTACGAAGCGGCTAATTTGCCAATCCAAGCCCCACGTATCGAGCGTTTACCTTTAGCGAATTTACCCCAAGCACACTTAACACCGATTAGTACGTTGTTAATTCCGCCAGCAAAAAAGCTAGAGTACAACTATGCTATTTTGGCTAAGTTAGGGATCGGTCCCGAAGATTTGGGCTAAATTGAAGTGTGATACTGAGTCATTATTAACAATAAGGAAAAAAACATGTCTGCATTATCGGATTTTTTTACCCAGCTAGGCCAAGATGCGCAGTTAATGGAAGACTATAAACAGAATCCCGAGGCGGTGATGCGTGCCCACGGATTAACTGATGAAGAAATTAACGCTGTAATGACTGGGGATATGGAAAAGCTCAAAACCTTAAGTGGCGACCAAGACTATCAAGCCTTCTTATTAGTGAATCATGGTAATAATTAACTTATCTTGAAACGGTTACGTTGTGCCCTATTAGCCATCTTTGCTTTGTGTTCGACAGCATTGATGGCTAACTCTCTTGATTTTGATCAGGCACTCAATGAGCTTGATGTATTACTGCAATCAGATCTTAGCGCTGCGCAGAAAAAACTGGCCGAATATGAGACCGCATTTAGCAGTTTAACCCCGACACAAAAAGGCAGACTAAGAATTGACAGAGCCATTAGTTATATTTTTGTCAGTGAATATGCCAAAGCCTTAGACGATCTGCATCAGGCCGAAACCTTAATCACAAGTTCTGAATTATTAGCATCGGTTTATAGCTATCAAGCCACGGTATATATAGGGATGCGTGACTATGACAAAGCTTTGTCGGCAGTTGCCAAAGCATTAGCCCTAGTGGTGAATATCGATGATGTTACGATTAAACGTCACTCCTATCTAAGAATTGCCAATATTTATTCTGAAATGGACGCTTATAGCGATATGGGCCTCTATGCCAATAAGGTGTTACAACTCGCTCAGGAAACCGATGTTCGCGATATTTGCCATGCCAAATTGCTGCGGGCGATTTACTTGCTCGGTGTAAAAAGTCCTGACGCCTTCGATGCCTTCGAAGATAGCCGTGAATATTGTGATGCGAAACAATTTCCCCTTTTGGCGACTATGTCGATGAAAGGCAAAGGGATGGTATTGCAGGAGCGAGGTGACTATTTAGGCGCGAGAGCGATTTTGCTATTAGCGTTAAAAGGGTATGAAGCTTTTCAATTTCAATTAGAAATCAGCCATGTGCATGCACTACTTGCCGAAAATTACTTTGCAACGGGTGAACTGGTGCAAGCAAAAAGTCACGCTGTTAAAGTGCTCACATTTCCCGATGACAATAGTTATATCGAACATAAGCATATTGCCTACAAAGTGTTTGCCGAGTTGATGGCGGCGGACAAACAATTTGAACAAGCCTATGAATACTCCAGAAAAGAGCAACATTATAATCAACTGATTTTTGATGAGTCGAAGATGAAAACCCTTGCTTATCAGGCGGCTAAGTTTAATGCCGATGAGCAGGCGCGTGAAATCAACTTGCTGAATAAAGAGCGTGAACTTTACATCGCTCAGCAAACGGTAAAAGAGCGCGAGTACACTAATATGCTGATGTTTATCACGATATTAGTGGGCGGGCTGTTTTTCCTCGCGATTTTGTTAGTCGTGGGCAATTTGCAAAAACGGCGTTTTATGCGTATGGCCAGAATGGATGCTTTGACGGGCGTGCTTAACCGTGGTGCAGGGCAAGACCTGGGTGAAAATCTGTTTGTGCAAGCCGCTGCCCGAGGGGGCGATTTTTGCGTGATTTTATTCGACTTAGACCATTTTAAACGGATTAATGATTCCTACGGCCATGGTACGGGTGACTGGGCGCTGAAAAAAGTCGTTGAGGCGTTAAAACCCCATGTGCGCAATGGTGATGTGTTTGCTCGGATTGGCGGTGAGGAATTTGCACTATTCTTGCCTTACGCCAATGAATCTAAGGGGATGGAAGTTGCCGAACAATGCCGAAGCCGAATCGAAGCCATTGATACGCATCTGTCGGGGCATAAATTTACTATCACCGCGAGCTTTGGGGTCAGCGGTATGACAAAAGAAGACTTAAGCTTAGATCCTCTGCTGCACCGTGCCGATATGGCGCTGTATGCCGCAAAATCGAATGGTCGTAACAGTGTATTTTGTTATGAGGACGCTTTAGCCTCCGATAAACGCGCCACCAATATTACCAGCCAGTTGCCAAGGCAGTAGGATACGAGTTGTATTGTCTGTGTAACTGGCTGTTTAGGTTAATGTAACGCGGTTTTCTTCTTTCGCTTTTTCGGTTATTCCTTGCGTTTTCTCAATGATTTTTAGGTCAATTTTTCACACTTTTTCCTGCCTAACTAGAGTATGATTGCCAGCGGTAGCCGAAGCTTTTTTCGCTTAAGGTCATACCCCTATTTTTGCCTTTTGCTAATGTTGTGGAGCCCTAATGGAAGAGTCGAGTCTGCTCACTTCTGTACTGTTATTTTTATTGGCCGCGGTGATTTTTGTACCCTTGGGCAAACGTTTTGGCGCAGGACCGATTCTGTCTTATCTCGCTGCTGGGGTGATTTTAGGCCCAGGAGGCATGGCGCTGGTGTCTGATCCCGCAGCCGTGCTGCATTTTGCCGAGCTGGGTGTGGTGTTGATGCTGTTTGTGCTCGGGCTTGAACTCAATCCGAGCAAGTTATGGGAGCTGCGCAGCGCCATCTTTGGTCTCGGCAGTGGTCAGTTACTCCTTTCTTGGGCGGCAATTGGCGGTTTAGCTTGGGGATTTGGCTTATCCATTGAGGCAGCATTAGTGGTTGGCGCGGCGTTATCCTTGTCATCGACGGCTTTTGCGGTGCAGTTGATGAGCGAACATCGACTGCTGACCACCCCGCTGGGCCGCGATGCCTTTGGGGTGTTGTTAATGCAAGATCTCGCCGTGATCCCCATGTTGCTATTAACCGCTTACCTTGCGCCTAATTCGGCCCAGATTGAGCACCATGCGGTGCCTTGGTATTGGACCTGTGTGGCCTTAGTGGGCTTTGTGTTAGTGGGTAAATATCTGTTGCCGCGGTTACTTAAACTCGTTGCCAGTAGCGGGGTTCGTGAAGTGTTAACCGCCTTTGCACTATTGCTGGTGATGGGCAGCGCCGAATTGATGGAGTGGCTGGGGCTATCGGCGGGTATGGGGGCGTTTTTAGCCGGAATTATGCTGGCGAACTCCAGCTACCGACATCAGCTCGAAACCGATATCGAACCTTTTAAAGGCTTACTGCTAGGGCTGTTTTTTATGGCGGTGGGCATGAGTATGGATCTCAAGCTGTTTTTAACCGATCCCTTACTTATCCTCGCGATTTTGCTGGGCATGTTACTGATTAAGACCCTAGTGCTGATGCTGCTTGGTCGAGTGCGCCACCATACATGGCGCCCGAGTATTGCCCTAGGGCTTATCTTGGCAGAGGGCGGTGAGTTTGCCTTTGTGCTGCTGTCGCAGGCGCAATTATCCAGCATAGTGGATGATAAAATCGCCCAAATCTTAGTGTTAGCTATTGGTTTATCCATGGCAGTCACACCGATGATTTTCACACTATTTAGAGCCACTAAACCTAAGGTGGTGGATACACGTTTGCCCGATACCATTAATGTGACTGAATCTGAGGTGGTGATCGCCGGATTTGGACGAGTAGGGCAGATCACTGGTCGTATTTTAGCGTCATCGGGCATTCCGTTTGTGGCCTTAGATAAAGATGCCAGCCATGTGGATGTGATCCGCAAATACGGCGGTGAGGTCTATTTTGGCGATGCCAGACGTTTAGATATGTTGATGTCGGCGGGGATTGCGCGCTCGCGCTTGCTGCTGCTGGCCGTTGATAATGTTGAGGATTCGATTGAAATCGCCCAACAGGTGAAAACCCATTTTCCCCATATCAATATTGTCGCTCGGGCGCGTGACCGTAACCACGCGTATCGATTAATGAGCCTTGGGGTGACCGATGTGTTCCGTGAAACCTTTGGTTCGGCCTTATCCGCCAGTGAGAAGATTTTGCAGGGCTTAGGCTTATCACAGGTACAAGCCAATGAAAGGGTGAAGATTTTTGCTGAGCACGATAAAAAGCTGGTGATCGCCAGTGCTGCCCATCAGCATGATTTAGCCAAGCTGATTGATTTATCCACTAAGGGGAAAGCTGAGTTGGAGTCGCTGATGCGTGGCGACCGGGAAAACGTCAGTTAAGTCTGCCAGCTAAAACAGCAAGAGAGCCAATGGGCTCTCTTGTTGTTTATGGGCTTAAGGAAAACGCTTAGAAACTGTAGCTGTATTGCAGTTTCACATTACGCTCTTCGCCTGGCATGCCACCGAGGAACATCGCCTTACTGTAATAGTCTTTATTGAATAGGTTGTTGATATTCAATTGTAACTTCCAAGAGTCGGTGGCGTAGCTGATGGCAGAATCCACTAAGGTGTAGCTCGGCACATAACCATCTGGGATGCCAAATGAGCTTGAGTGTGTGCTTCTATCATCCACATACTTGGCGCCTAAACTCAGCTCAATAGGGCTTGTTAAGGCAAACCAGTCTGCACCATAGGTTACCCAAGCACTGGCGGTCACATAGGGCACACCTTTTTGACGGCTGTCGTAGTTGGCTTTGTCATTCGGGTTTTGTTTATCCCTAGCGTCTTGATACATGCCGTTAAGGTTGATGCGCCAGTTATCGTTTAAGTGGGCATTGAGATCCAACTCGACCCCTTGGGTATCTTCGCTGCCATCGTAAAAGTACACGGGCACCTCGGCACCTGACACGCCAGCGTTATAGTCTGGGTTGTTGTAAGGCACATTAGTGCGTGAGCTTTTAAAGAACACCAGTGATGCTAGCATCTGATCGTCAAAGGCTTTAAAGCGCATACCGAGATCGTTACTAACGGATTCTGAGTCTTCGCGGTCGGTATTTTCCCCCGTGATTGAACCTAAAATACTATAGGCGGTGCGACCCTTTGAGTGATTGACGAAAAATGATAAATCATCAATGGGCATATAGGTTAAGCCCAAGTTGTAGGTCACACCGTTATCTTTGCTATCTTCCTCTGGAGTGGGGCTCGCTTGACTCGCGCTGTAGCGCTCATCCACACCTAAGTGCTCATAGCTCTGTTTGATTTCGTTAAAGGCCACGCCAACACGGGTGGTAAAGCCATAACCTAAATAACCCACATGTTGCACGCCTAAGCCCCAAGCGCTGACTTTTTTGTTGTAGTTGGCGGTTTTGAGTGGATCGTAGTCGGCAAATTTACCCGTTCCCCAATTTGGATTGCGGATATCGTAAATGTACGGTAGCGAACCACGGTAAATCACTTCGCCTTGTTTGTTTTTAATGACTTGATCTGCATCGTAAATCGAGAATTGCTCGAGGCGAATGTTGCGGTCTTCGTAGTTAGCATTCACCAGTAATTCGTTGTCGATATTGCCGATTTGGAAGTCGTAACGTAGATCGGCAAAATACTGCCATGAGGTTTCTTCGGCATCGAGTTGGCGGTATTCCTGACGTCTGGCGGCAAAGGGATAGAGCACACCATTTTCAACCAGTGGCGCGCGGGGATCTTCGTTAATCACATCAGTCGATACGCCACCAACCTTGATTTTACGCTTCCAATACACATAGTTGTAAGCCCCTGTTTGACGGGCAAAACCTGTGGTGTAGTCGCGATATTGCAACTGCTGGTTGAGGAACAGATTATCGGTAAAGTAGATATTGTGGGTCAGCTTGAACCTTAATTCTTCACCTTCGTTATCCTTTGCCATGGGAGAAATTAATCCCGCGTCACCGAAGGAGTAGGGAGTTAAACCATCACCACTGGCGAGTGACGCCACTAATTGCTGACGCTGCTCATCGGTTAGCTGTATGCCTTGACCTTTAGGATCGTTAATCAAATCTTGCCAAGTGACTTCGCCCGCGGTTTTGCCACCGACAGAATCGGCATTGTAGATACGGATTGGATGGCCGATGGAGTCAACGGCAATGGCGTCTTTGATATACGCGCCGGATAGCATCAGATCTTGGCTGTCACTTAATACCCATTTGAGTGAGCCGAACACTTCATCACGGTCGGCGCCTAAATCACGGTAGCCTTCACTGCGGGCGGTTTTGGCGACTAAGCGGTACGCAAGATCATCGGTAATTCCACCCGTGCTGTCGACGGCGAGCGAGTAGGTATCCCACTGGCCAACTTCTGTGGTGATTTTGTGTTTGGATTCAAATTGCGGTTTCTTTTCAATCAGGTTGATCACGCCGCCCGCGCTGCCCATGCCATAGAGTCCAGTCGCTGGCCCCTTTAAAACCTCCACGGATTCCACATTGGTTAGGGAGCGAGTGGGGTTAAAGGTATTGCCAAGGCCGGCACCACCATACATGCCGTCATAGGTGTAGTTTGCGCCGAGGCCGCGAATCACTAAGTTATCCCCAATGCCGTAGTTATTGCCCGCTTGAGTCACCCCGCTGATATTGCGAATCAAGTCCTGCAGATTGTCGACTCCTTGGCTGTTAATCAGCTCCTGGTCAACGATAACAACCGCCGCAGGGGTTTCCATTAAGGACATATCTGACTTAGTCGCAAGTCCTGAGTTTTTCACCACAGAGTTTTGTCTGCCATATACCGTTATACGCTCGACGTTTTCATCGCGAGCTGAAGGTGTGTCATCGGCGTAGGTTGTGTGTGGTAAAGCACTGAGGCAGGCGAGTGCAATAAGCGATAAGCGAAATACAGGCTGTAATACTGGCATTGAAAGTCCCCCAATCAGAAAGGTCGCGAATGATAATGATTTTCATCTAGTTTGCAACCCCTTGTTTGGCACTTAAAAGACTATGAACCTTGGTTATCTTTACATATGAAATACGGTTAACAGTGTTGGGATAAAGACCTTCACTATCACTTGCTGCACTCATTTGAAGCAACACGTGGTCAGAATTCTAATTTGTTTCATTTTTTTTATAAAAAAGTGATTTATTTTTTGGGTTAACCATATCGACTCGGGTTTTTGATCGAGAAACATAACCCGTGATCCCTGTCACTCTCCCCTTACTTGTTCGACTGTTTACGTAAACGTAATAGTTAAACGAGTGTTTAAATTTTTAATATGTTTCTATTTTGTTAATTGATTGGTTTTGTTGATTTTTACCGCTTTCCTCCGGGTGGAGTTCAAAACGCGCACTGCTTTCTACTTAGGTCGAATAGGCTAAAAATGCTGTACATTTAAATTTTCAATAGGTAATTAAATTACGTATAAAATTACATTGCGCTTGTAGTGGTAAAGTTGTCTGACAAATTTCACGATAAGAAAAATCTTATTTAGTTAACAATTTTAAAGTTGTTGTTTATCAGTTAGTTGTGCTGGTTTTTGTGTCTTGGTCAGACCAATTTTGAGAGGTTTTTTGGTCAAATTTTTTAGCGGTTATGGCACTTTTGGATAGTTGCAAATACAAATGTTTGTCTGTAAGTTTTGGTTCTAAACGAACATTTGAATGTTTTGTGGTGAATGTTTGTACATGTTACTCATGTCTTTGCTGGTAACGGGTCGTAAACGAGCAAAAGGTTAGCCTCTTGGGAGGGCGAGAAGATGACGGAACACACTTTAAGTGAACAGCAATTGAATTCGACACAGAATAAGGCCACTGCGAATGGCACTCTGGCCTTAGTGGGAAATACCATCCCGGGGCAGGAGGTGATTTTTACCGAAGGCGCGCTGGCGTTGCTTGAGTCACTTTGCCGTGAATTTGCGACAGAAGTGCCCACCTTACTCGCCAAACGTAAAGATAGACAGGCGCGTATCGATAAAGGGGCTTTGCCTGACTTTTTACCCGAGACTCGTGCAATTCGTGACGGCGCATGGAAGATCCGCGGCATTCCGAATGACTTACTCGATCGCCGTGTCGAAATCACCGGTCCCGTCGAACGTAAGATGGTGATCAATGCGCTTAATGCCAATGCCAAAGTGTTTATGGCGGATTTTGAAGACTCCTTAGCACCGAGCTGGCAGAAAGTCGTGGAAGGTCAGATTAACCTACGTGATGCCGTGCGCGGTGAGATTGAATACACAGCGCCTGAAACCGGTAAACACTACAAGTTAGGCCCAAATCCTGCGGTATTAATCTGCCGTGTGCGTGGCCTGCACTTAAAAGAGAAGCACGTTGAATTTAACCAGCAGTCCATTCCCGGCGCGTTATTCGACTTTGCAATGTACTTTTACCATAACTATCGCCAATTGCTGGCGAAGGGCAGTGGTCCTTACTTCTATATTCCTAAACTCGAGAGCCATATTGAAGCGCGTTGGTGGGCAAAAGTGTTTGCTTTTGTTGAAGAAAGATTTTGCCTACAGCCTGGCACAATCAAATGTACTTGTTTGATTGAGACCTTACCCGCAGTGTTTGAAATGGACGAAATTCTCTATGAATTACGCTCAAACATTGTCGCGCTGAACTGTGGTCGTTGGGACTATATCTTCAGCTATATCAAAACATTAAAACGTCATAGCGACCGTGTATTACCGGATCGCCAAGCGGTGACCATGGATACGCCTTTCTTAAGCGCCTATTCAAGACTGCTGATCAAAACCTGCCATAAACGTGGCGCACTGGCGATGGGCGGCATGGCGGCCTTTATTCCAGCGAAGGATCCCGCTCAGAACGAAACCGTGTTGCAACGGGTACGTAAGGACAAAGAGCTTGAGGCTCGCAATGGTCATGATGGGACTTGGGTCGCTCACCCAGGTCTTGCGGATACGGCAATGGGGATCTTTAACGAATACATAGGCCAAGATCATCAAAATCAATTGCATATCACCCGTGATGTGGATGCACCGATCCTCGCCGCTGAGTTATTAAAACCCTGTGATGGTGAGCGTACAGAGCAAGGGATGCGCCTGAATATTCGCATCGCTCTGCAATACCTTGAGGCGTGGATCAGTGGCAACGGTTGTGTGCCGATTTACGGATTAATGGAAGATGCGGCAACGGCGGAAATCTCCCGCGCCTCGATTTGGCAATGGATCCAACATGGCAAGTCACTCTCAAACGGCAAACCCGTCACTAAACAATTGTTTAAGGACATGCTGGTGGAAGAGTTAGCAAATGTGAAAAAAGAAGTGGGCGGTGACAGATTCACCCACGGAAAATTTACCCAAGCAGCTGTATTGCTTGAGGATATTACCACTTCGGATGAGTTGGTCGATTTCTTAACCTTACCCGGTTACGAGATGTTAACGGCTTAATGATTAGCGTTTTAATGCTGTAACACTGAATGCGTTTACATGGAATGCGTTATGGCGGCCAAGCCGCCAATTAAACCAATGGGCAGGGTGAGGCTGTGGGGCAGCTTCACTTGCTACAACATCACAGAGAAAGGAGTGACACTATGACTAAGGCAACACAGACTTCACGTCAGGCACAGATTGACGCGATCAAAAAAGATTGGGCTGAGAATCCACGTTGGAAAAACGTACGTCGCCCATACACTGCAGAGGAAGTTGTGGCACTTCGTGGTTCTATCGTACCCGAAAACACCATTGCCAAACGCGGTGCCGCTAAACTGTGGGATTTAGTCAACGGTGGTGCAAAAAAAGGTTATGTGAACTCGTTAGGTGCACTGACTGGCGGCCAAGCGGTACAACAGGCTAAAGCCGGTATCGAAGCGATTTACCTGTCTGGTTGGCAAGTGGCGGCCGACGCTAACTTAGCGGGCACTATGTACCCAGACCAATCTTTATACCCAGCAAACTCAGTGCCAGCAGTCGTCGCCCGTATTAACAACTCTTTCCGTCGTGCTGACCAAATTCAGTGGAGCAATGGGGTTAATCCGGAAGAAGAAAACTTTGTCGATTACTTCCTGCCGATTATTGCCGATGCGGAAGCGGGTTTTGGTGGCGTACTGAATGCGTTCGAGCTGATGAAGTCGATGATCGACGCAGGTGCCGCTGGTGTGCACTTTGAAGACCAATTAGCCTCAGTGAAAAAGTGTGGCCATATGGGCGGTAAAGTATTAGTGCCGACCCAAGAAGCGGTACAAAAGTTAGTTGCGGCGCGTCTTGCCGCCGACGTGAGCGGTGTTGAAACTTTAGTTATCGCTCGTACCGATGCGAACGCAGCGGATTTATTGACCTCCGATTGCGACCCATACGATCGTGACTTCGTGACTGGCGAGCGTACCAGTGAAGGTTTCTACCGCGTAAAAGCGGGTCTGGACCAAGCGATTTCTCGCGGTCTCGCCTACGCACCGTATGCGGATTTAATTTGGTGTGAAACCGCTAAGCCTGACTTAGAAGAAGCACGCCGCTTTGCTGAGGCAATCCATGCTCAGTACCCAGACCAATTACTGGCCTACAACTGTTCACCTTCGTTCAACTGGAAGAAAAACTTGGACGACGCGACGATTGCGCGCTTCCAACAAGAGTTGTCGGACATGGGCTACAAGTATCAGTTCATCACTTTAGCGGGTATCCATAACATGTGGTACAACATGTTTGACCTGGCTTACGACTACGCTCGTGGTGAAGGTATGAAGCATTATGTTGAGAAAGTTCAAGAAGTTGAGTTTGCAGCAGCGAAGAAAGGCTACACCTTCGTCGCGCATCAACAGGAAGTGGGCACTGGTTACTTTGACCAAGTCACCACAGTGATCCAAGGCGGTCATTCATCGGTGACGGCACTGACTGGCTCGACCGAAGAAGAGCAGTTTTAAGCGAAGTCTGTTGTATCGCGAATAGGTTCTACCCGTAAGATGTTGTACCCGTAAACCCTGTGTTTAGCTGCATTGCAGCTGTTGTCCCCCGTGCAGTTCGCCTACATGTGCTGCACGGGTTTTTAAGTCAAACCTTGTGACTTAACTTCCTACCCAGTCAATACATTGCTTGCCTGAGCTTGGCGACTCTCTGAGTCGCTATTTTTTTATCTAATTGATTATTCTGGTGCAACTCTGACTCGAGTTGGTGCAATTTTTTAACCGTTTTACAATAACTTAATTCTATCTCATTGTTATTCAATGGCTATTTATCTTGGCCTAAATAATGCTGTGAATTGGCTGTAAAACTTGGCATTCACAGTGAGGTCACCGTCATGAAATATTACAGTCGTCGTTTAGTCAAACCTGAACATTTAAATCCTGCAAATACCCTATTTGGCGGCCAGTTATTGAGTTGGATTGACGAGGAGGCGGCCATCTTTGCTGCGTGCCAGATGAAGAGCTCCAGCCATGTGACTAAGCTGATTTCTGAAATCAATTTTATGACGCCGGCGCGCCAAGGGGATGTGTTGGAATTTGGTTTGGAGCTTGTCAGCCTTGGGCACAGTTCCATTACGGTCAGTTGCCAAGTACGTAATAAGATGACGCAAGCGCCAGTAGTTAGTATCGATAAGATGGTGTTTGTAAACGTGAATGCCCAGGGCTTACCCGTGCCCCATGGTATTCGAGCCAATGCGGCCTAAGGATTGAGCTCCGATAAAGCAGAGTGACGCATGGGCGTCACTCTGAATCTTCTGTTAGTTCTTCTTTGACCGATTTCACCGCATCCCGTGAGGCATGACCAATGGCTTTGGTGGTGTCGCGGGTGGCGTGACCAATCTCTTTCGTCACATCTTTAGTGGTGGTGCCAATGGCGCGACCCGCATCCTTTAAATCGGCGCAGGCTGTGGTGGCCAGTAGCAGTGGTAGTATTAACAGCATCGCTTTTTTCATTGTACTCATCCTGATAACGCACGTTTGTTAGGCAAGATACCAAATACTGCTGTACCGCGCCTTAATAATCTGAAAATCCAATTATCGGAGCTCCAATCTTTGTAGCCCAATTATTAGATGAGAGATAATGCATAAGTTTGCTTGAGTAAAGATGAAATGTCTTCA
Organism: Shewanella sp. BC20; assembly: GCF_003129585.1. Classification (NCBI taxonomy): domain Bacteria; kingdom Pseudomonadati; phylum Pseudomonadota; class Gammaproteobacteria; order Alteromonadales; family Shewanellaceae; genus Shewanella; species Shewanella sp. BC20. The sequence goes on along the minus strand of NZ_NHRI01000001.1, from coordinate 304,879 downwards.
TCCAAGTTAACGAGGCGTGGGTCTGTGGCGGATGAGTGACGGTTTAGAATGGATTGGTTAACAAGGTGAGTAAAACAAAATGCCAGAGTATTAACTCTGGCATTGTTACTATTTCACTTAGCGATTAACCGCTTATGTGACATGTGACTCCCAAGCAAAAGATTATGAGGCTTGGTCGAGTTTCGCTAAACGCTGCTGATAGTCATCAATCAGGTGCTGCATAATTTCTTCTGGGGCGGCATCGTCGCAGCAGGTATCGAGGAAGATTTTAAAGGTGACCAGCGCATGACCATCATTTTTAAGCCTATCACTTTGCATGGAGAAGTAGGCTTCTTCATTGTCGGCTTTGCGGACTACAAACTTACTGGTTTCGAAGGATTTACTGCCTGAGAGTTCGTGCCATTTGGTGATACGGTTTAAGGCAATTTCACTGGATTGGTTTAATTCGATGTGGTTTAACCAACTCACTGGATGTTCGGGATCTTTGTAATGCGGACATCTAACTGTGTAGTTATATACATGAGTAATTGCTGTCATAGCGTACCTACCTGTTGAGGATGTTGCTGCCATCATAGGCATCGTTTTTGAATTCGGTCAATCATTAATTGCGCTGATATCGCCCGAGTTAAATCACAGTTTTTACAAGTGTTTTTGGTTAAAAATGAGTCAGTTAATTCATTTCCATTCAGTGTTATTTAGCATGAGTTTTTAACGAATATCTATGTGCTATCTCTCAGTTTTGCACTCAAATTCGTTTTTGCTTAATTACTGCGCAATAAAGCAGCAAATAAGTGACAGGATCTACATGGTGCCGTGAGCCATTAAACAGTAGCAAATTATTGGGAAGGTGTAGGGGCGGGCGCTAAAAGGGACAGAGGCCCATTCCTTAGAATGGGCCTCTGAGCTGGCTTCATCTTTTGCAGGGAAAAAGCGAACTGGAGCCAGTCTAGCGGATTTGTAACAGCATGTAACCCACCAAGATCACGTTTTTACGCTATTGGGCCGATTTTTCGATCTATGGGATCCCAACTGCCGAAGATTAAGGCGCTACGGCGGCTTTTTACATTATGCCGTAGTGCAAAATTGGCTGGAGCAGCCCAAAAGAAAGGCCCAAACAAGATCCCTTGTTTGGGCCGATTCTCATGTCGTTAGCTTGCGCTAGCCGAACAACATCCTGTCAATTGGCGCGCGACAGACGGCGTTAATGCTCTATTACGCGTATGTGCTTATAACGCGTTAGTGAAGATCTGGCAGATCTCTTCATGGGTTGCCTGTTTAGGGTTAGTGAAACCACAGGCATCTTTTAAGGCGTTTTCGGCCAGCGTTGGAATATCTTCCGCTTTAACCCCGAGTAATGTCAGGTTTTCTGGAATGTTTACCGCAACGGATAGGGCTTTAATGGCGGCGATCGCCGCTGCAGCACCTTGTTCATCGGTCATATTGGCTACATCGACACCCATGGCCTTCGCAATATCTTTTAAGCGATCTGGTACCACTTTGGCGTTGTATTCTTGCACATGGGGTAATAACAGGGCGTTACATACACCGTGGGGCAGATCGTAGAAACCGCCTAATTGGTGCGCCATCGCATGCACATAACCTAAGCTGGCGTTGTTGAAGGCCATCCCCGCTAAGAATTGCGCATAGGCCATCTGCTCACGGGCTTCAATATCTTGGCCTTGTTTTACCGCATTCACTAAGTTGCCTTGGATAAGTTCAATGGCTTTAATGGCGCAGGCATCGGTAATCGGGTTTGCAGCGATAGACACATAGGCTTCAACCGCGTGGGTTAGCGCGTCCATGCCTGTTGCAGCTGTGAGGCTCGCTGGTTTTTTCAGCATCAGCTCAGGGTCATTCACAGACAGCAATGGGGTGGTATGTTTATCGACAATTGCCATTTTGATATGGCGAGCTTCGTCAGTGATGATACAAAAACGGGTCATTTCACTGGCAGTGCCAGCGGTAGTGTTAATGGCCACTAATGGCAGTTGTGGCTTAGCGGATTGGTCTAACCCTTCATAGTCTTTGATGCTGCCGCCATTGGTGGCAACTAGGGCGATACCCTTAGCACAATCGTGGGGTGAACCACCGCCTAATGAAATCACAAAATCACATTGATTGGCTTTTAATAGCGCAAGACCGGCTTCGACGTTACCGACGGTTGGGTTGGGCTGCACGCCATCGAACACGGTTGAAGTAATGCCATTTTGACCGAGTTTTTCGGCCACTTCACCGACCAGACCAATCTTGACGAGAGGCTTATCCGTCACGATTAACGCGCGTTTAAAGCCTAAGGTTTTGATATCTCCGATAGCGTCATCGACGGCACCTTTGCCTAATACGTTGACGGAAGGGATAAAAAATTTAGCAGCCATAAGTCCACCTATTTGCTTGTAAATTAAATTTGTTTCTTTCTGGTGACCAAGCTACCAATTAAGGGGTATGTAAGATGTGATCTAGATCGGCTTAGGCAGTTTATTGAGGTGAAATTCCCACTAAAGTTGGAACTGGGTAACTAAATAATGAACTTTTATGACAGGGATCAGGCTTGATATACGCTATGTTTTTTAAGGTTTTTTTCAGCTTTTACTTGTTTAGTTAAACTCAGATTATTGCGCGATAAATTCGCCCTTCGAGGTGAGTTGTGGCTGAGTTTCTGGTAAGGTGCGGCCGTTGGGTTGATGAGGAGCACGCGAAGCACGATGGAAAAATACGAACAACTGCTGATTTCACTGCGCAGGGTGATCCGCGCTATCGACATTCATTCCCGGCAACTCAATAAACATTCAGGCCTGACGGGGCCGCAGTTGATGGTGATGCAGAAAATTGCCCAGCTCGGCGCTCCCTTAGCCAAACAGGTGGCCGAAGAAATCACCCTCAGCCCTGCCACTGTGACGACAATTATTGATAGGCTCGAAGGGCGGGGATTAGTGATCCGCAAACGCAGCGAGTCCGATAAGCGCAAGGTGCATTTGCATTTAAGTGAGGCGGGGCGGGCATTATTGCAAGAGTCGCCTAAACCACTTCAAGAGCACTTTATAAAGCAATATCAAAATCTTGAAGAGTGGGAGCAGAGTCAGTTGCTCTCATCGGTGGAGCGTATTGCCGCCATGATGGACGCCGATAAAATTGATGCTGCGCCAATGCTGTTGGTGGGTAAAATTCAAGGGGACGAATAATCCCCTTTCTGTGCTAAATAATACAAAGCACTGTATCTACAGTGCTTTGTTGTTTTTGCTAGGCGGCGGGGCAGTTCGTTTCCGTCACGCTATTGATCAAAATTTCATTCACAGGTGTGTCGCTAAAACCATTGCTGGTTTTGGTCGGCACAATGCTTATCTGATCGACCACATCCATCCCTTCGACGACTTTACCAAACACGGCATAACCATAGCTGCTTGCCGAAGCATCGAGCTGCGGATTGTCTAACACATTGATAAAGAACTGTGATGTTGCTGAGTCTGGCACTGTGGTACGTGCCATCGCGATAGTGCCACGTTTGTTACTGATGCCGACGGCTGCCTCGTTTTTAATCGGCGCGCTGGTCGGCTTGCTTTGTAATCCCGTGGTGAAACCACCGCCTTGGATCACAAAGTTATTGATGGTTCTGTGGAATAAAGTGCCGTTATAGAATGACTTATCGACATATTGTTTAAAGTTCTTACCCGTGATCGGCATATGGGTGAGGTCGATGGCTAAGGTCAAATCCCCCTTAGTAGTGCTCATTAAATAACAGACATCGGCGCTTAAGCTCGGTGGGGTTGGATCGGGAGTTGGGATCGTTGGTGTTAATTCATCTTCGCCACTGCCGCCGCAGGCGCCAAGGGCTAAGCTCAAACTGGTGGCGAGTAAAAGTCCCGTGATTCTTTTCATATCTATTTCCTTATTTTGCGTCGTTCGCCATTCATCCCCGCCACTTTGAATGATGTAAGTCGCTATGGGGAAATGTTGCGATTAGGTGTTGTTTTTGTTTTGAACGCGCATAGTGACAGAGCGATGAACTGGAGTTCAAGATGAAAAACACAATTGATACAAAGTGTTGCAGCTAGTTGCTGATACGGGATTTGTTGTTTGTGCGGGGGATTCAACCGCTGCGATACTTCATGAAATACTGCTCCAAGATAAGACGCTGTTTTGCATGCGCCATTTAAGCGCGTTGCACCTTTTTTAATCACTCCCTGCTTCAAACTAGTGCGTTTACGAGATGGCCCTGTGGGCCAAGGCTTGGGCGATAAAGACACGCATTTTATTCAAGATGCTGATTTATAAGTTTTCTTTGTTGTCACTTGGCTGACACAAATCTGTCTTCATGCTGTTATTTTGCGCTGGCATGGTTACTGCCTATCTAAGGCTATGGATGAGCAGTCGCGGGGGCGACAAATATGGGGCTGGAGAAGTTGCTGTATTTGCGGGGCGTGGGAGCAGACTTTACCGACTGCTTCGGCCAGTACATCCGCATTCCCGAGGCTGACAGGCAAGGGATTTTGACCTGTATGTTGCAGGAGAAAAATACTCAGGCCTGCGAGGCAAAGGATGAACCATTAACGAGTTTACCCAGTGGCGACGAGCTTGACGCTCAGGTATATCAACTCGATGCACAGCATTGGACACAAGTATTGCCAGCGTTTCATTGGTGCTATGTCGACGAACCTTGGGTCTGTCTGTATTTACCTCAATCTTACCGTGGCGATCTGCTGCTCACCTTTACCTGCGAGCAAGGGGAGAGGGTTATCCTCGAGGTGCCGTTTTCGGCGCTAAAACCGATTGGGGATTATCGGATTCAGGCGCAGGAGTTGGCACAGTTTGGCAATAGCCCCTTTGCCAATGAGTGTCAGTTCCTGCAATACCGCCTCGACCTTTTAGGTCATGAGTTTCATTGCCGTGATGCGGGTGATGCAGCTGAGCAAGATAGCAAGGTTGAGCCGCGCCGTTCATGGGAAAATGTCAGCGCCGCGCTAAACACATCTAATAATAAAGACAACTTAAGTGATTTATCTTGCTTGGGATTGGGCTACCACACACTGAGCGTCAGTTTGCTTGGGCTGGCAGATGATCAACAAGGTCTAGCATCGGCAAGCACCTCAGCAGCAAGCAACTCATCAGTAAGCATTTCGGCAGCAAGTAAGGCGACTGAGTTCCATGGCACTTTTATGGTGGCACCGAGAACCGCCTATCAAGGGGTGATGAGCGCTGTGGCTCAAGGAAAGCGCCATAAACCGTGGGGTGTGAGTCTTCAGCTCTATAGTCTGCGTAGCGAAAGCCAATGGGGTATGGGCGACTTTGGCGATTTAGAACAACTTATCGGTTTAGTGGCCGAATATGGCGCCGATTTCATTCAACTTAATCCATTGCATGCCTTAGATATTGCCGCGCCGGAACATCCGAGTCCCTATAGTCCCTGCGATCGTAGAAGGCTGAATCCGCTGTATATTCATTTACCTAGCGTGTCTGAATTTGAGCCATTAAAAACGGAGTTTGCGGCGAAAGAATGGCAAGAAGCCATTGCCCTACTCAACGCGGAGAACTGGCTCGATTACCCCAAAGTGAGCGAGCTTAAGTACCGCGCCTTTGCACGTTTATACACTGTCTTTTGCGAACACCATTTACAGCCAAACACACCCAGGGCGCAGCGATTTGAGGATTTTGTGGCAGAGCAGGGCGCGCCGCTCAGGGAATTTGCCCAAGCCGAATCGCTACGCAGTCCACGGGCCATCGCACAGGATGAAGGTTTTTATTTATACCTGCAGTTTGTGGCTGAAGATCAACTGCAATTGTGCCAGCTCAAAGCCAAAGAAGCGGGAATGGGCATTGGGCTTATTCGTGATTTGGCCGTAGGCGCTGCGTTGCAAGGCGTTGAGGTTCAAGCCAATTCACAGCAGTTCTGCTTAAACGCCAGCATAGGCGCGCCGCCAGATCCCTTCGCGCCGCAGGGGCAAAACTGGGGACTTACGCCCCTCGATCCCGTCAAGCTTAAACAGCATCAATATCGCCATTTTATTGAATTGACTCGCGCCAACATGACCCACTGCGGGGCACTGCGAATCGACCATGTGATGGGGCTGCTGCGACTCTGGTGGTGGCCACTGGATAAGCGCCTCGGCCATGGCGCCTATGTGTATTACCCGGTCGAAACCCTGTTGGCGATTCTCTGCCTTGAGAGTCAACGTGCCCGCTGTGTGGTGATTGGTGAGGATTTGGGCCTAGTGCCGCCCGATATTATTCATCGCCTGTATCAGGCGGGGGTTTACTCCAACGAGTTGTTCTACTTCTGCAAAGACCATCAAGGCTTTAAGCCGCCGAGCCACTATAAGTTCCAAAGTTTGATGATGCTGGCAAACCACGATGTGCCGACGTTAGTCGCCTGGTGGACGGGCAGCGATTTGCACCTGAGGCGACAACTCGAACTGCTCAATACCGACGAACAATTAGGTGAGGCCTTAGCCGGACGTGAGCAGGAAAAACACCAGCTGGCGCAGTGCTTAATCTCCCAGGGCTTATTGCCGGAGACAGATATTCAACAGATTGATATTGAAGATTTATTAACGGCGTGGATGCCATTTGGCGCCTCGGGCAACAGCGCACTTTACAGCGTGCAGTGGTGCGATCTGCTCGGGGACCGCCATGCGGTGAATATCCCTGGCACTTGGCTCGAGTACCCCAATTGGCAGCGTCGATTGCCCATCAGCCTAAGCGAAGCTACAGCTAGGCCTGCGCTGGCTGAGCGTTTGCAACGCATTGCTGCGGCAAGACATTTGCCAGAAACGGCTGCGCATACAGATACCCTTTGACTAAAAATGGAAGCCAAATGATGACTCAAGCCCAGACTTACTTCTATGACGGTAGCGATGTCGCACTGTTAAACGGTCAATATACGGATGTGTTTTCCCTGCTCGGTATGCACAGCATCAACGAGGGTAAGGCCTTGGTGGTGCGCTGTTTTTTACGCAACGCCCAAAAAGTTGATGTGATAAGTCTTAAGGATGGCCGTAAAGTAGCGAGCCTTGAGCGGGTCAATGAGGCGGGGCTGTTTGCGGGGACGCTTGGCAGACGGGTTAAGCCCTTTTTGTATGCGCTACGGGTGAGTTATCCCCTCTGTGAGTTGGATATTATCGATCCTTATCAGTTTGGTTCCCTCCTCGATAGCCAGGACTTATACCTCTTCGGCGAAGGAAGCTCTGAGCAGGCCTATCGCTTTTTAGGTGCGAATTGGCGCCAAGTCGATAACGTCGAAGGCGTGCATTTTTGCGTATGGGCGCCCAATGCTAAGCGGGTTTCTGTGGTGGGGGATTTTAATCACTGGGACGATACTCGCCATGTGATGCGCCAACATATGGCCAACGGCTTATGGGAGATTTTCCTGCCTGATGTTGCCGAAGGCGCGCACTATAAGTTTGATTTGGTTTATCAAAATGGCGAGCGCCACGCCAAATCTGACCCCATGGCGACCCAAATGGAATGTGCACCGCACAATGCCTCCATAGTGCCGAAAAAACACCAACACCCGTGGGCAGATACACAATGGATGCACAAACGGGCGACCACGGCTTGGCATCGCGCCGCGATGTCTATCTACGAAGTGCAGCTAGGCTCTTGGCGCCGAAAAGGTGAGTTTGGTGAGCAATACTTTGATTATCAAGACTTAATCGAGCAGTTGATCCCCTATGTGAAGGAGCAAGGTTTTACCCATATCGAGTTGATGCCAGTCAGCGAGTACCCCTTCGACGGCTCTTGGGGGTATCAACCCGTTGGCCTGTATGCGCCGACCCATCGTTTTGGTGATGCTAATGGCTTAAAGGCCTTTATCGATGCCTGCCATCAGGCCGACATTGGCGTGTTACTCGATTGGGTCGCGGCGCATTTCCCTAAGGATCCCCACGGCCTTGTGCGTTTCGATGGCACTTGCCTCTATGAGCATGAGGATCCGCGCAAAGGCACACACCCCGATTGGGATACGCTGATCTATAACTACGACCGCGGTGAGGTGCGCAGTTTTTTGCTCAGCAATGCCTGCTATTGGTTGCGGGAATTTCACCTCGATGGGCTCAGGCTCGATGCGGTGTCATCCATGTTGTACCTCGACTACAGCCGTGAACCCGGGCAATGGCTGCCCAATGCCTATGGCGGACGGGAGAATTTAGAGGCGATTCATTTCCTGCAAATGTTGAATCAACGTTTGTATCAAGCCTTCCCCGGCATTTGCATGATAGCCGAAGAGTCAACCGCCTTTGCGGGGGTGACTAAGCCGACGGATAGCGGCGGGCTGGGGTTTGGTTTTAAGTGGAATATGGGCTGGATGAACGACAGCCTAAGCTACTTGGGCCGCGATCCCATCTATCGCCAGTATCACCATAACCAGCTGACCTTTAGTCTGATGTATGCCTATTCGGAGCAATTTATGCTGTCGATAAGCCACGATGAAGTGGTGCACGGCAAGGGCTCTTTGCTGCATAAAATTCCCGGCGATGATTGGCAAAAATTCGCCACCCTCAGGGCCTATTACGGCTTTATGTGGGGGCATCCGGGCAAAAAACTGCTGTTTATGGGCAGCGAGTTCGCCCAGCGTGACGAATGGAACCATAACCATAGCCTCGATTGGCATTTGCTCGCCTTCGAGCCTCACCAAGGCGTGCAGCGCTGGCTTCGCGATCTGAATCAGCTTTATCGCCAATTTCCCGCCTTATCCGTGCTCGACTATGAGTCGCAGGGGTTTCGCTGGCTCGATTGTGACAATGGTCGCGACAGTATTTTTAGCTTTGTTCGCTATGGCGAGGGCAGTGATGTGCCTTTAGTGTTTGTGGTGAACATGACGCCAACCCTGCACCAAGGATTTCGTATCGGCTTGCCCCAAGGCGGAGATTTCTGTGAGTACCTCAATAGCGACAGCCATCTCTATGGCGGTAGCAATCAGGGGAATGCGGGCAAGGTCATTGCCGAAGATTTACCTTGGCAGGGCATGGCATCGAGCGCGTTGATCACTGTGCCGCCTCTGGGTTGCTTAATCCTCGGGCCTGTGACGGATGCGCCAAGAGATACCAGCCTATGACGAATCGCTTGCCTGTAAATGCTGATGGCTCAACCGCCTATAACTTAAGTGCAGGGCAGCCTTTTCCCTTGGGGGCGACGGTCGATGATGGCGGGGTGAATTTCGCCCTGTTTTCGGCCCATGCCACTGGGGTGGAGTTATGTCTGTTTGATGCTCAAGGCGAGGTAGAAATTCAGCGCATCGCCTTGACGGAGCAGACCCAGCAGATCTGGCATTTGTATGTGCATGGGCTCAGTGCCGGCCAGCTTTATGGCTACCGTGTTTATGGTCCCTACGAGCCGCAATTAGGCCACAGATTTAATCCACATAAGTTGCTATTAGACCCCTACGCTCGCCAGCTCGTGGGGCGTTATCACCACCATATCGCCAATTTTGGTTATGAGATTGATAACCCTAATGAAGACTTATCTTTCAGCACCTTAGATAACGCGGATTTTGTACCTAAGTGCAAAGTGGTCGATACTCGGCCCCTTTTTTATGCCGCTAAGGCCCATGCTATTCGGCTGCTCTCAAGCAAGCGTGAGCCATTGCCACTTGAGCAGTGCATTATCTATGAGATGCACTTAAAGGGATTTACCGCGCTGCACCCTGAGATAGATGCGCCGCTGCGTGGCACCTTTGCCGGGCTGGCATCGAATGCCGCGATAGATTACTTAGTCAATCTCGGCGTGAATTGTGTCGAGTTACTGCCGGTTCAGGCATTTTTCTCCGAGCCCTTTCTGCTTGAAAAACAGCTATCTAACTATTGGGGTTATAACAGCATAGGCTTTTTTGCGCCTGAGCCGAGTTATCTCTCGAGTGAGGATATTGGCGAGTTTCGCACTATGGTGGATGCGCTACACGGCGCGGGTATCGAAGTCATTCTCGATGTGGTCTATAACCACAGCGCCGAGGGCAGTCGCCTCGGGCCGACCTTTAGCTTTCGCGGTATCGACAATCTGAGTTATTACCGCCTGCATCCAAACGATAAACGCTTTTATATCAACGATACCGGCTGCGGTAATACCTTAAACCTCAATCATCCGCGCATGTTGCAGTTAGTGCTTGATTCGCTGCGTTACTGGGTCGAAGTGATGGGCGTCGATGGCTTTCGCTTCGATTTAGCCGCCTGTCTTGGCCGTGAAGCCTATGGATTTGACCCCGGAAGTGGTTTTTTTGATGCGCTGCTGCAAGACCCCGTGTTGTGCCGGGTGAAGCTGATTGCCGAGCCTTGGGATATTGGCCCGGGTGGTTACCAGCTGGGTAATTTCCCGGTGGCCTTTAGCGAGTGGAATGACAGATACCGCGACACCATGCGGCGTTTCTGGCGGGGCGATCACGGCATGTTGCCCGAGTTTGCGCGGCGATTTCATGGCTCGGGGGATTTCTTTGAGCATAGCGGCCGGCCTCCTGCCGCCAGTATCAACTTTTTAACCAGTCACGATGGTTTTACCCTCAAAGATTTAGTGAGTTATTGCGAGCGGCACAATTGGGCCAACGGTGAAGAAAACCGCGACGGCCACCATGAGAACTTCAGTCATCACTATGGGGTAGAGGGCGACACTGACGACGCCACCATTCTCGCGCTGCGCGCCCGTCAGCAACGCAATCTATTGACCACATTATTCTTATCCCAAGGGGTGCCCATGTTACTCTGCGGCGATGAGACGGGCCGCACCCAAGGCGGGAATAATAACGCTTATTGCCAAGATAATCCCTTGAATTGGTTCGATTGGTCATCGGATGGTATGGATAGCTCTTTGCTGAGTTTCACCTCGCAGTTGATTGCTTTACGCAAACGCTTCCCGCTCTTGTGTTCCAAACGTTTTATCCATGAGCAGCTAGTGGCCAACGCCTTCGATTGGTCGTCCGAGTCATCTTCAAGCCATGCTGTAAGCTCTGTCTCAACCCCATCGGGGGCGAGGCTGGACTGGTTTAGCCGCCAAGGTGAGCCGATGAGCAAAAGCCTGTGGAGCGAGTCCATGGGCCGCAGCCTTTGCGTGGTGTTATCGGGTAATTTAACCGCCACTCAACCACAGACTCAGGGTGACAACCTTCAAGCGCTGCTGTTGATGGTGAATGCCGATGAGCATCCCTTGGCTTTTACCCTGCCGGTTTTTGACGGTTTGGGGCCGTGGCAATGCCTGCTGCATACCCAAACAGACCCACAATTTTTAACTCCCACTGAGCCGCTGGATGCTCAGTCCTCACCGACGCGGTACTTGTTACAGGATCGCAGTCTTATGCTGTTTCATGCTGATTTTATAAGGAATTAACTATGAGTCATAACAGTGAGCTGAGCCCCAATACCAGCGGCGTTCCCCCTAAAAAACGTGCCACTAAGGCCGCGCCGAGTAAGCCAAAAGCGACTCTCGAACCCTGCGAGCCCTGTGATGCCCTGCCCGCGACCTTTAATCGCCATGTGCGTTACGGTTTAAGCCGCGGCGAAGTGGCTCACGGTGAGTTATTTCAGTCTCTGGCACTCAGCGTTAAAGAGCAAATGTTGGATGAGTGGCGTGAGACGCGGATAAAAGATAGCTGCTATGACAACAAGCAAGTGGCCTACTTATCGCTGGAGTTTCTCATGGGCAGGGCATTAGGTAATGCCTTGTTAAATTTAGATTTAGAGCAAGACAGCCGCGAGGCGCTTAGCCAATATTCCGTGTCTCTTGAGGAGCTTGAGGAGGCCGAACACGACGCAGGTTTAGGCAATGGTGGCCTTGGGCGACTCGCCGCGTGTTTTCTCGATAGCTGCGCCAGCATGGATTTATCCGTCACGGGTTATGGCATTCGTTACGAATACGGCATGTTCGCCCAGAAGATTGTCGATGGCTATCAGGTGGAGCGCCCAGATCGCTGGTTGCGTGAGGGCAACCCGTGGGAGGTGCGCGTTCCGCACCATAATGTGACGGTAAAGTTCTTCGGTCACACCGAATCCTATGTGGATAAACAAGGGCGCAGGCACATGATTTGGGTCGATACTCAAGATGTGCTCGCCGTGGCCTATGACATGCCCGTGCCCGGTTATCGCAATGGTCGGGTGAATAGCCTCAGACTCTGGAAGGCAGAAGCGACGGATGACTTTGATTTAGCAGAGTTTAACCAAGGGGATTACACAGAGGCGGTGGCGTGCAAGAACCTCGCTGAACAAATCACTATGGTGTTGTACCCCAACGATGCCAGTGAAAACGGTAAAGAGCTGCGGTTGCGTCAGCAGTACTTTTTGTCCTCCGCCAGCCTGCAGGCGATTTTGAAGCGTTGGGTGCATCACCACGGCCATGATTTCAGCGATTTTGCCGCGAAAAATGTGATCCAACTGAATGACACTCACCCCAGTATTGCCGTCCCCGAATTAATGCGGCTGCTGGTGGATGAATATGGCCTCGAATGGGACGCCGCCTGGGCGATTACCAGCCAGACTATGGCCTATACCAATCACACATTGTTGCCCGAGGCGTTAGAGCGCTGGCCCGTGCGTATGATGGCGCTGATGTTGCCGCGAATTTTAGAAATCATCTATGAAATCAACGCCAGATACCTCGATTTAGTTGCCCACCACTGGCCGGGAGATGGCGCCAAACTGGCCAGCATGTCGATCATTCAAGATGGCCCCGATCCCCATGTGCGCATGGCGTACCTAGCCATAGTAGCGAGCTTTTCGGTAAACGGTGTGGCGGCGCTGCATACCCAGTTATTAAAGTCGGGCCTGTTTAAGGATTTTTATAGCCTGTGGCCGGAGAAATTTAACAATCGCACCAATGGCGTGACCCCAAGACGTTGGTTAGCCCACTGCAATCCCGCGCTTGCCAAACTGTTAACTAGTCATTTAGGCAAGGGCTGGGTGACGGACTTAAGCCAGCTGACGGCGCTCAATGCCTTAACCCAAGACGCCAGTTTTATTCAAAAGTGGCGTGAGGTGAAACAAGCCAACAAGGTGCAACTCGCCAAGATGATCGCCAAGGAATGTGGCGTCGAGTTTGACCCTGCAATGCTGTTTGATGTGCAGGTTAAACGGATCCATGAGTACAAGCGTCAGTTACTCAATATTCTGCATGTGATCCATCTCTACCATCAAATCCAGCAGGGGCATACAGAGCATCTGGTACCACGCTGTGTGCTGATCGGTGGCAAGGCGGCACCCGGTTACTTTATGGCGAAGCTCATCATCAAACTCGCCAGTAATGTTGCCCATATGGTCAATTGCGATCCTGTGGTGGCGCCTTATCTGCGCTTTGCGTTTCTGCCCAATTACAACGTCAGTGCGATGGAAAAAATCTGCCCCGGCACCGATGTCTCCGAACAAATCTCCACCGCGGGTAAGGAGGCCTCTGGCACGGGCAATATGAAGTTTATGATGAACGGGGCACTCACCATAGGCACCTTGGATGGCGCCAATATCGAGATGCTCGAAGAGGTAGGCGAGGATAACTTCTTCCTCTTTGGCCTCAACGCCGATCAAGTGGCCCAAATGCGCTGTGATTACCAACCTCAGCGCATTATCGCCGAGTCCCACGCCTTATCCGAAGTCATGGCCTTACTCAAGAGTGGCCATTTCAGCCTGCTGGAACCGGGTATTTTCGACCCCATTATCGCCTCGATTGAAAGCCCGGATGATCAGTGGATGACGGCGGCGGATTTCGACAGTTATCGCCTCGCCCAAGAGGCTGTGGCTAAGGCCTATAAAGATCCGAAAAAGTGGACACAAATGAGTATTCGCAACACGGCGGCCAGTGGTCGCTTCTCCAGTGATGTGACGATTGCTGGCTATCGAGATGATATTTGGAAACTGTAACGGAGAGGTTAATGAGCAAAGGAATGCGCTGTTGTATGCAATCCTGCGGCCTTAGGGCGGCAGGGAAGAGTGGTTGTGAAGCAATCGGCACTGATGTGCTATTTGGGGAGTAGAGCCTATGTCTAATGTACGTTATATCAGTAATTTAACTCGTGAAACCTATGCATTGATTCTGGCTGGTGGCCGAGGCTCGCGTTTACATGAACTCACCGACTGGCGCGCTAAACCCGCGCTGTATTTCGGGGGCAAGTTTAGGATCATCGATTTTCCGCTGTCGAATTGCATCAACTCGGGGATCCGCCGCGTTGGGGTGGTGACCCAATATAAGTCGCACTCGTTAATTCGCCACGTGATGCGTGGTTGGGGCCATTTTAAAAAGGAATTAGGTGAGTCGGTGGAGATTCTACCCGCCTCACAACGTTACTCGGAGAATTGGTATCAGGGCACGGCCGACGCGGTATTCCAAAATATCGACATCATCCGCCATGAGTTGCCTAAGTATGTGATGGTGCTCTCGGGTGACCATGTGTATCGCATGGATTACGCAGGCTTACTGGCCGCCCATGCCGAATCCGGCGCCGATATGACAGTCTCCTGCCTCGAGGTGCCTGTGGCCGAAGCGGCGGGTGCATTTGGGGTGATGGAAGTCGATGACGATATGCGCATTTTAGGATTTGAAGAAAAACCTAAGCATCCTAAACACTCCCCAGGCAATCCCGAGAAGTGTCTTGCCTCGATGGGCAACTATGTGTTTAACACAGAGTTTTTGTTCGAACAGTTGAAGAAAGACGCGCAAAATGCCAATTCCGATCGGGATTTTGGTAAAGATATTATTCCCTCGATCATCGAAAAACATAAAGTGTTTGCCTACCCCTTTAAGAGTGCTTTCCCCAACGAGCAAGCCTATTGGCGCGATGTGGGTACCTTAGATTCCTTCTGGCAGGCCAATATGGAATTGTTATCGCCCACGCCTGCCTTAAATCTCTACGATGCCAAATGGCCGATTTGGACCTATCAGGAGCAATTGCCCCCCGCTAAGTTTGTGTTCGACGATGACGATAGACGCGGAATGGCGGTGGATTCGATTATTTCCGGCGGCTGTATCATCTCGGGCGCGACAGTGCGTCGCAGCGTATTGTTTAACGAGGTGCGGGTCTGTTCCTACTCAGTGGTTGAGGATTCAGTCGTGCTGCCCGATGTGGTGGTGCTGCGCCACTGTAAGATTAAAAACGCCATCATCGACAGGGGCTGCATCATCCCCGAAGGCACAGTGATAGGTTATAACCACGACCATGACAGGGCAAAAGGCTTTAGGGTGTCCGAGAAAGGCATCACCTTAGTCACCCGCGATATGTTGGGGCTGCCCGTGGGCTATGAGTAAGGCCAAGTTGATAATTTGCTTGAATATTAACCCTGTTGGAGTATGAAGTTAGGTGAAACGCATATTAATGGTCGCGGCGGAAAATGGGGCGCTGAAAGGGGCGAAAGTGGGCGGGATGGCGGATGTGATCCGTGACTTGCCCCAAGCGCTCGCGGGTGTTGGTATCCAAGCTGATGTCATTATGCCCAGCTACGGATTTTTAACGGGCTTTGACGCCAAACTTATCCATGAGTTTGAGGTGAGTTTTGCTGGGCGACAGGAGCCGATTAAGTTGTATTGGCTGGCGCACCCCAAGGTGCAGGGCGCCAATATTTACTTGCTCGAGCATGGGCTGTGGCAATCGAGCCCCGGGCAGATTTATAGCCAAGGAACAAGTGATCGCCCCTTTGCCGATGATGCGACTAAGTTTGCGCTTTTGTGTGCAAGCGTAGCCAAAGCCTTAGTGGCGGGGCTTGTGCCTATGCCAGAGCTTTTACATCTGCACGACTGGCACACGGGTTGTTTAGCCATGCTGCGGGCGCTGGCGCCTGAGTATCAAGCATTGCAAAGCATAGAATGTGTGTTTTCGATTCATAACCTTGCGCTGCAGGGGATAAGGCCGCTGAGCCATGATACCTCAAGCTTTGCGGCTTGGTTTCCTCATTTATTCGCCCAGTTGGATGAGGGACAACGCGCCCAGATTATCGATCCCCGTTATCCCCATTGCATTAATCCGATGCGGATGGGGATTGCACTGGCGGATAAAGTGCATCTCGTCTCACCCACCTACGCCAAGGAGGTATTGCTTCCCTCTCGCCCAGAGTTGGGCTTTTTTGGTGGAGAAGGGCTTGAGGCCGATTTGCAACACAAAGCCGAGCAGGGGCGAGTGCTTGGTATTTTAAACGGTTGCGAATACCCAGAGGCTTTAGCTCAAACCTCCCTCGAACGTATGGGATTAACTGAGTTTAGGGCGCTACTGAATTGCATAGAGTCGGCCTTAGTGCAGTGGCAGGGCGGGCGAACTCAGGTGAGTGGCGTCGATATGATTGCTTTTACTCGGCTGCAAGCCCTGTGGCGCCAAGCCTCTGCGGGGGAGTTCCCGGACTTTCTGTTGACTTCGGTCGGTCGGCTGACCGATCAAAAAGTGCTGATCCTGCGCCATATTTTACCTTCTGGCTTATCGGTATTAGAGACGTTACTGCAACAGTTGCAGCAGACGCAGCCCAAGGCACTTTTTGTACTATTAGGCAGTGGCGACCCTGAGATAGGGCAATGTTTTCAAACCCTTGCGGCTAAGTATGCCCATTTTGTATTTCTGCAGGGATACCATGAGGAGCTCTCCCAGAGTCTTTACCAACAGGGTGATTTGTTCTTGATGCCAAGCTCCTTTGAACCCTGTGGAATTAGCCAAATGCTCGCCATGCGTAGCGGTCAGCCTTGCATTGTGCATGGGGTTGGCGGATTGCGGGATACGGTCGAGGATAATGTCGATGGCTTTGTGTTCTATGGCGACGATATCAAGGCGCAGGGTGAGGCTTTGCTAGCAAAGCTTGGCGACGCGCTGGAGACATTTGGCGGTAATGATTGGATGCAACTCAAACGTCAGGCGAAAGCACGACGCTTCGACTGGCACGGCATTGCCCTCGAATACCAGACTCGGCTCTACGCATAAGCCTGCCTGCACGGGATTTTGGCCGCTTGCCAAGGCAAGATTTTGTCGGCAAGGCACTGTAATTAGATCATGATTTGTAAGCAATTCTGCTACACTTGTGAGGGAGAGTTTTCGTAAGATAATCCGTTCCCTCATTTTGGAGTTGCTTCCACATCCATGGATAAAAGCATTTTCTTACCCTTAGTACAAAATGCGGCGTTACTGCTCGCCTTGGTATTTTTGTACGATGCGATTCCTAAAAAGCATCAGCGGCAGTATTTTCTGCTGTGGCGTCTGGGGATCGGATTACTCATAGGTGGCATAGGCGTCACGATTATGAGTACCCCATGGATGTACGAACCCGGCATTATCTTCGATACTCGCTCAGTACTCTTATGTGTTACCGGTCTCTTTTTTGGTGGCTTGCCTACTGCGGTGGCGGTGATTATCACTGGAATTTATCGTTACAGTATTGGCGGCGCCGCCATGTGGGTGGGGTTAGGCGTAATTATGTCCTCGGGCTTGATTGGCGTGCTCTGGCGTCAACAGCGTAAATCTTACCTTGCCAATATCTCGGGCAGAGAAATCTTCAGTTTTGCTTTTGTTGTACATATCGTTATGTTGCTGTGGTTCTTTTTGCTGCCGGATAAGGTTGCCATTCCCGTACTGCAAAAAATCATGCTGCCTGTGCTAACCATTTATCCCCTCGCGACTTGGCTACTGAGCCGTTTGCTGTCCCGCCGTTTTGAGCTGGAACGTGACGAGCAGATCCGTTTGCAGGATGATTTTTTATTCCGCAGCCAATTTAACGTCGGCAATATAGGGATCGCTATTACCGGCGTTGACCAAAAGTGGATGAAGGTGAATCCAAGGCTTTGCCAGATGCTGAAATACTCAGAGGATGAGTTGCTGCATATGACCTGGAAACAGCTCACCCATCCCGATGATGTCGAGGCTGATATCGTCAAGTTTGAACTCATGCTCGCGGGCAAGATTGATAACTATGAGATGGATAAACGCTTTATCGCCAAAGATAATTCGATTGTGTATACCCATATGACGGTCGCCTGTAAGCGCGCGAACCATCAGGTGTTATTGGTGATTGCGGGTTATTTGGATGTCACAGCACAGACTCTAGCCGATAGGGAAGTGCTCGCCAGTCGTGAGCAACTTGAATTGGTGTTAAGCAGTAGCGATTTGGGCGTTTGGGACTGGGATATCCGTAATGACCATATCGAGCGTAACGCCCGCAGCGCCGATATCCTAGGTTGCGATATCGACATGCTCAATGCCAATAGCCGCCAATGGATGGACTCGATTGTCGCCGAAGACAGGCCCAAGGTGCTGCACTCCATCGAGGCCCATATTCGCGGAGAAACGCCGCAGCATAAGATGGAATATCGCTTAAAAACCCTCAACCGCGATATTCGCTGGATTTTAGATACGGGCAAAGTGGTGAGCCGCGATGCTAATAACAATGCCTTAAGGATGTGTGGTACCTATACGGACATCACCGAGGCCAAGCTTATTGAAGAATCCTTAAAGCTGTCGGCACTGGTGTATGACAACAGCTCAGAGGCCATGAGCGTGCTCGATGAAACCGGTATTATCATCACGGTCAACGCCGCGTTTACCGCGATTACGGGTTACAGCGAGTCAGAAATTCGCGGCCAGCATATTCGCATGCTCTACTGCGACCTCAACGGTCACGGCTTTTATACCGAGATGAATAATGAAATTCGCGAAAAAGGCGAGTGGCAGGGCGAAATGCGCCAGCGACGTAAGAACAACGAAGAGTACGTTATTTGGCTGACCATCAACACCATTAACGATAAAGATGGTCAACCCTATCGCCGTGTGGCGCTGTTTTCCGATATCACAGATAAAAAACAGAGCGAGCATTTGATCTGGAAACAGGCTAACTACGACACGCTCACGGGCCTACCGAATCGGCGCATGTTGCTCGAATATTTGGGCGCCGAAATCAAGAGTGCCGATCGCAATCGCAATCACTTTGCCTTGATGTTCCTCGATCTGGATTACTTTAAAGAAGTGAACGACACCCTTGGCCATGCCATGGGGGATCTATTGCTGATTGAAACCGCCAGTCGCTTAAAATCCTGTGTGCGGGATACCGATGTGGTGGCTCGCCTCGGAGGGGATGAGTTTACTGTGGTGCTGAGCGCCATGGAGGATCACAAGGGCATTGAGCGGGTCGCCGAACACATTTTACGCCGCATTGCCGAGCCCTATGTGCTGGGGGAAGAAACCGCCTATATCAGCGCCAGTATTGGGATCACCCTTTATCCCGATGATGCGACCAGCATTGAAGGCTTACTCAAACATGCGGATCAGGCCATGTATGCGGCGAAAGATCAGGGCCGCAATCGTTTTAATTATTTCACCCCTTCGATGCAGGAATACGCCAAATATCGGATGCGCTTAATCCAAGATTTGCGCCAAGCCGTGTTGAATAAAGAATTTGAACTGCACTACCAGCCGATAGTGACTATGACCACGGGCGAGGTGCTTAAGGCCGAAGCGCTATTGCGTTGGTTCCATCCTGAGCGGGGTTATGTGTCCCCTGCGGAATTTATTCCGGTTGCCGAAGATACTGGACTGATTGTCGAGATTGGCAACTGGGTCTTTGAGCAGGCGGCGCGCCAAAGCGCTCAGTGGCGTAAGACTCTGGGGGTTGAAATTCAAATCAGCGTCAACAAATCCCCGATCCAGTTTCGCGATGAAGGCACGTTGCTGCACAATTGGCTCGAGTTACTGCAGGAATTGGATGTGACAGGCACAGGGGTGTGCGTCGAGATCACCGAAGGGTTACTTCTCGATGCCAGTATGGGCGTGACCGAAAAACTCTTGGCCTATCGGGACGCGGGCGTACAAGTCTCCTTGGACGACTTTGGTACGGGTTATTCCTCCTTGGCGTATTTGAAGAAGTTCGATATCGATTATTTAAAAATCGATCAATCTTTTACCCGCAATATCGACACGGATGAAAGCGACCAGACCCTGTGCGAGGCGATTATCGTTATGGCCCATAAACTCGGGATGAAAGTGATCGCCGAAGGGGTCGAAACCGAGGCGCAGCGCCAAGTGCTGCTCAATGCGGGCTGCGACTATGGTCAAGGCTATTTATTTTCTAAGCCTGTGAGTGCCAGCGAATTTGCGCGTCAGCATTTGGTGAAAGAGGCTTAGGCGAGCATAGCGTGAACGCAGCCTTGAGTTTATGCCTATCTTTTGCCTATAAATGCGCCGCAAATTTTGCTAGACTCCGCGGCCCCGTAAAGGGCATATGGCGGCTGATTCGAATGGCAGTTAATCAGAGTAGTGCTTGATAAAGCCTGCTAACGACGTCGCACTTTATGGAACCAAGCTGCATTTATCGGTTTTGCATTAACACTTCGCACTCACAAAAAGAGCTTTTATGAAATTTGACACACTCGGCTTATCTTCCCCTATTTTGAATGCGATAGCTGAGTGTGGCTATCAGCAGCTCACGCAAGTGCAGCAGCAGGTTATCCCCCTCGCGCTCGAAGGAAAAGACATTATGGCCTGCGCCCAAACGGGCACGGGCAAAACCGCATCCTTTGCCTTACCCCTGCTTGAGCAACTGTCAAAGCAGCCAAATGATAAGCCTTTGCTTAGGGCGCTGGTGATGACGCCGAC
Organism: Shewanella sp. BC20; assembly: GCF_003129585.1. NCBI lineage: Bacteria > Pseudomonadati > Pseudomonadota > Gammaproteobacteria > Alteromonadales > Shewanellaceae > Shewanella > Shewanella sp. BC20. The sequence continues at coordinate 284,376 of NZ_NHRI01000001.1, read as the reverse complement.
CCGGGAACTGGCAATTCAAGTTTGCGCTAACATTCAGAAATACAGTCAGTTTTTACCCCTGAAAACCTTAGCCGTTTATGGCGGCGCGAACATGAATCCGCAGCGTAAAGGGGTGGAGCAGGGCGTGGATATCCTGGTGGCGACGCCGGGGCGACTCTTCGACATTATTGGCCAGTTCCATTTAGATCTCTCGAGTGTGACCACCTTAGTGATCGACGAAGCGGACCGCATGCTCGATTTAGGCTTTGTGCGCGACATTGAAAAGGTAAAACGCCTTATCGCCACTGAGCATCAAACCATGTTGTTTTCAGCCACCTACAGCGATGCGGTCAAGCAGCTTTCCCATAAGATGCTCAATCAACCCGAGTGGGTCAATGTGGCCGAAAATACCACGGCATCTACGGTTGAGCAGCTGGTCTATCGAGTCGATAAACGCCGTAAGGCCGAATTATTGTCAGAGCTTGTCGGGCGCAACAATTGGCGTCAGGTGCTGGTGTTTGCCAGCACCAAGGAATGCGCCGAACATCTATTGCAGGAACTCACCCTCGATGGGATCAGCGCGGGCGTGTTCCACGGCGATAAAACCCAAGGCGCGCGTAATCGCGTGCTCGATGATTTTAAAGCGGGCAAATTGCGAGTGCTAGTGGCGACCGATGTGGCGGCGCGTGGCTTAGATATTCAGGCGCTGCCCTTAGTGATTAACCTCGAATTGCCATTCCTTGCGGAAGACTATGTTCACCGTATTGGCCGCACCGGCCGTGCGGGGCTCTCGGGCCGCGCGATATCATTTGTGTCTCCAGCAGATGATGAGATGCTGGCTGAGATTGAGGCCTTGATTGGCCAAACTCTGCCAGTGACGGTACAGCCCGGTTACGAGGAAGGCACACCGCTGCCTGCGCGTTACCGTGAGGCGCCGACGGCAACCACTAAGACCGCTAAATGGAATTACAAGAGCAGTCGCAATACGGGGGCTAAAGGCGCGGGCGCCAATGGCACTAAAGCTAATGGTGCGAGGGGCAAGGGTGGCTTTGGTGGCAACGCCGGATTCGGTCAATCGAGCGAAAGCCAAGCGCGGGCGCGTAAATCGCCAGCCCGTGAAGGTAAATACGCTAAAAATAAGCCGAATACTCAAAAGGGTAAATAATCCCTCTGTATCGGTTTATCCATTTATCAGCGCGCCATTGGCGCGCTTTTTGTTGAGCTTTAAAGGGATAATCCCTACACTCGAGTGCCCTCAATTCTGTTCGTTGCCATGAGAGTGTCGTCCATGATAATCAAAGCCATTCCCACTAATATCATCACAGGTTTTTTAGGCGTAGGTAAAACTAGCCTTATTAAACAGCTACTTAAGACCAGGCCCGAAGGCGAAACCTGGGCAGTATTAGTGAATGAGTTTGGCGAAGTGGGGATTGATGCTGGGTTGATGGATGCTAGCGACAGCGGCGTGCAAATTCGTGAGGTGGCGGGTGGCTGCATGTGCTGCGCCGCAGGTGTGCCGACTCAAGTGGCCATTAATCAACTGATCGCCCGTGCTAAGCCCGACAGATTGCTGATTGAGCCGACGGGGCTTGGGCATCCCAACGAGATTATCAAAGTGCTCAGTGCGCCCCATTATCAAAATGTCATTAGTTTGCAGAGCACTTTATGCCTTATCGATGCCCGCAAATTACGGGATGAACGCTACCGTGGGCACGACAATTTTATCCAGCAGTTGCACGTCGCCGATATGATAGTCACCACGAAAACCGATTTATACCCCGAGTTTGAAGCGGCAGAGGGCGGGCACTTGGCGGACGACTTAAGCCAATATTTGAATGAGTTACAGCTGAGTGATACCCGTGTGATTGAACACAGTGCGACAAAGGGATTATCCGAAGCCTTGCTCGACGGCCTTAGACAGCCACGGCGTCAAAAAGCATCGAATGGCAAATCCGCCGCTTTTCGACCCGTGACAACATCCGTAAGTCTTTTGCGTAATAGCCGCGACAGCTTAGGACTACAGGGCGTTTTTGCCGAGGGCGTGAGCGAGCAAACATTTCAATTCGATGCGCGCGGCCTAGTGCGTAAGCACAATCAGGGTGAAGGCTGCTATAGCTGCGGCTGGGTTATTGAGCCAATGCAAGAGTTTGATTTCGATAAACTCATGCAGTTTATCTCGGCACAGACTCAAGGCCATTCTGCACTTTTGCGGCTAAAAGCTGTGATGATCACCAGCGATGGCATTGCTGGGATCAATTGGAGTGATGGCGATATGGCGGTGACTGAGCTGGACGATAGCCTAGATTCACGCTTAGAAATGATCGCGACCCAAGCGCTCAATTGGGATGAGATTGAGCAAGGTTTGTTGGGGTGTTTAGCGCGCTAGGCTAAGTGCGCCATTTCATCTTCAGTGGGGCGCGTGCTACTCGGTCAGCATAGTATCGGGGATAGACACGCCCCTCGCCTTAGCGAGGTTTGCTAATTCACCACTTTGCACCATGTCCTGCAGAAACAGATCGAAACTCTCCAGAAGCGGCTGAAATTGGGCGTATTTTGGAAAAGCCATAAAGCCATCTTGAGTATCAATCGCGGGCGAAAGTGGCATGATGGCCTGTGGAAGCTTGATTTGTGCCAGTAGCGACTCAGTGTTGCGGACATTGCTGGCGAGCAGATCGAGATCCCCACGGGATAAGCGCTCTATACCACTCTTAAGATCGGCAAATTCATTGATGGTGAGCGACTTAGTGCGCTCGTTAAACAGATAGCCGTAACTCCAACCCTGCATTTTACCAATTCTTAGGCCACGGATACTGGCGTAATTGCCATCCCAAGGCGTGGGATGATGGGGTCTGGCGTAAAAGACAATGTCGTCACGGTAAAAGGCGAGGGACGAAAAGGCTAAGACTTTCTGACGAGCTTCTGAAATGTAGGGGCCAATTAGGATATCCGCTTGCCCTCGTTCGACCATAGATTGGGCGCGGCGCCAGGGTGCAAGTTGATAGTGAATCGTCACTTTTTGGCGTTCGGCAAAGCGATTCAGAATATCCACAGCTAAGCCGTTGTATTCGCCCTTGGCGTTTTGTTCAAAAATCTGGCTAAACGAGGTACCGACGGCAAGCAGCTCCTCCGCCTGTGCGGGTGGGCACAGGCTCGAGAGGATAAAAAGGCTGCAAGCGATAAGCACTCTTTTACATGCCATTGACGGTTCCTTTATGACGACTATAGGAATTTAGTTCAATTTCGAGGTAGTTATTAGGTAAATGTTCTTTTTCCTCAATACTGGCAAATTGTACACCGATTTTTATGCTTACTCGCAGTTTGCAAAGTGACTATACGGGATAAGAGTGTTTCTTTAAATGGACGATAAGCGGCTAAATTTATGGATGTTTTACTTATTTTGCTTATCTGGCTATACCTGTTTCAATTTGTATCTTGCTAGGGTGGCTATAGATGAAGACGCGGATATTCAGGCAGATTCAAGCAATCTGAGGTATGCTGCGCCGCCAATGGGTATTTTTCGATAAGAAGTGAGCAAATGAAGTTACAGCAAGTCGATAAAACGGTTTACCGCAGTAATATGAACCTGTTTATGGTGGTTTTAGTCTTGGGGTTGATAATCAGCTCCCTCGGGTTTGGTGCTGGACTTATCGCACTCTTTGGTGTCGAGGCTGTGCCCGGTGAGCCAACGGGGAATTTCCATTGGAATCTACTCGGGGTGATTTTGGCGGTATTACTCAGTAGCGCCATAGTGTATCAGCTTAAGACTCAGCCCTTTTTTAAGGAAATTTATTATGTGTGGCAGTTAAAGCAACTGCAAAATCGCATTTATCGAAAGTTGAATAAAATCCGAGCTGCGGCGGCGAATAATGATATAAACGCCCTGATTACAATGCTGTTTTACTTCACCAGTTTACGACAGGTTTACCTGCTGGATGATAATACTTTAACTTTATCGTCCGTCGATAAGGAACTCTCTGAGCTGCAAGCACAATGTGATGCCTTGGGTTTAACTCTGTCAGCAGAACAGTTTGAGGTAACACTGTTAGCAGGCTTTTAATGGTTTCGGTCAAACATCCAATAAAAAAGTGAGTGCATGTACACTCACTTTTTTAGGACTCACTTTTTAGAACTCACTTTTTACATAAGCCTATTGGAGCGAGATCTTATGCCTCATATTGCGCCCCTAAAGACCTCAATCCATTAGTGCGCGGCTTGCTGCGCCCGTTGCAGCGACAGTAACCACTTACCATAGATATAAATCCCTACAGCCGAAATGGTGCCGATCGCGGCGATAATATACCAAGCCATACCGATATTGTGGCTGTGGTAGAGCAGCTGAGTCAGATCATGGGCGTTTTCGCCAGTAAAGCTGACTAAGGTGGTAAAGGCTTCCCCTTGCGGGATGGCATTCACATCCGCTGAGTTCATGCCACGCTCGAGTAATAACTCGCGTGAAAACAACTCTTTCGAGGCAAAAATCTCATAGAGTTTAGGGCCAAAATAGCCTTCTAAGCCCCAACCAATCCCTTGCGGCAGCATCACAAAACCAAGGTACATGGCTTTTTTACCTTCGGGGGCAATGTTACCCATAAACTCGTTCTTCTTTGGGCTTATCATCATCTCGCCGATGGAGAACATGGCAATGGCGAACACGATAAACCAAGCGGCATGAAAGGCGCCGATAAATACAAAGGCCAAGATACTGAGTAAACAGCCAATCAGCATCGCTGTGGTGATGCGGTATTTGGCAGTTAGGGCGGCAATTAAAAAGCAGCTGGTCATAATCAGGCCGGCGTTGAGGTTCAGCATGCCTTCTGGCATCACCTTAGTGCCTTCGTTATTTAACCCTAGCCAGAATTGTAAAATGCCGTTACTGGTACCTTCGCTGCCAAACAGACTAGTGACAATCACGCTGGTATCGACCCACTCGGAGATGTGGATCGGCAGCACGTCGAATAGGGAGTTATACAAGAACCAAAAGCCGGCAAACACTAACATGTAATAAATCACGATAGGCTTTTTAAGCTCATGCCAAGCGTCGCGCCAGAGCGCTTCTTGCTTAACTTCGCCGGATTTAATTTGTTGATTGCGAGCAACGCGCTCGGCCTTACCCGGCTCGGTATACGTCAATAGGAACAAGAAGTTTAACGAGATAATCGCGGCGCAGGCATAAAACACATTATCCCAAGAAAGCTGGCGCATATGCACGGCAACCAATGGGCCTAAGAAACCACCGATATTCACGACTTGGTAAAATATCCCCCAGGCCATGGAGGTATTATTGCGATTGGTGGAGAGTACTAAGGTGCCTTGAATACCGGGTTTAAATATCCCAGTGCCGATGGCGAGTAACAGTGCCCCCGATAAGAAGCCCCAAAAGGTGGGGAAAAACGCCATGGTCAGGTAGCCCATGATTTTAATCACGGTTGAGCCGAAAATCGTTTCCTTGTAACCAACCCTATCGGAAATCCCGCCAGTAAACACGGGCACAAAGGTCTGCATAATGGCCCAGAGCGAGATAATGATGCCATAGTCGCTGAGGCTTATCCCCAGACCGCCCGCCGACTCGGGGGCTTTGGCGTATAAGCCCGCACTGGCTTTGACACCGTAATAGGCGATACGCTCGACCAGCTCCATACCGCCCACTAACCAAAAAATATAACTTAGGCTAGTGATCGAGGCCCACATGCCTAACTGCTTGACTTCGCGCAGATCATTCTCTGCATTTGGACTGCTGTGACTCATGTCCTTCCCTTTATTATTGTTATTGAATTTAATTTCACTAATTCATTATTAATTAAATGGTTAACGCAATTGCTTGGGCAAATAACGCCGTAATAATTAACCGATTTCGGGCAATTTAAGCCTACACTTTACCTAATTAAGGGTTAAATACCAAAAAAGTAGTGAAAAATGATGACTTTCACCACATCTGTTATTAAGTGATGCTTGCTTGTTGCAATCACGGAATAAATATGTGCTAGCAGTAAAGTATTGTGCTGATTAGTTTTTGTTACAAGTTTATCCCGTTAAACGCGATTGGTATTAAGGTAAAATTTAGGTACAATCCACTGCCGCATTTTTGTTCATCCATTATTTCTCTGTGTAATACCGCCAGAACAAGCTGAGTGCGCGCCCGCCCGCCTTTATTTTTGTGAGATTAGGTTATGACTGCTATTTCCGCTGCCGCAACGGACCAACGCCTGCTGCAAGAGCCGATTTCAAAGCTTTTTTGGCGCTACACCATTCCAACGATCGCCTCCATGCTGGTGACTGGGGTGTATGTCACCATTGATGGTATCTTCGTTGGCCATTATCTCGGTGAAACTGGATTGGCGGGCATGATGTTGGCCTATCCCGTGGGCGCGATTCTCTATGCAGTTGGCGCCATGATAGGCATGGGCAGCGCGGCGTTAGTCTCGATTAACTTAGGGCAAGGTAATGTCGCCAAGGCGCGTAAGTTGCTCGGCAACGCCTTTAGCTTGTGTTTACTGGCAGGGGCATTTTTTGCCTTAGTGGGCGGGATCTTTTCTCGGGATATTTTAATTGCCCTCGGCGCCGAGGGAGAGATACTCGAAAACGCTAACGAATACTTGTTCTGGTATTTTGCTTTATGTCATTTCCCTATTATTTCAATGGCATTTACCACCTTGCTGCGTAACGATGGTCGTCCGTCTATGGTGACCTTTGTGCTGATTTTAGGTGGTGTGCTGAACACCTTTTTAGATTGGCTGTTTATTGTGGTGTTTCCCTTCGGCTTGGCCGGGGCGGCGATTGCCACCATGTTGTCCCAGGCCGTGACTGGTTTACTCTGCCTGCAGCATTTCTTTGGGGCGCGCACACAGCTCAAAATCAATCTTGAGCAGATGAAGCTAAAGCTCGACAACTGCCTCAATATTGCCCGTGTTGGCCTGCCAAGCTTTTTGATGAACCTGTATTTGTCGATTGTATTGACCCTGCATAACACCGCATTTTTATGGGTCGGTGGTCCTCTGCATGTGGCGGCATACGGGGTTGTGAGTTACACCGAAGCGTTTTTCTATCTGATTTTTGAAGGCATTGCCCTCGGTACTCAGCCGATTTACAGCTTTAATGCGGGGGCAGGGCGCTTCGACAGGGTTAAGCAGGCACGCAATATCGCCTTTGGCATGACCCTACTCACCGCCGCACTTGGCTTAGTGTTGATTTATTCCCGCCCCGAATGGTTGGTGTACCTGTTTGCCGGTGACAACCCAAGCTTAACGCCGGTCGCGATTGAAGGAATGCGCTGGTATTTCTGGGGCTTACCTATGGAAGGCTTGATTCTTGTGGGCGCCAGTTTCTTCCAAGCGATTAATTGTTCTAAGCAGGCATCGATACTCACAGGGGCGAAACTGCTGCTTATCGCGGCCATTATCTATTGTTTTGCCTGGGCCTTTGGCGTGATTGGCGTGTGGGTGTCGCTCGCGACCTGTAGCACTATGCTGGTGATTTGGATGTTTATCGCGATGGGGCGGCTCCAAGTGAACGCTAAAGTCTGATGTTGTTTACGCATTATCTTTACCTTTGAAACCGACTTAGTACTGGCGTGTCGGCATGCGCTCTGTTACATTTCGCTGGTTTAATCCCAGCTTAAATTTAGCGCAGTTTTTAGCATGTTTTTTATCACTAAAATACGGCTGCCTACTGACGGTAAAAGCGTGCGGATAGGATAGAATTCTGGGCCTTTTCAGGCTCGTCGTTTGTTATTTATGTTTTATGAGGCTCTTATGCGCACCGCTGCAGTCATCTCTATGCTGTTGTTTGGCGTGTTAACCAGTGTTAATGCCAGTGCCAAGGATAATGAGCTAGTGTTTGCTAGCGATTTTGAGGGTAACCGCTTATCCCAACCTTGGTCTTGGATCATGGGCTGCCAATTTGAGGGCGCAGAGCCCCACAGTGGTGAGAGCGCATTGTTATGTGCCGAAGGCAATAGCAGTATTGTCAGTAAATTCCCTGTCTCCGAAGCGGGCCTATTGGAGTTCTGGGTCAAGACCCAAAATATCCAAACCCAATATCGGATTAATGTACTCACATCACCGGTATTAAAACTGGATGCCCAGTGGCAGCATGTGGCGCTGATTGATATCACCCCAGCAACTACCGAATATTTGGCCCACAGGGTGTCGATTGACGATCCGAGCCGCCAATACATTCGCCTCGATATCGAAGCCATTAATGGCCCCATTAGTTTGGATGACTTAACCCTAGATAAAATTCGCCTCGATATTGCGCTGCAAAAGAACGAGCAAAAAATCATTGGCGGCATTTTAGATAAGCTTAAAGAAGACAAAAACTACGAGGTTCAGGCCGAATCCTTTAGAACCCTAGGTAAAAACTACGCCGCTCAGCTCGAAAGCCAAAGACAGTACCTCGAATATTCCAATGCGATTTACTCGAGCATCACCTTTGTGTTGGCGACCTCTGAGCGTAACAAAATGTCTAACCCATTGGGTTATAACACCTTTAGGTCGGTCTTAACCGATGCTAAGCGGGTGGCATCGCCGATCCAACAGGCGCGTTTAGGCTCTATGGTCAAACCCTTTGGTGACTTAGCCACCGCCACTTTAAATGTGGTGAGTGCGGGCGCTTATTCGGCATTTGCCGAACCCTTTAAATCCTTCCTCGCGGCCACCTTTGACCGCTCAAACTATGACAACAGCGACTTAAGCCGCAGTGATAAAAAGTTTGCCGAGGAAAACGGCCTTAAGATTTATCAGCAAGCCGAACGCTTTATGTCTGAGATCGAAAAAGAGCTGCAACAGGTTACGGCGCTCGATAACGATTTAGTGAGTATGCAGAAGAACTTAGATGCTTTCCGTAAGGATTTAGATAAGCATCTGCGTAGCTATCTGCAACACGCCAGCATAGCCCGTACACCCGAAAATTACAGTAAGGTCATGAGTAAAGATGAGCAGACTCGAGCGCAAATCATGGCCGACGTGAATGCCAATATCAGCGCCAAGGCCGAAGCATTACTTGCCTCTAATAGTAATGCTGAGCTAGTGCAGTACATGATTAAAACGACTGAAAAAATGGATGAGTTTCAGGAATTTAAAGAGCGTTTTAATCAAATCACCTCAGCGATGTTAACCTTCTACGATCGCTTCGAGCGCTCTATTGCCGCCGAGCAAAACCCCTTCACTGACCCCAGCGATAGGGCGGTTTGGGAGCAACATGCCCAAAGTGCACGCAATTATATTCGCCAATCGAAGGAAGCTTTTACTAAGGCCTTTATGTAGCGGCTTGTTGTAGAAACATAGATTGAGTTTTTTCATAAAAATGGCGGAGAAGAAATTTTCTCTGCCATTTTTTATATACGCAATTTACCCAACCGATCGTTTAATAAACCATTTTAATCTGAGCGTGTTGTATGAAAATTGAAAGTGCATTATGTTGTTGATTTAAAATCGCCAGCAGAAGGTGCGGGTGATTACGTCAACCAACTGCGGTGATTGTCGCACTGAATCTAGGCGTTAATTATATGAATATCACACGCACATTTTTCTATTATGAAAGAAACAGAAAACAACAAGCCAAAATTCTCGCTTTCAATATGCTTTTTTTGCCCGTTATCTTCTGGCTTTTTTTGATATTGATTCCCAAAAGTAATCCTTTTTATAACGAGTTTTTGTATTACGCAAAATATATTGTTGTGGTTTCTGAGCTTGCCCTGTTATCGCTAGTAGCGTGGTTGCTTACTCATCCTGCTAAATTTTATATCAAGCTGACAAACTCCGAGTTCAGCTCATTTCACCCTACTTTTAAAGAATGGACGTTTAGCGTAAATCCACAAGATATTATTGAAATTGAGCACAGCACAGATATAGGATCAAACGCTAGCCTTATTTTAGTGAAAATGAGTAATGGTTCATCAGTATTATTGAGCCCTAACTATCCATATAAGCGAAGCGAACTATACGATGCATTGCGGTTAGTTAACCCAAATATAAAAACGCCCAAGAACACTTGGTTGTTCCCTTATAAAAAATAAAAAATCAATTATTGACTGGCCAATCTCAACATGGGATGTCATGTCCTGCAACTCACAGTAATCCTGTTTATCTAAACCAACACTGCCCATTTGTGTTATTGGGTTAATATGTTTTAAATACACCAATATTTTAATGCGTTAGCTCAAATTTATGCCTCAGCTTTCGCCCTTTAACTTTTGATTACTCTCATTTAACACGTACAAGTTGTAGACAAACCAAAAGTGCATATGTTGTTGATCTAAAATGGATGGCCAGATTTTTACTGAAATCACATAGAATGATGGACACGGCCATATCTTAACTTCGCTCTGCGATGGAGTTCATAGACTTCACAACCTAACAATGGCTCAGTTCTATTCAGCACTGCGCCAAAACGCTCAAAGTAGTCCTCATTAACTTGCTTTGCACTGATCAGTGGTACTTCCATACTGACATCGACACGACCTTTACGTATCAAGGCTGGGTCAAGATGATCAAGATGATTTGTGGTCATGATGACTAGGCAGTCATCAAGAGGAATGATCCCGTCTAACGCGTTTAATACGCCACCTAAAGTGAGTGGTGGGTTGTCGACATTGCTTTCAGCTGCACGTGATACCGTAGCCTTTACACAATCACAGTCCTCTATTAACAACATCGCTCCGGGCGCTACCTTTCTAATTGCTTTATGAATAGTGGCATCATTGACAGTCGATAGATTTAATATGTATAGATCGCGATGATACTCAACCGCTAAGGCCCTCGCGATACCCGTCTTACCCGTGCCCGTTTTTCCATGTAGCAGTATGGTTAGCTTACTGACAACCGATTTTCCCCGACTTGCGAAGTTATCAACTTCCCTCATCAACTCCTGCTTAAACCCTTCATCTAGCACTAAGTCACTAAACCCCGATGATTTCAATGTGCCATAGCGACACCATTCGGTTTCTTCGAAAATATTCACTTTTGGCTCAGTAGAGATGTCTCCACGAGTAACTTCTAAAAAACGATGAAGTTTATCTTTTGCCCACCATGGTGCGCTTACAGTAATAGAATCGTATGCCATCGTACTATCGACCTTAGTGCGGGTTGCCAACATAAAACAGCCATCGTATTTAAACAGGTGCATACCGTAGCCAATAGACTTAACACTGACACGCCCGTCGTAGTTCACATCATAGTCAAAGTACACAGCCTCAGAGATAGAGCGTGAAAAAAACGGAATGGTAGTATTACTGATCAAAAAGGACAGCTTATTGAATATCTCTGTGCGTGCCTGATGGCTATCGTCTATAGTGAGCCGCACAAATAGCAGGCTACTGAGCCAACTAAACAGTTTCGCGGGAACATCTTTTAGTATGTAGCCTACGAGTCCAATTAACGTAAATGTTAATACTCCGACAATGACAGCCGTCAACAAAGGATCACTATTGGTGAGCGCCTTTATTTGTAGTAATACCTCGTTCATTTACTCACCTTTACTATAAATGCCAAATAGATAGTCGAGAATACGACCAGCCACGTCGAGGATACTCGCAAGGCATCCTCAGTATTGCGCTATCGCACTTGGTTAAAGCGACTTGATAAAGATCCCTTACTTATCACTAGCTATTGCTTTGGCTGCGGCGCTTATCAAAGAGTAGGCGCCTGAATGTCGTGCAATGCAGGGATACGTGATAACGACCATGACTCTCGTTCATAAGCTTAAAAATCCTAGATTGCTCTATTCACCTAGTCGGCGAGCGAAGGCCATGGCAAGCCTGTACCTTTAGATGATTAAGCCTTATAAATCAAATTGTTCAAATATCGTCATGCTAAATTTTAAATAAGAAAGCCGCCAATGAAGGTCGGCTTTCTTGTTTCGATTGTCCCGTAACCTTTGCGTTTTCTTGGTTACATTAAATCTTGAGGCATTACAGCAAATACACGTTCAAGCTACAGGCACCGTGGGCACCGACGACTAAGGCTTGCTCGATATCGGCGGTTTTTGAGGGGCCTGCGATAAACACACCAAACTCACCTGAGGCTAGCGTGATGTCTTTTGCCGCTTGGTGCATGTTTGGCACAATCTTATTGGTTGGCAGGGCTAAGATCAGGTTTTCACAGATAAAAGGCGTTACTCTGTGGCCTAAGTTCTTATTGTTTACCCAAATGGCACCATTTTCGGCAACACCAACATCCCCAGGGATCACCGCATAATCGATATCCCTAAGTTCATGGGCTGTGGGTGGCACATCACGGTTTGCTGTGATGCCTTCAACGAGTGAGATGACTTGTAAGCCTTGGGCGAGAAGCTCATCCACCTTGGTTTGCAGTGCCGCAAGACCGCCTTCGCGGTGAAGTGTACCCGCCACTGTTTTAAGATTGGTTTCAAACTGGCCAACCAGATCTTCTACCCTCGGGGCGACATCGATGCTTGGCATTGGATGGTTTGTTAAAGCCGACAGTTTGAGCGCATTGAGAATTTCGTGCTTACTAGACATCTTATAGGCTCCTGTGTTTCTTAAACCAAGCTTCGAAGCTGGAGTTGGGGGCGACGGGCAGTTCACGGTATTTACCCCAGGCGCCACTAAATGGCTTGAGCAGACTACCGGGCAGAATGCGCAGTGCAGTTCGGGCTGCGCCCATTGAGCAATTGAGCATGGTCGTGCTTGCCATAAATTTACCCACTAATGGCATATAACTGTTTTTGCCGTAAGGGAGTTGTCCGGTTTCGGCCTTAAGGCGCCTGTGGTGGAAAATAATCTTATCGAGCGGCACCTTGGTCGGGCAGACATAGGTACAGCTACCACACAGGGTACAAGCCCAAGCGATGGAGTTGGTATCGTCATGCTTAGCACCTACGGCAATCCCAATCGGGCCGGGAATAGTGTAGTTGTAGCTGTAACCACCAGAGCGGCGATACACAGGACAAGTATTTAAACAACCGCCGCAGCGAATACATTTCAATGATTCGGCAAGGATTTTATCCTTCATCATCTCGGTGCGGCCATTGTCGACGATGATTACATGCATCTCTCCATCGACCTGTGGTCCACGGTAGAAGGCGCTGTAGGTCGTCACCGGTTGACCGGTCGCGTTACGCGCTAGGGTGCGCAGTAACACGGCGGCGCTGTCGATATCGGGGACAATTTTGTCGATCCCCATTGAATGCAACTGCAACTTGGGCAGGTTAGCGCCCATATCGGCGTTACCTTCGTTGGTGCACACCACCACGGCGCCCTTATCGGCAATCGCCATATTTACCCCTGTCATGGCGGCATCGGCGCTGAGGAACTGCTCACGCAGGTGAGCACGGGCGGCGCGGGTCAAATAGAGTGGATCGGACTCGCCTGCTTTAGTGCCTAATTTGTCATGGAACAGATCGCCCACTTCTTCTTTCTTCATGTGGATGGCGGGCACCACAATGTGCGAAGGCGGCATTTTCGCCAGCTGAATAATACGCTCGCCCAAGTCGGTGTCGATAACTTCAATCCCGTGTTGCTCTAAGTAAGGATTGAGGTGACATTCCTCGGTAAGCATGGACTTAGACTTAACTAACTTCTTCACTTTATGGCTAGCTAAAATGTCGTGCACGATACGGTTGTGCTCGGCGCCATCTTTTGCCCAGTGCACTTTGATACCGTTTGCAAGACAGTTTTGCTCAAAGGTTTCAAGGTATTGTGCAAGGTTGGTTAAGGTATGCAGTTTGATTTCGGAGCCTAACTGACGCAGTTGTTCCCACTCGGGTAAGCTGCCTGCGGCGCGGTCACGTTTTTCGCGCAGCACCCAAAGGGCTTTTGAGTGCCAGTCAACACGGGTTTCATCACGGCAGAAAATATCGGCCTTGTGGGCATGAACCTGTGAACCCGTTGCCTCGTGATTATGTTGATATGCCATAGTGGGTCTCCTAGAGCGCGGCGTTAAGCACTTGCGCTATGTGACGAATTTCAATTGGCAATTGTTGTCTGCGGATCATGCCATCGAGGTGTAATAGGCATGAAGGGTCGAAGCCAACCACATATTGCGCGCCTGTTGCCGCGTGGGCTTGGGCCTTGTCTTTACCCATCTTGGCGGATACGGCGCCTTCATCAACGGCAAAAGTACCACCAAAGCCACAGCATTCATCGCGGCGGTCTGGATAGACAATGTCGATTCCGGCGATATTGGCGAGCACGGCTTCAACTTTGTTGAATCGCGGGCCCATTTGCTCGCTTGGCGTGGCAAGGCTGAGCATACGAATGCCGTGACAGCTCAGTTGCAGGCTGATCTTATGGGCAAAAGGTTTGTTGAACGCTGGGATTGGAGCGACATCGTGGAGGAACTCGGTCAGCTCATAGAGTTTGTCGATAACGGCTTGTGCTTCTGGGCTGTTATCAAACTCGTGGAAGTTTTCTTTGGCGGCCACTAAACAAGAGGCAGCAGGGCAAACAATGGCATCACATTCCACACCCTTGAAAGCATTAAGTAATTTCAAGGTAGTACTGCGTGCTGCATCAAAGCAACCCGAGTTGGTCATAGGTTGGCCACAGCAAGTTTGGCCTGCGGGTAGAATCACTTGGTGTCCGAGTTTTTCCAGTAATTCCAGTGTTGCGATTGCGACATCTGGCATCATTTGGTTAACAAGACACGGGATGAAAAGGGCGATTTTCATTGTGCTTTCTCTTTCTTGTTAGTGAACGACATTGCCTTGCATTGTGACCCCAAAGTCCACACAAATGCTAAGGTAGTTGATCAAATATAGGCTTATCGTAAGTAAATAAGTAGCGCTAATTTAGTAAATGATCTTGTTGATTTTTGCAAAAATGAGAATATTTTAATATGTTGATTTTAATCTATTAAATGTGATTTTTGTTTTGTGACTTACCTCGCTGGTTAATAGTGTTTAACGATAAATGAGAATAGTTTTCTTCTGATAGAAAAACGGGGCTATTTTAAGCCCCGTTTATTCTGCGTTTTAGCGGCTGCACTCTTCGAGCAGATACGCTAAGTGGCGATAGGAAATGCCACTGTGCTGCGTTAAGCCGACCTCGCACATACGGTTGGCGTAATAGCCTTCCTTAATCTCGACAGGAATGAGCTTTTTAATATTACGCAGGGCTCTGGCGTTGATTTCTGGCTTATACAGGCCTTTTTCACCGGCGTAACCACAGCAGTCAATGCCCGCAGGTTTGAGCACTTGGCTCGAACAAGCATCGGCAATCGCTTGCATCTTAGGCTCTAACTTCATCTTGCGTGCACTACAACCTAAGTGCAGGGCCACATTGACCTTTTTGTTGATGGTCAATTTGTCCAGCAGCTTGTCGTGCATAAACTCAACAAGGTCAGTGATTTGCACCTGAGGGTTACCCGTGAGGGTGCGATAGGTACAAGACAAGGCATCGACTAATACCGGGATTTTGCCGCCATTACTCATCTTGCTGACCACATCGATAAGCTCTTGGCGTTTGGCGTCGGCGTTTTTAAAGTCGCCCTTAGATTCCCACATTTGGCCGCAGCATAAATCGCGGGTCTTCTCTGGTGTAATAACGTTATAGCCCGCACGTTCGAGCAGGGTAACAACCACCTCTGGCAAGGTGCGATTATCGGGATCCTTAGGTGTTGGGCCAAAGGTACGGCCACCACAGGCTGGGAAGTAAACCACGGTTTCTTGCCCTGCTTTAGCTGGGGATGGTTTAGGCAGTTTGCCACCTTTCGGGAAGTCTGGATTCCAATAGGGCACTTCTTTAGAGAGTAAGCGGCCGGTTTTCATCAGCGCGTTGGTGATACCATCGCCGGTGATTTTATGGATAACCCCAAGTACATCAAAGCCAGTGCTGATCACTTGGTTGACGGCGCCAAAGTGTTTGGCTTGGAAATCCAACACTTTTTGCTCTGTGGTGCTGATATAGGGTGTGCGTAGCTTACGGACTAACTGACCCATGCTGTTATCGACTGGGCAGGCAATTGTACAGAGCTGACAAGCCGCGCAGGTATCAATCACATCATACTTGGCATCGGCACGCATTTTATCGGCGGCGGCTTTATCGCCAGATTGCTCTAAGCGCTCGATTTCACGCAGGGTGGCGATACGTTGGCGTGGCGAGAAGTTTAGCGCCGAAGTCGGGCAGGTCTTTTCGCAGAAACCACATTCGATACATTTATCGACAAAATCATCGACCACAGGGCAAGGCTTGATGTTTTTCACGTGCACTGTGCTGTCGTCGTTTAAGATAACGCCGGGGTTGAGCAGGCCTTCTGGGTCGAAGATATGCTTGATGCGTTTCATGAGGGTGTAAGCATCGGCGCCCCATTCCATTTCAACGAAAGGTGCAACGGCGCGGCCAGTGCCGTGCTCGGCCTTCATCGAACCATCGTATTTATGGATCACCATCTCGGCCACATCCTGCATAAAGCCTTGGAAGCGCTCGATGTCGGCTTGGGAGGCGAAGGTCGGGGTGATAATAAAGTGGAAGTTACCCGCCAGCGCATGGCCGTAAATCACACCCTCGGGATAGCCGTGCTTATGGAAAAGCTCGGTTAAATCGGCGGCGGCCGCGGCTAAATGTTCGACGTTAAAGGCCACGTCTTCGATGATGACTGAGCTGCCTTTTGGTCGCTCGCCACCAATAATCGGGAACAGGCCAGAGCGCATTGCCCAGTATTTGCTGTACACATTGGCGTCGCTACTAAAGCTAATTGGACGCTCGGTTTTGATGTGCGCGAGTTTGGCAATCACATCTTGGGTATAGCTTTCTAAGGTTTGGGCATCGTTAGCGCGGGACTCAATCAACAGGATGGCTGCGCCTTCTGGCAGTTCATTGAGCCAATCTGGCATGCCTTTTTTGCCTGTGACGGCCTTGATAGATGCCCAGTCGAGTAATTCGGCGGCGGCAACGCTATCGCCAATAATCGGTGGAATGGCACTCGCCGCATCCACCATATTGAAAAATACCGCCATGGCCGAGGCTTTAAATTTGGCTTCATCGACCGTGTGGTAAGTGACTTCTTCGACAAAGGCTAAGGTGCCTTCGGCGCCGACGATCAAGTGGTTAATCAGATCGAACGGGTCTTCAAAATCCACTAGAGCATTGATGCTATAGCCCGTGGTGTTTTTGATGGAGTATTTTTTGCGAATACGCTGCGCGAGCACGTCATTGCTGCGGGTCAATTTAGCCAGAGAGGTCAGTGAGTCGAGCAACTCGCCGTGGCTTTGGGTGAAGGCGGCCTTAGACTTATCGCAACCCGTGTTGAGTTCTGTACCATCGGCAAACAGCAGTTTAGCCGAGGCGATGGTTTGGTAACTGTTTTGCGCCGTACCACAGCACATACCCGAGGCGTTGTTAGACACAATACCACCGACCATGGCCGAGGCAAGGGTCGCCGGATCGGGACCGATTTTCTTATTGAGAGGCTTGAGCGCCGCGTTGGCATCGGCACCAATCACCGCCGCGCCTAAGGTGATCTTATTGCTGTCGGAACTGATTTCAATGGTTCTAAAACCGTCGTGGCCCAAGATCAATAAAATCCCTTCGCCAATGGCTTGGCCCGATAGACTGGTCCCCGCCGCACGGAAGGTTACTGGCACTTTATGGGCACGGGCGATGGCTAAGGTTTGTTTGGCCTGTTCGAGGTTATCTGCGTGGACCACAATTTCAGGCACGATACGGAAATAACTGGCGTCAGTTGACCACGCAAAGCGGCGCACAGGGTCATTTGAGACGGCTGACTCACCGAGTTGTTGAATAAGCTCTTTATAAACAGCGTCATAATTAATAGACATAAGTTACTCTCTCAACGCTAAAAATGACTAAGGCCGCCAAGCGGCCTTAGGTTTAGATTGGCTTAGAAGCCACCCCAAAGAGTTGCGATGGTGCCTGCAAGTAGCGCATAGCCAATCGCCACAGGCATAGTTTTACGAATGATTTCTGATTCTCTACCCGCCATACCTACAACGGTCGCGGCGGCCACTACGTTCATCACACACATCATGTTACCGGCGTTCGCGCCGATGCCTTGCAGTGCTAATACTAGCGCGTGGTTCATGCCAATGTTGTCGGCCACACTGTATTGTAGGCCGGAGAACATCATGTTGGAGAAGGTGGCCGAGCCTGAAAGGAAGGCGCCGAAGATCCCCACAATCGGTGCCATCCATGCCCACACAGCGCCCATAGAATGGGCCAGCATGTCGGCTAAGGCAACAGGCATAGACGCGAGACCCGCACCGTTTGCACCAGAGTTTAAGAAGATTTTCACCATAGGCACGGATGCGCCTAATGAGATGATAGTCGGTAACATCGACTTGCATGACACGCCGATAGATTGCTTAATCGCAGGGCTTTTCATCTTGAACAGGAAGAAACCTAAGATACACACGGCCACGAAGAAGGCGCCTGGTGCGTACAGGGTCGCAAAGCTGGCTTTAAGTTCAGTCCCCAATAAACCAGTCCAGCTGATGTTGAAACCCGATAACCAGGCTTTAAGTGGTGCAACCGTACGTGATAACACTAATAGCGCTGCCATGATGATATAAGGTGTCCAAGCGGCGATTTGGGAGAACTTAGTGGTGGTCTCAATTTTTGCGCTTTCTTCTTGGTTATCATTTTCGGCAAAATCATTCCAAGGCGTTTTTGGCAATAAGTAACCCTTACGGGCAACAGGGATAACCATCGCCATACCGATGAGAGAACCAATCACGGATGGGAACTCAGGGCCAGCAATATAGTTGATAATCCAAGCGGGCACGGTAAAGGCAAGGCCGGCGAAAATCGCAAACTTCCAAATGGCTAAGCCTTCTTTAAATGACTTATTACGGCCGAAGAAGCCCGTCAGAATCGACACCATCACCAGCGGGATTAAGGTACCTGTGATTAAGTCGATAGTGATCATATGCATCGCAATGAACTGGGCAAAGTCAGGATAAGTGCCACCGTGCTCGGCAATTTGCGCCGCAGCCATGCTCACACCACCTTGGGTTAAGCCTTGTTCCATACCAAACAGCACGGGTAAACCAATCGCACCGAAGGATACGCAGGCCGAGTCGGCAATCAGCGCCACAACGGCGGCGGCAACGGGCGGAACCCCCAGCAATACCAGCAGCGGCGCACCAATCGCGGCAGGTGTACCAAAGCCCGCGCTCCCTTCGATAAAGGCACCGAATAACCAACAGATAATAATCACTTGCACACGGGCATCGGCACTGATGTTAGTGAAACCCGCGCGAATGGTATCCATGGCCCCAGAGTATTTCAGGGTGTTAAGCAGGAATACCGCGCCGAAGATGATGGTTAAGGGGGTGATGGCTGACAGCAGTCCTTCGAGAACCGATGCGGCTAACAGTGTGGTATCCATTTGCCAAATAAACACGGCGGCAAGCGCCGTAACTATCATGGAGATGGGCATAGCTTTGGACGCTGGCATTCTGAGTAATACGAGAAAGATCATTACACTGATTACTGGCGTCAAGCTGGCGAGGAGTTGAAGTATTGTCATGCTTGCCTCTACATAAAGTGGTCTGTCTTATTATTTATATTTGGATCTTGCTAGTGTTTTCCTGTTTAACCCTCGGCGGGTAAATCAGCAGTTTCAACTGCCAATGCCAAGAGTCACAACATTCTGTGGTGTGTACTAGACGCTATTCGGGGCTTAACTAATATGATCTAGATCATTTTGACTGCTGTATAAAATGCTAATTTACAGTGCTGCGGGAGGCTTCTCTCAGAGGATTTTTCTAACTGTGATCCATGTCACTCGAAGGTGGTTTTTTATATTTCGATAATGGGATGTTTCACTGATTTATATTCCTTAAGGTTATAAAAATCGAGATATCTGCTAAATTAGCTATCAGTATTGCAATTAACTGATCCATTTATTTCATTAATGAGTACTTAATGGATTTTTAAGACAATATTAAGATGTGACCAGTGTCTCATTTTTATGTGGCGGTAAAAATCACTCCGCTAAATTGAATTGAGTAAGATAATGAATAAATAGGTATTTATTGAGTTTAGCACCGCAGGGAATAATGAGAGCGAGATCAAGTTTTAGTGATGGCTAAATTTCGCGTGATGAATGTCACTTAATGAATTTTGTTTTAATCTGAAATTTAATAACGGTTAATAAAGCTGTTTACAGCCGCGCAGCCGCAACACACCATTCTGTTAACAACTGGTGTGGAGATTAACTGAGTGACTAATGATGGCGAGCCGTTGTGGCCATTATGCCTCCGATACTATGTAGGCTTAAAACAGCTTACTGCCCCAACCGAGCTTACTGCGTAACACATGGAAGTAATTATGGCCTTTAGGGTGGATAAGCCTGAGCTGCTCAGAGCTGCGGCGCACTATGATTTCATCGCCGGGTAAGACGGCTAAATGCACGTGACCATCGCAGCTTACTTCGAGATTTTCGCCATTTTCAGGGGAGACGACCATCTTAATGGTGCTGCAGGCATCGACCACTATGGGGCGACACGACAGTGTATGTGGAAACATAGGCACTAGGATTAATGCCTGTAAATTCGGTGTCAGAATAGCGCCACCTGCCGACAGGGCATAGGCGGTCGATCCCGTCGGGGTTGAGACTATCATGCCGTCGGCGCGTTGGCTGTACATGAATTGATTGTCTATATAGACTTCAAATTCAATCATATGGGCAATTTTACCCGGATGGAGTACCGCTTCATTAACGGCAGTATTGCTCGCTTTTAACATGCCATGGCGATAGACCTCGGCCTCGAGTAAAAAGCGGTGCTCGGTATCAAATTCCCCATCGAGCACTTTGGCGAGGGCTTCTTCAAAGGCATCGGGCGGTAAATCTGTTAAAAAGCCGAGATTACCACGGTTTACCCCAATCACGCCCACATCGAAGCGCGCTAGCACTCTGGCAGCACCGAGCATATTGCCATCACCACCCACGACTATGGCTAAATCGCAGCGTGCGCCAATCTCTAATAAATCGACCGCGACGATATTGGTCCCTAACTCGCTGGCAACACGCTCTTCCACGAGAACTTCATACCCTTGCACCGTCAGCCAGTGGTGCAGACGTTTGAGGGTTTGATTTGTCCCTGGGTGATGTGGCTTGCCAATCAGGCCAATGGTGTGGAACTTTGTGGTCATATTTATGCTAGATCTGGCCTTAGGCCTTGAAACGTCAAAATTGATCCCCATAATATGCCCAGAGTATTTAGAAACAAAGCATTTTTAGCTGGAGTGAAAATGAGCAACGAGTCGATTAAAGCAGAACAGGATCTGATCCAAGAGGGTGTAGAGTCTGAAGTTTCTACCGAAGAAGCGAGTCTGATTGACGAGCTTACCCAAGCCAATTTCCGTATTGAAGAGCTGGAACAGTTACTCGCTGACGCTTTGGCGAAAGTTGAAGAGCAAAAAGATTCAGTTATCCGTGCTGCTGCCGAAGTAGACAATATTCGTCGTCGTGCGGCGATGGATGTGGAAAAGGCTAACAAATTTGCATTGGAAAAATTCGCCAACGAATTACTGCCAGTGTTAGACAATATGGAACGTGCACTGCAAGGTACTAATCCACAGGATGAAACCACCAAAGCATTGTTCGAAGGTGTTGAGCTCACGCAAAAGAGCTTCTTAACCGCCGTGGCTAAGTTTGGGGTAAAACCTATCGATCCACAGGGGCAAGCCTTCAATCCTGACCAACATCAAGCCATTGGTATGCAGCCAAGTGCTGAGTATCCAGCCAATACTGTGATGTTAGTGATGCAAAAGGGTTATGAGCTAAACAGCCGTTTACTGCGTCCAGCCATGGTGATGGTGTCACAGGGCGGCCCTAGCCAAGAAATCAACATTGAAGCCTAAGCTAACGCTTAGCGCTAACTAATAAAAAGGACTGCCGATGCAGTCCTTTTTATTTGTCTGTTGTTTTTCTATTTGCCATTAATCGTGATTCATTACGATTAATGGGAGCTTAGCTCCCATCAACACTCAATCGGCAAGAAAGGCATTAATTTGCGCTAACATACCTTCGGCATCGAGTTGTAAATCATGGGTCACTTCTTCTGGAGAGCCATGTTTAATAAACTCATCGGGTAGGCCGATTTGCAGCACAGGTTTGGGCATTTTAAGCTTTTGCAGTAGCTCTAAAACGCCAGAGCCTGCGCCGCCCATAATGGCGTTTTCTTCCACTGTCACGAGGACATCGTGGGTTTGCGCCATTTCTTTAACCAAATCAACATCGAGTGGCTTCACAAAGCGCATATCGACGACGGTGGCGTCTAAGCTTTCTGCGGCGGTTAAGGCGGCAGCTAAGGTGGTACCGAAGTTCAGCATGGCGATACGTTTACCTAAACGCTTAATCACGCCTTTACCTATCGGCAATGCAGTCATGGCTTCGACCTGAGTCGCGCCTGTGGCGCTGCCCCTTGGATAACGCACGGCACTCGGGCCTGCATCATAGCAATAACCGGTATAGAGCATTTGGCGACATTCATTTTCATCCGATGGCGCCATGATCACCATATTCGGGATGCAGCGCATAAAGCTTAAATCGAATGCGCCTTGGTGGGTTGGGCCGTCAGCACCGACGATACCGCCACGGTCAATGGCGAACAATACAGGCAAACGCTGTAGTGCCACATCGTGGATCAGTTGATCATAACCCCGTTGCAGGAAGGTCGAGTAAATGGCGACCACAGGCTTAAAGCCTTCACAGGCAAATCCGGCACCTAAAGTCACCGCATGTTGCTCGGCAATGGCGGCATCGAAATATTGTTTCGGGAAGCGCTGCGAAAACTCCACCATGCCCGAACCTTCACGCATGGCAGGGGTAATGCCTAAGACTTTTTCGTCCTGCTCGGCAATATCACATAACCATTTGCCAAACACTTGGGAGAAGGTCGGCAGGCCCGGCTTAGTGGCTGGCTTCTTAAACTGTGACGGGTCAAATTTAGGTACCGCGTGCCAACCGATAGGATCTTTCTCGGCCGGTTCATAACCACGACCTTTTTTGGTCATGATGTGCAGTACTTGTGGACCCTTTAGAGAGCGCATATTGCGCAGGGTTTCCACTAGAGCGTCGACATCGTGGCCATCAATTGGGCCGATATAGTTAAAGCCTAACTCTTCAAACAGAGTGCCAGGTACAACCATGCCCTTAAGGTGTTCTTCAGTGCGCTTGGCCATCTCTTTGATGACCGGCATGCCCTTGAGCACTTTCTTGCTGCTTTCACGAATCGTGGTGTAGAGGCGGCCTGACATCAGTTGCGCTAAGTGATTGTTGAGCGCGCCGACGTTTTCTGAAATCGACATTTCGTTATCGTTCAGCACCATCAGCATATCGTTGTGCAAATCACCCGCGTGATTCATGGCCTCGAACACCATACCACCCGTCATGGCGCCATCGCCAATCACGGCGACCACTTTGCGTCCAGCCTGTTCTTTTTCGGCGGCAACGGCCATAGCTAATGCGGCACTGATGGATGTGCCGGAGTGTCCGACGCTAAAGGTGTCGTATTCACTTTCTTCCCGCCAAGGGAAAGGGTGTAAACCGTTCTTTTGCCTAATGGTGTGCATTCTGTCGCGGCGACCAGTGAGAATTTTATGGGGATAGGCTTGGTGGCCAACGTCCCAAATCAAACGATCAAACGGGGTGTTATAGACATAATGCAGGGCGACAGTCAGTTCGACTGTGCCGAGTCCAGAGGCAAAATGTCCGCTGGACATGCCAACGGACTTAAGAAGAAACTCCCGCAACTCATCGGCCAATTGAGGTAACAGGGCCTGAGGAAGCTGGCGGAGTTCATTAGGAGTGTTGGCCTGAGCCAACACGGGAAACTGTGAAATGTCCAAACTCATAGCGAGATACTTCGTCTCTTATTATATTCTTCGCTCAATGATATAGCGGGCGAAGTCTGCGATTAACTGGCTATTGTATGGCAATTTAGCCAGCGCTGATAGTGCCTCTTGGATCAGTTGCGCGGCGGTATCTTTGGCGCCTTGCAGTCCAAGTAGTTGCGGAAAAGTACTCTTATTGGACTCGGCGTCTGAGCCTTGGGGTTTGCCGAGTTCTTCCGTGGTGGCAATGATGTCCAGAATATCGTCTTGCACTTGGAAGGCAAGTCCTACCGCATGGGCAAATTCCATCATAGTCTGATATTCATCTTTTGGCGCATTAGCGGCAATCAAGGCTAACTCAACGGCGCAGCTGATAAGGGCGCCCGTTTTCATATTGTGGAGTTGAGTTAGGGCCTTAAGGTCGATGAGCTTATCGGTTGAGGCTAAGTCAATCGCTTGGCCGCCGCACATACCACGGTAACCCGAGGCTTTCGCCAGCGATCTCACCATGGCGATATGTTGCTCGCTGCTGATCCCTGGTACTGCTTCGGTAACAATTTCAAAGGCTAAGGTTTGCAGAGCATCCCCAGCAAGGATGGCGGTCGCCTCATCGAAGGCGATATGCACTGTGGGCTGACCACGACGAAGGTCGTCATCGTCCATGGCGGGTAAATCGTCATGAATTAACGAATAAGCATGAATACACTCAATGGCGGCGGCGCAGGCGTCGAGCTTTTCAAGCGACACGCCAAACATTTGCCCCACGCTGTAAACCAAGAAGGGACGAATACGCTTACCGCCTAACAGCGCGCCGTGGGTCATGGCGGCCTTTAATTGTGGCGCAGTGTCTTCGAGTGTGCTGAAACGTTGTTTTAATTGGTCATCAACCCGTAGTTGATATTCTTTTATTGCATTGACTAACACGCTTATTCGCCCTCAACGGCATAGGGAGAGAGGGGCGCATTTTCATCCTGCTTGAGTAAAATGGCCACTTTTTGCTGAGCTTGCTCAAGTTTTGCTTGGCTGTTACGCACCAGATTGATGCCACGTTCAAATTGTTTTAACGCATCATCCAGAGAGACATCGCCCTGTTCTAATTCGGCAACGATGCGCTCGAGTTCACCAAGGGATTCTTCAAAACTGAGATTTTCGGGTTTCTTCGCCACGTTAATAATTCCTTTGAAAGAGCGGACACAAGGTATATCAGGGCGACTCAAGGGTCAAATTCAGTCGACGGATATTTGCTCAATAGCACGCTTTGTTGCTGAATTTTTTTCAGAAAATAGAAATTGTCGCTAAACTTGCTTAGTGCTTGTCCGATAAATGACAATAATAGCATTATGCTTATAATCATCCTTTGACATCATAGAGTAAGGCTCAGGTTAAAACCAAAGTGTAATCCCTATGCGGATGACATTTTGTATTATTTTGCGAATAGAGTCAGTATCATGTCGTTTATACCGAATATTGAGGAGCCGTTGTGGATTTAGCTACAGTTATAGGACTAGTCGGGGGCTTTGGTTTTATCCTTTGGGCTATGATGACCAGCGGCGGCCTGGCAATCTTTATCGACGTCCCCTCAGTGTTTATCGTGTTCGGTGGTTCATTCTTCGTTGTAATGATGAAATTCAATCTCAAACAGTTTTTGGGGGCGGTAAAAATCGCCGTCAAAGCCTTTATGTTTAAGATTGATAAGCCTGAAGATCTTATCGAGCAATCCGTGACTATGGCGGACGCCGCCCGTAAAGGCGGATTCCTTGCCCTCGAAGAAGCGCAAATTTCCAACAGTTTTATGCAAAAAGCCGTCGATATGTTGGTCGATGGTCACGATGGTGAAGTGGTGCGCGCCGCACTTGAAAAAGACATAGCCCTTACAGAAGAGCGCCATCGCAACGGCATTGCGATTTTTAGGGCCTTTGGTGACGTTGGTCCCGCGATGGGGATGATTGGTACCTTAGTGGGCTTGGTGGCCATGTTATCCAACATGTCGGATCCTAAATCGATTGGTCCATCGATGGCGGTGGCCTTGTTAACGACGTTGTACGGCGCCGTGGTTGCCAACATGGTATGTATTCCCATTGCCGATAAACTCACCCTACGCATGGGTGAAGAGATGCTTAACCGCAACCTGATTATGGATGCGGTATTAGCCATTCAAGATGGCCAAAACCCGCGGGTGATTGAAGGTTTCTTGAAGAATTATCTTGCTGAAAAACAGCGGAAAATCGATACAACGGACGGGGAGTAGCCCATGGCTAAGTGCAACTGTCCACCGCCCGGAGCGCCGCTCTGGTTGGCAACATTTGCCGATTTGATGTCCCTCTTGATGTGTTTCTTCGTGCTGCTGCTGTCATTCTCTGAAATGGACGTGATGAAGTTTAAGCAGATCGCAGGCTCGATGAAGTATGCCTTCGGGGTGCAAAACAAGGTCGAAGTCAAAGACATTCCTAAGGGGACGTCTGTGATTGCATTGGAGTTTCGTCCTGGTCGTCCCGATCCCACGCCGATTGAAATCATTAACCAACAAACCAACGAAATGACCGAGCCTGTATTGGATTATCAAGCGGGCGAAGACGATAGCGCGGGTGGTGTGCAGCAGCAAAATGGTTCGCAGCGGGGCGGTGAAGCCTCGGCGACGGCCCAAGAAACGGCGGATGCGGTAAAAGCCGAAGCCGCGGCGGCGCAGGATAAAATCAATCAACAAGTGAAGAAAATGGCACAGGAACTCAATAATGAGATCACCGATGGGGCGATCGAAATTGAGTCACTTGGGCAGCAAATCATTATCCGTATCCGTGAGAAGGGCTCGTTTGCCTCAGGATCTGGCTTCCTGCAGCCGCGATTTAAACCCGTGGTGCGCTCGGTCGGCGAATTGCTAAAAGATGTGCCGGGGATCATCACGGTATCGGGTTACACCGATGATATGCAGATAAGTGATGAGCTCTACAGCTCGAACTGGGATCTCTCCAGTAAACGCGCTGTGGCAGTGGCCGATGTGCTGCTGCAAGTGAAGGGCTTCGATCCTAAGCGGATGAAAGTGGTCGGTATGGCGTCGAATAATCCAATCGTGCCCAATGACTCACCAGAAAACCGTGCGCGAAATCGTCGAGTTGAGATTGCCATTGAACAGGGTAAAGCCAAAGAATCCGAAGAAATTCAAGTAGGTAAATAGCTTTTAATTCAAACCTGTGATTCGATAATAACGCCGTGACTTGCTCACGGCTTTTTTATTTGTGATTTTTTGACTATAAGTTCAACTGTACATAAGCGCACGCCACGTGCAGTCCGAGTGTGGAAACAGGTGCGCCAATCGCCGTGAGTTTGTTATAATCCGGCGATTATTCTTTTAACCAATTTTGCTGTTTACAAAATTGCCCGCGGAAATCCCATGAAGTTTATTGTAAAGCTGTACCCAGAAATCATGATGAAGAGCAAGCCCGTGCGCATGCGCTTCACCAAAATGCTTGAAACCAACATCCGTAACGTGCTCAAAAAAGTTGATGAAGATGCTAAAGTGCAACGTCAATGGGACCGTATTTGGGTAAAGGTGCCAAATGATAAACCTGAATTAGCTCAGGCCTTTGGTGAGCGTTTAGCCTGTATTCCTGGGATCGCCCATGTGGTGCAAGTGGATGAATACAGTTTTACCTCTGTTGACGATATCTACCAACAAGTCTTACCCGTATATCGCGACCAAATTGCCGGTAAAACCTTCTGTGTGCGCGTCAAACGTACTGGCTCCCACGATTTTAACTCTATCGAAGTCGAGCGTTATGTCGGTGGTGGTTTAAACCAGTTTACCGATGCGATTGGCGTGCGTTTAAAGAACCCAGAAGTGACAGTTAACCTCGAAATCGAGGGCGATAAACTGTATATGGTGACCAAGCGTATCGAAGGCTTAGGCGGTTTCCCAATGGCGACACAGGAAGATGTGTTGTCCTTGATTTCGGGCGGTTTTGACTCAGGCGTGTCGAGCTACCAATTTATTAAGAAGGGCGCACGTACCCATTACTGTTTCTTCAACCTCGGCGGCGCGCAGCATGAAATTGGCGTGAAACAAGTCGCTTATCATTTGTGGAAAACCTATGGTGAATCCCACAAGGTGAAGTTTGTGTCCGTGCCGTTCGAGCCTGTGGTGGCCGAGATTTTAGAGAAAATCGACAACGGTCAAATGGGCGTGGTGCTCAAGCGTATGATGATGCGCACCGCGGCGCGCATTGCCGAGCGTATGGGCATTCAGGCGATTGTGACAGGTGAGAGTTTAGGTCAAGTATCGAGCCAAACCTTAACCAACTTAAACGTGATTGACCGCTGCACCGATATGCTGATCCTGCGCCCGCTGATCGCCATGGACAAGCAGGACATCATCAACGAATGTCGCCGTATTGGCACCGAAGATTTTGCTAAATCTATGCCTGAATATTGCGGCGTGATTTCGCAAAAGCCGACCGTGAAGGCGGTACTGGCCAAGGTTGAGGCCGAGGAGACTAAATTCTCTGAGGACTTGATTGACCGTATCGTTGAGCAGGCCGTGGCCATTGATATCAGGGAGATAGCAGAACAAATGAATACGCGTATCACTGAAACTGAAACCGTTGTTGCTATCGACACCAATGAAGTGGTGATTGATATTCGCGCCCCAGAGGAAGAAGAGAACAAGCCGCTGGAGATTGAAGGCGTGGAAATCAAGCGTATTCCTTTCTTCAAATTAGCGACTCAGTTTGCCGATCTCGATAAGCAGAAGACTTACCTGTTGTACTGTGAGCGTGGTGTGATGAGTAAATTACAGGCGCTATACCTGATTGAGCAAGGTTATCACAATGTTAAGGTTTACCGCCCTTAAGCGATTGCCAGTAATGCACGTGCGAAGGCCAAACGTCAATTTTGGCCTTAATGCGCATGAATTTGGGTCTTAATGCGCCAATTCGCAGGTAAACGAATACAAAAAAGCCGCATTGGAATGCGGCTTTTATTTTACGGATAAACAGTGCAATTTATTCGGTCTTGACCACTTGCTGGGCCGGTAACACTTCATCGGCAAGCAATAAGGTAGGATCCTGCAGCGCTTCTTCATGCATTTTTTCCATCGTCGCAGTCAGTTCGGCATTGATGCTTGCCTGTAAATCACTGGTGTCGATGATAATTTCTGCATCGATAACATTTGCGCTGACATTGGCACTGAGTGCGCTGACTAACACTAACACTAACGCAAAAGCAGATTTTAAATTGAACATAGTCGCCTCCGGGCTGACAAAGTATTGCTGTCAGACATTCCCATCACCCGTTCGAGATTGTCCAACTCATGTGTTTCGTTGGCGCAAAATTTAATCAAAAACGCTGGCCTTTACAAACGATTAAATGTAACAATAAGGATTAGAAAAACTAATTAAAAATTGAGATAGAGATCACTATGTCAAGACGCTTACCACCACTGAATGCGGTTAAAGCATTTGAGGCCGCCGCACGGCATTTGAGCTTTACTCGAGCGGCTGAAGAATTGTTTGTGACTCAGGCTGCGGTGAGTCACCAAATTAAGGCGCTGGAAGATTTTCTCGGATTAAAATTATTTCGCCGAAAGAATCGTTCGCTGCTGCTGACCGAAGAAGGTCAGAGCTATTTTCTCGATATTAAAGATATCTTCACCCAACTGGCGGATGCGACCGACAGACTGCTCGCACGTAGCGCCATTGGTTCGTTGACCGTGAGCATGTCGCCAAGCTTTGCGATTCAGTGGCTTGTGCCGCGCCTGTCGAAGTTTAGTGAAAAAAATCCCGACATTGACGTACGAATTAAAGCGGTAGACACAGAGGCCAGCTCCTTAACCGACGATGTCGACGTTGCCATTTATTATGGTTTAGGCAATTGGCCGGGACTGCGGGCCGATAAACTCCGCAATGAAGTGCTGATCCCTGTATGTTCGCCCATGCTGTTAAATGGCCCTAAGCCATTGTCAAAGCCGGAAGACTTAAAATACCACACCCTGCTGCACGATATGAGCCGCCACGATTGGCAGGCTTGGTTTAGACAATGTGGGATAAGTGATATCAACGTTAACCAAGGGCCGATTTTCAGTCACTCTTCCCTCGTTTTGCAGGCTGCGGCCCACGGCCAAGGTGTGGCCTTAGGTTATAGCGTGTTGGCTCGTCCCGATATTAAGGCGGGGCGACTGGTGTGCCCATTCCAAGAAGTGTTAGTGAGCAAAGATGCTTATTACCTCGTCTGTCAACAGAATCATGCCGAGCTCGGTAAAGTGGTCGCGTTTCGTGAGTGGATGTTAGATATGTTTGCCGAGGAGTCACGCAGTGAGTTGTTGCCCGGATAATCCCTCGGTCAACGAGGATGTTGCTTCAAATGCCTATGTGTTAGAAGGAGAGCCATCAGAAACCTTGATTTTATTTGCCCACGGCGCGGGAGCGAATCGAGATTCCGACTTTATGTGCCAAATGGCCGCAGGTCTTGTCGCCAAGGGTTTTCAAGTGATGCGTTTTAACTTTCCCTATATGCAGGCCAATGCCGTGGATGGTAAAAAGCGCCCCCCTGACAGAGCGCCAAAGTTGCTTGCCTGTTTTAGCGAGATGCTCGATGTGGCGCACGCTCAGCCTAAGGTTAAGCGTGTGGTCTTGATGGGAAAATCTATGGGCGGACGCATGGCGGCATTACTGGCCTGCGATAGTGTGCTAGCGAGCCGTATCGACAGCGTTATTTGTTTAGGTTATCCCTTTATTCCGCTTAAGGGCGGTGAACCTAGGTTAGAACCCCTAAACGACTGCCAAGTGCCCGTATTAGTGCTACAGGGTGAGCGGGATAAGTTTGGCACTCAGGTGCAGATCCCCACTTGGCCGCTTAAGCGCGATATCCAAATTGAATACTTAGCCGATGGGGATCATAGTTTTGTCCCAAGAAAGTCGTCAGGCATGACCGAAGCGGCTAACCTTGCATTGGCTGTTGATTTATCAGCAAAATTTATTGGCTAATGTTTTTTCTTGATATGGCGTAAAGCGCTCAGAGTCTGGATTAACGGCTTGAGCGTCATCCGTCGTAAAGCCTATTGGTTTTTGGAGGTAAAAATGCGTAAAGGATTGTTGTTACTCGCCGCGGTAAGCGGATTTTTTGCGGTCGCACTAGGCGCTTTTGGTGCCCATGGACTCAAGGCTGTCGCGCCGCCTGAGCTAATTGATGTGTTTAATCTAGGCGTGCAATATCACTTCTACCATACCTTTGCGCTGATTGTCGTGGCCTTTGCCGGGCAGTGGTTAACCTCACGCTTGCTAGATTGGGCGGCGTACCTGTTTATGGCAGGCATAGTGCTGTTTTCTGGCTCGCTCTACGGTTTAGCACTGGTCGGTAGCAAATGGTTAGGCCCTATTACCCCAATGGGTGGTGGCTGTTTCCTCTTAGGTTGGTTATTGCTGGCTGCAGCCGTATGGCGCCATAAAGTGGTGGATGGCAACGAGTCATAATACTTGTGTGGCGCAGCCACTGCGCCATGTGTTCATGCTGCCAATAACACAAAAGCCCGATAGCAAATCGGGCTTTTGTGCATTGAAATTGCTATACTGGCGCCCAAATCGATAGTCGGCCATGTTTATGGCTTGGATTTCTTAAGGATCTCCATGAAAAACCTATTTTTATTTTGCCGTGCAGGCTATGAGAAAGAATGCGCAGCAGAAATCCAACAGCGAGCCGCCGAGCTCAATGTGGGTGGCTTTGTTAAGGCCAACAACAACGATGCCTACGTGGTATATCAATGTTTTGAAGAAGACGGCGGCGATACCTTAGTGAAGCAACTGCCGTTAGATTCACTGATTTTTGCCCGTCAGATGTTTGCCGCAAGCGAGCTGTTGGCGGATTTACCCGAGTCTGATCGTGTCAGCCCGATTGTGGCGGCGCTCAGTGAGGTGAGTAAAGCGGGTGAGCTGAGGGTTGAAACCCCTGACACCAATGAAGCGAAAGAACTGTCGGCATTTTGCCGTAAGTTTACCGTGCCTTTGCGCCAGCATTTGAAAAAATCCGGCAGTTTGCTGGCACAGGAAAATCCTAAGCGTCCGATTATCCACGTGTGTTTTATCGGCCCAGGTCGCGCCTACGTAGGTTATTCCTTCAGTAACAATAGCTCACCCTATTTTATGGGGATCCCGCGCCTGAAAATGGCTGCCGATGCGCCGAGCCGCTCAAGCTTGAAACTCGATGAAGCCTTCGCGCAGTTTGTGCCTAAAGAAGAGCAAGAAGTGCGGGTTCGCAGCGGCATGAACGCAGTGGACTTAGGCGCTTGCCCAGGCGGCTGGACATATCAGTTAGTGCGTCGTGGCATGATGGTCTCCGCGGTCGATAATGGCCCGATGAACGAAAAGCTGATGGAAACCGGACAAGTGAAACATTTCCGCGAGGATGGTTTCCGCTTCGAGCCACAGCGTAAAAACATTTATTGGTTAGTGTGTGACATGGTTGAAAAACCCGCGCGCGTGGCTGAGCTGATTGAAGCTTGGGCCATCAATGGCTGGTTTAAAGAAGCGATTTTCAACCTCAAACTGCCGATGAAGAGCCGTTATAAAGAAGTGATGGCAATTTTGAATACCATGCAGGAAATCCTCAAGGAAAACGGCATCAACGAATTCCAGTTACAGTGTAAGCATTTATACCATGACCGTGATGAAGTGACTGTGCACCTGTGGATTAGACCGAGCCAGGCTTGGAACTAATCAGCGGTTTTTAGCGTTCTGTTAGTGAGTGAAGCCCCAAGTCATGTCTGGGGCTTTTTATTTGGCAGTTCTGCAAGATTGCGGCCATAAAAAAACGCACCCTAGGGTGCGTTTTTTTGTTTCGCGCAAAGCGATTATGACAGACGGTCAAGTACCGCTTGAGTGAAGTCTGTCGTGCCGTGGGTGCCGCCTAAATCGCGAGTCGTACGGTCGCCTTCTTCAATCACTGCCGATACGGCTTTACGGATCATGTCGGCTTTATCGGCCATGCCTAAGTATTCCAGCATTTGGATAGAGGCTAAGATCACTGACGTTGGGTTCGCGAGGTTTTTACCTGCGATATCGGGCGCGCTGCCGTGAACCGCTTCGAAAATCGCTGCATCACGGCCAATATTGGCGCCAGGTGCCATACCTAAACCACCGACTAAACCAGCACACAGATCCGAGAGAATGTCACCAAACAGGTTGGTGGTCACGATGACGTCGAAGTTTTCTGGGTTCATCACTAACTTCATGCAAGTCGCATCGACAATCATTTCTTCGGTTTTGATGTCTGGGTAGCGCTGGCTCACTTCACGGGCCACTTTCAGGAACAGACCTGAAGTTGACTTCATGATGTTTGCTTTGTGCACGATAGTGACTTTCTTACGGTTTTCTTTGCGGGCCAGTTCGTAGGCGAATGTCGCGATCTGCTCAGCGCCTTGGCGAGTGAC
Source organism: Shewanella sp. BC20 (assembly GCF_003129585.1). NCBI lineage: Bacteria > Pseudomonadati > Pseudomonadota > Gammaproteobacteria > Alteromonadales > Shewanellaceae > Shewanella > Shewanella sp. BC20. Next base: position 251,230 of record NZ_NHRI01000001.1, on the reverse strand, counting down.
GATACTGGTCGCTTCAGCAGTGGTGCCGTCTTCAGAAACTTTTTGACCGTGGCCTGAGTACATGCCTTCGGTGTTTTCACGCACTGTGATGATATCAATGTTTTCATAACGGGCTTGAGTGCCTTTGAAAGACAACACTGGACGCACGTTAGCGTACAGGCCGAATTTCTTACGTAATGTCACGTTGATAGAGGTGAAGCCTTCGCCTACAGGTGTTGTCAGCGGGCCTTTCAGGGTGATACGGTTTTTTTCGATCAGTTCTAAAGTACGCTGCGGAAGTAGTTCGCCCTGCTTCTCGAGAGCAGTTAAGCCGGCATCGGCAAATTCATATTCAAAATCACAACCTGCTTTATCAAGAATTTTTAAGGCTGAATCAATAATACTTGGGCCAATTCCATCACCTGGAATTACGGTTATCGTTCTTTTTGACATGGAGAAGTCCTTCCACGGTTCGTCGTTACTGCAATTGTCCGACCCGGGATTAGCCGGGTAACATGACTATGAATTTGGTGTTTTTTCTCCCCATTATTTTAACCGTCTTTGGTCAAACTTCACAGGAAATAGTGAGCAATATCACGATTTTTTATCGGGTATAACTTGTAAAAATACTGGGTTATAACGATGATGGAGGACCAATAGTTAAAAAAGTCTACTTTAGTCTAACAACTACATAAAAGAGGAAGACATTGAAGTTATTACCTATCACATCGCTAGTGCTTTTATCCCTCGGAATACTGCCCAATGCCCATGCAGAAACCAGCACTAAACCGCTTACCCTGACCGACATTATGCATTTTGAGTCCCTCGAAAAACCCGTTATCGCTGACAATGGTCAAGTGCTCGCGGTGGAGGTGGCACCGGATCGTGGCGATAGCCATGGTTTGATTAAGAATCTACAAACAGGTAACGCATTCCAAATTGAAGGTGGCTCGGATCCTATCGTGAGTCACACAGGCCGTTATGTAGCGATGGCGGTTAAACCCAGTTTACTCACCGTTGAAACCAGCGATGCTAAAGCGAAGAAAAAGCTTAAGGCCGATATGGTGCTGCTCGACACTGAAACGGGTACGCAAACCAAATTTGAACGGGTAAAAGAATTTGTCTTTAGCGACGATGGCGCGCATTTAGCCATTTGGTTTGAAGCCGACGAGGAGGTCAAGAAAGACGCCAAAGAGAAGCCCGAAGGCACTGATGATAAGCCCAAAGCCGAGAAGGTGAAGGTCGATAAGTTCGACCAAGGCCGTCGTTTGAGTTTAGTGAATTTGTCTTCACCATCGCAGCGGGTGGATCTGGAGCATGTGACCGCCTATCAGTTTGATAAAGACAGTCGCCGCTTGGCCGTTGCGGTCAATGATATCGAGGCGAAACAACATCAACTGCAACTGATTGATTTGAAAGACTACAAAAAATCAACGGCATTTGAATCTCAAACTCAACAAATTGGTGCGGTTTCACTGTCGAAAAATGGTCGCTGGCTGGCCTTTACTCAAGGGGATGCGAGTGAATTACCCTATGGCCGCAGCTATCAGCTAAGCCTAGTCGATATCGCTTCGGGCAAAATTCGCCCTGTACCAAACACCAAAGAGTGGACGTTAAACCGTTACGCCAGTTTAAACTTCTCGCTAGACAGTGAGCGACTCTTCTTTGGCCGCGTGCCCGAGGTGAGCCAGCAGCTTAGCCTGAAGAAAATTGCTGAAGAAAAAGATCTTTACGACAAAGAGATTGTCACAGGCTTACGTGGGCTTAAGGTTTGGCATGGGGACGATCCACGGATTAAACCCCATGAAATCAAACAATATGATAAAGAGCAAAAGCACACTTACTTAGCCGTGCTGCATTTAGGTTCAAACAATGTGGTGCAGCTTGGCGATAAAACGGTGCCGGATGTGACTCTGTCGCAGCATAAGCGTTATATGCTGGCAAGCTCTGACTTACCCTATCGCAAAATGATCACTTGGGCGGGTTTTTATCAAGATTATTACTTGGTGGATATCAACACCGGGCGCAAGTTACCGCTGTTAACCCAACAACCCAGCGATGCTGAGCCGAGTTTATCGGGTGACGGTAAATATGTGGCTTATTATCAGCAAGGTAATGTGTACTTATACGACATTGCCGAAGGGCGCCGTACTAATCTGACCAAGTCTTTAAAGGTGAGTTTTGCCGATGAAGACCATGATTATCCCTCCAATGCGCCGGGTTATGGTTTTGGCCCTTGGCTGAAGGACGATGCTGGTTTCCTCGTCTACGACAAATACGATGTGTGGCAGTTTAATACCGCATCGAAAAGCGGATTTGCCTTAACTGCAGGGCAGGGCCGCGCTCAAAAAATCCAATATCGTGTTGAAGGTTTAGTCGATAATCCCGATGAGCCAACCACATTGGCCTACAATGCCACTGTGCTGCTGCATGGTTACAGCGACAAGACTAAGGCCGATGGTTTTTATCAAGCGACCTTAGGCGAAGCGGGCGTTAAGACCTTGATGGAAGGCGAGTATAAGTTAACTGTGCTTGGGCGCAGTAAAGATGCGGATACGCTGGTGTTCTCTAAGGAGCGCTTCGATCTGTTCCCTGACTTGTATACCGCAAGCTATCAGGCTCCACAAAAAGCCGTGAAGCAAACCGATTTAGATAAGCAGCGTCAAGCCTTTAATTGGAGCCAAGCCGAATTAGTGCATTGGACCAATGGTGATGGCAAGCCGCTCGATGGCGTGCTGATTAAGCCGACAAACTATCAAGCGGGCGAACGTTATCCTGTATTGGTGTACTACTATCGCTTTATGACCGACAGACTGCATGCCTTCCCGCAAATGAAGGTCAACCATAGACCAAACTTCGCTTGGTATGTGAATAACGGTTATGCGGTATTCTTGCCGGATATTCGTTTCGATATCGGTTATCCCGGTGCCAGTTCGGTTCAAGCACTGACCTCTGGCGTGCAAAAGCTTATCGACATGGGCGTTGCCGATGCTAACGCCATTGGTTTACAAGGACATTCTTGGAGCGGTTATCAAACGGCATTTGCTATCACTCAAACCAAGATGTTTAAAGCTGCGGTGGCGGGTGCGCCAGTGGCCAACATGACCAGCGCTTACAGCGGTATTCGCCATGGCACAGGGCTTGCGCGCCAATTCCAATACGAAACCGGCCAAAGCCGTATAGGTGAAAGCCTCTTCGCTGCGCCGCAAAAGTATATTGAGAACTCGCCGGTCTTCTATGCCGATCGCATTCAAACGCCGTTGATGATCATGTTTGGCGATAAAGACGATGCGGTGCCTTGGGAGCAAGGTGTTGAAATGTACTTGGCGATGCGCCGTGCGGGTAAAGATGTGGTGTTTTTACAATATGAAGATGAACCCCATCATCTGAAGAAATACCCTAATAAGCTCGATTACAGCATTCGGATGATGGAATACTTCGACCATTATCTTAAAGGTAAACCCGCGCCAGCCTGGCTAAGCCAAGGAGAAGCCTATGTCGAATATAAAGCCGATGATGAGTAATCTTCTGTTTTAGGTTTATCCATAAAAACGCCACCGAAAGGTGGCGTTTTTATGCCGAGGGAGGAAATCCTTTCTGCTGTTCTATTCCTGATAAAGAGTTGCGGAAGTGAGGGGGATGAATTTGTAACACTTTGAGTTTATTACTCTTATATCCACCAGTTTAAGCAAGAAATCTTTGGGGCTGCGCCGACGCATAACAAGTACCCACAGATTTATGCGTACTATAAAGATTTCGTACTGACCTCGATATATGTATTGATGCCACTCTCGTAAAGCAAAAATCCCGAACTAATTCGGGATTTGTAGAAAGCGCGGTCGTACCAAAGGCTAGTATTATCTGTATTTACGCTCAACCTCGGCCACTCTGTTACAAAAATCTTCCAAGTGGGCACGCATCTCTGCCTCGGCTCGGTCTTCATCCCCATTAACGACAGCCTGGACCAATTTATCATGTGAACCAGAGGGATGGATTTCGTCAGTCGGCGGTTTCAAGGTTAAGGTATTTCGACGTAATAACAACAGCAGCGATTTACTAATGGCTTCTAAGCAACGATTGCCGCAAATTTCGGCCAACACAAAATGCACTTGGGAACGTAAATACACTGTGTCGGGATATTCTAAGGTATCGTTTTCATGCTGATTAGCATCATGCAATCTTGCCGCTTGTTCGGCCGTGCAGTTTTTCGCGGCTAAACGGGCAACCTGTGGTTCGAGCAACATCCTGACCTGGACAATTTCAGGCAACGACATTTTACCCATAGTGAGTAGATCCCGACAGGCATCGCTTAAACGCTCGTAGTCGACCTGCTTTACAAAGGCGCCTCCCATGGCACCCTGACGAATCTCAACTAGACCACTTGCTTCGAGGATTTTTACGGCCTCTCTGACCACAGTACGGCTGACCATAAACAGCTCGATTAACTCTCGCTCCGAAGGAAGTTTATCCCCAGCTTTGTACCTGCCGTCAATAATGGCCTCTTTGAGTTGCTGTCCAACTTCTGTCGATGCTCTTAACTGCTTAACGGGTTTAAAGGTATTCAAAATGTCATCTCGAATCAAAACTAAGTGGAAATCTTAACATAAATCAAGCTGATGTTTGAATTTTCATTAGGTTAAGCCTGACATTTGTTTACTCAGTTTAGTCCTCGATTTAAGGCGTTATTTGGTCAGTCTGAATTGTGTAAGGTTCTGAATTTAAAGTTGAATTATTGAGTTAAGGCTAGCATCTCCTTTCGTCCATTTTGCAATCAACCAACAGCTATATTAGAGATTAAAAAACATTCACTTTTGTTGATCCAAGTTACATCTCTACGAATTTCGTAACTTAATTCTCATATCTCGAAACATGCCATTGATGACATTGTTCATACGTCATACATTTGACCAAAAGCTCTTGCGGCTTTTTAAAAGCCTAAAAATCGCTTTAGGCTACTAATAATAGGAAGAGATGATGATGAAAAAGTCTTATTTATCCTTGGTAGTGTTGTCTGCATTAGCGGTACCCGCAATCGCCGACACCAGTATCGACAAGATGTTCAGTGAAGGCACAGTAAAAGGTGAATTACGTCTTTTAGATTTCACCAAAGATTTCGATGAAGGCACCACCACCCAGCACACGACGTCACTCGGCGGTCTGTTCTATTACAAGACTGCAAAAGTGAATGGCCTGAGTATTGGCACTAGCTTTGCCTCTGCCAACCCGATTTGGGTTAACGATTCCGACGCGGTTTATAACTTAGTTGGTCGAGATGCGAATGGTGATCACCAGAGTGTCAACCGGATGCAGGAATATTATGTTCAAGGCGATTGGTGGAATACTCAATTTCGTTTAGGTGCTCAAGAGTTACGCACGCCAATGATGAACCCCCATGATATTCGCGCCATACCTCGCACCTTCCGTGGCTTTTCAGCCGAAAACCACAGCATTGAAAATCTGACACTATCAGCACTCTATATCACCGATTCTATGGGATGGACCGATGAACGCTTTATCTCTGTGAGTGAAGCGGTAAAAGCTGAAGTAAAACGCAATACTGGCAATGTGGTGGATGTCGAAGATAATCCTATGTATGCCGTTGGTGCTAAATATCAGCTGCCCTTTGATACAGTCAAAACTCAAATCAACCTCTGGCAATACTATATGGAAGATGTGTTCCAACAGACCTATGCCAAGGTAAATCTGTCGACCCAGTTGGGTAGCACTAATCTGTACTTCATTCCTTCCTACCTCAATCAACAGGCCACAGGTAATAAATCTGCCGGTGATCTGGATACTTACCAATATGGTTTCCACTTAGGGGCTAAGTTTGCTGGCGTGGATGTCACTTACATGTACGCCAAAACTGGTGATGACACTGTTCTGACGCCATGGGGCGATGACAAGGTTGTGATTCAACAAGTATACCAATCCGCACTCGCCGATGAAGAAGTGAACGCCCTGAAACTGGAGTATGACTTCGGTCAAGTCGGAGCTAAAGGCCTTAGCGCCTATGCCTTCTTTGGGGATTATGACTCACCGGAAAGTCTCAATGACTTTACCGAAACCAACTTTTCTGTGACCTACAAATTTGCTGGTGCCTTGGAGGGACTGGGTGTAAGAGCTCGTTATGCCATCGTCGATTTCGATCAGAAAGAAGACCTCAACGATCTCCGCTTATATCTAACTTACAAGTTCGCTATAGGTCATTAATTCGCGCGCTCCCCTGCGCCTACTTGTTGGGTGTATTAACGTCATTTGAATACACCCTTTTTTAAATCTTTATCACTTGGCTAACAAGCCGTTCGTCAGCTTTGACGTTAGAGCAAATCTTATGTCGTTGTAGATGGTGCAGAGCACCAAACGATATAGTCAACGGAGTAATGAAAATGAGTAAAGAATCGAGAGAAATTGACCAATATACCGCACATGTTTTGCAGAATGGTCTATCACGCCGAAGCTTTTTAACCCGAGCGGCGATCGGGACTGGGGGCTTAGCCTTTGCTGGATTAACGGGTTCTGCTAGTGCATCTCCTGTTTCTACACAAGCGCAGGAATACGCCCAAATTGGCCATGCGACGTTGGAATTTATGCCAAAGCCAAGAGCCATTCCCGACAGTGAAATTGCATCGACCCAAACCTTCGATGTCGTTGTGGTTGGCGCGGGGGCATCGGGTGTTCCTGCTGCGCTTTCGGCGGCGGAAAATGGTGCTAAAGTCGCGGTATTGCAAAAACAGGCAATTCCCGTGGCTCAAGGTAACACTGGCTCTGGTCTAGATTTGAAGAAAAGCGATAAGGCGGGAATTGAAGCCTTGATAAACCGCCTAATGGCCGACAACGCTCATCGCAGTCATCCAGCACTACTCAGAAGTTGGGCCTATAACTCAGGCGAGGCGGTATCTTGGGTTATTGACCGAGCCAAACAAGGCGGTGCATCCGTTGTTGACCAAGGCACTAAGCCACAACACGGTATTAAAGGCATTACCGAATATCCATTGGAATTTGTGACGTCCTATTTTGGCCCTAAACCCTATACCGCTGGTGATGGTATGCGTGCTCTGGCAAAAACTGCCGAAAAAGCAGGGGTTAAATTCTTCTTTAACACACCCGCTAATCAACTGATCCAAGATGCTACCGGTAAGGTCATTGGGGTCATAGCCCAAAATCGTGATGGTAAATATCATAAGTTTATGGCCAAAAAAGGGGTGATTTTGGCCGCGGGTGATTACCAAAATAACAAAGCCATGTGTGACTTCTTTATCCCCGATCTGAAAAACTTCGAGCGTAAGCAAATGGAGCGTACGGGTGACGGTTTTGTCATGGCGTATTGGGCCGGTGGCGTCATTGAGCCTGCTGGGCACACTAAAATGCTCCACGACTTTGATGCGGGTCCCGCGGCTATGTGTGACATGCCATTCCTCGTGGTAAACCGTAAAGGGGAGCGTTTCGTCAACGAAGCCGTTGAAATGTCACTGATGAATAACTACCTACGCAGCGAAGCTGACCAAGGTTGTTACTCCCAGATCTTCGATTCTGACTATATGGAACAAGCTAAAAACTGGCCTGGTAAAGCCTACACACCTGAAGAATTGAAGAACTATATGCCGGAAGATCCTTCAGAGAAGAAAGGCGTATTCCCATCACAAATCAATACCTTTGTGGCTAACACTCTAGAAGAACTCGCTGTGAAATTAGGTTGCGACCCTAAAACCTTTGTGAAAAATGTTAACCGTTACAACGAGCTATGCAAATCAGGTCGTGATGAGGACTTTGGTAAAGCGCCAAGCAAAATGGCTCCGGTGTTAAAGGCCCCATTCTATGGTATTCACCGCCGCATGCGTTTATCCGCGATCACCTCTGGTGTATTAGTTAACGAAAACCATCAAGCACTCGATGCCGATGGTAAGCCAATCGGTGGCTTGTTCATTGTCGGTAACATGGGGGGCGGTTTTTACGGTGGTGTTGACTATCCATTAACGGTATTTGGTCTGTCCCTTGGTCGCTGTTACACCTTTGGTTATTTAACTGGTAAGTATGTCGCCAAGCTTTAGGCCATAACGTCATCAATTGTGGTGCCTTTATCGGCATCTTTCAAAATGAATAACGGAATCAAACCATGAAGAACTTAACTATTATTCTCTCACTGGCATTAAGCCTGTTTGTAGGCAGTACTTTTGCCGCCGATCAACTACTTGATCAAACCCACATGGCCAAAGGCTTAAAATGTACTAGCTGCCACCAAGGGGAAACTCGCGAAGCTGTGCCTATGTTGAAGTGTGTGCAATGCCACAACACTGCGAAATTGGCGGTTAAAACGGAGAATTTTAAACCAACAAATCCACATAACAATCGCCACTTCAGTACCGAAACTGACTGTGCTAAATGTCACCATGTGCACCAAAAGTCTGAAAATTACTGCCAAGGTTGCCATTTAAAGTTTGATTTTGTCACTCCATAATTTCACTCAAAGCAACCATAAGTGACTAAAAAACCACCTTCCCTGCAGAGGTGGTTTTTTATATCGAATATTGGTGAGTGATGAGAAGTGCCTAGGCAAAGTTAATTTTTGCTAGCGTTTTCTGCCTCTTGGGCGGTGCGGCTGACGATATCTGTGCCGGCTTCGAGATACTGCTTATAAGTATCATCACCCCAGGCCACAAGTTTATCGTCTTTAAACATCAGCGGGGTGCATTCTTCTTTGGTGGTCACGCCATCGGATTTTTCATGGTGAGTACGATAAAAGAGCACTTGTAGCTGGCCATCCTTAATGGATTTCGCCTCTGAAAAGTCGGCTTTGCCAAATAAAGTCTTAACGGTAGAAATATCCTGTCCGAGTGTTAACTCATTTAATTTTTGGCTGTTATAGACTTGCCTGTCTTCCCAATCCATTTCATCAGGGGTGGGCTCATATACCAGCACCACAACCGCGACGAAGGCGACATACGCGGCAAATATACTACCAATAATGACCGAAGTTTTTGATTTCATTGAATCTAATTCCTTTGCATATCCAATGTACTATCTGGCAAGTCAATAAAATACGCCTTTGATGACCTAAGGTAAACGGCTTTATTGCAACTTAGTGTTAACAATAGGTGCTAATCGACCTGCGGCGTATTGGCGTGGCCGTTGACCCTAAAATCCTTGAGGTTGATGTTTAAGGGTAAATCGATTTGTAACTGGGCTAATTTATAACTGAGGCGAGCCATGTCTCGGCCTTCGGCGAGTTTCTTGGCTTGTTTTGCGCCAAGATTGGGCAGAGAAGAAAACAGCGCCGCTAGGGTTCTGAAGGTTCGCAGTAATTCTGCCGCCGATTTGGGGCCTATGCCTGCGATGCCGGGGATTTTATTGCCGCTATCACCCGCCAGTGCCATTAAATCAAGAAATTGGCTGCGATCGACGCCCAATTTTTGCTCAAGCTCAGCGATGTTGAGGTACTGCTGATTAAAATGATCCCATTGACTGATACGCGGGTGATTGAGTTGGCTAAAGCCTTTATCGGTTGACACTATAACGGCTTCACCTTGGGCTTTAGCGGTTTTCATCGCAAGGGTGGCGATAACATCATCGGCCTCGGCTGCGGCATAAATCGATTGGATTGGTAAGCTTTTTAGGTGTTCCTGCAGTGCCGGTAAGCCCGCAGCCAGAGGCTCGGGCATAGGTTTACGGCCCTTTTTATAATCGGGGTAAAGCTGTTTACGCCAGGAGATCTCATCACCATCCCAGACGATGGCGACATGGGTCGGGTGGTGAATGCGCAGCAGTTTAGTGCAGGCGACACTCACACGCTCCGTTAAACTGTCCATATCGTTCTCATCAGGGATCGCCGCATAAATGCGGCGAACTAAGTTGAGACCATCGATAATTAAAAACTTATTCATTGGCGGTTATTGTTTTACTTCACTATTTGATAGCAGGGAACATACGCGCTTCCCGGCAGTTTCATCCTATGTTGGGCGACAAAGGCGCCCAGCAAATTGTCCATCAGCTCCATTAAATGTGGATCCCCTTTAATGTGGAAGGGGCCTAGTTGTTCAATCTGCTTGATGGTGTCTGATTTTACATTACCTGCCACGATACCCGAAAATGCTTTACGCAAATTGGCGGCCAGCTCGGCTTTATTGGCTTGATAATGTAAATTCAAGTTGGCCATCACCTCATGGCTAGGGATAAAGGGCAATTGGAACTCGGGTTCTATCTTCAGTCCCCATTGATATTGATAGGCATCGCCGGTGGCGCGGCGATGGGTTTTCACTTGCTCCATGCCTTGCTTCATCACCCGCGCGACTTCGGCGGGATTGTCTATGATGATTTGATATTTTTGCTGCGCCTGAGGCCCCAAGGTGGCGGCGATAAACTCATCAATTTTAATAAAATAATCCGCGCTCTCACTGGGGCCAGTGAGCACCAGTGGGAAGGGGGTATCCTGATTTTCTTTATTGAGCAAAATGCCCAAAATATACAGTAGCTCTTCGGCGGTACCCGCACCGCCGGGGAAGATGATAATGCCGTGGCCTAAGCGCACGAAGGCTTCGAGGCGTTTTTCGATATCGGGTAAGATCACCAGCTCGTTAACAATCTGATTGGGCGGCTCGGCGGCAATAATACTGGGCTCTGTGAGACCAATATAACGGGCGTTTTTAATCCGTTGTTTTGCATGACCAATGGCGGCGCCCTTCATCGGACCTTCCATCGCGCCAGGGCCGCAGCCGGTGCAAATATCTAATTCCCTTAGACCAAGTTGATAGCCCACTTCACGGGTGTATTGGTATTCGACAGCGTTAATGCTGTGACCACCCCAACAGACGACCACATTGGGGTCTTTCATCGGTGCAATGGCGCGGGCATTACGCAAAATATCGAACACCACGTTAGTAATGTGGCTCGCGTTAGTGAGGTTGATATGCTTTAGGGTGTCGTATTTATCGCTGATATAGAGGATGTCCCTGAGCACCGAAAACAAGTGTTCTTGGATCCCTGTGATAATTTGGCCGTCGACGAAGGCTTGCTCGGGGGGATTGATAAGCTCTAGTTTAACCCCACGTTCACGTTGAAGCACATTGATATCGAAGTTCTGATATTGCTCGAATAGCGCTTTAGAGTTGTCGGTCTTGAGGCCTGCGGCGAGTACGGCGAGTGAGCAGTTACGATACAGTTGATATAGGGCGCTCTTGGCGCTTTTTTTGAGGCGATCAACTTCAAGTTGTGAAAGCTGATCCATGCTGCCCTTTGGGCTGACTTTTACTATCATTTATCACTCCTTCGTCTCGACAGGAGTGATAACTAGCGACGTATAGGCGGACTTTGTTATACGTCAATCACAACCCTGTCTCTGCTTTCATGTTTTGCTTTGTAGAGTGCTGCATCGGCGCGCTCGAAGGTTTCATGTATGAGCTCGTTCCCCATAACCTGCGCAGCCCCTATAGATACTGTAACTGTAATTCGCTGATTTTTAAATTTAAATGGAATATTTTTTACTTTTTCACGGACTCTGTTTAAAAGTTGAGCAATGTCGCCTCCGCCAATATCTGGCAGGATGAGCACAAACTCTTCGCCGCCGTAGCGGGCGACAAACTCGGTATCCCGTAGAGAGTTCTTTAATGCCATGGCGATGACCTGCAGGGTTTTATCGCCCGTGCTGTGGCCAAAGCTGTCATTGATACTCTTAAAGTGGTCGATATCGGCCACCGCAATCCACAGCGGGCTTTTATGGCGCTGATAATTGCGGTACTCAAGTTCCATGCGCTCTTCGAGGGCTGCACGGTTAGGGAGCTGGGTTAAGCTGTCCAATAGATTGAGTTTTTGTTGCTCGAAGAGTCGCTCTTTATAGGTGTTCGCCTCGTTGCTCAACTCGTTAAGCTCTTTGCGCATTGTTTCCATCGACTTGCGCAGCAAAGCTTGTTCACGTTGCTCTAAGGCTTCTTTGCGGGCGAGGGCGGAGCGAATCGAGCTAAGCTGCTCGGTCAACTGGGCTTTAAGATCGACAATATCGTCGGTATCGATAATGGCTTCACCCACATTATCGACGCGCGAATTGATTTCACGGTTGAGCTGGGTTTTAAGCTGAAAACTGCGCTGGTTGTGATTGTAGGATTCACTCACGACTTCACGTACCGCGGCTAAAGCATCGTTTAGGGCGTACAAAAACTCTTGTGAGGCCGATTTTTCGCGGGCGATGTTATCGAGCAGCAGAGATAAAATGGTTTGATAGGCTTCGAGCAAGGTATCGATTTCGACTTCCGATGCCAGCAGCTCTTTAATCACCAGCACTTGGTCACGTTGATCTTTACGAAACTCGATTTCCGAAATCATCTGCGCCAGTTCGTGGGCGAGTTGCCTGTGCTTAGGCAAGACATCGAGCTTTTCAGTCTCGTTGAACTGCTGCTGCAGGATGGTATCGTAGAAGCCAATGATTTGTTTAACTTTAGGAATATATTCCCACACAGTGTGGAACGGTTTTGAAAGATCTTGCTTGAAGTAGTTAACTTCTTTTTTGAGTTTTTCTGGCGCCGAGTTAACCCGTTGGATTTGGCGAATGACTTGAGCAAGCCCAGTGCGGCTCTCTTCCAGTTGCACCATCACGTGGTTGTACTGACCCTTTAACAGGCGTTCAACATCAACCAACTCCGGTAATGCTTCATCGACTCGCTCAAAGGTATTTAAATTGTGGCGAAGTTTGGCAAGTTTATTATCCAGTTCTAAATTCTGCCCTTTGCAGGCAAGACTTAAATGGCCAATAAATTGGAGTAGTGTTTGTAACTTAGCATTCCTGTCTTCGTTTACTTCATCGAGGGCCAATTTTGCCGAGTGAAGTTTTTGCTGAAGCAATGCCAGCTGTGTCACTGTCGCGTTGGAATCCTTCATCCGGAGTATTTTCCTAACTCTGTAGGGCTAACAAGCATGACGTCCTCTGTCCAGATTAGCGGTAAACTCATATGCTTCTAATGTTATAACAATGGCGGTAGAGTGCAAATTGCTTTCCCCATGCCACGATGATTAATTGTCGATATTGATCAAATATTTTCTAATAAATGTCGATCTTGGTTATTTTCCCAGCAGGGCCAAATGATGTCGTCTTTGGTTGCGCTGGTCTCGACCCTTATCAGGCCGCGTTCAATCCCTTTTTCGAGGTGCAAAAATAGCGGATCGGCAAAGAGTGTCGGTGGCACAAAATCTAAGGCTCTAAGGCTCACATAATGGCTAGTGTCATTCGGCAAACTGCGCGCGCCTGCAAGTGCCATTTGCAGGGTTTCAAACAGTAATTTAGGGGCTATTTTGATTTCTGCTTTAGTCAACAGCGGTAAGCTAATCCAGCCTAAATTAAAATGATAGCCCATGCCGTTGGTATCCAGCTGTGCCCGCAGTGTTTGTAATACCCGCTGTGGTTCTTCTGCCTCGGTAAATCTTACGGCAAACAAGCCCTGACGGATCACATACACGGGCATCGACAATGCATTAGTGATATGGCCAGTTAATTGGCGTGTAATGGCATTGGCAAAATATTGGCCGTGATTCAGATCGGTACTGACATGCTCGCGAAATTCAATTAAGGCGAGGGCGGCTGTGGGCGCATTCGCTGTGCTTTGGGCGAGATCCTTTAATAGCGCGGCATATCCCTGATGGTGGGTAAAAGGCTCTTCGAGGCTTAACTGCTGCAGCATGGCGTTTTGGCGTTTGTGCTTAAGGCGCTGATTGAGCAGTATGATGATCCCCACTAAGAGTACAGTCGCAATCAGGCCACTAAAGGCCAGCAATTTGTTAGTATTTTTAGTGGTTTCAACCGCATCGTTCAGTTTGCCTTGCAACATGCTGAGTTCGAGCTTGAGTTGCTGCTCGGCCAGCACGGAGGCGGAAACCGATGGATCTTTGGCTGTGCTTTCGAGTGCTTCGCTCAATTCGATAATGCGCTTTTGTGTGCTAATCACTTTAGCTTGGTCGTTGAGCTTTTCCGCAGACAGGGCGATTTGTGTCAGCGCCGATTTTTGCTCATCCTGCAATTTTAAATCACTGGCGAGAGCCAAAGCATTCTCGGCGTGGCTCATCATCAGCGGCCAATCTTCCTTCGATTGGGCAATCTCACCGATAAGCAGTTCGTTATAGACTAAATAGTGATGGCTTTGTTTTTCTTGAAATATCTGATTCGCCATCAATAAGTATTTGAGGGCGTTTACCTCATCATGAAGGTGTGAATAGGCTTGGCCGAGATTGTGAAAATTTAGCCCTTGCGCGATGTAGTTACCGCGTTTGGCGTCGAGCTGCTGGGCATTTAGGTAGTAATCGATGGCGCGGTTCCAATCACCTTGTTCACCATACACCATGGCGATGACCGTCATACAGCTTGATAAATAAGTGTCGTTGCCCAGTTTTTTGAAACCTGCTGCAGCCTCATGGGCATTCTTTAAGGCTTCATCCCATTGTTTTAAATCCCGATACACCTTCGCCAGTTGCAGCTGCAGGTGGGTTTTCATCGAAGGATAATTGGAGCGATTAGACAGGCGAATTGCTTCGCTATAGTGTTGTAATGATTTAGTGAGTTGTTGATTTTTATTGTAATAATGCCCAAGTTTCGATTCGGCCGCCGCGATAAGGTAGTCGTTTCTAAGCTTGTAGGCGATATCGCGGTAGGTATGAAAATGCATTAACGCGGGCACATCTTGGCGGATGACGAGGTGCAATCCGCCTAAATGTTCATGAATGGTGTGCTTTAGCAGCATGGATTCCACATCATAACTGTCGTTAATCCGTGTCAGCGCCTCATTATAAAATGCGATGGCCTCTTGGTATTTTTGTTCGGTACGGCCGATATAACGCCCCTTGAGCATAGCGACTGTGGCTTGTTCGAAGGGACTCTGCGCTATGCTTGCCAGTAATTCAATCAGGCTATTGGCGTCTTGAAACCCAACTTTGGATTTCACATTTGGCTCGAGATTTAACCGCGCAAGCAGTTGCAGAATATGCTCGAATTCATCACTGCTGTAACCCTGCTCTTGGGCGGCACGTTCAAATTGTTCACGATTCTTAAAGGCAATAGGAAAAGAGATGGACTGGTTAAGTCTGTCATACATCTTCTGCGGCGTTTCACGCAATTCTATTTCTTCGGCCTCAAGATCGGTAGCCTTTGTTTGAAAAGAAATAGACATCAACAAGGTCACGAAAATAACAATGAGTTTATGCATGTGTAGGTGGCCCTATATTCCCTAAGTCAAGGAACTTATTTTGTTAGCTTTTGTTAGCGCCTAATGAGGATGCTACATCGACTTGTTATACTTGGAAAAAATATAAGAAGCATAATAACAGAAGACGGAAGGAAGTCAGAGTGAAACCCAGTAGATTATCTATTTTGGTATTAAGTGTATTAGGGTCGGCTAACGTATTTGCCGATGTGGATTACAAAATTGATTTAAGCCAACCAGAACATCACCTTGCGAAGGTGAGTGTGACCTTCCCCGAGGCTAAAGCGGGTGAGTTCAATGTCAATCTTCCCGTGTGGCGTACGGGGAAATATCAAGTGTTACCTTTATCCGACGGTGTGCGTTTATTTAGCGCGACCGATGCACGAGGCAACGCACTGCCATGGAAACGCACCGCCAGCGGTGAATGGCAAATAGCCCTCGATAAGCCCACCAGCGTGACAGTGAATTATCAGCTTTATGCCAATGAATTAGGTCAACGTGTGCGTCATATCGATGCTACCCACGCCTATTTAGATGCCAGTGGCGTATTTATGTATAGCCCGCAATTTCGAGCCGATGCTGTCGCAGTACAGTTAACGGTTCCCGAGAACTGGCAAAGTTATTCGGGTATGTCGTCAGGCAACGCGGCGCATTCCTTTGTGGCGCCTAATTATGATGTGCTGATTGATTCGCCCATCGAAACCGGCGTGAGCACCCACAAAACCTTCAGTGCTAATGGTAAAGACTATGAGTTAGTACTGTGGGGCGAAGGCAACTACGATGCCGACAAGGTGGTGAAAGATTTAACCGCGCTGAGTGGTCAAGCCAAGGCGATTTGGGATGGTTATCCCTTTGAGCGTTATGTGTATATGGTGCACGCCACTAGCGGCGCGAGTGGCGCAACCGAACATTTGAACTCGACGGTCATCCAACTACCTCGGTTTAGTTTTCGCGAGCGTAAGGACTACCTACGCTTTATCAGCACCGCCTCCCATGAGTTTATTCATACCTGGAACGTTAAAGCCTATCGTCCAGCGGGTTTGGTCCCTTACGATTATCAGCATGAAAACATGACTGAACTTTTGTGGATTGCCGAGGGCTCGACCAGTTATTTCCAAGGTCAGTTACTGCTGCGTGCAGGAGTGATGACACCTAAGGAGTTTTTAGAAGATCTCGCTAAACGCATTGAGAAGAGTGAGCTGACACCCGGGCGCGAAATTCAATCTGTGGCCGAGGCCAGTTTAGGGGAGTGGAGCAGCGCGGGTGGTGATTATGCCATTAACCACAGTGTGAATATTTACTCTGAAGGTTATTTAGCCTCACTGGCGCTGGATTTCTCCCTGCTGACTGACTCGAATCTTGCCCACTCATATCGCGATGTTCATCGTAAACTCTATCAGGATTACCGCGTGCCTAAGGGTTACACTGTGGCCGATGTGCAGCAAATACTGAAGGACTTATCGGGTAAGGATTATGGCCCCTGGTGGCAGAGCCATGTGAATAGTCCTCTAAGTCTTGAGTTTTCAGGCCTGTTGTCTCAGGCAGGTTTAGTGATGTCCTATGGTAAAGACTCTAAAGCTGAGCCTTTTACGGGCATGACTTTAAGCAGCGAACATGGCTCTTTAGTGCTTTCTCAAGTCTTGCGTAATGGCCCCGCTTGGCAGGCCGGTATCGTGGCAGGGGATGAGATCCTCGCGATTAATGGCTTAAAGGTCACGGCACAAGGTTTCGATAAACGCATCAAAGACTTTAAAGTGGGTGATAAGGTCGAAATCACCTTATTTAACAACGACAAAATCAAGCAAGTGGCGTTAACCTTAGGTGAGAAACAAAGCGGTAAGCTAGCGCTAAAAGGCGATGTAAAGGCGACTAAGCAGCAAAAAGCCTTCTTCAAAGCCTGGCTTGGCATTGATTGGCCGTTCGATAATAAGGGTGAGCTGCTGACGAAAAGCTAGTCCGTTTGCGATTTGAGTGAGTGGCGGCAATTAAGGTTGGCATACTTGAATCGCTCCCTCGAATCGCTGCCAATGTATTACTTCAGTCATCGATACTAAGAAGGCGCCGCAGTGAGCTAAGTTCAACTGCGGCGCCTTTATACATTATTTCGTTTGATTTAGCTTAAGCTCGTTTGGCGCTTTCGCTAAATATGGCTGTGCTTTATCAGCTTGCTTAAGCGTTAAGTCTAAGCTTGAGTCTCTTCAAGGCCGCCTAATGCCGAAACTAGGGCGTGCATCAGCGCGACTAACTCACTGCCCATTAAGGCAAAGTCGGCATCGAGACGCGCCATTGGATCTTCATTACCTAGCTCATCATTACCCGCTCTAAATTCTTCGGAGAATTTTAAGCGTTTTACGCTGGCGTCGGATTGCAGCAGTAGCGCAATTGATTGGCCAAAGTGCAGGGCGAGCTTATGCACTTCTTTGCCGGTTTCAAGGTGGGCAAGTACTTCATCTTCTTTCAGATCTTGCTGCTTAAAGCGCACGATACCGCCTTCATCGGCGGCCGATTTCAACTCGGCTTCATCTTGCATTTCAAAGGGTAATGGTGCGCTGCCATCTTTTAACCATTGAGTGAGGTTTGATTCAACTGGCGCTTTAAAGCTTAATGGGATCACTGGCAAGCTGCCTAAGGCCTTGCGTAATAAGGCTAATAATTCTTCGGCTTTAGTGGCGCTAGAGCTATCAACGAGGATCATTTCCAGCTCAGGTAAAATCAGCGCGCGAGTTTGGCTGCGACGTGAAAAGGCGCGTGGTAATAGGCTAGTGATGATTTCATCTTTCAGCGCATCTTTTTCTTTTTTGGCGAGCTTACGATTTTCTTCATCTTCAATTTGCGCCACTTTTTCTTCTAATGATTCTTTAATCACTTGGCCTGGCAGAATTTTTTCTTCTTTAGTGACACAGATAAGGTGACGATTGTTGGCGCTGTGCACTAAGGTGCTGCCCTGTTTACCTAAGGCATTGGAAAACCCAAATTTGCTGACGTCTTGGCTGCCGCACGGGGAAAATGTGAAATCGGCGAGTGCGGTTTCAAGTGCTTCTGTCTCGATGGAAAAAGGTTTATTGAAACGGTAAAGAGTAAGATTTTTAAACCACATAAGATGCGCTCATTGGAAAAATAAAGTCGCAGTTTACGGCATAGTTGCAGCGGGGTAAACCTACCTTAAATCGTTAAATTTTGCCCCGGTTGCAGAATTCATCAAAATGTAACATTGGAAAAAATCTGCCTGTAACCCTTGGTATTACTCGGTTTTATCTTTGAGGGGGAGTGCGGTTTCGTGGTGGCTGACCCAAGTTGTCACAATTGAAATAAAACTGAAACAGATTCATTGCAAACTTTCGGTCGTTCCAAACCAATAACCAAGACGAACATAACGTCGAAAGGATTAAATGATGAACGTTTTTTGTAAAACTCTACTTGCTTCTGCGCTAGCTTCTGCAACTCTGGCTTCTGCTTATGCCGCTGAGCCACTGACTGTTTATGGTAAGTTGAACGTTACCGCTCAATCAAATGATGAGAAAGGTGATTCTACAACAACTATTCAAAGTAATGCTTCTCGTTTTGGTGTGAAGGGTGATTTCGAACTGTCTAGCTCGCTGGAAGCGTTTTACACAGTAGAGTACGAAGTGGATACTGGCGCTGCAACAAGCGACAACTTCAAAGCCCGTAACCAATTCGTTGGTTTAAAAGGTGCATTTGGTTCTTTCTCTGTTGGTCGCAACGACACTCTGTTAAAGATCTCTCAAGGTAACGTTGACCAGTTCAACGATTTATCAGGTGACTTAAAGAGCCTGTTCAAAGGTGAAAACCGTTTAGGCCAAACTGCAACTTACCTGTCACCTTCAATCGGTGGTTTCGTATTTGGTGCAACTTATGCCGCTGAAGGCGATGCTGACCAGCAAGCTCAAGACGGTTTCAGCTTAGCCGCTATGTACGGTGACGCTAAACTGAAAAAATCACCTTTCTACGCCGCTATCGCTTACGATTCTGACGTAAAAGGTTACGAAATCCTGCGTGCATCAGTACAAGGTAAAATCGCTGATTTAACCTTAGGTGGTATGTACCAACAACAGGAACAAACCTACAAAAACGCTTTACCTGTTAACACTGACAGCGTGAACGGTTACCTGTTAAGCGCAGCTTACGATATCAACGCTGTGACATTAAAAGCCCAATACCAAGACATGGAAGACTTAGGTGATTCATGGTCAGTGGGTGCGGACTACAGCTTAGGTAAGCCAACAAAAGTGTTTGCTTTCTATACTAACCGCTCTATGGAAGCGTCTAACGACGATGACAAATACATCGGTGTTGGCTTAGAACACAAGTTCTAATCTCAGCATTAAGGTTGAATTAAGGAGGCTTAGGCCTCCTTTTTTATTGCGATAAACAAACAGTTATATAAACTTAATATGACAATTATCGCGACAATATCGCTTTTGCGGCACGCTTATTCATAAATCTGTAATAAAAATGACTAATAATAACCGTGTTGACATTCACTGACAGAAAATCACTTATGACTGCAAGGATATTGATAGTAGAAGACGAGTTAGCCATCCGTGAGATGCTGACTTTTGTAATGGAACAGCATGGGTTTACAACCTCTGCGGCGGAAGATTTTGATTCGGCCATTGCGCTGCTAAAGGAGCCTTACCCCGATCTGATTTTGTTGGATTGGATGTTTCCTGGTGGAAGTGGTATTCAATTGGCCAAACGCCTCAAGCAGGATGAGTTTACCCGTCAGATCCCCATTATTATGTTAACCGCTCGAGGTGAAGAGGAAGATAAGGTTAAGGGCCTCGAAGTGGGCGCCGATGACTATATCACTAAACCGTTCTCACCCAAGGAGCTGGTGGCGCGTATCAAGGCTGTGTTGCGCCGTAGCGCACCGACCCGCCTCGAAGAAACCATCGATGTACAAGGATTGTTACTCGACCCTGTGAGCCACAGGGTGAGTGTTGGCGATACCGTACTCGATATGGGGCCAACGGAATTCCGTTTATTACACTTCTTTATGACACACCCTGAACGTGTTTACAGCCGCGAACAGCTGCTCGATAACGTCTGGGGAACCAATGTGTATGTAGAAGACAGAACCGTCGATGTGCACATCCGTCGCTTGCGTAAAGCGGTCGAAGAGTCGGGTCATGACCGCCTCATTCAAACGGTTCGTGGGGCTGGTTATCGTTTCTCTACGCGCATTTAGTGCCAAATAAGAGATAGGCACAGGTTAGCTTTTAAGCTATCTTGTGCTCCTCTTATTTAGCCTGATGTCTGGGTTTACTTATGTTCGACTCTTATTCAGGGTACCGGTTGTTTTCGCGCTTAGCGGTGTTCTTACTGCTATGTTTGCTAATTGGTTTATTGGTAGGGAAACCCCTCTGGATACTTATCATTGGATTGCTAGGACTGGTGTTCTGGCATTACCGTCAGTTAGCTCGTCTCAATTTTTGGTTATGGCGTGACAGAAAATTAACGCCTCCCCAGGGCAGTGGCAGTTGGGAAGGGGTGTTCAACGGCATATACCGTTTGCAGGGGAAAAATCGTCGCCGAGTTGGCCAATTAGCCGCCTTGCTAGGACGTTTTCGCCAAGGCGCCGAGGCCTTGCCCGATGCGGCAGTCGTGCTCGACTCAGAGCACAATATCTTATGGTGTAACAAGTTAGCGCAGCTGATTTTAGGCTTTGTCTGGCCACAGGATAATGGTCAACGGATTGATAACTTGATCCGTCATCCTGATTTTTCCGCTTACCTTAAGTTGGGAGAATATAAGGAGCCCTTAGAGTTGGCCTCACCTGTCTCGGATAGGCGCCTACTCGAAATTCGTATCATGTCCTATGGTGATAGACAGTTGCTGCTGATCGCCCGTGATATTACGCGGATAAGACAACTCGAAGGCATGCGTAAAGAATTTGTCGCCAATGTGTCACACGAACTAAAAACCCCACTCACTGTATTGCAGGGTTATTTAGAGATGATGCAAAGCATGGCCGAACCCGATTCGATGAACGCCAAGCCCTTAGCCTTAATGCAACAACAGACGCGGCGAATGCAGTCGATGGTGGAGCAGCTGTTGGTGTTATCGCGTATCGAAGATGCGGTCGATATTAACCTTGAGAATACGGTGAATATGGCGCAGTTGATGGAGGTCTTGAAGGAAGAGGCCAAGGCTCTGGCGCAGGATAAGTACGAACTGAGTTTCCATTGCGAGGCGGGACTCAACTCCCATGGCAATGAGTTACAGCTTAGAAGTGCTTGTTCTAATTTGATTTCGAATGCGATTCGCTACACAGAACCCGGCGGCAAAATTACCGTGCAATGGCGCAGTGTGGCAACTGGAGGCCTCTTTAGTGTGACGGATACGGGCGAGGGGATTGCGCCGCAGCATATTAGTCGCTTAACCGAGCGCTTTTATCGTGTCGACAGTGCGCGCTCAAGGCAAACCGGTGGCAGTGGCCTTGGTTTAGCTATTGTGAAACATGCCCTGAGTCATCACCATAGTGAGCTCAATATCAGCAGTGAATTGGGCAAAGGCAGCACCTTTAGCTTTGTTATCCCACACCATTTGATCGTCCGTAAAAAATAACGGCAGCGCAGACTTAATTTATTTTTATATTTAAAACAGGCCATTAGGGCCTGTTTTGTTTTTATCAGTACTGGGTAATGACCTTTTTTGCAAAAAAATACGAAAAATGTGTTTTGTCATCTAAGTGTCACATCTTGGACATAGAATTGTCATTGTAGCGATTGATACTGGCTGCGTCTGAAGAAACTTAAGTTAGAAATTAGTTAGCTTATTACTGGAGCACATAATGAAACTGAAAAAGCTTGTCGGCGCGATGACCCTCACAGCCGCTGGTGTATTCTCTGCCACTGCAATGGCATCTGTTGATCAATCTCTGCCAACTTACGAGAAAGCAAGTGGTGTATCAGGCAACCTTTCGTCTGTAGGTTCGGATACCTTAGCCAACATGATGACTCTGTGGGCTGAAGAATTTAAACAGATGTATCCTAACGTCAACATCCAAATTCAAGCTGCTGGTTCTTCTACTGCGCCACCAGCATTAACCGAAGGCACTTCACAATTCGGTCCAATGAGCCGCAAGATGAAGCCTAACGAAGAAGAAGCCTTCGAAAAGCACTACGGTTACAAGCCAACTGCAGTTCGTGTTGCGATTGACGCTTTAGCGGTATTCGTACACAAAGATAACCCAATCAAAGGGTTAACTGTTGAACAAGTTGACGGTATTTTCTCTTCTACTCACAAGTGTGGTAGCAGCGATATCCAACGTTGGGGCGAGTTAGGTCTTGACGGTAACTGGTCAGCAAAAGACGTACAACTGTACGGTCGTAACTCAGTATCTGGTACTTACGGTTACTTCAAAGAGCACGCTCTGTGTAAAGGTGACTTCAAGGCCAACGTAAACGAGCAACCAGGTTCTGCTTCTGTGGTTCAGTCAGTTTCTCAATCACTGAACGCTATCGGTTACTCTGGTATCGGTTACAAAACTGCTGGCGTGAAAGCCGTTGCTATCGCTAAGAAAGGTAACGAGTTTATCGAAGCGACTGCAGAAAACGCTGCTAACGGTACTTACCCATTATCACGTTACTTATATGTCTACGTGAACAAGCAACCAAACAAAGACTTAGCACCAATGGAAAAAGAATTCATCCGTTACGTGCTGTCTAAGCAAGGTCAGCAAGTGGTAGAAAAAGACGGTTATGTGACTCTGCCTAAGAGCGTAGTTGCTAAAGATTTAGAACAGTTAGGCATCCGCCTCTAATTCTTAATCGCTAAACCATTAAGGGTCTCTTCGGAGGCCCTTTTTGTTTTTGGGAAGATTCATTGCTGCTTAAGACCGAAAAGTGGGCATAAAAAAAGCAACCTAATAAGGTTGCTGTAAATTCCAATTCGGAATCTGGGGACGGTCGCGCTAGAAACCATCTAAAGGAGAATGATGATGAACGAAGAAACTCATTGCAAAGATTCGGTTCATAATATCTGACTCAAGGGCGCGAAATTAGTTCAGCAAAAATAGAAAATTTTTGAAAATATTTTTTCTTATAACCTTTATGCATTGAAAAATATGTAAATTTTATTTTTACAGCTTAACTCAAGCCGATTCTGGCACGTTATCGACCTCAAGCGTTGTTGCAAAATGCGGATGCCGGAAAGGTTTATTCGATTGCGTAGGAGTAAATCAGCGAACGATAATAGGGTTAGCTCATTTACCGATAACAGGTCGCTTAACAGATGCCGCCAGAAAACCAACCAGTCCCAATTGAACCCCAAACCTGGGATCACAACCGAGATTACCATTCCTTTGCTAATAGCGACCAAGTACAGGTCACGCATTTATCCCTCGCGCTTAAAGTCGATTTTGCGGCTCGTCGTTTGCAGGGGAAGGCGACTTTGTCGCTGCGCTATCTAGAATCACAGGTTGGCGAGTTATGGCTCGATAGTCGCGACTTACACATTTTATCGGTCACGACAGAGGATGAAACGGCGCTGGCATTTCATCTTGAAGCGGCTGATGAGATTCTCGGGCAGAAATTAGTCATCCAGTTACCCCAAGGGCAGTGTAAGCAAGTTTGCATTCGCTACCACACCTCGCCGGAGGCTGAAGGGCTGCAGTGGCTTACGCCTGAACAAACGGCGGGCAAAGCATTACCTTATCTCTTTAGTCAGTCTCAGCCCATTAATGCCCGCAGTTGGATCCCCTTGCAGGATACGCCAAAGGTGCGAATAACCTTCGATGCGCATGTTGAGGTGCCAAAGGGCATGCGTGCCGTGATGAGTGCAATGAACGACCCGGATACACCGCTCGAGGGGCAATTCCAATTCGAGATGGAAAAGCCCATTCCCACCCATTTGCTGGCTTTAGCGGTGGGCGACTTAGCCTTTCAAGCCATAGGTCCGCGCAGCGGCGTGTATACCGAACCTTGCATGTTAGAGGCCGCGGCTACTGAGTTTGCCGATACTGAGCATATGCTGGATGTGGCGCAATCGCTCTTAGGCCCTTATGCATGGGGGCGTTATGACATGATCATCTTGCCACCGAGCTTTCCCTTTGGTGGCATGGAAAACCCGCGTTTAGCCTTTTTAACCCCAACCCTGATTGCGGGGGATAAAAGCTTAGTGTCGACCGTAGCCCATGAGTTGGCACACTCGTGGACGGGCAATTTGGTGAGCAATGCCACATGGCGCGATCTCTGGTTGAATGAAGGCTTTACAACCTATTTCACCAATCGGATTGTCGAAGCCGTTTATGGTAAGGAGCAGGCCGAGCTGGAATGGGTCATTGAATTTGGCCGATTAACCGAAGAAATGGCCATGTTACCGCGCCACAGGCAAACCCTGCCCGCGAATGTGCAGCAGGCCGATCCTAATTTGGCCTTTAACCGTTTTACCTACGATAAGGCATCGATGTTCGTCCATGAGCTAGAGCATCGCCTCGGCCGAGTCGAGTTCGATAAGTTTCTGTTTGCCTATGTGCAGCACTTTGCCTTTAAGGCGATCACCACCGAAGTGTTTGTCGAATATGCGAAAGTCGCTTTAGTCGAAGCCTATCCCGATAAAATAAACGAAGCTGAGCTGCAGGAATGGATTTATGGCGAAGGGTTACCGCAAGGTTATGTGGGGCCCACATCACGAAGTTTAGATAAGGTTGATAGCGCCTTGGATGACTTCTTACAGGGCAAAGCGGCCAGCGAGCTTAAGGTTAAGGGCTGGCGAGTCCACCATTGGCAATACTTTTTGACTCAATTGCCCGAAGTGGTGTCGCAGGTACAACTGATGGATTTGGACGATACCTTTAAGTTCACCGAGTCTACTAACGCTGAAATTGCCTGCGATTGGTTTAGGGTCGCTATCCGCAATCATTACGACCCCGTGCTGCCCGCCTTAAGTGCGTATTTACAGCGCATTGGCCGCGGTAAGTTTGTCCGCCCACTTTATGCTGAATTGCAGGTTGCGGGTTACCACGCTGAGTTACAACAAATCTATGCCAGTGCGCGGGCGGGATACCATCCTTCGATTCAAGTGCAACTGGATAGAATGCTGAAGGGGTAAAATACAGATAAAAAAAATGGCAACCTAAGGTTGCCATAAAAGAATCAAAGTAGGAGACAAAGGAATGCAGTGCGCTAGCGTGTATTCGATTGTTTCCCAAAAGGGAGATGATGATGAACGACCAACCAATTCGACTCTATGCAATAACTTGAAACTGTTTCATTGAATTAAACGGCGGGTTTTATCCATTTAATCCTTTGCTAAACATTTCATTTAGCAATCAATTCTGCATCAAAGCGGATTTGTTAATCCTTACATATAGTCAGACTAAGACCTTTTGATAAAGTTCAGTTGGCGGCTAAAAAATTTAAATTTATTTTTGGGCTTGCTGACATCAGCAAATTGAGCCGTTGGTGAGCGGCTACATTTATTTTACATATAAAACATAGACATAAAAAAAGGCAACCAATTGGTTGCCTAGTGACCTATTCCTAGGTCAAGGGGGCTGCGCTAGAAGCCCCAGGGAGAATGATGAACATGAAAAAGACATTCGCTGTTCAATATGTTTGAGGGGCTTATAGAATTAAAGTTCCATCGAAAATAAAAAATAACTTAAATTTTTTATTTAATAATAAAATTTCAATGGGATAGCGTGCGGATTATTTTAAAAGCGCTTCTATCTTGTCACTAATGGCCTCTGGTTTTGTGGTTGGCGCAAAGCGAGCGACCACTTCGCCCTGACGATTAATTAAGAATTTAGTGAAATTCCACTTAATGCGTTCCGTGCCTAATACGCCTGGCGCCGCTTTTTTGAGGTACTGGTATAAAGGGTGAGTGTGCTCACCGTTTACCTCGATTTTCGAAAACAGTGGAAAGCTCACGCCAAAGTTGAGTTCACAAAAACTTTGAATGCCTTTCTCGTCGGCTTTTTCTTGGGCGCCAAACTGATTGCATGGGAAGCCTAAAACCACCAATCCCTGCGCTTTATATTTTTGATAGAGCGCTTCTAAGCCCTTGTACTGTGGTGTAAAACCGCACTCACTGGCGGTATTCACAATTAAGATCACTTTGCCTTGATATTGCGCCAGTGCCGTTGGATTGCCTTGAATGTCGTTTGCGCTGTGGCTATAGATAGTCGATGTCATCATTACCTCCTTAGGTGTGGTGATTAGCATAAATAATAGTTTGATTGTTATCAATTGATTTGTGTGCAATTTATTTTGCGGATTTGCTAATCTTCTTCAATATCAATATAGTTACGCTAATTTTATCTCAGCAGAAGGGCGTTTATGTGACTGAACATGAAGCCGAATACGAAACAAACACACAGGCCGATGTCGGGCAGGTTGTTCAGCAACTCACTGAAGTTGAAGGTGAAGAACAGGCTGAAGTGTTCAGTGAAATCTTAAATGAAGCTGAGCCTGGCACGGTTGCCTTAGTGCTAGAGTCTTTACCCTTAGACGAGCGTTACGAGCGTTGGCAACAGGTTGAGTTTAGTGACCGTGTGACAGTGCTGAGTTTAATGCGCGCCGATCCGCGTATGGGGATCCTAAAGCAGATGCCCGACAATGAGGTGGATCTGCTGTTCGCGCAGCTCAGTCCTGAGGATTTGATTGAGTGGAGTGATTATCTCCCTGAAAGTTTTACCGACCGCGCCTTGGCACAAATGGGTGAACGCCAGCGGCAGCGCTTCGAGTTGTACGACCAATACTCTGAAAATGAGATTGGTCGTTATACCGATCATCAAATGTTAGTGCTCAGCGATAAGGCGACTGTGGCCCAAGCGCAGCGATTTTTCAGACGAATCGAACTCGACTGTAACGACAACTTATTTATCGTCGATGAGGCGGATAAATACCTAGGTACGGTCAGACGTTATGATATTTTCAAGCATGATCCCTCTGAACCGTTGATTTCACTGTTATCGGAAGATAGCCGCGCCTTAACCGCAGATACGACGCTACTCGATGCCGCCGAGGCAATTGAACACAGCCGCGAAATTGAGTTACCGGTTATTGATGAGGCTGGGGAGCTGATTGGCCGTGTCACCCTAAGGGCCGCTACCGCCTTAGTGCGTGAACATTACGAAGCCCAATTAATGGCAACCGCGGGTATGGATGAGTCCGACGACTTATTCGCCCCGATCATCAAAGGTGCGCAGCGCCGCGCCGTGTGGTTAGGGATTAACTTACTCACTGCATTTTTGGCCTCGGCAACCATTGGGTTATTTGAGAACGTCTTATCGCAAGTAGTGGCTCTTGCGGTGTTGATGCCGATAGTGGCGTCCATGGGCGGGATTGCGGGGAGTCAGTCGCTCACCTTGATGATCCGCGGTATGGCGATGGGGCAGATCTCTGCGGGTAACTTATTCTCGTTAATGAAGAACGAGTTAGGTATTGGCTTAGTCAATGGTACCCTGTGGGCAATTGTGATTGGACTCGTGGCGGGCTGGTGGTTTGCCGACAGCACCATAGGCATAGTGATAGGGTGCGCGATTTTGATCAATATGGCGGTCGCGGCGCTGGCAGGGGTGTTTGTCCCTATGGTGTTGCAGCGTTTTAACCAAGATGCGGCGCTCTCAGGCTCAGTGATTTTAACCACAGTGACCGACGTGGTGGGTTTTTTCACTTTCCTCGGCATGGCGACGATACTGTATCTCTAAGTGGATGTTGGTTGTTTAACTCAATTGTATGAATCAAAACGATATTCAATTTGTCCTTTGCCAAAGCGCAGCCGAATTAGCGGCTGCGGCGGCCTTAATCGATCAACGGGATGACAACGCGCATCCCCTCGACCATCAGGCCTTTGCTCTGTCCCGCGCTGTAATATTGGCGAAAACACTCGAGGGTGAGATGGTTGGCTGCGCGGCGATTAAGGCGGGGTCTGGCCCCGTAGGGGAACTAGGTTATCTGGTGGTCTCGCCTTTGTACCGCCGCCGTGGCATAGCCCAAGGGCTTACCCTTAAGCGGATTGAAGTGGCTAAAGCGCTGGGGATAGCCCTATTATTTGCCACCATTCGAGATGAAAACAACGCCAGCCGAGTGAATTTACTCAAGGCCGGATTTCACTTTTGGCGGAATTATTTAAGTATTAGAGGAACGGGGAATACCGTCGGTTGGTATTACTTAGCCCTCGAAGATAAGCTGGATATCGATGGCATAATGCAATCCCTCGTTGGAGATCGGGTTCCAGTAAGTTAAATGTTTCTAAATTGTTTGCTTTAAGTTTTGCTTGTGTTTTTTACCGGTTTTCGTTTGGTTTCAAATTCAAAAATCTTTTCGACTCTCTGCTAAATATGCAGATTTTCTTTTTTTATTCGGTATGATTCGCGCCATTACCCACAGTCATTATTGAGGTGTTTTTATGGCTAAGTTCAGAGTAGCAAGTGTCTTATTATTGAGTGCAGCCGCGCTGCAGGTGAATGCGTCAGAATTTAATCTTGGGTTAAACAACGATGTGGTTTCTACCGAGTTAGAGCTGCAAGTGAATAAAGATGTCAATGCAGTATTAGGATATATTTATTCAGACGATAGTGGTCATATTGCCCAAGGCGCAATGCACATGACCCATGATGCGGGTGTGCATCATTTTGAAGTTGGCGCTAAGTTAAGCCAGTTATGGGCAGATGATGCGCCAAATGGCAGCACAGTGTCAGTGGGTGGTCGTTATGCCTTGGCGTTAGGGCCAAACATCTCTTTGCATGCCGCTGCTTACTATGCGCCATCGGTATTGTCTTTCGGTAATGTCGATGGTCAATACGAATTGGATTCAAAGGTGCAGTACCGTGTGAATCCTAATATGGCGTTTTATGTCGGTTACCGTAAGATTGCCTTCGAATATGATCACGCCCGTGATTTTACCTTCGAAGATGGCGTTTACATCGGCGGTAAGTTCCGCTTCTAATCTCGCCTTATTGAGTGGCCTTTACAGAGGCCACTTCGCTGTCAAAGCCGGCCAAGGTTATCTTCGCCGGCTTTTCCATTTGGCTTTCAGTTCGCTGTAGCTTGGCAGGATGGAAGAGATGATCACCAGTCCTATGCCAATACACACCACAATGCTTAAGTGCTCATCCAAAAACCACCAACCAAACAATGCGGCAAAAATAAGGCCTGTGTATTCCACGGGCGCCATTTGGCTGGCATCGGCACGCCGATAGGCGTGGATGATGAGGTAGGTCATGCCGATATAAAACAGGCCTAAGGTCAAACCAACTTGGGCGACGGGCAGGCTAAAGTCGGCGCCTTCGTACCAGGTTGCCGGTATCAGAAAAACCATGGCAAAGGCATTAGACCAAAAGAGTGTTGAAAAGGGATGCTCATGGGTTGAATATGCCTTCAAAATGAGACTGTTGGTTGCCGAGGTCATAGCACCAAAAAAGGCTAGACCGATATAGAGGTTAAATTCCGTCGGCTGACTTATCAGCAAAATCCCTGTAAAACCAATAATCCCCGCGACGGTGCGGCGATAACCAATACGCTCATTTAAAAAGAAGGCGGACATCAGCAACAGTAACAATGGGGAGGTATAAATGACCGCAGTCACAGTCGCCAGCGGTAAGTGCAGTACCGCCAGCATAAAGATGGCATTGCCTAAGCCGATTAACAGTGCTCGGCTCAAGTGCACCTTGTAAAAGGGGCTTAACTTAAGGTTTCCCTGTAGTCGCCAAACAAAGGGTAATACTAAGAGCGTGGCGAATAATTGGCGATACAGCACCAGTTGAAACACGGGCGCATTCGTTTCAAGCAATTTAACCAATAGGTTACCGCTGGCAATCAACAACTGGGCAGCTAGAATCATCAATAAGGGTGCCATAGGTATCCAAGTTAACGGCTGAAATGGTGGCTAAGCTTTTACGCACTAAGTGAACGATTAAAATATCATCATAAGGTACCCGATTGCCGACTAATTTAGTCTAATCAATTGTAAAAAATAAAATGTAGTCATAAAGTTAACACTCTAAAATGATTTTCTGCTTGGAACTAGACGCTGGTATATAAACCAAGATACCTATGAGCAAAACTAACTTACACAATTTCTGGTGCTTTTTGCTGCTTCTTTGGACATTTAGTCCGTTTGCCTTGAGCGCTGAAATTGCGTTGGATTCCCCCTATTTATTCCACGCCGATAATAAACAACAGCCACCGGCTGATTTTAATCAAGTGACTCAATGGATGAGCCAGCTCGAAGAGGCCAGTTCGGTGAGCCTTGCGGGGGGCGATTATTGGATGGTGTCTCCCGTGATGGTCAACAGTCGCCAAAACCATTGGGTGGTGGATGCCAGTAATTCCATTGTCGAATCGGTCGATTATTGGTTGCTCGGCAGCGATGGTTCAGTGCAGTTTGCCCAGAGTGGTTACTATGCGCCCTATGAGTTTTTATTCGATTATGGCCGTAAAGTTAAGCTCAATATGGGGACGGATTATTGGTTAGTGACTCGGCTGAGCAGCCGATATTTCTCATCAGCCCCTGAGCTGGCTATTGAGTCGGAAGAAGTACACCAACTGACCACGGACCGCATGGCCTTGGCCATAATGATTTGTTTAGGTGGATTGTTTTTTATTGCGCTGTACAATTTGCTGATTTATATCTCTATTTTTGATAAAGCCTTTCTATATTACGGCCTGTATGTGTTGACCTATTTTGGTGGTTGGGCCTTGACCTTCCATTTACCGGCGCACCTATTCAACTTTCATCAGCTTGAGTTGCATCATCTGTTTTTTATCAGTTTGCCGATATTTAACATTCTGTTCTACAAACACTTCTTACAACTTCCCAGTTATTCGCCGCGATTATGGCGCCTTAGCAAGTACCTATTAATCGCCTGCATTTTAGCCCTGCCAACCAGTGTGTTGTTATTGTCCTATACCGCGATTATTGCCTCGGTATTAATCATGCTGTGGATTGCACTGGCCATTACCTGCGGCAATGTCTGTTTAATGAAAGGTTTTGCGCCTGCCCGTTATTTTATTATGGCTTTTAGCTGTTTATTGCTGCCAGCGTTAATTATTCTTCCGGGCAATATGGGGATCACCCCCGATTTTATCGAACATGCCGAGTTTGCCACGCTGCTGGGCGGTACAGTGGATGCTCTGTTGTTATCTCTCGCCTTAGCGAACAAGCTTAAACTGCTATCCGAGGAACGTAAGGCGCATATCGAAGAGTTAGGAATCGCTTGGGAAAAGGCTAGGCTCGATGGCTTAACCCGAGTGGGTAATCGCTATGCCTTTGATGAGTTTATGAATTCACAGTTGGCCTTTGGCAATAAAGTGGTTCAGCCAATGGCTTTGGTGTTACTCAATGTCGACAGCCTTAAAATGGTGAACGATACCTTAGGCCATCAAGAGGGCGACCGTTTACTGCAACACTTAGTACAGGTTTTGCAGGCGACGAATATTGCTCACCTTAAAATTTATCGGATCAGTGGCGATGAGTTTGTGCTGATCCTGCCCGCAAATGGTATGGCAACCTTAACGATCTGCTTGAGGGGCTTAACGACGCAATTTGCCGCTGAGGGGTTAAAGGATTGCCAGTTTAGTTTTGGTTTTGCTATCAATACCGATGTGGCCGAGCCCCACGAGTGGCTTCGCAGCGCCGATAGCAGTTTGTATCAGTCACGGATGGAAAAGCGCCGTCAGGAATACGCAGATACCCGCGCGGGCGAGATTGTCTCGATTTAGAGTGTCTATTTAAAGGAGCCTCCATTTAATCGAGCGCCTCTTTAAATTTGAACAGATACAAATAGTTGGATAAAAAAGGGGCTGCATTATGCAGCCCCTTGGTATTTAGGCGAAGTCTTTTTCGCCTTTGATAATGGCCGGATGGCCGCAGATGGCTTTGGCAGTATGCATACCCGCCATAGTCGCTGCTTCCACACAACCGGCGTTGAGACCCGTTTTAATCCAATCTCCCGTCATATACAGATTGTCGATGCCCGTACCATCCGTGGTGATCCGATATTGAGAGCTGCCTTTCACTGACAAGACATAACGCTCGGAAGGATCGACATTGGCGCGCCAATATTGACTATCGAATCGCGCCTCGCCTTGGCGCTGCTGTTCATCGTGCAACCATTCCCAGGGGAAACTGTCGCCAACCTGCTGCCACAGCTTATGAATTTCCGTATTGAGTTGATTGATGGCGCCAGCCTTGGCTTCAGCGGTTTTGCTCTGTTGAAAACCAATATCCGTGCGCGGAGGATAAGCATCCACAGGCAACGCTGAGCAGAAATAGCTGGCATTTTTCGGCTCTATGCCCCGCCAGTCTTCTTTATCGAGCAATTGGTCCATCGATGCCCACGTATCGTAGGGCTCGGTAAAGCCAGATAAGACGGGCTGTTCGCCATCCTCTGAATAATTGGGCCAACCTATACCATTAAGATCTTGATTCATCCACAGTTGATAGGCTTGGGTCGCGACGGTCTGCACTTTATCGACGCAGGTTTTGAGCGCCGGACTCTGTGCCATAACCTCGCTCGCTACATGGGGAACCGATCCTAATGACAGACCAAAAATCACTTTGTCGAAGTCCACGCCTTTTTGCAGACGTTTTTTCGGTAGTGCCTGACCAAATTGCGCCTCGTACAGATTGTCCCAATCGCTCCAGAAGTGCTCAAGATTAATATCATGGGCTTTTAGCAATGTGGCTTGCTCAGGCTCGAGTTGATCGTAATTGGGCGTGCTGGGCCAGCAGGCTAACCCTTTAACATCCACGAGTGGATTGTAGTCTTTAACCGAAGGAGCCAGTGCGACTTGCTCTGTGATCTCAATCGCTTGAATGCTGTTGTCGCGACATTCTAAATTATCAACCCGATTGAAGAAGTGGAAATTCACCCCGCGCCGTTTCAGCACTTCATAGTAGGGGGTAAAGACCACATCGCCCATACCCGCCTGCATTTTCCACATGACTCCGCCTTGATAACACAGGGCGATACGCAGCATGGAGCGAATAATAGTCCCCGCTTCGACATTGGGTTTGTCGAAGTTGCCTTTTTCGTAGGCAAACACCAGATCATAAAAACCACGTACCGGCGCACTGTCGACCGTGTATTTTTGGCTGGCGCCGTGTTTGGTTAACCATTCGCGGTAATCATAGTCGTTGATGGCATCGAAGCCCTTTTCAAACACATCATCGGCAAACATTCCTTTTAAGATGGTTAAGCCTAAGTCGACGGCAATATACAGATGGCGTAACTCATCGTTAGTGTCTAAATGATCGCTAAAGCGCTTAACCAACCTTTGGTGCAGAGCATCGACGGCGGATTCGACCAAACCATCGTCACTCTCGCTGTGAACATGCTCATCGCATTCGCGGCCAATCATTTGATTAAAATGGCATTCGAGCTTGTCACCTAGGGCGTCTAGGGATTCCATCGCATCATCGACCGAATCCTCTAACTTATCCTTCAGCCGTTCAAACCAGCCGATATCGAGCCAGTTTTTCGGCGTCGCCATGGCTTTTTCATCGGCTTCTAGCAGGGAGTCCATGTCCTTTAGCCATTCTTTTATCCAAGCAAAGGCGGCTTTAACTACCTTCCAGAAGGTTAAGGTTTCGGTGCCATCTCCAGGGATCCCTGGGAGTGTGGGGAAGGTGATTGGCCAGCTAACGGAGCGGCCATTAATTTCTTCCTGAAGCACAATAAAATTATGGGGTTTAAAGGCATCGAAGAAGGTCGCTAGCGGCGCTTCGGGCGGGCGGTCTAATTCTTCATAGGCTTTACGCATCAAGGCGCAGGCATTCTGGTAAAAACCAAACCAGATATGGAGGCCATGCTCTTCAATCCGTTGTCCCATTGCGGCATTACGGCCACTTGCACCCTTGCCACCGATACGCCAGCCTAATTGATAGACATCAATCTCATATTGATTCTGCCAGCCGGGTCTGTCGGTGAGATAACAGGCGGCGGTCATGGCGGCGACGCCTCCGCCGAGAATGGCAATTTTCTGTTTTTTGATTTCAGAGTTATCGACCAGCACTTCGCCCGGCGGTACTTCAAAGTCAAAGTTCACATGGTAGGGCAGTAATACATGCTGCTCGCCGACCTCGACGCCTAGGGTCTCTTTGAGTGGGAAGCTAGCGTTATCAAAAATAGTGGCGACAAAGTCATTTTCCAACAGGGCGACACTGTGCACTTTGTTGACCTGTGCCGGCGCCGCAGTAATCGCCTGATAAACCGCTTTTTGGCCTGAAGCATCCGGAAACTGCTTTAAAAACACTTGGTCAATGGCTGGTTTGAACAGCAAATGAAATAGTTGCTCCTCACCTAGCTTATCCAGCTCTGGAATAAAATCCGTTTGCTCTTTAAAGAGTTGCCAGGTTTGGGCTATGGCTTCTAGCGTGGTGAGCTGCGCCTCGGGCTTGGCATTGCAATTCACCTCAATCAGCGGGTGCATGGCAAGCTCAGTGTCAGGGCTAAAGTGTAAGAAGCTCTTTGTGGCCAAGGAGAGGCGGGTTAATGGCTCCCCGACCGCGGGCATAGTGTATTCACACAAATACTTGGGATAACCGAATAACTCGCGGCCATTGATCAGAGCCATCGCATCATTTACCCAAATATGCAGTGGCTGAAAATACACATGACTGATGGCTGTGCTGTTGCTATTGTCTTGGCGACCGACCATCACCCAAGTGATGATGTCGGTTTCTTGGATCCAACCTTTAGCCCTGTCGGTTGGGTCTTCTGAATAGGCTTTCTCGATTTGGGTAAAGGTTGTCAGTACATAGGGCGATAGCACTTTAAAGTACATGGCGCTTCCGGCCACTTGATTAAGGGTTTTATCGATGGAGCGCTGTAAGTTGGCGAGTTTTCCCTTGAGAAAAAAACCGTACATATCGGCTTTATTCAACACTAAGGGGGAGTGCATTAGCATACTGCCTGGGGGATAGATAAAATCGGGGCGTTGTTTTTCCATGGGATCATCCTTTAAACCCGTAAAGATATGTAAGGTAGTTTTTGTCGACAAAAAAGCATGAGTAAACCCTAAAGAGCATAGGGTAAATAGGCCAATTAGCCTATTGATTTTACAATTGAATTAAAAGATGAATAGAGGGAAAAACTTAGATTAACTAGCAAGTTGGATTAACTCCAACTTGCTGGGATTTGACTGCTTATAAAGCTCGAATTTGCTAAGGCAAACGGGTCGTAGTTCAGTTACTTCGATTTATGCTGATAGAAATCCACCTCTGCATCATCTGAATAACGGCGCTTAGTGTCCCTGCGACGTTGTTTTACGCGTTTGTTTTTTTGCTTACCTTTGACGTTATCGCCCCATGGCGCATCATCGTCGTCAAATTCATAGGAGTGTGACATGGTCAAAATTCCAAAAATACCTGTGCCATTCTCAGCACTCGATCTTTTTACCCAAAGGCGAGATTAAGCTAAAGCGAAATATTTAATCACTGATGGTGAAAAGTTTTGTCCAAGAAGGGGCGATATGACTCAATGGAATTGCGTTAGCGATTTTACCCAGCGCCATAGGGTTTATCTTGATGATTATTAAATGAATAAGATTAAAAGCGCATTCATATTGTATGGAAGCAAAAAGAATGGCACTCAGAATATGAGTGCCAAGTTCTGATAAAAAATAAGGAGTTAGTGCTAGGGCGTGTTGACGTTTCGAGATTAGATTTTGTTCGTTCTGGCAAGCACGTGCTCGCGAAACGAGGAATGATGTGTAGTCATTCTACTCAAATGATGAGTGACAAAGAGCAAGGGTTTGCCAGACGAACCCTTCGGGCAGCATTTGGCTGGCTTTTCTGCCGCGTTATCGTCCGTTTATGTAGAATAACTACACTGCACGGACTTTGCCTTGCATAAAAGCCAGCCAAACTGCTGCAAAAATAACCCTGAAACATCAACACGCCCTAATAATTGCGCTGCATGCGCGCTACAAACATTCCATCTGTGTTGGCTTCGAAGGGCCACACGGTCAACATTTCTGTTTGTTCGCCGGTAAAGGGGTGGCGGATCGGCACTAGGTTGAACTCGGGATGTTGTTGTAAAAAGGCGGAAACTACTTGCTCATTTTCAACCGGTGACAGTGAGCAAGTGGCGTAGACTAAGCTTCCGCCCCGTTTTACCGCCTTACTGCTGCGGCTTAATATATCCAGTTGGAGTGCTGCTTTATCTGTGACGGCATCGAGGCTGTCGAGCCAGCGCATATCGGGATTGCGGCGCCAGGTGCCCGTGCAGCTACAGGGCGCGTCGACTAAAACCCCATCAAAATGGTTGGCATCGACCGGCAGTGCATCACTGCGCCAGCGCGCAATGCTGATGCCATCAAATCTTGCCCGCTGGGCACGTTTGCTGAGTTCTTCTAAGGCGTGGGCGCGAATATCTGATGAGACAATTGAGCCTACTAATGGGTTTTGCTTAGTCGCGGCCGTTTGCATCAGTGATCGCAATTGCAAGGTTTTTCCGCCTGCGCCACTGCAGGCATCCCACCAGTGTTGCCAGGGCTCTGGTGCACAAATTTGACCTATCACTTGTGAGGCTAGATCCTGGATCTCAATTTTGCCCTCTTTATAGAGTGATATTTCATTGAGATTCATGCTCTTAGTGCCAAGGTTAATGGCATCTGCAAAATAGGGGCTGAGGCTCGCATCTATCTCTAGCGCTTGCAGTTGTTTGACTGCCGATTGGCTATCTATTCCCTGCGCGCGTCCCCAAATCGGTGGGCGGCTAGACATGGCTTCGATGAGATTTGGACGCAACTCTGGGGCAATCGGGCAGACCTGCCAAAACCATTCGGGTAATAAATCTGTGAGTTCGAAGGACACTTCGGGAAATTGCTGCCGTACCAGTGCCAACTTATCCGTTAAGCTGTTAACGCTAAGGGATTGAAGTTGTTGATAATCAACTGGCGATTGGGCGAGTTCATGCCAGGCTTGGGCGATGTCCTGCCATGGATGGGCTTCGATTAAGGCGCTCGCACTGAGCATGGCAAAAAATTGGGGCGCCTGTTGATGATCGCCCGTGGCTTTAAACCAGCCCCACCAACGGAACAGGCTAAATAAGGATTCGCGGATCACTTTGCGATCCTTAGAGCCGTGCTTTTTATGTTCCCTAAAGTAGTTCGCGAGCACTCGGTCGGCGGGTTGCTTGGTATTTAAAATCTCATCGAACAATAACTTAATAGTATTGGCATAACTTAATCCGCGTTTTTGCGCGAGGGTTTGCGGTTCGATATTCACTGTTGATGCCATGATTGCTGATGATAAGCCGTTTGGATTGCCCATAAAGTTAGCCTGAAAAGGGGCTCGGCCGAGTGACATCCAGCCGTTGGGATGAATATGGCCAAGCAAATCAATAAGTGGCGCAGAGTGTAGCAGTTTTACGTATCGCTAGCAGTAAAAAAGCCCCAATGCTGAGTTGGGGCTTGATGGGAAAACGAATGCGCGGGTGAGGAAAGGATGACCTACTTAGTCACCATCTTCTGGATTTGCTTAGCACGTTCTTCATCACTCAAGACCGAAGGCGGAGGTGTCACTATGCCTTTTTGGCAGGCGGGACGCAGGGCTAGTTCGTCTAACCAACGTTGTAGGTGAGTGAGTCCTTCCATGTTGATGCCGCTCCATTCATGGATGCGCACCCAAGGCCAAGTCGCGATATCGGCAATGGTGTACTCTTCACCGGCCAGATACTGATGCTTGGCTAACTGGGTGTTCATTACCTCAAACAAACGTCGACCTTCTTTTTGATAACGTTCAATGGCCGCGGGGATTTTTTCAGGGAAGTAACGGTAAAACACGTTAGCTTGACCCATCATTGGGCCAACACCGCTCATTTGGAACATCAGCCATTGAATGACCTGCGAGCGTTTTTTAGGATCGGCAGGCAAAAACTTACCCGTTTTTTCCGCCAGATACAGAAGAATCGCACCGGACTCGAACACCACAAAGTCATCGTTATCTCGGTCGATAATGGCTGGAATACGGCCATTAGGGTTAATGGCGAGAAACTCAGGCTGCTTCTGTTCGTTAGTGTTGAAATCTAACTTATGCACTCGATAGTCGAGACCCATTTCTTCGAGCGCGATGGAAATTTTAAAACCGTTCGGGGTCGCGGCGGTATATAAATCAATCATAGTTATCCCTTAAGTCTTAACTGGTTAATGCTTAACTTGGCTGCCCAATAGGGCATCGCTGTCAGTTTTTTGGGGTAAGCGACACTATCGCAGGGCGCTGGGCCACTTTCGCAAACCATGCCTGAATATGGGGCAGAGTGTCATCCACCAGAATATCTAAGTTTTTAATAAAGCTAATAAAAACGTATGCAGAAATGTCGGCAATCGTAAAGTTATCGCCCGCAACATAACTTGATTTGGCTAATTGTTGGTCTAAGGTCGGTAGGAAGTCAATGACCCGTTGGCGTGATTCTGCGCCCCAGGCTTCGACACAATTTTCCCTGTCTTTGTAGATACCCGTTAGGTTTCTAAAGGCCTGAAAACCCGCGGTAAAACCTTGTAACTCAATAATACGTTGCCACATTTCCACTTTAGCGCGCTCTAGCGGCGTGTTGCCAAATAAGGAAGTGTCACTCGGATAGATCTCGTCGAGATAACGGCAAATAGCGACGGACTCACAGATATGGTTGCCATCATCGAGTTCGAGCAGGGGAATGCGGCCGTTGACACTTTTGGCTTTGAATTCAGGGTTAAGGTTTTCACCGCCGCGAATGTCCACACTCACACGTGGAATGTCGATGCCTTTTTCTGCGAGGAAAATACTCACGCGTCTTGCGCTTGGCGTTGGTGCTAATTCATAAAGCTTCATGCTCTTTCCTTCTGTTAATCTGTAAGTTTGCCTAAATAGGGCTTTAACGGAACGATCGGTTAGGATAGAATTTACGCCATATCTAAACGGTCAGTCAAGAATGTTTTTGCCCTATGATATTCCGTTTAATGCAGGCATCTATGTAGGTTTGGACCATGGCACGCAGTTGTAATTTTGATAGACAAGAAAAGCTCATTCAGGCGATGGAGCTGTTTTGGCGAAAGGGATTTGCCGAGACCTCGATTGCCGATCTGGTCGAACACTTAGGGATTAATCGCTTCAGCTTGTATAACAGTTTTGGCGATAAGCAGAGTTTGTATCGCGAATCCCTGCGCTTTTATCTCGATCACTATTCCTTCGGCGCGAAGGAGCAAATCCTGCACGCACAGGCAGGGCTGAGTGAAATCTTGACCTATTTAGCACGATTTGTGGCCTTGCAGCGCGAGCAAGAATACGGCTGCTTTATGCAGAATGCGGTGATGGAAAAATGCCTCGACGATGACTGCGTGCAGCAGGAGTGCCAGCGCTTATTTGTCCAGTTACAGAGTAATTTCGCCGATGTATTAGGTTACAGCCAGCGACAGGGTGAGTTGTCTCAATCGGTTCAACCAGAGTCGCTAGCGGCATTTTTAGTGCTTCAATTACAAGGGATTAGAGTGTTAGGCAAGGCGAAGGAATACGCGCTGTTGGATAACGCATTTGAGGTATTAAGCGAATACCTTAAGTGTTTGGCGTTGACGCCACTTAAGCCCGTCGATATGAAATAGGGTGTATGCTACACCGAGAAGCATGAGACCAAGTCAATGCTTGGCCTCGTTAACCCCAAAACTGATGCAAAAACTAATGCAAAAGCTTAAAAGTCCAACTCGAGGGCAAAGCACAAGTAAGCCATCAATTGGCTACAGTGGGCGAATTGTTCGGCGCAGTAGCGGGC
The DNA here is from genome assembly GCF_003129585.1 of Shewanella sp. BC20. Taxonomy (NCBI): domain Bacteria; kingdom Pseudomonadati; phylum Pseudomonadota; class Gammaproteobacteria; order Alteromonadales; family Shewanellaceae; genus Shewanella; species Shewanella sp. BC20. The sequence goes on along the minus strand of NZ_NHRI01000001.1, from coordinate 211,360 downwards.
GGCATCGGCTTGGCAGAGTCGCTCGAAGGGAATTGGCTTTAGAGCGATAAAGTCCTTACGTTTGAGCTCGTCCAGCATAGGGTGATGCTTATCGAATCCCTTTGGCGGGCGCGTCAAACTATCACCATCCATCACAAAGCCTTGACTAGTTAAGGTGTGCAGCGCCTTTTTATAGCCGTTGGGGTTTTCATCGATACAAGTCCGAATCGCATTCAGTACCTTGGATTCGGGATGCCAAATACCAGCGGCAATAAAACATCCATCCTCGGCAATATGTAAATACAGCCCTGGCGCATGCACATCTTTACCCTGAAAATGCCGAAACTGGATCCCCACATTGGTCTTGTAGGGTGTCTTATCATTGCTAAAACGGCTATCGCGCTGTGGACGCATTAAGCTGCCGCCGACTTTTTTGGCAACCGCCGTTAATCTTGGGGAAATAGCAAGGATATCAGGCTGAATTTGCTCGATAAAACGCAGTGCAGGGGTTCTGACCTTATTTTCATATTCTTCCTGATGGGCTTTAAACCAGTCGCGGGAGTTATTGAGCGCCAGCTGCTTAAGAAAATCTAAGCTGGCGGCCGTAAATGCCAACTCGGTTTGGGGTTGTGCGGTTAGCTTAGTCATGTCCATAAAACCTTTGAGGTGCTTGAGACTGGAATTCCGATTGTTAATCAAAACAGGCTAGTGCGAGTTGAACAAATGCGCGTGGATATTGCAAATTCTTCGAGCATTTATCTGCCGTGACTTTCAGGTTGCGATTTACATGTAAAGCTATGTGAGAATTATTCTCATCTTTAACTTTGATGCCTATAATGCCGCCCTATTTTTTACACTAGGTAACAGGGGATGGGGAGATGGGATATCAACCTAAGAGCAGGATAGCGAAAATAATGATGGGTTGTGCGGGTTTGACGGTATTGCCTGCGTTGCCACTCAATGCCAAGGAGGTATTGGGAGCGCCTAAGGTCGAGCCTATCGAGATATTACAAGTACATGGTCAGCAATATCGCCGAGCGACCACTATGACTAAGCCGGGCGAGGCGATCATCTCGATGGAGCAAATTGAAGAGATGCAAGCGACCACATTTGCCGAAGTCATCGATGATATGGCCGGTGCCCATGTTGATGGCGGGACTCGCAGTGGCGGCGAGCGCATTAACCTATGGGGATTTGGCGAAACAGAAGATTTTAATATTTATGTCGATAACGCCCCCGTGGGATTTGAGCAGTATCGCTATGGTTCGTTCTTCTTAGATCCCGATTTAATCAAGCGAGTCGAAGTGATTAAAGGGGCCCACGATGTCCGCTCGGGGAACGGCGGTTTTGGTGGCTCCATGTATGTAGTCACAAAATCTGCAGATGATTTTTTAAATTACAATCAAAGTGTTGGAGCAAGAGTTAAAACCAGTTACGCCAGCAATAACGACGCCAAAAGCTACACAGGAACCCTTTATGGCCGAGCGAATCGACAACTTTCAGGCTTGTTGCATATCACTCGTCGTGATGCGGGGGATGTGACGCTCGCTAATGGTGATGAATTTGAATACTCAGGTTATGAGCAAAATAATTACCTCGGCAAACTGGATTATGAGCAGGGCGATCATCAATTTATGTTGAGCCTGACCCATTATCTCGACGAAGGGCGAAAGCCTTGGGCCAATCGCCGTGGTCCTATGCCCGCGATTTCTGACTACAACATCCGTAAATATGGCTCCTATGAACAGGCGCTCTATGCCACCACGGCCTACAACACCTATGAAGACAATACTTGGTCGGCGAATTATCGCTATTCACCGAGTAATCCTTTAATTGATACCCAGATTGTGATTTCCCATTCGGCGAATGCGCGCCATTGGATCAGGCCGCCAATTGCGTGGGAGAAGATGACTGTCTCCGTCGGCAACTTCGGCCATGAGTCTTGGCTGGATTACAAGCGTGACTACATTGACATCAACAACTTAAGCATTGTTGGGGATCATGAGATCACCATAGGGTTGCAGTTCCGTAGCCTCGATAGGGATTCAATGGTCTTCAATAAAAGTTATGAGAAAAATCCCGAGAAAAACTACGGTTGGTACACCCCCTATTATCAGCCCGAAGGGCGTCAGGATACTTATGCAGTGTATTTGCGCGATGCGATTAGTGTGACAGATGAGCTGACCATCACCCCTTCACTACGGTATGACTTTATCTACAGCATTGGTCGTCCCAACATTGCCCCCGATTACAACGACATCGCGGCGGGGCACGACTACAGTTCGACCCATCATTCGGGCTTTTCACCGCGATTGGGTATCGACTACCAGCTAACAACGAATACCCGAGTGAATTTCGATTACGCCTACAGCTTACAGGCGCCAGTGGTCGATGAAATCTATGCGGTGCAATACGTCAAGGCGAGCATTACCGGCACGAGTCGAGATATTGATGTTGAGCGTCTGCACGCCTTTAAACTGGGCTTGATGACACAGCAAACCCATCTTTTTGCCGCCCAAGATACGCTTTCAACCCAAGTGACTTTATTCGCTAACTTGGGGCGGGATGATATTGCCCAGCGCCGCGGGGCAAAGTCCGACCCCAATCAAGCGATTCAAAGTGGTTACACCAATCTTGACGGCTATGAGATCTACGGCGCCGATCTCGAGTCCCAGTACCGTTATCAGTATTTATTCAGTGACTTAGCCGTTTCTTGGTTACAGGGCGAGCATCGGGGATCGCTCAGAGACAGCCAAGGCGAGGATGAATACCTTGCGAATATCGCGCCGCTGGATATTCGCCTGCGTGTGGGCATGTACATTACCGATGACATTTCAGTCGCTTGGCAAGGTACTTGGTACGATGCGCAGGATAATGTGCCTCAGGGGGATATCTTTAACGCTGAGTCCCCAAGTGAGAATTATTTATTACAAAATATATACTTAGCCTACGAGCCACAAGAAACACTCAAAGGACTAAGCGTGCGCTTAATGGCAAAAAATCTGACGAACCAGCAAGTGACGCCGTTTCTCTCGGATGGCATCCCCGCGCCGGGGCGAGATATTAGACTCAGTTTAGCTTATGAATTTTAAGGATTAAATGGGAATTCCAAGGATGGATAAACAGATAACTCATATAAAAAATAGGGTTATCTTGCCTTCCCCCCTGCCGTGAAAAGCCAATTTATGGCATAATCCGCGTTTTATTACGCATGTAGACAGAAAAAATGACTGAAAATGAATTGCTAACTCGCTGTGGCGGCAAATGTGAACTCTGCGCAAGTGACGTCGAACTCTCTATTTATGACTTACCGGCTTCCGATGGTCATGAAAACGAGATCATGATTTGTGAAAATTGCAGCAGCCAAATCGCAGCGCCGGATACCATGGACATGAACCACTGGCGTTGTCTGAACGACAGCATGTGGAGCCAAGTCCCGGCGGTTCAAGTGATGTCATATCGCATGCTGAAACGCCTAAGCAGCGAAAGCTGGGCGCAGGATTTACTGGATATGCTGTATCTGGAAGAGGATTTACGCGCTTGGGGCGATGCCGAAGCGGCTGCCGCGAGTGATGATACACCTCCGACCTTAGACAGCAACGGTGCGGTACTGAACGCTGGCGATACCGTGGTCATCATTAAAGATCTCAACGTTAAAGGCACCAGCTTTGTGGCAAAACGTGGCACCGCGGTTCGCAATATCTCGTTGACCAATAATCCAGAGCATATCGAAGGCCGTGTGAATGGTACTCGCATTGTGATCTTGACCTGCTTTGTGAAAAAGTCGTAAGTCACTATCGCTAAAGCTTGTTTGAACACTTAACCGCTCAATTTCTATTAATTGGGCGGTTTTTTTATGCAGAATGCAATCTTATCTGCCCACGAAAAGCCTGCGCATATACAAATCGTTTAATTAGGCGATAAAATGTGTGGCATGTGAAGAATCTTTATATAGAGATAAAGCTATGGTAAACGACTCGCAATCACCCGGCGCAAAGCAACAGTCGACTCCCACTGAAGATGGATTAGATACGATCCTTGGGCAGTGGCAGGCTCAAGGGGTGACAGAGGATCTAGTGCCAATGGCGGTGTTAGGGCGCATTGCGCGCCTGACCAAATATATGGAAAACGCCATCGCCCTTTGTCATGGCGAATTTGGCTTAGGTCAGGGGGAGTTTGATGTGCTCGCGACCCTCAGACGTTCAGGCGAGCCTTATATGCTATCGCCTTCGCAGCTGTATCAGAGCATGATGTTAAGCTCGGGCGCCATGACCAGTCGCTTAGACCGGCTTGAAAATAAAGGGCTTATTGCCCGTGAGCACAGTAAGGAAGACCGCCGCGCCGTGCATGTGTCGCTCACCACCGAAGGCAAGGCGTTAATTGATGCGGCGCTGCCCAAACATATTCAATGCCAGAGCGCATTATTGGCAGGGGTGCCGAGCGCTGAGCGCGAAATATTACAGCAGATTTTAAAGACGTGGCTTGCCCACTTTGAACGTTAATCGGCCCAATTTGGGGGACGAGAGACAAACTGTTGTATGGCGTCTTAGGGATAGCATCAGGGAGTGACTATGGTAAAAAAACGCGAAGCGTTTGAAATTGAAGGCAAGCGAGTAGTTGCGGGCACGCAAATGGGGATAAAACTTCCCGCCGCTAAGCTCTATACCGATACCCAACTCGATATTCACGTGGAAGTGTTCCATGGCCTCAAACCTGGCCCGACACTGTTAGTCTGCGCCGCCATCCATGGCGATGAGCTCAATGGCATAGAGATCTGCCGGCGCTTGCTTGGGCGCGTCAATCCTAAGAATTTGGCCGGCACCCTGATTGTGGTGCCCATAGTCAATGTGTTTGGTTTTATTCAACAATCCCGTTATCTCCCCGATAGACGCGATCTTAATCGTTGTTTCCCCGGCTCGAGCAAAGGTGCGCTGGCGAGCCGTTTAGCCAACCTTTTTGCCACCCAATTACTCGTGCATGCAACCCATGTGATTGATTTACATACGGGTGCTATTCATAGGGATAACTTGCCGCAGATCCGCTGCGATACCAGTGATGTAACCATGTTAGCCATGGCCAATGCCTTCGGCGCGCCACTTATCATGCACTCCAAGGCGCGCAGCGTGTCGATGCGTGGTTATGCGAACCAACAGGGCATTCCCTGTATTTTGTATGAGGCGGGCGAGGCGCTGCGCTTTAGTGAACTGGCGATTAAGTCGGGTCTTAAGGGCGTACTCAATGTGATGCGCAGCCTTGGTATGCTCAAGGGGCGAGTCAGTAACAAGGTCGCCAGCGTGAGTGCGATTCGCAGTTATTGGGTCCGCAGTGAGTCCGATGGTTTAGTGAATATGAAGCTTAAACTCGGGCAGCGGGTCAATAAGGGGTATATCATCGCCCATATTGTGAGTCCGCATGGGGGAGATAGCGTAGCCATTCGCGCGCCCACCGATGGCATTATCATAGGGATTAGCAATATACCTGTGACCAACGAAGGTGAGGGCATGTTCCACATTGCGCAGTTCGAGGGGGATGAAATTGAAATCGCCAACGAACAACTCGATGAGTTTTTAATGGAATACGCCTGATATTAACTGTGCCATAGCTTTACAGCCAATCGAGCAATGAGGAGTCAAATGAAGACTGTTAACGTCGGTGATAAACAGATTTGCCCGAGTAAAATTCTTTGTATTGGGCGTAATTATGTCGACCATATCCACGAACTGGGTAATGACATTCCCGAAGATATGGTGGTGTTTTTCAAGCCAAACTCGGCGATTAGCACAGTGCTGCATGCTGAGCATTTAGGCGAGGCGCTGCACTATGAAACTGAGTTGTGTTTTATCTATCAGCAGGGGCGTTTTAGCCATGTTGGGGTCGGGCTGGATCTCACTAAGCGAGAGCTGCAAAGCAAACTGAAAGCCAGGGGATTGCCCTGGGAAAAAGCCAAAGCCTTCGATGGCGCGGCGCTCTTTAGTCCCTTTGTTACTATCGATGATGCCAGTGCGGCATTTGAATTTAGCTTAACGATCGACGGGGCGTTAACTCAAGCGGGCCATATTGAGTTAATGATCTATAACCCGCAGACGATTCTAGAAGAATTACAACGCTTTACTACCTTGGAAGACGGCGACATTGTGATGACAGGCACCCCAAAAGGGGTTGGCATCATTCCACCGAATCGGGTATTTAAGGTGGCCTTAGGCCTTAAGGATGCGTCACACCAAACGCCATTGGTCGAATGTGAATGGCAAAGCCAGTAATGCAATGACGGCGCCTTCTGCATCGGCTCATCAGGCGACTACTGAGCAGGCAATCAACCCCCTTTGGCAATATTTGCTCGCCTTAGGGGCCGAGCCTGAGCATTTAGCGCCGCTACTCAGTCAAGCAAGGGCGCTTTCATATCTGCCAGGCGAATGCTTATTATCCCAAGGCGAGCACCAAACTTTTGCCTATTTTGTGGCGGATGGCATAGTGCGCGCTTGCCACTATACCCAAGAGGGCAGTGAGCGCTGCAAGGAGTTTTACTTCGAAGGTGAGCTTTGTTTCTTATATCGCAGTTGGTTAAAGCAGGATATTGCGCCCTATCAGCTAGAAACTGTCAGTGCTTGTCGGTTAGTACAAATGCCACTTGCCGTGTTAAACGAGCCATCGATGCAGCGAGTACAACTTGCACTACTCAAACAGCAATTATTGTATAAAGAACAAAAAGAAGCCTTTTTGCTGCTCAACACACCAGAGCAACGTTACTTACATTTACTCGAGCATTTTCCCCTCTGGGTTAAACGGTTAACCCATGCCCAACTGGCTAATTATATTGGTATTACCGCGATTAGCCTGTCGCGGATCCGTAGACGTTTGCAAGATTCAGTATAAATAGCCATCCAATTAACTTAAGTTAATGCGCTTTTAGGTCATCCCCTGCATGCTCCTCGGCTCTAAGTTTGAGTCACTGCGGAATGTATCGGCTTATGTTATAGGCCGATATCGAACCCTAAAGGAGCCTATCTTGAGTGCTTTTACCCTGTCGCAACTATTGGTGGCGATTGCCATCGTTTTCGATTTGATCTCGTTTCAATTTAAGGCGCGTGAGCGCATCGTCGCCTGCTTATTCGTCTCGGGCATCTTAATCTCCATCCATTTTTGCTTATTGGCACAATGGACGGCCGCTGGGCTAATGGGGATTGCCAGTGTGCGTTACCTCACCAGTATTTTTACAACGTCTAAAAAGGCCATGTGGGGTTTTAGTGGGGCTGCGGTGCTGATGAGCGGCTTGACCTACAGCGGGCTTGTGAGCGTGATAAGTTGTATTGGTACACTGTTTCAAACCCGCGCAGCCTTTTGTCAGGCGGATAAAAATCTGCGCTTATTGATGATAGTCGGCACCAGTTTTTGGTTGTGCCACAATATCTTAGTTGGCTCACCCGTGGCGGTATTGATGGAGCTGCTGTTTATAGGCAGTAATCTCGTGGGATATTACCGCCATTATTTTCGAGGACAATTACGCTCATCCTAAAGGAAGGCTTAGATACCTGCCACGGCTTCCATATCTAGCTCGATATCGGTACAGCCCTTAGGGCAGAAAATTCCAGCGGCTTGGTCGGCTTTAGCCGTCTCCGGCAAGATAACTTTGAGGGTTTGATTGCAGCTTGGACATTGCACTGGCTTGCCTTTAAAGACCCGTTTAATCAGGTTTTTCTGTTCATTAAACGAGTTTGCAGTGCTTTGGTTTAACACGGCAAAAGGGCTAGTCGAAGCATTGGTCATAGACAATTAGATCCTTAAGGATTCAACAGGGATTAACGATTCTGGGGCTACGCAAAGACTTGCCTATCCACCAGTGTGGGGGATTATAGCCTGAGTTGCTGCTGGATGGAAAAGCGCAAATCGGCTTACTCATCTGAGCGATGAGTAAGCCGAGGGCGTCGATTTATGACTTAGGCTTAAACTTGTCTTTCTCCAAGTTCAGTTTTTTCATTCTTAGATACAGCTTCTTACGTGGGATCCCTAAGTAATTAGCGGCATCTGTTACCCTGCCTGAACACAAATACAGAATGTTCTCAATCACTTGCTTCTCATAGGCATCGACGAGTTCATCGAGTGGTGCCTCGGGGGCTTGCACTAATTTAAGGGCTTCTTCGCCGGGGAGTTTGATAATGCCAACCGCATAGAGCTCGGCGAGGTTTCGCAGCTCGCGGATGTTTCCAGGCCAATGGTGGCGCTTGAGGATCTCTATGTAATTTAAGTCAATTTTAGGGATAGGGATGTCAAAGCGCTTACAGCTTTGGCTCAGGAAGTTACGGAACAAGGGAATAATATCGCTCTTACGCTCGGCCAAGGTGGGCAATTGGATCCGAGCCTGTGAGAAGTAGTAATAGAGTTCGGGCAACAAAGCGCCGGTTTTGACCTCATCGTCGGGATTAGTATCGAAGATACAAATGGTTCTATGGCTTTTGGTGTTGAGTCTTTCTTGATCCAGCAGGCGAGTACATAGCCAGCGTTGATGCTCATGGCTCAGTTGAGTTAATGAACGCAGCACTAAGGTGCCATTTTGGACTTTGGCAATGCTGGCCTCTAACTCGGTTAAGCTGGGGGACTCTTTACAATCATGGATGATTAAGCTGTTGTTTTTATGCTGACTTAAGCTATGAAGCACGGAAGCGACTAAATGGCGACCCGTGCCGATTTGCCCCTCAATCATCACATCTTTATCGATTCTGGCAATTTGGCTCAGTTGCTGGCGGATCTGGTTGATTTGCTCGCTGGTGCCAAAGAGGTGCTCTTTAAAGGTGCTCGAAATCGCCTCACGTTGTTCAATGATCCCTTGGCGGATCTGTTGTGCGCGCTTCAGCAGCTGTAAAAATTGCGCCGAATCGAGGGGTTTTTCGAGAAAATCGAATGCTCCCCGTTTAACCGCCTCGACGGCCAGAGGAATATCACCATGACCAGTGATCATGATGACGGGGATTTCGGGATCGATTTTTTTCACTTCATTGAGTAAATCCATGCCATTCATCGCCGGCATATAAATGTCTGAGACGACAACCCCATTCCAATGTTCATTGAGTAGGGCAAGGGCCTTAGTCGGCGAGTGGGTTCCCTTAGCGCTGTAGCCCGAAAGCTGCAACAAATGACGGTATGCCGTCAGTACATCCTCATCATCATCGACGAGTAGCACGGTAAAGGGCGGCGAATTTTCAATCGGCATTGCGGAACTCCAAAATAATCATAGCGCCGCCATCTAAGTGTGATGCCAGATAAATGTCAGCGTTAAAACGTTCGAGAATCGAGCGGCAGATGCTCAATCCTAAGCCTAGACCAACGGCCTTGGTGGTGGTAAAGGGGGTGAAAATTTGCGGTAAAATACTTGGCGCAAATCCCGGCCCATTGTCGTAAATGGCCAGCGTCAGTTTGGCTGCGCTTTGTTCAAGCACAGTCACATAGATGTGTTTATCGGCCTGGCTTGCGGTGGCATCCATGGCATTAATCAGGATGTTGAGCTGCACTTGCTCGACTTGAACCGCATCCACTTGGATAAGATATTCTTTAGTCAACTCATTATGAATCATGATGTTTTCGTTTCGCGCGCGGGTTTCGACCAGTACCAGCGCATTATTCACCAGTTGATTGATATCGATACTGACGCTCTCCACCTGCGTGGGGGACTTGCGCGCAAAGTTACGGATAGCCGAAATAATTTTTGCCATCCTGAGGTTCATCTTTTCCGTCTTGCCTAGCATCTCGGTAAGTAACTCAAGTTGATTGGTCTCAAGCGCCAAACGGCAACTGTATAAATAGGTGCTGACGGCCGACAGCGGCTGGTTTAACTCATGGGCAAGGCTGGTCATGGTTTGGCCGACCGCCGCCATTTTGGCCGCCTGGATAAGGTCCGCCTGCGCTTGATATAAATGCGCTTCCGCCAGTTTGCGTTGCTCAATTTCTGCGGTTAACTCTTGGTTTTTCACCGTGAGGTTTAAGGTTCTGTCCGCCACTAAGCGTTCGAGTTCGCGGGTGTTTAGCTCCTGTTTAGTGATGTCGGTAATCGTCACCATATACTTGGCTTGGCGAGCGTGTTCGAAAGCCTGCAGGTGAAAATGTAAGTACTGCGGCGCGTTATGTTTCACTAAATTGAGGATACATTCACTTTGTCCTGTCCGGCTCAATTCGCTATCGGTGGCGAACTGCGCCAATAATTGCGGTTGGCAAGCGGCAGGAAACGCCTGCCACAGGGTCAATTGCGGCGCGAGTGTGTTCAGACTCAATAATTGCAATGCATGGGGGTTAGCCGATTCGATTTCGCCATTGGGATGGCAGGTGATCAAGCTGGCTTGAGCGTTATTGATCAGCGTTAGCGCATTGCTTTTGACCATGGCCTGCATATCGACACAGAACTGCCGTAAACAGTCGCCCATGTGGCCGATTTCATCTTTTCCTTGGGTGGTGATAGGCCAATCTAAATGGCCGTCGGCCACATTTTTCAGGTCAATTTCGAGGGTGTTGAGGCGCTTTAATACCCGTTGGCGGATAAGCACTGTCAGCACTAACACACTGATCACAATAGAGATGATAGAGATAAGCACAATTATCAATTTGCCATTGATGATCATCGACTTAGTGTTGGTGTTGAGGGAGTTAAACGCTTGGCTCGATTGTTCGAGTGTCGCAATATTTTTGAGGTGAAATTGGGTTAACACTTGGGTTAAGGGGTCGGCTAATTGGGATAATGCCAACTGCGCCTGGGTATCCAATTTAAGTAGTCGGATCAATTCACCATTAGAGCTAATCAGGGTGATGAGATTCTTCATGATCTGTCTATGGCTGATTGTCGAAGGGAAGCTGGTGAGTTTCTCCACTAAGGTTTCGATTTCAGCGATTTTTTGATCCAGATATGAGAAGGCACTGGTTAATTCCCGGGTGTATCTCTGGTCAATAATCTCATTCACTAGGGTAAATAGCTCAGTCTCCTTGGTGGATAACTCCTGCAGAATAAAGAACTCATTCATCAGGGCATTCGGCGATAGGTTATCGACAGGGTGCGAGAGTAACCGAGTGACGTGCCACTCGACTTCCTGCATCAAAGGTGTCATCTCATCATTCAAATCCTGATGCAACCAAGTGATACGTTTTTGAAGGTTATCAAGCTCTTGGCTATAGGCTATTTTTTGCTTTAACAATGTGTCCTGTTGTTCAATTAAACGGGAAAAGTGCTCGAGTGCCAGCCGTTGCTCTGGGAGTCGTTGGCGGTCGGGGTTGCTGCTGATATAGGCTTGCTTAATCGTGTCGATTTCATTTTTTAAATCGTTCTCAAAATTTTGATAGCCGAGTTCATCATTTATTTTATAACTGTTCGAGATAATGCTTTGCAGGTTTCCACTAGAGCGTTCGAGCATATAAGCGCCATTTAACGGTGGCAGACTGTGCTCGACAATATGATTGATTTTATTACTCAGTTCTTCCCAAATGAGCACTGTCGTAATACCAATAAATAGATTTAAGAACGTCATGCTCGCAAAGGCGAGCATTAATTTGCCGCCTAGGGATGTGGGTATTTTAAAATAATTCGTTTTCATCGTTTTTGGGACGCTAGGCTATTCATTAAACTAATGGCTTGGTCTAATTGTGATTCACTTTCTTTACGCCATTGGTACATTATTTGTTCTATTTCGGTGGCGTGTTTATATTCATTCGCCTGCCGAATAAATTGATGTTGTAACTGTAATGATTCCGTTTCATTAATCGGCACCGCGCTGGCTAATTGCCGCGCTTGCTTGATGATATTTTGCTCATCTGGCGAAATATTATTTGTGGCTTCTGCCTGATGGATCAATTTCCAGGCGAGCTGCAGTTTAGGTAATTGATAGGTAATGACTTGATCAAATAAGGCATTAATAATAGTTGCCCGATTAAATAATAGGTCTTCATTAATCACGGGGTGGGAGCTTTGCGCTAGGCTGGCATCCGTGAGCGAGTGTTTAGCAATGGCGCTGGAGCTGATCAGGGTTTGGCCATTGTTAGAGAGAAAATATTGAATTAGCTTCGCAACATTGGCTTTATTTCGGCCGCGGGGAGTGACTGAAATATAGGTCGGTAAAATCACCGTGTTGGGTAAATAGTTAAAATCGGTAAAGGGAAATTTATTTTTAGCATCAATCGCATAGCTATCAATCACCACCCCAGCCCCCACGAGTCCGCGGGAGATAGATTCACTCACCCCAAAGCTTCTGGCCGAGACTGAGGCCAAATTGCCGCCCACTTCACGTAGTAAGGCCCAGCCCTGTTGCCAACCTTTTTGCTGCAATACCCCTTCGACCATCATGTGTGTGGTGCCCGAATTGTTAGGGGTGCTCATCATGATATGCCCAGAAAATTGTGCGGCAGCCAGGTCTTTCCAGGTGTGGGGTATGGGTAAGTTGTTTTTCTCCAGATATCGCTGGTTATACATGATGGTGATGCCTGAGTAACCTAACGCAATGGTTTTATTGCTCTTTGTTAGGTCGTGCACAGTTAACCAAGCTGGCATCTCGTACTGCTCTAAGGGGGCGACTATCAGTCCCTCATTATCTAAGTCATGGAAGAAGGTTGGACTGGAGGAAATGATCATATCAACCGGATTGATTGATGATTGCTGCACCCATTTTAGGGCAGGGCCGGTGCGGCGGTATACCACTTGAATTGGAATATCGGGATTTAACTGTTTGAATTCTTCGAACAATGCTCCCATTGGTTCTTCAGAAAATGTGGTTAATACCACTATAGGTTCGGCCGCTCTGGCGGAATGAACAAATACGCTTAAGCAGAGGCTAGCGCACAACAATAATAGTGACCTTGAGATGTTAATTTTTATTTTCTGTCGTGGATTTTTTGTCGCCACTTTAATGTCACTCATACCTTTCACACCTTAATTGGTGACTCAACTCGCATATTTTTTAAATTTTTAAATTCTTACTTTGCGACGGTTGAGTCAAATTTGACTCGATTTTTTGGGGTTTGAAATAGCTTAAGTCATCTTTATCGATTTCGCTTTGTACTAACACATAGGAATTAGCTTTCTAAGGACGAGTTTGTGTCAAAACTAACCCTTTTTTACCAATTTGTTGCGAGTCTGACTGGGTATTAGTGTGTCTGTGAAAATGATGTTACATCGGGTTTTGGTATGTGCATCGTTATTTTTTGGCTAACTAGACTTCCAACTTTTGGAGCAAGCTATGATAAAAAAATTCTTCCAAACCGGTGCCGACCGACCAATTATGGACGAAACGCCCGAAAAAATTCGTTCGATTTATAAAAAATATCAGTGGCAAGTTTTTATTGGCTTAGTGTTCGGCTATGCCATGTTTTATGTAGTACGTATGGCGTTGAGTGTGGTGAAAAAACCTATGCTCGACTCGGGTATAGTGACCATTGAAGAATTGGGCTTAATGGGCTCTGCGTTCTTCTTTACCTATGCCATAGGTAAGTTTTCCAATGGTTTCTTAGCGGACTATGCCAACATTGGCCGCTTTATGTCTGTGTCGCTCATGCTTTCCTCCATAACCTGTATGGCCATGGGGATGGGCGTTGCCGGTTTATTCTTCGTGATCCTGTGGGGGATGAACGGCTGGTTCCAATCTGTGGGCTCTGCGCCTTCATGTGTATCGATTTTCCAATGGTATTCGCCTAAACAGCGGGGCAGTGTGTACTCCATTTGGGGCGGCTCACGTAACATTGGTGAAGCCATCAGCTGGATTTTAACGGCATCATTAGTCAGTTTCTTCGGTTGGAAGATAGGTTTTGTCGGCGCAGGTATTGCTGCATTTGCCGCCGCGGCCTGTATGTTAGTCCTGTTAAAAGACCGCCCACGTACCTACGGTTTACCCGATCCTGCAACGGCATATGGCGAAGAACCCGAATCAGTAAAAGGCCATGATCCCGCTGCTATTCGTAAGGCGCAATTCTTTGTATTAAGACAACCTGTGGTTTGGATTATCGCCTTAGCCTGTGCGGCGATGTACTCATCACGTTATGCCATGAGTTCATGGGCCGTGTTGTACCTGCAGTCTGAGAAGAACTATTCCCTGATCGACGCGGGTGTGGCCATGTCTTCTTACCCCATCGCGGGATTCTTCGGCGCCATCCTATCTGGGGTGATTTCAGACAAAATCTTCAACGCTAACCGTCACATTCCGACCTTCTTATACGGTCTTGCCAATATCATAGGTATGAGCTTGTTATTCTGGGGTTCTGATAGCCGCATGATGGATGCCTTCGGCCTAGGTTTAATCGGCTTCTCTATCGGTGGTCTGGTGGTGTTCCTCGCGGGGTTAACGGCCTGTGACTTAATGCCTAAAAACGCTGTTGGTGCGGTTAAAGGCTTTATCGGACTGTTCTCTTATCTCGCAGCCTCTATACAAGAGATTGTTTCTTCTAAATTAATCCTGGTTACCGAAGTGGCTGGTGTTAAGCATTATGACTTCGGTAGTGCGCAATATTTCTGGATTGGTACTTCAGTGCTCTCGATTGTGCTGGCTGCTTCGGTATGGCGCGCGAAAAAAGTCACTGTCGTTGATTGATTAGCCTGATGAGGTCATGGCTAATCACCATGACCTTTTTAAAAGCGTTTCTTCTCAATCATTAATCTCAAACTAAGTAAGAGAAACACGATGAAAAAAGTCATATTAACCGCTTCAGTGCTTGCTGTGTATTCATTACCTGTGATGGCCGATGATTCACCCGCAGTCTATGGTCGTTTGGATTTATCCGTGACCCATTCCGAATTAGGTTCAACCGTTTATAGCGGTACCAGTGGCGTTGATGTGGGGGAAAGCGGCACCTATCTTGAAAACAATTCTTCCAATATTGGTGTTAAGGGCAAATCGGCACTCAGTGATGGCATTAATGTCATCTACAAGATGGAGTTCGGCGTTAACAACACCTCTAATCGGGCGAACGATTCCAGCAAGGTATTCTCGGCGAGAAATACTTACCTTGGCGTCGAAACGGCCTACGGCACCTTGCTTGTCGGGCGCAATGATACGGTTTTCAAAACCGCCGAAGGCAAAGTCGATATTTTTGGAACGACCAATGCGGATATTAATCAATTGGTCTCAGGGCAGACGCGTAGCGCCGATGGTATTTGGTATTACTCGCCTAAGTTATTCGGCCTGATGGATATCAACGCAACTTATTTATTACAGGATAACTATGGCGCCGATAATGAGCTGTATGCCCTAAGTACCACGCTTGGGGATAAAGATCTTAAAAAGGCGCCTTATTATGTTGCCGCCGCCATCAATAAAGGGATCGCCAATATCGATGCCTATCGGTTTGTGACCCAAGTAAAGCTTGGCGACATGAAACTGGGCGGGATTTTTCAACATACCGAAAGCTTAAAATTTTCCAATATGGAGGGTAACTCCTATTTCATTAATGCCACCTACGACCTCTGGGGCACCACATTAAAGGCCGAGTTTGGCCAAGACAACGCTGGTTTGGGCGGTTATTTTTCTAAACTCGTTGGCCCAAATGAGCAGATAACAGATGTGGACATTAGCCAATTTACCCTTGGCGCAGAGAAAAAATTGACCAAATCGACCCGTGTATACACCCATTACGCTATGTATGAGGGTGAGTATCAAATGTCTGGCATTACCCAGGACATTGGCGACGATAAGGTCTTCACAGTCGGTGTTCGTTACGTTTTTTAAGCGTTTCAACTCAAGCCGAGTGCAATAGCAAATAGGCACTCGGCTCACTTTCCAACTTAATGGCGCAGTAGAGGTGATTAAATTGGCCAATCTATATTTAATTAGTCAGGGAGACGCAACAGTAGAAGCATTCCAACCGTCAGTACCTTCTCAGGCAACCTTGTCCAGTCTTGGGGAGGTGCATGTGAATATGCTGGCCCACTCCTTAAGGGACACACGTTTTGAGATGGTGTATGCCTGTTCTTCACCCTTATCGATGGAGACGGCTGAAATCTTAAACAGAAATAGAAAGCGCGCTATTTCCGTAATCAAGCGATTAGCCCTAGCCGATTTTAAGTCCGACTTTGACATTAACGGCGAATGCTTTGATTTATCCCTGTGTATTTATACTATGATGGCGCAATCCCGCGGCTTTTGTTCTTCCATCCATGCGCAATTGAAAATAGTCGAAAAACGCCTGTTAGAGATTGTCGAAAATATCGGTGCCTTATACAAAGGCAATGTGCTTATTGTGATGGAACCCCTGATGGTGAAGTTATTGACGAACCATTTCTTAAGCGAGCAAAACGTTGAAACTAAGTGGAATTCCATCCGTCCAGCCAGTTTGAGCATCTTACATTCCGATGCCAAGGGATGCCATTTGATCCTCAATAACGATATCTCCCATTATCAATGCCAAAGTGTTGCCTAAGGCATTGGTAACATTAGGTATTGGCAAAATACGCATTGACATCATTTATCTGATTTTTAGGTTATTACATTGACTAGCAAAACGATTTATTTATTACGCCATGGGCAAACACAGTTTAATGCAGAGCTACGTTTGCAGGGACATTGCAATTCGCCGCTCACCGAACTCGGTGAGTTACAGGCGAAAACCGTGGGTTATGTATTGAGTGAGTTTGTTCAAGAACCGCAGGACTGGGCATTTTATGTGAGCCCCTTAGGACGAGCGGTGCAAACCGCCGAAATCATTTGCCAACAAATCGGCTTTCCCGTTGAACGTCTACAACATGATGAGCGGTTAAAGGAGCTTGGTCTCGGTGATTGGGAGCAGCAGCGCGTGCCCGAAATCAAGCAAAACCAACCAGAGTTAAATGCGCTGGCCGATTGGTATACCTATGCGCCGAATGCGGAGACGTTCGCCAGTATCAGTGAGCGCATTCAAGATTGGTTGCAGGATCCGACCGTGCCCGAGCGAGTTATCATCGTATCCCATGCCTTGTCTGGCGCGGTGTTCCGCGGGATTTACGCTAATCTGGATTATCAGGCGCTGTGGTCGCAGGAGATGCCGCAGGACGCCTTTTTTAAGCTTGAAGATGGCAAGGTGACCAAAATTCAGTGCCTATGAGTGGAGCGGGCAAGATTAGCTGAACTTAACCTGACAAATTGCCAAATAGTGTTATTTTTTTACACTTTTCCCGCTCCGCTTTGACTCAGTATCTGTAATACTGCTCCGACATTCACAGAGCTTGAGTTAGGTAAAAAGCGCGAGTAAAGCGCATTGGGGGAGCGGATGAGTATGTTTGTTAAATTAACGATAGCGGCGACTGTCCTTGTGCTCAGTATTCTTGCCGCGGGCATTTATCGTTTTAACATGACCAATGATGATATCTACATGGTCATGGAAGATGGCCAAGTGCTGCAATACGATGAGGCCATGGCACAGGCCGATGCAAAGGCAAAAGCCAAAGAGGCGGCATTATCTTCCAGCGAAGATGCCATCGAATCTGTGGTGCCAAGTGAGGTCAAACCGGTGGCGAATGCCTCCGAGGTGATGCTGAAACTCTTTAGTTTGAATACGGCCAATCCCTTTGAAGTAAAGCTGCCCGATAGCCAACTGCCAGTGGTATTGACGCACTTTATTAAGATCAAGCAAACGGAATTTGCGCTGGGGGATTATCAACAAGGTAATGAAAAGGGGCGGGTATTGCTGGATTATATGCGGATTACGCCGCTTAATTTTGACCCAGCATTAGAGCCTGATACCCAAAGTGATGCGCCATTACAGGACGATCCTAAGCAGCAAACCATGCCCTTTGTGGCGCCTTATATCGTCACGAACCAAGGTTCGGGGGTATTTTGGTACCTTGGCTTGTTTAGCTTAGATTATGCTCAAAATCGATTAGTGCACTTAGGCAGTGTGTTTATTGGCGATCGTATCGAAGTCGATAATATCGAGCCCGTGTATCCCTTTGAGGCGCCATATAAAGTCGCCATTACCTACCGCGACAGGGCGGCAGGCCAACCTATGGCAGAGGAGCCTAAGGTGGCGAAAACCCTTGAGGTCGGTGTGAGTGAATCGGAAATCAAAGCACTGCATTAGGTTTATATCTGGGCTTATGCTAAGTTAATTTTACCTCAGCTACGGCTGAGGTATTTATTTCACCTAGCGGCTGGGAAAGCTAAGGTTTTGGCATAAAGCATAAAATTAAAACAAGGAGCGAGTCATGGAAATGACCAAAGTCACGGGCAAATTTGATGTTAAGCTCAATCCCGAGAGTGCCTATGCCACAGGTGTGGGCGGCATGAACTTGGGCAGAATGACCTTAGATAAAAGCTTTTATGGTGAGCTTGAAGCCCGCAGCCAAGGCGAAATGCTCAGTGCCATGACGGCGGTAAAAGGCTCGGCAGGTTACGTGGCGATAGAGCAAGTCGTAGGTAAACTGTGCGGTAGACAGGGCAGTTTTGTGCTGCAACATTTTGGCATTATGACCGATGGGCAAAACCGTTTACACCTTGAGGTTGTCCCCCATTCTGGCGCAGGTGAACTCGTTGGGTTATATGGCACTATGGCGATAAGCATCGAAAATGGCCAACATTTTTATGAATTTAGCTTCTGCCTCGAACAGGAAGCCGAAGCCTAAGGCATGATGAATATAACATCGCGCCGATAAAACAAAACCAGCCGAAGCTGGTTTTGTGGTTTTTGCCCGAGTGACTAATACCAACAGCTGAGTTACCAACAGCTGAGTTATCAAGAGCTGAATTAGCAAGGGCGGAATGTCAGGACCATTATGAGGTTTTGACTTTGATTTTATCGATGACCTTTTTCACATCATCGGTATTTTTAGCAATGGTCAGGGCTAATTGACGCTCGGCATCGCTAACCACTTCACCCTGTAAGGTCACTACGCCATCGGCAACATCGACGTTAATTTGGGTGCCCGATACGTCGGTCGAGAACAACAGACGGGTTTTTACGACCGTTGCGACCTTAGAGTCGGTTAAGGTCTTCACCACCTCATTGGTGCCTTCGTCTTCTTTCATCACGGTTAACTTGTTATCGACTCCTTTTACACCATCTAAGCTTTTGATGAGCTCAGCGGCGAGCGCCTTATCGACACTGCTCTCCACTTGACCGGTTAAGGTGACATGGCCGTTTTTCACGTCGGTCATAATGTCAAAGGAGTTGAGGTTAGTATTGAGCAACAAAGTCGTTTCGGCCTTGCCATCTAGCCAAGCATCTTTGGCATCGTCTTTCCAATCCTGTGCGGCGGCCACATTTAAACTGATAGAACCGACAAGTAAGGTGGTTAAGGCTAAAGTTGTCGTGTTTTTCATAATGATATCCTCCGTTGTTATCTCGAAGATACTAAAGCGTGAATCGTGCCAATGTTTTTATCCTACTGATTTTTAATGTGATTAATTGGAAGGGTTACCAGTTTTAGATGTTTGGCTTAATCGGCAAATCGGCGCTTTTTACCGACAAAATGTAAATATTACCGAGGGTAATTAAGCTTTTTGGCTTAAATGGGATAGGCGTTAAGCTCAAATAGATCGCAGGCAACAAAAACGCGGCTCAGTTGGCCGCGTTATTGGATGGCATTGCCGCCTTACAGGGCTTGGCTACGCAGGTGTAAGGTATCTAGATGGATTTGTAGCCAGGCAATATCCTCGGCCAGTTGGCTGATTAACCTTGGGTGATTGGCCTTTTTAATTAGCTGTTTGAGGTGATTAAGGCGCTGACGCTCAAGCTCGCAGAGCACGGCGAGGGCATCGGCGAGTTGCTGTTTAATAAGTAAAGCATCGACATCGGCATAGGGCCGAGTCTGCGACGACGGCACTGAGTGCGGGCCTATGTGCGGGCCCATTTGTTGTAATGTTTGGGTGAGCAATTGCTTAAATCGCGCCAGCATCCCTTGATACGTCTTGATTTGGGCAATAAAAATGCGTTTTAGGCTGTAGTCATCGACAGTGGTATTGGCCCGAGTATAAAAATCCACGCCGGTTTGGGTCAGCTCGATTAACTCATTAACCAGCTTAATATCGGCGCTCAACTCGGTCTGATGTTGCGCAACATTAGACTTCATAACGACCTCCTGTGGTAGTTTGGGCTGCTCCGCCGACACGGATTGCCCAACATTTTATGGAAATTTCAGTTTCATTCAGCTTCTATGCATATTTCGTTCACTTTTTAATGATAAGTTAATGTCTTGATTTAACTGATGATATTTATCCATTGTCGCCAGTGCCTCGCTTATTATCGGCAACTCTTACCGTTGAGATTGTTAAAATTTCACGGCTGGCATACAGTGGTGCTTCATTCACAGGGAGTGGCACAAGATGATCCGACCAACGCTTTTCTATCATCTACAGGACTTCGAGACCGAGCAGGCATTAGTACAGCTCGAGGGCGCGCAGACCTACAACAAGCTACGCAGTACCGATGATGTATCTTGGATTAGTCAGCTGGAGGCAAATCGTATCGATGTGGCGATCATTGAGCTGCCCCGTCTAAGCCGTGAAGATTACCTAGCCTTACTCGAGTCCAGCGCCATTGCGGATGTGGAGTTTATTTTCCTCTCCGATGGCCTACCGAATCCTCATCTCGATAAACTCTTATCCAAATACGCGGGCTACCATTTCCGTAAGCCCATCGATATGTCGTTGCTGTGCGAAACCTTAGCGGATTTTGCCCAGCATCTGGTTGCCAATACTTCGACGCGCATTCGCCCCTTTGCTAGCGAATTAGACCAATATGGTCTGCTGGTGGGTTCCTCATTACCTATGCACCGTTTGTATCGCACTATCCGCCGCGTGTCGGCCGCCGAGAGCAATGTGTTGATTATCGGTGAGAGTGGTGCGGGTAAAGAACTGGTTGCCAATACCATTCACTTAGCCAGCCCGCGGGTGAATAAGCCTTATATTGCGATTAACTGTGGCGCCTTGAGCCCTGAATTAGTTGATAGTGAACTCTTCGGCCATGTAAAAGGCTCTTTCACTGGCGCGAATCGTGATCATCAAGGGGTATTTGAGCAGGCCGAAGGCGGCACCTTATTCCTCGATGAAGTCACCGAAATGCCACTCGAGCATCAAGTTAAGCTATTAAGAGTACTCGAAAATAATGAATATCGTCCCGTCGGCAGCCCTAAGGTGCTCAAGGCCAATGTGCGTATTGTGGCGGCGACAAACCGCGATCCTTTAGTGGCGATTGAGCAAGGACAACTGCGGGAAGATTTGTACTTTCGCTTAGCGCATTTCCCCATTCAAGTGCCGCCATTGCGGGAGCGTGGGGAAGATATTGTCGGACTTGCGAAGCATTTTCTGGCCTATCGCAATGCGGCAGAAAAACAGAGTAAAGTGTTCTCGCCCTCAAGTTTAGAGGCGATTGCGGCTCACGCTTGGCCGGGGAATGTGCGCGAGTTAAAGCATGCTATCGAGCGTGCTTATATTCTGGCGGACCATGAGATTACCCCTGAGCATTTACAGCTTACGCCCAGTTTGGATAAAGAGGCGACTGCAGAGGAAAATGTCGTGATCCCCCAAGGTATGCGCCTTGAGGAGCTGGAAAAAATCGCCATTTACCAAGCGCTTGAAACGAGTCAGGGCAACAAAACCGACACCGCCGAGCAGCTTGGGATCAGTGTAAAAACCCTTTACAACAAGCTCAGCAAGTATGAGCAACAAGTCGAAGCGGGTGAGCCGACGGCGGAATAGTGCTGATTATCAAATTAATATTGAAACAGAACCGATTTTTACACTATTTTTTTTGTAAATAATAACTCCTATTCTACAGCCCTTAAACAGAAAAGCGGAGATAGAATATGAAACACTTATTTACTACAGCATTATGGCTTTCTTTGACTGCCAGTAGTTTTGTAAACGCTACCCCAGCGGTAGGAAGTCTTGAAACAGTCGCTGAATTGCCAATACGACCTGGCAATGTCAGCGTCACTGCACAAGGTCGGATTTTTGCCACGGTACATCCACTTGATACGCCGTCAGGTTTACAACTGATTGAAGTTAATCGTGAAACCAATGCTTACAATGCTTGGCCTTCAATGGATTTACAAAAAGCTTCGACTGCCAATATGACTCAATTTGATACCTTATTAGGGATTGCTCAGGACAAAGCTGGACACCTCTGGACCGCAGATATGGGGTTAGAATTAGGTCAGACGAGGATTTGGGGATTCAACATTAAGGATGGCAGTCTATATAAAAAAATTGTCCTACCACAAGCACTCGCGCCCAAAGGCAGCTTTATGCAGGATTTGGTTGTCGATTCACAAAAAGGCTGGATTTATTTAGCCGATATCGCCAACCCAGGCCTCTTAGCAGTGCGTATCGACGATGGTCATACCGTACGTTTTTCAGGTCATAGCTCGCTGCAGGCCGAAGCGGATGCAGTAATGAACATAGATAACAAAACAACATTGTTTAATGGCAAGGTCGCCAGTGTCGCGGTCAATCCCATCAGTTTATCTGCCGATGGAAGTACACTCTATTATGGTGCAATGAATGGCACTCACTGGTATCAGTTATCAACTGCGGCTTTACAAACAGGCAGTAATGATAAAATTATCGCGACTGTAAAATTAGTCGGAGCTAAGCCAGTGTCAGATGGCGCTGCAACGTCCAAACAAGGTAATCATTACTTCACCAATTTGAACCACAATGCCATATCTATGCTAGATAACAAAGGTACGCTATCAACAGCGGTCAGTTCTCCACTGCTGGATTTTCCCGATAGTGTGCAATTTGGTGAAACGGGCTGGTTATATATTTCAGTGAATCAATTGCATAAAGCAAAAGCCTTTAATGGTGAAGCTGAAACAGCCAAACCACCTTATCGCATCATGCGACTCTGGACTGGTGAGGATACCGCTGCGGGTCAATAACACCTTAGCTGCAACTGCAAAGTTGCAGCTTTTCGTTGCAGTATGAGCGATATCGCAACGGTTATTTCCATTGATGTGAGTCGTTGGTTTAACTCGAAAGGATCTAAAAATAAGTTAGGTGTTGATTGTGTAAACTATCAATGCCTCATATTGTTACTAGCACAGGTCAATTTGAGATGGTGAGATAATTTTTGGAACAAGGAGCAAGTTCAGTGACGCTTAATCAACCTCCTAAGAGTGCGCTTTATCTCAAGGCGTTGAGTACCCTGTACCGACCTCTACTGTGGTTTTTTGCCGTTGCCTTGTTAGTGCTTGGATTGCTTTGTGCGAGGGCGGCCTGGTTACAACCCGAGCCCGTGTTACGGCTTGTGCTTGGTTGGGTGGCATTTTTTCTGTTGTTCCCTGTACTGCCGCTAGCGTTAGTTCGGCAACAATCTTGGTTAGATACCGAGCGACAGCAATTGTGGCTCTGTAAAGGTGTATTCAATGGGAAGTCGCCTGGATTGTGGCGTTGGCGCGCCTATGCCTTTTCAGATATTAATGCTGTGCAACTCTATCTGCTACAAACAACCCATTGGCACCAGCTCGACCGTAACCGCCAAGCGGAAGATACGGTCGATCACTATCTCGCCTATTTACAAGTGCAGCAGCCTAAAGGGAGTCAATTGAAATTGGCTAACAGCACTGACAAGCAGGAATTACAGCAAGTTTTGCAGCAATGCGCGCAAGCGATAGGCTGTAAGTTTCAGGATTTTAGCAATAGTCCTCAAAAATCCCACCCCAAAGTGAGTGAATTTAATTTTATGCGAGTGCTTATTGCGCTTGCTGTTTTTATCTTAATAAACATCGCGATAGTGTCATTTACGTGATTTTTCGGTCGATAGCATTTTCGGTCGATTCTTGATAAGGCACAAACACCTTCAAAGAGGCGGGCAGGATATCGATATTGAGTTCCTCCGGCTCACAAATCTCGCCATCAATCACATACTTGCATGGGGGCTGACTGCTGATCTTCACCTTTTTAGCGTGGGCATGTTTCACTTTACCCGTGTTGCCCATGGCCGCAGAGTCGCTATTAGCGGCCTCTTTAATCCAGCCAGTAAAAGCCAGTTCAGCCAGACTGATAAGCTGTTCATTTGGCTCATTATTTGAATCTAACCAAGTGATATCCAACAAGCCGTCGGTCATATTGGGTTCACCCTTACCTTGGGCGAGTAAGCTGGTAAAAGGCGCTGCATTGGCAACCACTAGGCTGTGGGTTTGCACTGTCATTGGGGCTTGGTCATCTAAAGTCAGCTGCAACTCGAGGTTGGTGTCGGTGTTCACCGCGCGCCACAAACCATCGAGGTAGGCGAGTTGGCCGAGGGCATTTTTACGCTCGCGGCTTGCAGACTCAATCATTTGCTGCTCAAACCCAATGCCGACCAGCAGCAACACCAGCCGCTCATTGCAACGCGCCGAGTCTATGGTCTGAGTCTGGCCTTGGATAATATTATCAAGGGCTTGGGAGACGGCATTGAGCTTACTGCTTAAACCAAAGAGGGCGTGTGACAGGGCATTGGTGGTGCCTAGCGGGATAATGCCTAAGGTGATATCGGTGTCGATAATCTCCGCCGCGACCTCTGTGACTGTGCCATCGCCCCCGCAAGCGATGATGATATCGGCGCCCTGAAGCCGTGCTTTTTTCGCTTGGGTTTGGGAGCTAATCTCTGGCGTGGTGAGCGCTAATTGCACCTCAAAATAGCGTTTCAGTTCAGTGCAAATTTGTTCGCCATGGCTCTGCCATTTTCCCGCGCCAGAGACGGGATTGGCGATAATCCAGGCTCGCTTATGCAGTTTGATTTCCCCTTGAGTGTACATCTGCTCCAGCGCTTTAAGTTGCCAGCGATTTAACCCTGCGGTTTTACGAATGCTTTTAATCTGTTGCAGCACCTCGGCGAAGCTGAGCTCGGGACGGCGGCACACAAGATAAGCGGCCAGCACCATTACGGAGCGCCCGCGTCCGAGCGCGCAGTGGATTAATACCCGCTTTTGGGCGCGTACTTGACGGTGTAACCAGTTAATCGCCTGATTTAATTGGGCGCTAGTCGGCACACTGTGGTCAAGAATAGGGATATTCAGATAGTCAATATGATCCTCATACAGGGACACATCGAGGCCGTCGAATTCGGCGGTGACATCTAAAATGGCGGTAATGCCATAACGATTCAGTTTAGGTAAATCGGCAGCGCTTAAGCGGCTACCCAAGTATAGATATTTATCAATGGCTTGCATTGAAGGCACGCTATCGCGGCGCCGTGCCCAGAGATTATAGAGTCGGCATCCTAATAAAAATGGAATAAAGCCCCAACGGATATACCAAGGGATGGATCCATCCTGACGTTTTCTAAAAATACTGGCGAGATTAAACCAATAGGCTGAGCCGACAAGGGCGAGGGAAAGGCTGCTCCATGCCCAAATAAAGGTGAGGATAGGGGAGTGGCCCGTTACGGCGAAATAGCCAAATAACAGCGCTCCGAACAGGTAGAAATACTTAATGTGGATCCTACTCAGCATTGGCATCTCCTCCATCGATAAGCGGCGAGCCTCAGGGAAACCCACTTTATCGTGACCAATAGCTGTCACGATAAAGTGGTTCGGTGGTACTCAATTGAACTGTGGTTCCCCTGATAGACTCGTTTGCGGGACTATCTACTTTCCGTCATCCGTTCTAGCAGCGAGTATCTTTCGCTTTAACGCCTTCTTTCAGTTCTTCACAGGCATCTTCAATCGCATTGCCGGTATCTGTGATGGCTTCATCGATTTTTTCGCCTGCGTCCTCGGCGTGGTTGTCGCTACAGGCTGACAGTCCAAAGGTTAATAATAAGGCTAAAAATGCAGTGGTAATCATGGTCATAGGTTTCATATCGATTCTCCTTTTATCCAATTTAAGCGCGTGGTGCCTTGCCCTTAAGGGCGTTGACCAGCAGGGAAATCACAAGTAATACAATAAATAGGAAGAAAATAATCTTTGCGATCCCCGCTGCGGCGCCAGCGATCCCCGTAAATCCAAACAGTCCGGCGATAATGGCCACAACCAGAAACATTAAGGTCCAACCTAACATAGCCACCTCCTTTGTCTTATTTCGGTTTTTCTGTCTTCTTTCACTCTGCATGTTTACGTCGAGTGAGCTAGTTGCTGGGTGAGTTGGATAAGCAAGGTTACGTCTTACATCCTGTTATCACTCAATCCCGCAATAAACTCACAAAGGGGATATTGCGAGCTTAATGCCAACTTTGAAGTTTTTAGTTAATCCACTGATTATTAGTGTAATTTTTAAATTTTGTATTGGCGGGAGTATTGGCTGATATAAGCGAGATAGGCAATTTTTACCTGCGATTCGGTAAGAGTTGCAGTGGGGAAATCGAGGGAAAATCGCGTCCATCAAAGTTCGTTTCTGTAATCCATTTTAAAATCAGGTCGTATGTATTTGATAGTTTGTAGGCGAGCATTGTCACGGCAGTGGACATCGGAAAAAGGGATTTTTCCGTTGAGCCCCCAGGGATGGGTTTACGGCGTGCCACTGAAGTGACAATGCGGAGCGGAAACAGAACTCCAATCGGCTTTGGCATTGTTTATTAGATTGATTGAAAGCGACAATGCCGAGCGGAACTGAACCCGTAATAGAGCTAAAAATGAAACTCAAAATTTAACCCCCCAATTTAACCCAAAAAAAAAGCGGGTTAAGTTTTCACTTAACCCGCTCAATAAGGTTTAGCAAAGCGAATTAGCAGCGTTGCAGTGGTTTCCAGCGTTGCAGGTTGACCGGAATACTTACCCCTTGGGATAACAACAGGTTAATCCGTGCTTGATAGGCGGCGCCCTGCATTAAATGTTTGGCCAAATCGACCGCATTGCGCTCGCGGTAATCATCTAAATAACTGCCTTTTGCCCAGGCATTAAAGGCGCCGAGGGCGGGGCCTGCCCAGATTTGGTAATCCATTTCGCGGCCAACTTCACCCGTGTTTGACCAGCGGCTTGAAAGACCCAAATACCAGCGGAAAATCAATGCCATTTTACGTTTTGGGTTATCCAGTGCACGCTCAATTTGTTTAGGATCGCGCTCATTAAAGTGCGCTACAGTACCTGCCCAAATATCATCTAATGAGGCGCGAAACACTTGCTCTTCCAGCTTTTGTCGTTCCTCTGTTGGAATCGCCTCAATCGAGTCGTAGCGGGTGTAAATCTCGTAGAGTTTATTGGCGCGCATTGGGAATAGGGTGCCGCGCTTAACCACTTGTAACTTAACGCCCATTTCAAACATATCGGCGGCGGGCGCCATAGTCACATCGGCCATTTCGGTGGTGGCGAGTAATTTACGGGTATGTTCGCTGGCCCCAGCCTCAACACAGGCTTGGTTGATTGAGCCAGTGACAATAAAGGCCGCGCCCATATTGAAGGTCGCCAGCGCCGCATCGGGCGTGCCGATACCACCACCTGCGCCCACACGGATCGGTGTTTTGTACTGGTACTTGGCTTGAATGGTATCTTTGAGCGCCAAAATAGTCGGCAATAACGTGACCAGAGGGCGATTGTCGGTGTGGCCGCCAGAGTCAGCTTCGGCGGTAATGTCATCGGCCATAGGCACAGATTGTGCCATCAACATTTGATCTTCGCTGATAAGCCCTTCGTTCACTAATTGTTGCAGCATCTTAACCGGGGCGGGCTCCATAAACTTGGTCGCCACCTCGGTACGGCTGATTTTCGCAATCACTTTGTTGCCAATCACAATCTCGCCGTTGGCGTCGCGGCTCAGGCCTGCGGCTCGGTAATAGACGATTTGCGGTGTTAAGCCCAAGAAGGCCGAGGCCTCAACCGTACGCACTTGATGCTTGAGGAAGAGTTCGACACTGCCACGCTCAAGCGCTGGTTCGCTCGGGCTGTGAATGAGGTTAAAGGCGTAGGGGCCATTGGGCAATGCCGTTTGAATGCGTTTAATCGCGGCTTCAACGCGAGATGGGATTA
Source organism: Shewanella sp. BC20 (assembly GCF_003129585.1). Classification (NCBI taxonomy): domain Bacteria; kingdom Pseudomonadati; phylum Pseudomonadota; class Gammaproteobacteria; order Alteromonadales; family Shewanellaceae; genus Shewanella; species Shewanella sp. BC20. The sequence continues at coordinate 183,572 of NZ_NHRI01000001.1, read as the reverse complement.
ACCCTGCCGCGCCAAAGGAGCACAAAATGCCCGCCTGACCTAAGGCGATAACTAACTCTTCCGAGGCGATGCCGTTGGCCATGGCGCCCGCGTAGTAGGCGTATTTCACCCCATGCACACGGCGAAAGTTACTGTCACCCAAGCTTTGGGTGCCAAGGGCGGGGGCGAAGGCGCTCACAGGATGCAAACCATTGCTTTTGTGTAAGCCATTGCTGGGTTGTGGTTCTGCAAGACCGACGACCTCGGCGCTTTGGGCTATGCCTAGGCCTTTTTCGGCATGATTGACTAAGTAACAGGCTTGATTGAGATCTTTAAGTTTTTTGCCAAGGGAATCGATATCGAAACTGATGGCGGCTTCATCAACCTGCCATGGCCAAGGACTGAGCTTATTATTATCGAGTGTGGTATTCGTCATTTGGGCTTTTCACTTTTAGGTGTTTGGGGCCTGAATTTGTTTGCCGCAGTGGGGTTATTCCCTTGCACTGCGGCTGTTGTGTACTGTTTAAGCTAACTTTGGCTAATGCCGCAAGTTAGGCGCTAGCGCTATGCCTCTTCGATGCAGATAGCGATATCGGTTACCTCATAAATGCGCAGGCCATCCTTACTCAGGTTGGCATCGCCCTTGATGATGCGTTTACCGTCTTTATCTTCAATGCTGGAGATATGCACATCCAGCGACATCTGTTTGTTTAATGGATTAATTTGACCGCGATACTTCCATTTAATTTCTGACAGAATTTGGCCAAATTTCGGATTATTAAAGCCTGCGCCTAGGTCTTGGTCTATGGCATAGGTTTGCAGTAATTCGATAATCGCCTCGACGCCGAGGGAGCCTGGCATCACTGGATCCTGATGGAAATGGAACTGGAAGAACCAATCGCTCGGGTCAATGGTGCGCTCGGCGTACAAGTATCCCAGACCCTTCTTACCGCCAGTTTTTACAATCTCGGCTTTATCGATAAAGTTGAGCTGCCCACCCGCGAGGCGGTAGTGTGGTTTGCCCAGCGGCGCCACGAAACTGCGGCCATTTTTATCTAACAGATTGATTTGGCTGTCGGCTTTGATACCGCGCTCAATGTGCCAGGCTTGGGTAATTTTACCATTGTCGATCCCCAACTGGTTTTTAAGCGCATCGGCCTTAAAGTAACCGAAAACCGCATTACCACGGTAGAAGGGCTCGCCATCGCAGCTCAGTTCGAAACTAAAGTTTTGAATGATATTGCTGCCAGCAATCACGGTGGACAGTAGGCGCGAATCGTTGACTATGGTCTTACCGCGTAAATCCACTTCGCGCAGTAACTTGCCACTGCCGTCGAGGTTGCGGAAGAATAACTCCTGCCCCGGGAAGCCTAAAGTCGTGCCCATATAACCCGAGATAAAGCCATTGGGCTGCAATGAGATTTCCATCAACACTGAGTAGGGCATCACGCTCGGGTGGCTGTTTTTAGCGTAATACCACGCGTTGTTGGGCACTTCATACTCGGCAATACAGGAGGATGGCTTTTTCAGCTCGCCACGTTTGCCCTCAATGGCTACCACTCTGGTGGTGAGTTGCAGATCGCCGCAGGGCGTGCGCGGCGGGATTAAGCCTCGGTAAATACTAAAATCGGGGCCGAAGCAGTTTTCAATATCGCCGGTGGCAAACTCAAACATATGGTAAGGCGTAAACGGCAGGGTGTCGGGCACGCGGTTGGCGTACTTAGAGCCTGCTGGCGCAATCGGCGCACTTACATGCTTAAGCGGCACAACGCCTTTATTCACGGGAGCTGCAACATCCGGGATTTGCGCCATCAGCGGCGCTTGTTCCGCGAGGATTGCGATATTTGCTGCTTGGGAATCATTACTCTGCGAAGAACCGCTGTGTGAATAGCGGGTGCAATCCGCTTCTTCTTTAATCATCACCCCGAGGTTTTGGAAATCCACCACTACTTTGTCATTGAGCAGAATATCGATATTCGCCTTGGCATAGGGGCGTGGACTCATGCCAATTTCGGTGACTTCCATCCGATAGGTGAGCGTGCCAGATTGTGGCAATACCTGACCGCGGCAGCGCACTTTTTGCGATGCGTTTTCAAGGGGTTGGAAACGACCGTTAGTCACCCCAAGGTGCATACCAATATGCAACATAAAGAATTGCAGTAACTGACCACAACCTTCGGCCATGAGGGAGCCGGCCATCACTTGGTCGCCCTTAAAATGGCAGGGGAAATACCAATGGTCGGGGGCTAATTGTTTGTGACCTTCAATCAAGCCTAAGCCCCAAGCGCCGCCATGCACTTCGAGCTTGCTGACTTGTTCGATCATCAGGAATTTTTCCGAGGCGAAGCACAGTGAAGGCTGGAGACCAAACTTCGCCTGATGGGCCGCATGTTCACCACCAAAACAGCCGCCAATGTCGGCGCTCAGTAGACGGTGGATTTGGCCGTAACTAAAGGCCGTTTGCGCGCAGTTAAGTAGCGGCGTGAAGCGTGGCTGATTGCCGTTTCGCGCATATTCATTGGCCAGTGCAATTTGTGCTTGCTCGCGCAGCTTAATTTCGGCCTCGGTGCGGATCACCCCTTTGCCATCGGCTAGTTCTTTATCGGTAAAGAATCCCGCGCAGCCGCCGTCCATTTTTAGGATCAGCTTATCGCCCACGAAACATTCGTAGGAGAAGAAAAACAGCAGGGTATCGCCATTGCGGGCAAAGTGGTTGATGGAGATATCGTAGCGCAGGGTATCACCGCCGCGGGGCAGGTCCCCAAGGAAGGTGAGTGTGCAGTCGAGCAAGCGATAGACGCGCTCGCCTTTGTTTTCAAAATCGATACCTAAGTAGCTGATCAGCATTAAGTCGCACTGGCCCGATTCGACTGCCACCGCCCACGGAATTTGGCCATCGACCAAGAAGGGCGCATCCACGGGAATGTCGTACTCTGTGGTCATAGTGCTCGGCTGATAGCGGTTCATTTGCGCGTTGAGCTTAGTCACCCGCGAGACTAGCAGATAATCCGAGGTTGGCAGACGCACGCGGCGTGCGTAGCTGTCGATAATGGCGTAATCGGCACCAAAGACCTTGGCAATGTCGCCCTCAGCGTATTCCACCAGATCCTGATAGTTCCAAATGCAGGGCTTAGCCGCAGGAATGGGTGGCGTATAGGGAGCGACATTTGCGTGATCGGGTTTTAACTCTGGTTTTAATTCTGGTTTTAGTTCTGGTTTTAGTTCTGGGACTGATACAGCTTGCTGCGCCGCAATGGGAGCAATATTCGCGCTGGTGGCAACATGTGGTGCAACAGACCCCATTTGTGTCGTCTGGGACAATTGCGCTTTTAACAGCGCATCGGCCAGTTTGAGCCCTTGCTCACGGCTCTGTAAAAAGGCTAAGTGAGCCTCGCGGGCCAATTGCTGGTTTTGTAACAGTGCCGCGCTATCCTGCGCCAAGGGCGCCGCCGAATATTGGTGTGGTGCGTTAGATGACATACCGCTCTCTACTGCTATTGGTGTGGCAAATGGGGTGGCGTTTTCAGCCGTGGTATCAAGTGCAGCTTGTACTCTGGGCACAGTTTGTGTCGCCAGCGGTGCTACAGGCTGCAACTGGCGCATTTTGCCTTGGATGGCGGCAAGTGCGGGCAGTGGCGTATCCACAATATGTTGATAGATATCGCGGCCACCGAGCGTCACTGGTTTGATTAAGTGTTTTTGCTCACTCAAGGTTAAGTCCTGCTCAAGGCGCTGTTCTAGTTGTGCCGCTTGCGTTGCCGTTTGGCTTAACAGCAGCAGTGAGCTCACTCCTTGGCTTTGGGTAGAGACTAATGCCTGTTTTTCGGTGTTTTTATCCGTACCCGCAGACCCGTTCTTTAGGCTTAACAGGGCACTCAAAAGACTAGCCATACCCGCAGCGGCAAAGTTATGCCCAAGGGTATTGGCGACTCGATTGCATGGCGTCCCCATAAGATTAAGCTGCGCTAATAGCGGCTCTGCGGGCAGTTGCTCTTCTGGAGCAATACATTGCTCAACCATATGAATGGCAGCTGGCACTGAAGGATTGGCGATAGCCGTTTCGGTTATCAGCGAATCAAGCAGCTTAGGCAGCTGATGATGTGTGCCAAATGCCTGACCACGAATTTGGCCGTAACCCTTTTGAGAACTGTTACTCGCTTGTTGACTGTTGCTCGTTTGCTGGTTTGTCAGCACGATAGCGCCCGCACCTTCACCCACCTTCCACTGTGGATTCGCGCTGTCGGCATCGAGATCAACGGCGACCTCGGCGTTTTTCAATATGACCTGTTCAACACAGCCGCTTAAATCCACGGCGGCAATCACTACGCCATCGAGGGCCTCTTGGGACAGTAAGTTTTGCGCCACATCGATACAGCGAGCGACCGATTGCTCGGCGGCTGAAATGGTAAACGCCGGGCCGTTAAAATCCCACAGCGAGGCGATGCGCGACGCCATAATATTGCCAATAAAGCTGGTGTATTGATTGAGCTTGGCGGCATCGAGCACGCTGTCCATGGCGATGGCTTCGAGGGCAAGGTATTCATCATTGGAGAGGTGAACGCCTTGTTTCTTTAAGCTATCTGCAAGTTGGGTGTGCAAATTCACCCGGCCACGGAATTGGTGCAGCTCAAGCTCGGTTTCCATCGCCACTAATACGGCGACCTTGCTGCCCGCGGTTAACTTGGCATCGCGAATTGCTTCATCGGCGACTTTTATCAGCAACAATTGCTGGGAGATCAGCCTGTCATCCTCATTAGGCGGCACTTTAAAGCGTAGAAAGTCAAAATCAAACTGCTCGATATAGGCGCCTTTGGGCGCGCGATTTAGGCCAAACTGGTTAAGGATATCGGGGTGTTTATCTAAGCCTTTCCAGCGGTTAGGTGGCAGCGGGATAAAGGCATCCGTTTGGACTATTAGCGCCTTATCCAGCGCATTGATGGAGGCCAAAGGCCCAAAGTGCGACGCCATGCCGATAACGGTTAATGCTTGCTGCTGATAAACAGGTTTGTTGGCTTGTTTCTCGGCGCTGTGAGTTGTTGGTTGATAGGATTCCAACAACAGATGGGCATTACAGCCACCAAAACCAAATACAGACACCCCCGCATGGCGACGATCGTTGCCTGTTTTATCGGGCCAAGCCTGCAGCTGAGTGGGGATATTATTACCGCTAAACAATCCCTTAGGCGATGAAATCGGCGCTTTAAGGTTGATACTCGCAGGTAGCTGGCCTGAGCGCATAGCGAAGATCATTTTCATGATCCCAGGCATGCCGGCGGCGGTAAGCAAATGTCCAAGGTTGGATTTAGCCGAACCTATCAGCGGCGCTTTAGTGCCGCCGAGCTTATCTTCGAAAAAACGCTCCATCGAAGTGAGCTCAACCTTATCCCCCAGCGGCGTGCCGGTGGCATGGCATTCAATCACTTCGATATTGCTCGGGTGGGTGTTGGCGGCGGCATAGGCATAGGCACGCTCGAAGGCTTGCACTTGGCCCTTACTGTTGGGGCTTAAGACAAATTGGCCCTTGCCATCGTTCGATAAGCCAATACCACTGACCACGGCATAAATATTATCGCCATCGCGCTCGGCATCCTCTAAACGTTTAAGCACTAATACGCCAGCGCCTTCGCCTGCGAATAAGCCTTTGCTATTGCTGTCGAAAGGCGCCGAAATTCCATGGTCTGGATAGGCGTGGAAAATCGAGAATCCCATATTGATAAAGAAGGGATCGGCGCCCGATACCGCGCCCGCGAGCATCATATCGGCCTTGCCTGTGGTTAAATAATCGCAGGCCAATTTAAGTGCATACACTGAGCTGGCACAGGCGGCATCGAGGCTGAGCTGTGCGCCGCCAAGGCCGAGGGCATCACTTAACAATTTAGACGCCGTGTGGGCGATGGCACCATTGGTGGCCTGTTGCGTGCCCGCAATTGAACCATTGGCGAAGGGTGCTAGGGCAAATTCGGGTTGATTAAGCTTGGTTTTTAATGCCTTTTCAACCGCTTGATGGTAAATCGGTAAAAACAATTCATTGGAGCTTGCGGTCGGGAACGACAGCGTGCCCATTACAATCCCTGTGCGCTCAAGTAATGGTGCCGTTAAATCCACGCCCGCATCCAGCAGGGCTTTTTTACTGCAATCTAATGCCCATAAAAAGCTTTCATCGAGCTCGTCAAAGGCCGCTGGCGGTAACTGATAACCCTGCGGGTCAAAACGAAAGTTGCGGATATAGCCGCCCTTGTCGCAATAAAAACGGTCAGCTTGGCCTTGAATCCCTTGGTAATCAGCAGGATTGGCATTGAGTTTGGCCGCATCGATTTGGCTGCGGGAATCTTTTTTATCCAGCAGATTTTGCCAAAACTGCTCAGGTGTGTCGGCATCGGGATACTGAACGGCAAGGCCGACGATGGCAATCTTTGGCATCGCCTTTGAGCTTTGGCGCTGGTCGTTTGGCACAGCTGTGCTGTCTTGCTGAGTCGGGTGAGCATGCATTTGAGAACTCAAAGGGGTTCTCCTTCTTGGAATACGTTTGAATAATGGCCTAATGCGCTGGCTGAATGTGGCGCTATCGTTTTCGCTGTAGTCTTATCTGCAATCTTATCCGCAACAGGAGTGGCTGACTGAGCTGCCGATTGAGGCATAAGCGGCGCAAGGGAGAGTGGCACTCTATGGCTGATAAGTTGAGCTAAGCATTTGAGTAAACTGGTGATCGTATCGCTGCCCTTGGCATTGCATGCCATGGCTAATATCGGTTGTTCCTGTGTTTGAACGCCATCGGCGCCCAACTCTAGTTGGCGGCCGATTTTATCGATAAGTGTGCTGGTTTGACGATCGGCGCCCACCTCAACAAATAAGCGCGCACCTTGTTGATACGCGGTGTTAATCAGCGCGGTAAAATTCAGCGGCGCACAAAAGGTGTCGGCAATACTCTTGGCAATGCTTTGGCTGCCGATACTGACGGCGCTTTGCTGCGCCGCGCTAATAAAACGCACTTGAGTCTCGCAGGCATTCGCCTTTAAGCCCAAGGTATAAAACCTTTGGATAGCATTGTGCTGTGACTGCGAGGGCGGGGTATGCATGGCGGTGACTTTATTGCTGGCAATACCACGCTTATTCAGCCTTGCAAGGAGTTGTAAGCAGCTTGCTTCGCAGCCCGCGAGAATACAGGTATCACCCTGTTCAATCGCCAGATAAACCCGTGGAAAATCATTCAGCAGGGCATTAATTTCGGCGCGAGAGGCTCGCACTAAAAAGCTGTTCCATACTAGCGGAGCATCTTCACTCAACTGCCAATCGCGGCGCACCGCAAGCAGTGGGCCTGAAATCTCCTGATTGAAGATGGCGCTGCTTTGAGTTGCATTAATCAGGGCCTGTGGCGTTTGCCAGATATCTAAACTTGCCCACATGGCCGCTTCACCCATGGAATAGCCCAGAGCGAGTTGCGGTTGGATATTAAAGACTTGAGTCAACAGCCGACTAAATAGGTAACTGGCGCCAACACCGCTAATCGCAAGTTGGCTTAAGCTCATGTCTGCCGCATCTTTTAAATCAACAGCACTTTTTACATCAACTGCACTTTTGGCAGCGCCTTGGTAAATCGCCTCGGCCTGCAACATGGCGGCTAAATCCCCTTCACGTTCAAGCTCACGATAAAGTTCAGGGAAATAGCTATATAAGTCGCTGAACATATTCGGGTAAACCGTGCCAACGCCGGGGTAGACAAAGGTTAAGCCCGTATCGCCGAGGGGCGTTGGCGTAAAATAACTGCCCGCAGGGGTCTTAAAGGCTAGATTGGCCGATGGCGCTGGCGTTTGGGCTGGAGCTGGCGCAGGAGTCTGTTGCGTCTTTTCAATATAAGCGCGCATCGCCTTGGCTTCTTGCATAAGCTCTTCAAGGGAGCCAGCCATCAGCACTAAAGCTAATTTATCCTTTGCTTGATAGCGCTTAAACCAATCACTGCCTTGGCTGCTGAGCCAATCCGTATCGGGAAAGTTTGCCGATAAATCTAATGAATCAATTAGTTGTGATAACTGTACCGTTAAAGACTCATGTGTGTTGCCGCTAATGGGAATAAAAAGCCTGTTGGCATTGAGCAACGGCTGAGCGATAAGCCGAGTGCCTTGGGTCAAGATAAGGCTTTGGGCTGTGCTCGCTTGAGGGGGCTTACCCAAGAGATTACCCAAGGGCTTATCCAAGAGCTTATCCAAGAGCTTATCCAAGAGATTACCCAAGAGATTTAGGCTTAACACTCTCGCCTGGTGGGGCTGGATAAACCAATAGCCGTTCTGGGCGCTTATTACGGGCTTTTCAGCGCGCAGTTCAGCGTGTTGTTCAGCGAGTCGTTCAGCCAGTTGTGCTGCATCAGTCGCATCAAGCATTGGTTCAATGCCTTTAAGGCTGCGATGACTTAACGCCTCAACCGCTTGAGATAATACATTCAACTGACTGGCAAGATTGCCTGCCTGCGCGTAGCTATTAACCGCCTGAGCACAATCGCGTTTCGCCAAGCTAAAAGCGCTGTTTAAGCAGCGCTCGACGGTATTTGTATTGATAGCATTTGTTTCTTCGGCTGTTTCAGCTTGGATTTGCGCTAATGCGGAAATATAAGCCTCGGCATGCAGGTGTAACTGCGCTGCCAACAGCCCATCGAGCAGATACAGGCTACGGGCTTGCTGCTGATATTCAAAGCGAATTTCAACGAGCTGTTTTTGCGCAATATGGTCGAGTTGATCAGTGAGCAAGGCGACCAGTGTTGGCTCATCAGCTGGCTCATTAATCAGTGGCTTATCTTCAACATTGAGCTGAATTCGACAAGCAATCAACTGCTGCAGCTTGCTAACATCGGTTTGTGCATGGCTAAGTACACTCTGCATCCACCCATCACCAATCCATACGGCTATTCGCAGTGGCTTGGCATTGGGATGCGGACTGTTTAATGCCGCATTGCTTAATGCGGCATGTACGCTTGGGTCGAGTGTCACTTAACGCTTACCTCGGCCGTGCTTTGGCCTGCTGCCTGCTCTTGCGTTTGTTGCTGAGGTTTATTGGCCAAAAACGCTTGGTTGAGCGTCTTACTGACCGTAACCTTGGCCCGTTTCATCTCGCAGCTTAATCGGCCATCTTGATGATAGAGCGCAATATTGGCTTCAAGTGTTCGGGACGAATGCTTGATAACATCCAGCACTAATACCGCCTTCTCATCAAAACCTAAGGGCGAATAGGACACAAACTCGCCAATGGCACTGGGTAAGCTTGCCGCTTGATATTTAAGGCGCGCCCACACGAGCATGGCCTGCAATAACAGATCTTCGGCAAAGGGTTGTGTGCCTTTATCCTCAAGATTTGGCGCAAACTCGCCGCAGTCATCTAAGGCCACCGCTGGCAGTGCTACCTTAGCGATAAGCTGCTGATCATCAAAGGCGAGCACTTCGCTTATGCCTTGCAGTCTTGGGCCATGGAACAGTGTTCCATCGCTGTAGAGCGACTCACGGTTCGCGATAGCGGGTTGCTGCGTTATCTCCTGCATCAGAGAATGCAACTCGCCAACCTCGAAACGCTGCACGTCTGGCATATCATCCGTCTGCGCCACTAACACTGCCTGATACTGCGGGCGACCTTCAAAGCTTATCAGCGCGGTTAACGCTTTAGTCGATTGCTGTGTAGCGTCAGTAAGCGGCGTGAGCATCAATTCGAGCTCAATAGGCGCATCGCGGGCAAGCAGCGCCTCATCGAAGATAATTCCCTTGAGCAGTCGATAATCGCTGACACTCACCGCCTTACCTAAATGGGCCTTGGCGGCCTCACGCATCCAATCGATGGCGCATACCGTTGGCAACACCGCATGACCGTTGATGCAATGATCCTCAATAAAGCTCATGCGTTTAGGGTCGAGGCTGCGCATGACGCGAATGTTTTGCGGGACCGTTTGGGCCATAGGCTGCGGATCTAACGCCATGGTTAGATCCGCTTCAGGCTTTTTTGCTGATGCAGCTTCAACAGTATTGGCGGTATTGCCCTGCATATCGGTTCCGACCAACAGCTGCGCTCCCGTATCACTCAATAATTGGCTGGCAAATAACTCGGCACCGGTTTTGAGTGGAATGACATAGACCCCACGGTCGATAAACATCTTTTTCAGCGCAGGATTGACCATGCCGCCATCCCAAGGACCCCAGTCAAAGCTCATCACCTTGGCCAGTGGCAACTGCTGCGCGAGTTGCAGCGCAGCCTTATTGAGAATGTCGTTAGACATGGCGTAGTCGCTCTGGCCGGTATTGCCGTAAAAACCCGCCGCCGAAGAGAATAGGGCGATGAGTGTTAACTGGCTAAGATCCAGTGCCGACAGCAGATTGTTAAGTCCGGTCACCTTAGTGCCATAAACGCGTTCAAGTTCGCTTAAGGTTTTGTCTTGAATATGTTTATCGGCAAGTACGCCCGCGCCGTGGATAATCCCCGTGATGGGCGATAGGGCGCTGATAGGCGCAATCGTGCTGGCAATGGCGGCAGGATCGTTAACATCTAGGCTTAAGTATTCGGCGCTGGCGCCAACCGCTTCAAAGGCTTGCAAGGCATGGCTGATTTCAAGGCTGCTTTGTACTGGCCAAACTAAGGCATCCACTTGTTTGGGTGTGGGTTTATCACCCAGGCTTTGCAAATGTGCAATGGCTGCGGCTTTCAGCTCATTGCGATTTTTACCCTGAGCCCAAGCGGGGATCCCTTGATGGGCGCTGCGACCCGCGAGGATAAAATGTGCCTTGCAGCGTTTCGCTAAACTTAAGGCGCACTCGAAGGTGACGCCCTTAGCACCGCCTGTGACGAGGATTTTGTCCGCTGACGAGAGAGACGCGCCACTGCGGCGAAGCACGGCATTGCCCGCGACTAAGGTGGTGCGCTCAAGCTCGCTATCAATACCGACTTCGACCGGCGCATCTTGGAGGTAGTATTCCTGCACTACCGCATTAGCGACCGTTTTAGCGTCCAAGTTTGGTGCGATATCCAGCGCGCGGCAAACCACTCCCGGCCACTCGTGATTTAAGGTTTTAGTGAGTCCAGAGAGCGCCGCTTGGTTGAGTTCACTCTGGCTAATAACAGCGCCAGCCGACTCGTCCATGCCGATATAGCCAAAGCCACCGTCGATACGGCTGACGGTGACAAAGCGGCAGTGGTCGCGCTCGGTTAACAGCGGTTGTAAGTGTTTGGCAAACAAGAAGGCTTGCTCGACCGAGGCTTTGGCGTCGTCTGCCAGCACTAAGCCAGCACCTTTATCGGGAACGGACTTATGTTGTGGCTGCAGATGAATAAAACCGGCGATTTGGCCAAGCGCTTCAATCTGATTGATGACCTCACAAATACTTTCATCATCAATCGCCTCCAGCGTGAAGCTGGCAATATGGCTATCGAGTGGTGATGCGCTGGTCACAACCGTTTTCGGTGAGCGTACAACCGCGACCTTAACGTCTTGGGCGTGAAGCTTTTCGGCAATCACCCCCGCGTTGTGGCCATCGTCGCCGATAACGACGTAGCTGTTTGCCGTCAGTTGAACATCGCTAGTTGCTATGATGCGCGCTAACTCAGCCGCCGCTGGCAACTTTTTTAGCATCACCTCACTATGGGGCGGCAGGTCGATGGTTTCCTCGACGGTTTCTGCAGTTGCCTCTTGAATCTCTTGAATTGGCGCAGCATGGTTTTGCTGTGGCGCCTCACTTGATGCTTGCGAACCCGCATAGAGGGCGACAATCTCACCCAAGGTGCGACACTCGGCTAAATCCTCAGGGCTCAGTTCTGGCAGGTTTGGCAGTTGATCTTGTACTGTGCCTAGAATTTCCACGCGCTTAATAGAGTCGATACCAAGGTCGGCTTCCATATCCATACTGAGTTCCAGCATTTCAACGGGATAGCCAGTCTTGTCGGCAACGACCGCCATCATAGTGCGTTCAATCTCGCCATTAGATAGCGCCGCACTTGCAGCTACTGCACTTGCGAGTACTGCATTTTGTGTCGCATGGCTAACTGAGGCTGCAGCAGTTACGGCTGTCGATACTACAGGAGTCGCTTGGCTAAAGAGCGCCACGATTTCCCCTAGGGTGCGACACTCGGCTAAATCCTCTGGGCTGAGTTCTGGCAGGTTCGGCAGTTGATCTTGTACCGTGCCTAGAATTTCTACGCGCTTAATGGAGTCGATACCAAGGTCGGCTTCCATATCCATGCTCAGTTCCAGCATTTCCACGGGATAGCCTGTTTTGTCGGCCACGACCGCCATCATAGTGCGCTCAATTTCATCATTAGAAACCGCCGTGCTTGCAGCTACTGCAGTTTGTGTCGCATGGCTAACTGTGGCCGCAGCGGTTACAGGAGTCGCTTGGCTAAATAGCGCCACAATTTCCCCTAGGGTGCGGCACTCTGCTAAATCTTCAGGGCTGAGTTCTGGCAGGTTCGGTAACTGGTCTTGTACCGTGCCTAGAATTTCTACACGCTTGATAGAATCGATACCAAGGTCGGCTTCCATATCCATGCCAAGTTCCAGCATTTCCACCGGATAGCCCGTCTTGTCGGCTACCACCGCCATCATAGTGCGTTCAATTTCATCATTAGAAACTGCAGCTCCTTTAGCTACTGCGCTTTGTGTCGCATGGCTGGCTGTGGCCGCAGCTACTACGGCTGTCGATACTACAGGAGTCGCTTGGCTAAAGAGCGCGACAATTTCCCCTAGGGTGCGACACTCAGCTAAATCCTCTGGGCTGAGTTCTGGCAGGTTCGGTAATTCATCCTGTACTGTTCCTAGAATTTCCACGCGCTTGATAGAATCGATCCCAAGGTCGGCCTCCATATCCATACTGAGTTCGAGCATTTCCACGGGATAACCAGTCTTGTCGGCCACGACCGCCATCATAGTGCGTTCAATTTCATCATTAGAAACCGCCGCACTTACAGCGACTGCACTTTGTGTCGCATGGCTAACTGTGGCCGCAGCGGTTACAGGAGTCGCTTGGCTAAATAGCGCCACAATTTCCCCTAGGGTGCGGCACTCGGCTAAATCTTCAGGGCTGAGTTCTGGCAGGTTTGGCAGTTGGTCCTGCACTGTGCCTAGAATTTCCACCCGCTTAATAGAATCGATCCCAAGGTCGGCTTCCATATCCATGCCAAGTTCTAACATTTCAACGGGATAACCCGTTTTATCGGCGACCACTGCCAGCATGGCGGTCTCGATTTGCTGCACTGCTGACTTTTCGGAAAGCACGTTAGTTGCTGTCGCCACAGTTTGTACTTGTGGTTGTGCTACTTGTGATTGTGTTACTTGAGGTTGCTGAACTTGAGGTTGCGGAACTTGGGGCTCATTCACAGGCGCAACAGTCGCTTTTGGCTCTGTAACTAACGCTTGAACCACGGACGACTGAGCTGGAACAACAGGCGTTGCCGCTGTAACTGCCACTGGTGCAACCGTCACAGGTGCTGCTTGAGTGGGGGCTTGAACCTGAGGCGCTGGCATTTGGCCGAGTAGGGCTAATGCCGCTTGGCTGCTGCTGGTCTGCAATTGCATAAATTCAGCATGGCTCTTTAGGGTTTGTGCCTGATGCTGGTGGAACAGCTCCATCGAGCGTTGCAGGCTCTCCGGAATGGCAATGCCAAGGCTTGCCATTTTGGCTTGCTCAGCCATCAGGGCACTGACGGTATCGCCGTACTGCTGCGGGATGGCTAAAAATTGTTGATGTAATTGCGCGGCCTGGGTTTGGGCTGCAAAAAAGGCGCTCAGGGCATCTTGATTCGCCTGTCCAGTGGTAACGCTGGTTGGCTGCGCAGACGTTTGTTGTTGAATATTATTGCTATTTTGTGCCACTGACTTTTCCACTTCGACAACCTTTTCTAGAATTTTTTCGACAATCACTGGTTTTTCAACCACTTTCTCAACGAGGCGATCCACATACTGCACTTGGCTGGTAATTTTGCCCGATTGCAGTGAATCGACCATTTTGTTGCGGGTCGCTGGGCTGATGTAGTTGGTCGCGTTGAGCTTGATATTCATCGCCGAAGGCGTTGCTGGCGCAATCAATTCGGCTTGATAAGGGTCAATCTCACCCAGTTTTACCCCCGCAACCGCCAGTTGCACCGCAGCGCTGCGCAGTTGGCTATCGGAGTCGGCTTTAGGATTGGGGTTAATGCTGATAAGGCAAAGCTCGCTTAACTGCGCGGCGAGAGTATTTTCTGTCAACTTTTGCAGAATGTTTTTCGGGCCGAACTCGACAAATACCCGTGCGCCAGCGGTATACATGGCTTCTAGCTGCTCGCTAAAGTGCACCGATTGCAGCATATGATCTTTAAAGGCGGCTTTGATGGCATTGGCATCGCTAGGGTGTAGCTCGCCTGTGCCATTGGCATACAGGGCAATCTTTGGCGTGTTGAATTGAGCCTTATCGATGGCTTCGCTAAAAGGCTTTTGCGCATGGGCAACCAATGGCGTGTGGAAGGCGCCAGAAACGGGCAGGGCTATCGCCTTAAAGCCTAACTCACCAATGGCCTTAGCGGCCTGTTGTGTCGCTGTGGTAGCGCCTGCAATCACCAGCTGAGTCGGTGAGTTGTAGTTGGCAATCTTGACGCCATCAAACTGCGCTAGGCAATCGTTGATAGCCTCAATATCCTGTTTTTGCTTAAGAATAACGGCATACATGACGCCAGCATCACGACTTGAGTCGGCATCCTGAGGTGACTGCGCCATTGCATGACCACGTTCAAAGGCAAGCTTGATGTAGTCATCCATTGAGATAACGCCTGCGGCGCACAGGGCCGAGAGTTCACCAAAGCTATGACCTGCGAGCATATCCGGGGCGAAACCCGCCTGAGTCAACAGGGCGTACTGCGCCATAGAGATCGCGCCGATGGCGCTTTGGGCATAAAGGGTATTGGTTAACGCACTTTCCTGCGCTTTTCTCGATTCATCATCGAAGGCGGGGATCGGGTACAGCACGCTTGAAAGCGAAGCCTCACCACGGTCGCTAAACACTTTATCGCTGGCGTGGATATGGCGGCGAAGCTCGGGGAAGTTGTTGGCAATTTCCAGTCCCATATTCAGGTATTGCGAGCCTTGACCGGCAAATAAGGCCGCAACCTTATTGTTATCCTTGACCAGCGCTTGGGCGCGAAAACTTATCCCTGAGGGTAGTTGCCAGCTCTCGGCGCTATTGGATTCTAGCTGCGCTATCGCTTGCGTTAACAGAGTCTGTAACTGGGCATAGTCCTTGGCAATAAAGCCAAGACGGGCCGATTGTGGCGCTAGTTCACGCAGGGCGTAGGCTTTTGCAAAGGCAACAAAATGCGCCTGAGAAAGTTCTGCTTTGGCGGCAGTTGCTTGCTGTAGCGCGGTTTTTAATTCGCCAAGCAGCGCGGTTTTGTCGGCGGCGGCAAACAGCCAGCTTTGCGCCACGCTGCGCTGGCGATAGGCGTCATCGCGCGCGTGCTCTGGGTGATATTCTTCGAGCACTAAATGGAAGTTAGTGCCCCCAAAACCGAAGGAGCTGATCCCAGCGCGGCGCGGCGTATCGTCACTGCGTTGGATCCAAGGGCGTGCCTCGGTATTGAGATAAAAGGGCGAGCGGGCAATGTTTAATTTAGGGTTGGGCTGACTAACGTTAATTGTTGGTGGCAAGACTTTATGGTGCAGCGCCAATGCTGCTTTAATCACACCCGCCGTGCCTGCGGTGGACTTAGTATGACCGACCTGAGATTTAACTGAGCCTAAGGCGATATGCTGTAACTGCTCATTATCCTTCGAGAATACTGAGGTTAATCCATTGAATTCGGCCACATCGCCTGCGGCTGTGCCTGTGCCGTGGGCTTCAATCAAGCCAACGGTGTGCGGCGCAAAGCCTGCGTCATCATAGGCGCGCTCTAATGCCTTGGCTTGGCCTTCGGGGCGCGGTGCATAAATGCTCTTAAATTTACCGTCCGATGATGCGCCAACGCCTTTGATTACCGCATAGATACGGTCGCCATCGCGCTCGGCATCGTCGAGGCGTTTTAAGGCGACCATGCCGATCCCTTCGCCAATCATCATGCCCTTAGAATCGATATCAAAGGGTTGAATCTGTTCGTTGGTGGTAAAGGCTGGCGTCTTTGAGAAACTCATATACATGTAGGGCGAGTTGTCAGTACAGACACCGCCGGTAATCATCATGTCGCTGCGACCCTCGGTCAGTTCGGTCAGCGCCATACGCATGGCGGCAAGCGAACCGGCGCAGGCGGCATCGACGACGCAGTTCATTCCCCCTAAATCGAAACGGTTGGCGATGCGTCCGGCAATCACGTTGCCCAGGGAGCCGGGGAAAGAGTTTTCTTCCCAGTGGACATATTGATCTTGGAATTTTTTGATCAGCAGTTCGCTATCTTCATCGCTCAGGCCACTGCTTTTAAATACTTTTTTCAGCACTGGGTATTGCAGGCGGGCATTGAGGCTATGGCTTAACTTTTGGCCTCCGCCAATCCCGAGGGTGATGCCGATGCGGTCACGGTCGTAATCGTCTGGCAGATTGGCATCCTGTAGGACTTCCTTGGCGACGACCAATGAGAGTAACTGTGAGCTGTCGGTGAGTTCCAAAATATTGGGCGGCAGACCAAACTCCATCGGATTGAAGTCGACCTCTGGCATAAAGCCACCGCGTTTGCAGTAGCTCTTATCGGCCTTGGACTTATCCGCATCGTAATAGTCATCAATCGACCAGTGGGACTCGGGTACGTCGGTGATTGCATCAATTTTGTCGCAAATTAAATCCCAAAACTTATTCAAATAGCGGGAGTTAGCAAAGATACTCGCCATGCCAACGATGGCAATCGGCATATCTTTTAAGCGTTTATTCAGTCTCTTATCGGCTTTTTCATCGGTTGATAATTGAGGCTGTGATGGGGTATGGCTCATAACGAGTCTCCACTGGCAAAGCGTTTAGCCGTTGCCTTATTAAGGGATTTAGCGATGGCTTTTGGGGTTTGTACGCCAGGAAAGCGGGCTAAAAAAGTGTGGTAGTTGCGTACCAGCAATTTACGCAGATGAAACGGCCCATCCTTCAGCACATAGGCAATGTAGCGATTGGCCGCTTGGGTGTTACTGTCTTGATAAATATCGATATAAATCCAATCTGCCTTGCTATCTATGCCAAGGAGTACCGATTTAGGTTCGGCCTCGGTCAATTGCGGCGGCAGGGTGAGGGACACCACTTGTACTACGGTATCGCCATCTGTGCTTGGCAGGGCAAGCGCCTTGGCTAAGGTTTCGGAGTTGACCGTGTAGGTCTGAACATCGCTGCCTTGGCTGATAGGCAATTGATTAAAATACTGTTTAGGCACAAGCTCTTGATCAAACTCATCTAGGCGCGAAACCCCATATCGCTTA
Organism: Shewanella sp. BC20; assembly: GCF_003129585.1. NCBI lineage: Bacteria > Pseudomonadati > Pseudomonadota > Gammaproteobacteria > Alteromonadales > Shewanellaceae > Shewanella > Shewanella sp. BC20. Next base: position 166,222 of record NZ_NHRI01000001.1, on the reverse strand, counting down.
AGGCAGCGGGCCAACCCCGAGCGGGACACATTGGGGTTAATAAAGGTTTGAGTGGCCTTGAGCAGCCTGTCTAACGGCAGTTTGAGCTGATATCTCAGTCCCACCACCACGTATTCTTCCATCGGAGTGAGGGTGGTATTGAGGTGATGCGGCGTATTCGGGCTGTCGTTCACTGACTCGCGCTTGCGCCATTTACGCACTGTGGCTTCGGTAATATTTAAAATTTTGGCGAGCTGACTCACACTCAATTCAGATTGCTGAATAAAGTGTCGCATCTCCGGCGTGGTCGTGGCATTGCGGTGCCTTGCCGTTTTGGGGGCAGATTTATGCTCCGAGCTTGGCTTACCAGCCTGAGCATGATCCGCGGCTTGAGTACCCACTTTTCGAGAACTCATGTTGTTAGTGCTGTCCCATCTTTATTATTTTCATCCAACATAATCTATCGGGACTGCTTAAACTTGCCTGCCAAAGCGGAGTGTGGACTCATGCTTAATCTAGGCTTAAAACCCGTGAGCTATGTGTTTTGTTACGCACAATGGTGATGCAGATTACCTGAGGTTTCGGCTCGATACAATCATATGGGACTTGAAATGATTTTTTAATGTTCAAATGACTCTGCTCAAGGGAGCCAAACTCCTGTTTAGCACAGGGTCTATGTTAAAATAATCATTTAAATTCATAGGATTAGAAACAAAATTGAGATACTGCTCGTCAGGCGAGTAGAACTGAGTAGAATAGGGCAGCGGTTAAACTCAAGGGTTGTTGGGATAAATTAATGAATATTGAGCTTTTTTTTATACTATTAACCGAAATGGATACGGCCAGTACGAATGCGTGTATGGCGCTCTTGAGTGAGGACGAGCGCGCTAAAGTGGCGCGTTACCGGGCGCCCAAGGCGCAAATGAACGGCTTATTGGTGCGAGCGGCGCTGCGCTGCGTCTTATCTCAAGGGCTGCAATCTCGCGGTGGAACCTCACCTTGCTCCTCCCAACGACAGATTGCGCCCCAAGATTGGTGTTTTGAGTATGGGGCAAAGGGCAAACCCAGTCTTAACCATGAGCAGTTTTTGAGTACTGGCATTGAGTTTAACTTGAGCCACAGTGGCGACTGGTTATTGATTGCCTTAGCGCAAGACGATGACAAGGGAGAAACTGCTAACACAGCGCAGCCCCGTTTAGGCTTGGGTGTGGATATAGATCGCTCCCGCGCCAGTACTAATATTTACCCGATCCTTAATCATTATTTCTCCCCGATTGAAGCCGAAGGCTTATTAGCCCTTGAGGGCGAGGATGCGCAGCGGCAGCGCTTTTTTGATCTTTGGGCACTCAAGGAATCCTACATCAAGGCAACGGGTTTGGGCCTAGCGCAGTCGCTGAAATCCTTTGCCTTTGACTTAGCACCAAACAGTTTGCTGGCGGTTGATGGTGGCGCGCTGCAAACTGTCGACTCCCCGAACTGGGTTGAGCTTGAGCAGCAAGAGAACTTTGCTTCACCGAGCCAAGCTATGCCCTGTTCTTATCTTCAACTCCCATCGCGTATTCCACTTTATTCCAATATTAAGCTGCTGATTGAACCTGAAACTGCACTCAATGCCACAAGCTCCCATGCCCAGCATTGGCGGAGTTATTTTGGCCGACTTGATGAGGAATATCGTTTTGGGCTCAGCTTGGTTGATGATGACAGCTTAGTGCAGGATAACAGGTTGGCGAAGGTGACTATTTCGATGCAGCTGACCAGTATCACTGCATTACTGGCGGCATGCTCTGCCATCTAGTGCGGCCTTCGCACTAAGGCTTAGGTCGCCTTCGTTCTTGAATAACTGCTTTACGCAAACCTTTCAAAACCCTTTCAACGAGTGCTTTAAATGAGTACTTGGAATGTGTAATTGGAATGTGTACTTGGAATTAGCGCTTTGAATTACTGCTTTTAACTCAGTGCCTTGTCCCTTCACTGACTTTGTTATTCCTCCGTTCATATTTCATTTTGGATTAAACCTAGCTCGCTATAGTCATGCCAGAGAACTCACTGACAAGGTTGTTAATCATGAAATTCAAATGCCTTTTATCGACCACCACTTTGCTACTGCTCGGTGGCTGTGGCTACTTTGGTGGCGATGAAAAACAGCAATTAGAGCAGGCATGGCTTGCTCAAGATCCCCAACTACAACAAGTGGTTGAGCAAATCCGCAGCCGCGGGCTCGATGTGGTCGCCCAAAGTGCGGCGGCGGGCACTGTGTCTGCATGTGTGGCCGAAAAACTCAGCCAAGATCCCCTCGGTAAATTAGTGAGTGTCGAAGGCGCCTTAGTAGAGTCGGCAAAAGTGGCCGAATTACTCGGTGATTTACAGAAGGTGATGGAACAAGAGGTGAGTTTTGATCAAGTCGCAAGCCTGTTACAAAAGGGCGCGGATGCGGCGGCCTATGCCAAAAGTTTGATTGAACAGCAGGGCGTCGAGCAAGCCATGCAAAGCCTTAAGCAAATGGCACTCGCCAGTGAACAATTTGCTCAGCAGGATTTAGGCGCGCATTTCCAGCAATTATTGCTCGAGTGCAAATCTGCTCATTAATTGAATAACCGCTGTATTAAGGCTGCTTATCCGGTCAGCCTTAGCAACATAAGGAAATACCATGTTTAAAAAATTGCTGGCCTCTGTCGGTATCGGTGGTGCGACGGTCGATACCCAATTAGATGATAATCGACTGCTGCCAGGTCAAATCTTTAATGCCACTATCGTCGTTAAAGGCGGTAATGTGCCGCAGCAGATCTCCGGCCTCGACTTAGCCCTAATGACTAAGGTGAAAGTGAGTAGCGATAACGGCGACTATTTTAAGAACCATCGTTTGGCGAGCTGGCGCTTAACTGAGTCCTTTGAAATTCAAGCGGGTGAAATTCGTGAGATCCCGTTTTCAGGTAAATTGCACCCCGAAACCCCTTTTACTCAGCTCCCTGTGCGCAATAATCAATCCCAGGTATGGTTACAAACGGGAGTGGACATAGATACCGCGCTCGACCCTAGCGATATCGATGCGCTGGTTATTATGCCAACGGCGATTGCCGAGCATGTGTTAAAGGCGATGGAGGGCCTTGGTTTTGTGTTGGTGAAAGCCGATGTGGAGCAAGGTTTCCTCAATACGCGAGCCTTTCGTTCCACTTCGGGTTGTTACCAAGAGCTAGAGTTTAAGCCGCGCAATATGGGCTTTAATCGTTTGCGTGAGATAGAGGTTTCTCTGGTGTGCGATGCCGAGCAAACCCATGTATTGCTTGAGCTTGACCGCGCATTCCGTGGCGATGGTTACTTGTATTTCAGCCTGCCAAACAATGCCACGTTGAGCCAAGTGCAAGAAATTTTTAGCGCGAATTTGGGTTAAGTGCGGGTACAGTTTAAGTTCTGAGCTTGGTTGAATAGCTTACAACAGATAATAAAAAAGCCCTGATTATTCAGGGCTTTTTGCTGCAAGTTGATTACTGTCTTGCTAAGCGGTGGCTCTCGCCTGGGTGCTCAAAATCACTGCGGTAAGGGTTAATGTCTAAGCCGCCGCGACGGGTATAGCGGGCGTAAACGGTTAACTTAGTGCAGTGGCAGTAATGTTTTAAATCGACAAAAATCCGCTCGACACACTGCTCATGGAACTCGTTATGCTGACGGAACGAAATCAAATAGCGCAGTAACTTTTCGCGATCGATTTTAGGCCCTTGATAACGGATCATCACACTGCCCCAGTCCGGCTGAGAGGTGATTAAGCAGTTTGATTTCAACAGATTAGAATTGAGTGTCTCGGCAACAATCTGTTTGTCATCTGTGCTGTTTTCAAGATAATCCGGGTTAAAGTCATAGTCGCTGACTTCGATATCCAGTTCGTCAATGCAAGTGCCTGGCAGCTCGACGACGCGTTGAATACCAAAACTCTTAGGCTCAATAATCTTCACTGTGACTTGGCCTTGGGCGCATTCACTCAGATCCTGCACTAAGGTTTTTTGCACCGCTTCGATATTGTCGAACTTGGTTTGGTTAAAACTGTTTAAATACAGTTTGAAGGATTTTGACTCGATCAGATTTTGGCTTTCATGGCTTAGCTGAATGTCGGCAATAGCCACCATAGGTTTGCCCTTGGCGTTTAGCCATGACAACTCATAGGCCGTCCAGATATCGGCTCCGTGGAAAGGCAAACTTTCCGCCGTGAGGTTGATAGCGTTACGGTTAAGTGAGCGAGGAACCCCTTGCAGCAGCGACGCATCATACTCGGCTTGGTAATCCGTGGCTTTACCTAAGGTTAGGCCGGCAAGCTCTTTTGCATCACTATAGGGATCGTGATTCTGTGTCATCAATACTGTTTCCATGTCAAAATAGGCGCACATTATACCCGAAATTGGATTGTGCTTAAGTGTCTTGTCTGCCTGCTCTCGATAAATTTTTGCAAAACTATCATCAGTCTTACCTATCAACTTTAGGCGAATTACCGCGATATTACCCGCAGGGCGAGCCATCTTTGTGTATTCAAGGTGAGTTTGATGAATCATCCGATGAGGCGGTGTCTTGGCTCCCCGTTAAGCGTGAACAGCTCGGCAGTTTTGCGAATGTTGAGCATGCGCTTGAGTTAACATTGTGGCCGGATATCAATCACTTTTATGGTGAATATTTTGCAGCGCCCGTGTTGTTTGATTCACCATGGGGTACGGGCGAATTGCTGCAGGTATGGAACGAGGCGGATTTTGATGCCCTGCAACAAAATATCATCGGCCACTTAATGATGAAGCAAAAGCTCAAGCAACCGGCAACTTGGTTTATTGGTTTGCTCGATGAGGGCGATAAGATGCTAACCGTTGATAATTCCGATGGAAGTGTGTGGGTTGAAATCCCTGGCGAGCTTCCTTCTGCCCAATTGGCGCCGAGTATAGCTGAATTTATTGAGGCGTTATCGCCACGTATCGCGCCGCCTGTGAAACATGAAGAATTGCCTATGCCAGCGCTCGAACATCCGGGGATTTTTGCCAGCTTTAAACGTATGTGGCACAACCTGATAGGTAAGCGTTAAGCGCGGGGAAATGTTGCAACGGTCTCTTGAAAAAGCCTCTTGCAAACCTGTTTCGCAAACTCGGCTATTTTGCCTGCCGAGTTTGCGCTTCAGTACGGGATGTTATTGATGATCCCAAGACAAATTAGACACTATGCGGCAAGGTTCGCAGCGAAAGTGGAACATATCTAATAGTGGCTCATCGAGTTTCCAGTCGTGACTGCCACAGCGTGGGCAGGGGCGAGCTAACTCGGATTGCAGATCCTGTCCCCCGACGCGATACAAATAATAGTAAGTGGGGACTTGGGTCAGGTATTCGATTCGGCCGCGTAAATCCCAACCCCTCCTAAATAAATCACTGTTTGGGCTGGATAATTCTTCTAGCGCAGCAAATTCTGCCTTAGTGGCAGCCGCCATTTGTAACTCATCACAGGCTTGCCACTCGGTTTGCCAGCGGATAACCCGTTTATGATCGCCATTAAAAGTGGCGGGGATTTGGTACAGAGGAATAGGCAATAGGTTATCGCCACTTCGCAGGGGCGAGCACATATGCACATAGCTAGTGTAGAGCAGCTGCCAGCTGGGTGGCTCAGTGTTACTCACCTCTGAATTAATATCCTGACCGATAAATTTTTCGCGTGGCGCCAGTAGCTTAGCCTCGGTTAATTCTGCCAGCGCTTTTTTCACCCAAGGGCTGTGATAACGATGATTCAAACTGTTTTTTTCAGGCGTGAGAAGGCGTACTCGGAATTCGCCCTCATTAAAGGCCACGGCAAATTCGCGGCCAAGGATTTGGCCATTAGCGCGGTAGGCTTCGAGTAATTGATTGATGGCACGTTCTGCCGCACTGATGGTGGTATCGGCAAAGCATTCAAAGCGCAATTCGGTGACAAACATTAAGCGGATTTTCCTTGGGATTCGAGTTGACTGACACGTTGTTTCAGCTCGATAAGTTCATTTTTGAGTTGCATGATCTCGTTGTTTTTTAACGCGAGTGCCTGTTCAATGCCCTGTTGTAACTGGGCTAACTGTTGCGCCAATGTGGCGACTGTGAGTGGCGAAGCTTTGGCGGTGTCAGTTTCTTCGACCACTGGCTGTGATTGGGCTGCTAAACGCTCACGCTCGGCTTTGGGTATCGATTTAAACTGCTGTAATCCTTGGATTAACAGCGGCATGGGAATTTTGTTACCGACGCGGCTTTTTATCAGTGCAAGGCTTGGGGTTTTACCACTGGCTTCGAGTGCGCACGCTGCTGCTAACACTTGGTCAATCGGACTCATAATAAGTGAAATTCCTTAATGTATATCGTGTTTTTCACTAACTTACTGTGATGTGGTTATTTTAGTTCTTATAAATCAATGTATTGCCGTTTGGCATTGATTTTGCTTTTTAAGCATTTTTATAACAAGTACACAGGAAGTCATAATATGAACGCAAATATTAATCGCAAACTCATCGCGGTCACGTTTTTAGGGTTAGCAAGCTTAGGTCTTAGCGGTTGTGTGGTCAATGTCGGCGACAGTGAATCTAAGTGGGATAGCAACGAATCTTGGGAAAAAACACAGGATAAAAACCGCAATAATCTGACTAAGCTCAGCCTTGGCATGAGCAAAGACCAAGTGATGACCCTGATGGGTGCCTCGGACTTTAGCGAATCTTATCTGCAACAGAAAGACGGCCAAGCCGATAAAGAAGTGTTGGTCCTCTTTTATCGCACCCAGCATACCAACAGTGACGGTAAAACCACTAAGGATGAATGTACGCCAATCGTCTTAAGTAATAGTGTGTTAGTCGGTTGGGGCGACACCGCCTACAGCAAAATTTAACGACTCAACGCAACTCGCCATGAAGTGATTCAGTGTTAGCCCTAAGCCATTAGGGCTTTCTTAATTGCACATCGAGCTGCTCGATAAGTTCGGTCCACTGGGCATCGGCCTCTAATGCCTCGGTCAGAAAACTCTTTTGTGCCTGCGTCCAAAATGGCGCTTCGGTTAAGTGTGTCTCTGGGGGAAGTTGATGGGTCGCAATAAACTGCCCTATGGCTTGAGCTTGATTGGCTAATCCCAACTGTTCAAACAGATGACTTAAATCGACTGGCGTTGTATCCATGCTCGCATCCTCTCTGTGTGCCTTTATTTAGGGTATGCAACTCACTGAAAAATGCAATCTATGATTAAAATTTGCACTTTTTTGTTTCCTTGATACAGTGATAATTACTCCTAAGAGTGTGATCTAAATCAAGGAATTCTAATAATGGACAATAATACCTTGGATGAGTGCCGTGCAGTTTATCTCACCGCCGAAGATTTACGCCTCGCCGCTTCGATTCTCTATAACGCCTATCATGACGACCCTTTCTTTGTGGATGCTTTATCCAATTCAGACAAATTCGCCTACGAACAAAAATTACGTGCCGCAATCCGTGAAGAGTTGAATGCGCTCTGGCAGGAGAAGCAAGCCTTAATCGGGCTGTTTGACCAAACACGCTTAGTCGGTGTTGCCTGTGTGGTTACTCAGGAAGTGCCCCTCGGGGAGGGGCGTTATTGGCACTGGCGACTCAAGATGTTGCTCGGCACGGGCTGGCAATCGACTCAGGCGATGATGAAGAAAGAATCGAGCATCGTCGAGCTGCTGCCGAGCGAGCACTGCGGGATCCTACAATTTATTGCCCTTGCGCCCAATGAGCAGGGAAAGGGGTTAGGTCATCAACTCGTGCAAGCCGTAGTAAGTTGGTGCGATGAGCAGCCCGAGCTTGAGGGGATTGGGGTCTTTACTACCCTAGAAGCCCATAGCCAGTTATTTATGCAACATGATTTTGTCTCCCTCGGCGAATTGAGTATCGGCAACGTGGCAGGGCAATTACTCTTTTATACGGGTCAACAAGATGAATGAACCTTACCGCTCCTTTGCTGAGTTTTACCCTTTTTATCTCTCACAGCACCAAAACTTGAGCTGTAGGCGACTGCACTTTATTGGCAGTTTTCTGGTGATCCTGTTATTCGGGGCTGCACTGTTTTTCGCAAATGGTTGGCTTTTACTGTTTATCCCCCTAGTGGGATATGGTTTTGCTTGGGTGGGACACTTTGTGTTTGAGCATAATCGCCCCGCGACATTCCAATATCCCTTGTACAGTTTGATGGGGGATTGGGTGATGTTTGCACAAATTATCACTGGTAAGTTGAAGTGCTAAATGTCCCTCACCAGTGAGAAGCTGACACCCGTGTGAGAGATCGCTTACAAAGCCTGTAGGATAAAATGTTTTCTTACTGACTGTTTTGTAATCACAGCTTTTAAACTGCATTTAAAATCATAGTGTTATGTTTTAATAAAGCTTGGTTGTATGAAAAGTGCGCTAGTGTGTGTTCTTTAACCGAAACAAAAATAGCGAGAACCACGTAGAATTAACTCATCGCCAAAGCAAATGGACAGCAGGGATTGCAATACAGACGAGAGGGACGCAAGAAGCGACGAATTCAGGTTCTTGGATTTGAACCACTGACAGTAGGAAAACTGTCATCTGCCTAGGATAGGCTAAGGAAAAGCAAGGCTGCTTTCTCATGGATGATAGAGGACGTTGTATCTGCTGGGATAGCAGGTTTCAGGATGAAAAGGACAAGCTTAAGGATTAAGCGTTACTGGATGCAGGAAGTATCGAGTAAAAGGATAAGTATAAGGGTGAACAGCTTGTACTAAGGTTAGGAAAGGATTCAGCAGGACGCGATTGGGATGAGTCACTGGAGGTGACAGGAGCCGAAATAGGATATTCGGGTCAAAGGATTGAGTGTAGTGGAGACTTCACTGCACAGGGAAATAAAGGGATCGAAGGACGCTTGCAGGGAGCAAACGATCGCAAGGAAGGTGCAGGGAGCACAATCAAGCAGGATGGCTTGCAGAGGATAAATGGGGTGCACATAGTGCGCCCCTTTCTTTTTTCTATTCTCCGACGCCTATTTTTACGGTACGTCATAATGTCCACTTTTACGTGCGGTATATCTGAAAAAAAAATCTAGCGGACGATTTTTACTCTTTTATGCAGTCGCTATTTCCTTTGTCGTGTTTAAACGTCTCGGAATTAATCATTGTTTGTGCCTTTAAATGGGATAAATTGCCCGACTTCTTGTGAGATATATCTCACAAGGCTGTAAGTGATTTGTAAGTTTTTTGACTGACAATGACTACCTAATTTTAGGTAATGCATGTATAATCAATATGTTAAGAATTATTTTCCATTATGAACTTAATATTGCGGCTTACATTTTTATCTTTTGCGAAAGCCGAGCTGCCATAGCTGTCGTAGAATTCATTTGTAGACGGAACTACAGCGAACAGGAAGTTAGCAGTCAGGATGACTGAACAGTGTTTAAGGAATAAACACTCATGGAGTTGTAAGGAGAGACTTTCAGGATGAAAGCGATGCGAACCACGGAAGGAAAGACTATCAGGGATAGATAGCCTAATTGCACAGGATTGCAATGGCACATGGAGTGCAACAGAAAGGATGCTACTGAACCTATTTCACGGATGATGCTGGAACCGCTCAGGAAAGAGCAAGCTTGGTAAAAGGAACGCCAAGAGATAGGGAAGTACGTTGAGTACAGGGAAATATCACGGATTGAACAGGGATGATGCAGGACGCAAGTTGACGCATGGATGGTGCAGGGAGCACGAAAATAGCGGGATAGCTTAACAGAGAACAGAAGGGCGTGGTCTTAGACCACGCCCTTTCTTTTTGATATTCACACAGATAAAGCTAATTGCGGATTAGAGCCGAGTTATGGCTTAGTGTTCTCTATACGGCTCGGCGTTATCTATTCAGTCCAGCTTTATCTAAAGGTAAACGGCAGTCGCTTAGTGACATTTGCCCGAGCTACAACTACTTTGGCTGCCGCAACCACCAAACTTGCCTTTGGCCATTGGTGCTTCTTGCCATTCTGGCTCTGGGAAAATAGGCCATTCAATCTTCTGCACTTTTTTCCCTAACATCCAAATATGACCGCGGTATTGATTGATGCCATCGGTGCTGAACTCGAATAGGTATTTTGCCTTCCAACAGATCCCTGTCGTGCCGCCAAGGCTGGGGCGAGCCGTTTCCATTGCGATGGCTAAGAGCTGTACTTTTTGTCGGCAACATTCTTTTTCAGCAAAAATACGGCTCAATTCTGCCATTTGACGTAATTGCCAAAAGAAGGCCGCAACCACAACTAGCGCAATAATTAACAGCAGATCTGACATCATTTACTCGTAGCCTTAAACAAGCCGCCAATGGCCTGTGATAGTTGAACACTCCGATTGGGGTTTCTTAGCTCCCCCAATAAGTGGTTACGCAAACTGGGAATCGCCACAATATCAGCAAAGATCTGATTAAAAAAGGCTTGGGGTTGTCGTGCCAGTGCTTCCAGGTAAATACTGCGACTCAGCTCTTGCTTTAATACGGTCCAGTTTCGGCCCGCGATGCTGATGAGTTCATTGGCCTCTAAGCGCTCGGTTTGTTGAAGATGGGCGAGGGCTTGCTGACTCAATTCGGTATGAGAGGCGAGTGCGCGCAAGTAATAGGCTTGGTACTCGGGAGGAGCCGCCACAAACTTAGCGTAAAGCTTATTGGCGAGCGCTTCTGTTAAATGCAGGTGTTCGAGACATTGGCACAGGGCAATTTGTACTTCAATCGCACTATTGTCAAAACTGGCAAGGAGTTGCTGCTCGTGATCTAACTCGCCAAGGCGAACACACACGTCGCTCAAACCTTGCAGGCCAATATGCTGCCATTCACTCGTTGCAATTTGTCCCGAGAGATATTGCACTGCAAATTCATATTGAATAGAAGCGCTTAAACCTAACTGTTTACGCACTAAGGCGTTAAATACAGCCAGTTTTTCTTGGCTGGGCTTAAAGCTAAACGGATTGTTAGCGAGGCGATCCTGCTGTTCATCGGTTAATGGCTGAGTCGGATCTTGCCCCAGTGCCGTTAATACCATTTCAATAAACTGTGAGCGCGGCGCAGGCGAGAGCAGTCCTTGTTCGTCTAACGGTAGCTTTAGGAACCAAATAAAGTGCTGTTGGCTCTCATTCCAAAACACGATGGCAAATTGGGCATGCCCTTGTATGGGGTAAGGGTAGGGCGTGACTAATGATTCGATTTGATGGAAGGCCAGCATATCGATGTGCTGCACTCTTCGTCCTAATTCATAGACTTGGAATTGGGTTTTGGCTGTCGTTAAAAATTGGCTAAGCGTGGTAATTTCAGTCATTTGGCTGCCATATCAATCAAAAAGGCTCAATAAATTGGCGACATTATAGGGGGAAGTTGTCCGCGATGGTATGATTGCCACAGTTTTATCGCCTCAGTCGCAGCGCTAAATTGTCGAATGACTGTGGCTTAATGGACCTTATATCTATGCTTTACAGCCAAACTCAAACCAAACTAGCCCAAATTGCCCACGAGCTACAAAGTGCCGGGCTTTGGTCTACCAGTGCGCCCAGTGATGAAGCCATGGCCAGTACGGCGCCTTTTGCCTGCGATCTGATGTCGTTAGCGCAATGGTTGCAGTTTATCTTTATTCCACGCATGCAAGCCCTTATCGATACGGGGCAACCTTTGCCAAGCAAAATTGCGATAGCCCCGATGGCGGAACATGTGTGGGCCGAACAAGCGGCGTTAGCGCCTTTAATCGGTGTCTTAAATGAATTGGATATGTTGTTAAATGAACCTAGATGATGATTGGCTGGATATGCCAGAGGATAAATATAACCAGACCGAGAGTGACGAACAGTCAGAGCCTGCGCCAGAGCTGCGTGTTTTGTATCAAGACGAGCACTTGGTGGCTATCCACAAACCCGCGGGATTATTGGTTCATCGCAGCTACTTAGCGCGGCGTGAGCGCTTTTTTGCGATGCAACTGACTCGTGACTTGGTCGGTTGCCACGTGTTTCCGGTTCACCGTTTAGATAGACCCACCTCGGGCGTGTTGTTATTTGCCAAAAGCAGTGAGGTGGCCAACGCCCTTTGCGAGCAATTTGCCAACCACAGTATTGAAAAACAATATTTGGCACTGGTGCGTGGCAATATGCACGAGAGTGGCATTTTGGATTATGCGCTTAAAGTCGAATTGGATGAGGTGGCTGACAAGTTTGCCAATCAAGATAAGGCCGCGCAGGATGCAGTGACTCAATATGAGCCGCTATTAAACACCGAAATTCCTTATCCGTCGGGGCGTTATGCAACCAGCCGCTTCGCGTTAGTGAAACTGAGCCCAAAAACGGGGCGTAAGCACCAACTCAGACGCCATATGGCGCATTTACGCCATCCGATTATTGGCGATACCACCCACGGCGATGGGAAGCAAAATGCGTTTTTCCGTGCGCATTTCGATATCAATCGATTGTGGCTGATTGCGAAGAAGTTAACCTTCACTCACCCGGTGACACTTGAGCGCTTAAGTATTGAAACCGAGCTTGAGCCAGAATGGGGAACCGTGTTTGCAGGATTGGGCTGGGACGATAACGCGCTTTGTCGAGAGCCAAGTGTGTTGATTGCAGAGCAAACTACGACCGTTTAAGACAATACTTGTTTGTGCGTTTAAGGCGAGTGTTCACTTAAGCTTGCATCTTAGCAATCTGCTTAGTTGCATGTAATTCATCGCAACATTCGGCGGTCTTAACTACTGGTTGGTTTGAGACTGGATATCAAGCTGGCTAAGGTTGAGTATTCCGCCGGAACGGTTAGCGGGAATTGCAGATTTTGTTGGGCGGCGTGAAAGTAATGTTTGCGTCTAATTTGGGTGGTTTTATGTTGGTGCTTGAGGTGTTTTTGCCTATTGCTCTGTCGCATCAGTTCGCTTCCCCATGCTCAATAACTTGATTTATAAAATTTTTACCTTGTTGCTTGCCCTAAAGCCTCACAATAAAGTAACTTCAGCTAAGTTGCGTTTACGCATGTGGCACGGAGTATATCATGAAAAAAGTTAATCTGGTGTTTGGCACTGTGTATGGTAGCGCACAATTTACCGCCGAAACCTTAGAAAAAGCGCTGACAGAACTCGGTTATGAGGCCAAATTGTGGCAACCGAATGAAATTAGCCAATTTACGCCGCCACAGGATGAGTTGTTAGTGGTGGTGACCTCGACCACTGGGCAAGGGGATTTACCCGACGATATCCAGCCTTGGTACTCTCATCTTAAGGAGACGGCGCCTTATCTGCCTGAGCTGAAATACAGTGTGATAGCACTCGGCGATTCGAGTTACGATACCTTTTGTGGTGCGGGTAAATCGGTAGATGAATTGCTCAGTGAACTAGGCGCCAAACCCGTTGTGACGCGTCTTGAAATTGATGCCTGTGAAACCATGGAACCCGAGGTCGAAGCGATAAAATGGCTGGAAAGCTGGAATCAAATCGTCAAATCCGAACGCGCCGCTTAGGTCATTTCGTTACTCAGCAGTGGTTTAAATTTGCCCAGCGCTTAAGTCAGGCGCTGTTAATCCCGATTGCGATTTTACCGGCCGCGGGTGTGATGCTGGGCTTAACCGTGAGTCCAATCCCTTTTATGCCCGAGGTGCTAACCGTACTAATGCTGGCGGTTGGCAAACTGATTTTCGCCATCATGCCTATTTTGTTTGCGGTGGCGGTGGCGATAGGGTTTTGCCGCGATCAAGGCATCGCCGCTTTTACTGCCGTATTTGGTTATGGGGTGATGACGGCCACCTTAGCCGCGTTAGCGGATCTTTACCAACTGCCGACCCAATTATTACTCGGTATGGAAACCTTAGACACTGGGATTGCCGGCGGCATGTTGATTGGTGGCGTGACTTGCTTTGCCGTGCGCTGGAGCCAATATATTCGCCTGCCAGCGATTTTCTCCTTTTTTGAAGGGCGACGTAGCGCTTCTTTATTGATCATTCCGTTGGCGATGGGCTTAGGTTATATCCTTGCCCATGTGTGGCCGCCGTTATCTCTGCTCATCGAGCGTGTGTCCGACTGGGCGGTTTACCAAAAACCGGCCATCGCCTTTGGGGTCTATGGCGCGCTCGAACGCTTACTCATTCCCCTTGGTTTGCATCATATCTGGAATGCGCCTTTCTATTTAGAAGTCGGCCAATACCAGTTACAGAATTCGGAAGTGGTTCGGGGTGAAGTGGCGCGCTATTTAGCCGGCGATCCGCAAGCGGGAAATTTAGCGGGTGGTTATTTGATTAAAATGTGGGGACTTCCCGCGGCGGCACTGGCCATTTGGCGCTGCGCCGATCCTTCGGAGCGTAATCGGGTCGCGGGAATTATGCTTTCTGCTGCTGCGGCCAGTTGGCTGACCGGAGTCACAGAGCCGATTGAGTTCGCCTTTATGTTTGTGGCACCTATCCTGTTTCTTATCCATGTGTTGCTGTCGGGATTGGCATATTTTGTCTGCATCATGCTCGACATTCACCACAGTATCGTGTTCTCCCATGGGCTGGTGGATTTCACGCTGCTGTTTTCCCTCTCGCGCAATACGGGCTGGTTTGTATTCTTAGGGCCGCTGACGGCGCTGATTTATTACCTGCTGTTTAGGGGAAGTATTCTGGCATTTAATTTAAAGACGCCAGGACGACTCGAACCCGATGAACCCCATGGCGCCAAAGAGAGCTTAAGAGCCATCATTGCGGCATTAGGAGGTCGTGAGAATATTGTCGAACTTAATGCTTGTCTTACTCGGTTACGCTTGAGTGTGCACAGCCCTGAGCTCGTCAATAAAGTGCGACTCAGCCAGCTCGGTGCTAAGGGCGTGATTGTGATGGGCAAAGGCGTGCAAGTGGTCTACGGCACTAAGGCCGAAACCCTACGCAAAGTCTTGCAGCGTTATTTAGATACCCGGCGTTAATATTGAATCTTATTGAAATTAATCGCTGCTTTATTGTGTTTAATAAAGTTAACTCACAATAAATTCACTTTTTATCACAAAAAATAAGCTTTTCATGCTGTACGGCCTGATTGGCTATGGCACACTCGAATGAGGGACCATAGAGGAGATCAGATTTTGCAGTCACAGTATGAACAAGTATCAAACGCGCAACCCGCCTTAGCACGTAAAATCCTGATGACAGATTGCGCTGATGCCCAAGGGCTTATCGCTAAAATCACCAGTGTTTGTTTTAATCATCAGCTTAACATCATCAAAAACAGTGAGTTTGTGGATAATGCTCAGGGGCGATTTTTTATGCGTACTGAGCTTGAGGGGCACTTTAACAGCGAGCAATTACTGCAGGATCTGCGTGAGGTGTTACCCGCCCAAAATCATATGACCTTGGTCAGCGCGGGCAAGAAGCGTATCGTCGTATTAGTCACCAAAGAGGCCCATTGTTTGGGCGATCTGCTGATGAAGGCCTACTATGGCGGCTTGAATGTTGAGATTGCAGCCGTGGTGGGTAACCATGACGTGTTAAGGGAATTGGTTGAAAAATTTGATATTCCTTTTCACCTTGTCAGTCACGAAGGGCTCGACAGAATTCAGCATGAGCAGGCGTTATTGGCCGCCGTGTCGCAATATGCGCCCGATTATCTGGTGCTCGCCAAATATATGCGGGTGCTGACGCCGGATTTTGTCGCCGAATATCCAAACCGTATCATCAATATTCATCACTCTTTCTTGCCTGCCTTTATTGGGGCTGCACCTTACCGCCAAGCCTGGGAGCGAGGGGTAAAGATCATCGGCGCGACTGCGCATTTTGTGAATAATTGCCTCGATGAAGGGCCAATCATTAAGCAGGACGTGATCCCCGTCGATCATAGTTACAGTGCGCTTGAAATGGCCAAAGCGGGGCGCGATGTCGAAAAAAGTGTCCTCAGCAAAGCGTTACAGCTAGTGCTGAATGAGCAAGTGGTGGTTTACGGTAATAAAACCATTGTTTTTTAAGGCTAACTTTTTTGTATGAACTTGAAATATAGCTGCGGACTTACCAATTAAGACTTTAGGATTAACACACGGCTTTGGGCTTGCCATCAGTATGGTTAATTGCAATATTAAGGTGTAATCACCTTAATATTGCACCCTGAGTTGAACTTCAAGTGGCTGATTTGAGCCTGTTGTTCGACCAGTAGATTAATCATGGAAGGGGTGTTTGATGTCTATGAGCCGTAGCCTCATTATTGAAATTAAAGACTTGCCCGAGGATTTGCCTCTGTCTTGGGCTCGGCTAGATAGTCAGTTTAGAGTGCAGTGCATGAGCAGAGCATTTTATCAAAGGTGCCAACGCTCGGCGGCACAAATCATCCATCAGCCAATTTGTCAGTTATTTACTGAATTTAATGCCGATCTTTGCCGCGATATTCTGAAACGCACCGATGATTATATTGGACTGGTGTTGCGGGATAATCAGGGGATACGGGTGCATTTTGGCCTGTACGCTATTCCTGAGCAGGGCTGGCAGCTCATTCTTTCCGAGATTAATTTTGAAGAATGGCCGCTCAATGGGCTGCATTCTGATTATCGCCAAGCGATTCAAGCGAGCGATGCCTGGCTGCAACATATTGATGACGTGATCCAATCTCCACAGGAACAAGTGTTTAAGGTCGCTGTGGCTAAGGCGATTGCATTAATGAACAGCCACTACGGTTTTATCTTGCTGCATAATGATAAATCCAAATCCCTCACCTTAGTGGCCCGTTCGGACTATCCTGCGCCCAAGGTCAATCAAGCCGAATTTGTAGAAGAAAACACTCAAGCCTCTGAGCTGGAAAGTCAGCTATGGCAGGAATGTGCTAAAGACTACAAACCCATAATTGAGAATACGTTAGCGGATAATCGACCCGATAATTTGTTGTTTGACCGCTTATTACTGGGCGAGCGCTATCTTGCAGTGCCGATTGTTTTTCATAACCGCTTGGTGGGGATAGTGTGTGTGCTGGGGCGAGACGAACCCTATAGCCGCAATGATGCCCGTTCACTCCTGACTTTTGCGAGTATTTTATGGCATTCGATTGAGCTTCCCCGCAGTCTGCGGGCGGTGTCGCGCCAATCAAAAATCATTAAGGCGCAAAAGGAGCAGTTATCCCAATCCTTGACCCAGCTTATCAGCGCGATTTCGGAGGCGCTTGAGTTAAAAGATGCCTATACCGCTGGGCACCAAAAATCGGTTGCCCAGTTAAGCTATTTGATTGGTGAAAAACTCGGGCTTGAACCGCAGCGATTAGAAGGGCTTAAAATCGGTGCGCTGGTGCACGATATTGGTAAGCTTGCGATCCCGTCGCAGATTTTGACTAAACCCTCCAAATTATCCAAAGAAGAGTACGCATTAATCCAAACCCATCCGTTGCATGGGGCCGAAATTGTTGCCGATGTGGAATTCCCTTGGCCGATTAAGCAGATGATTTTACAGCATCACGAGCGGCTCGATGGCTCGGGTTATCCCTTAGGCTTGAAGGATAAAGCGATCCTTTATGAGGCCAAGATCATTGCCGTGGCCGATGTGGCCGACTCCATCTTATCCCATCGCCCTTATCGGCCCTCTATGGGACTGGCTAAAATGACAGAGGTATTAAAGGCGGGTAGAGGCACCTTGTTTGACGCGAAAATTGTCGATACTTGTTTAGAGATTTTAATCAATCGCGAGCTGAGTATCAGTGACCATATCGGCGCTGCGGTATTGGAGCCTGTGGTGTCGGTGACGCTCGATCATGAGCTTGCCGATATCAAACGTTTATTAACCACTGCCCATGCCAAGGTGGCGGTGGTGCTGGATGAAAACCATAAAATCATCGGTGTTATCACTCAGCGCCTAGTGGATTATTGGCTTAGCCCCTTGATTGGCACTGCGGCGGAGCGGGAACACGACAGGGCATTCCTGCGTAAAAAAGCTCATCAGATTATGGAGCACTCAGTGCCTTTGATTAGCGATGTCGCCACCTCTGAAGATGCATTGCAGCTGCTAAATCAAATGGATACTGAGTTTCTGGTTGTAGTGAATAAATCCAAACATGCGATAGGTGTGATTGGCTGGCGGACCATCGCCATGGCAAATAAGGATCGCCAAGAGGCGGAGCGATTGATTTAATTACGTTGGTTGTTAGCTGCGTTGGTTTTATGAACTAAATCTAAGGTATCAGCGGTTTGTGCTCTACCTCTCTATCAATGGATTTTCCCCTTAAATCGGTGACAATAAAAAGGCGTCAAAGTGACGCCTAATCTTGCCGTGACGTTCAAATTAGAAATTAACGGCATAAACCTCATCCATTGAATTTTGTGCAATATCTTTAATGGTGACAGTACCTTGTACATAACGACCAATACGTTTGGCGGTTTTGTCGGCGCCTTGGCTGAGGGCGAACTGATGGAAGTTTTCGCCGTTACAGACTAAACGAGGGAATATCCGAGCTTGGTTGATGCGATATTCCTTCATGGTGTTGCCGAACGAGACCAGATTATTACTGGCGCCAGCCTTACAAACGGCCACTAAGGTATTTTCTAACTGTGGGTCCATGGCGGCAAAAGCGTTTGAGCTTATTCCTAAGCTGCAGAGCAGGGCGGCACCGCCCAATTTTACCAATGTTGCTTTCATCTTTAGCTCCTTGACGGGTGAGTAGACCCTTTGAGTAAAGTCTGTTTTTACGGGCCTTGCAGAGGGATTTGGCCGCAGAAGTGTATCTAAATGTGGGGTTGGGAACAGAGTGTGTCTCGGTGTAACTTGATGTGTCTTTGAGCCCTTTGGAGTGTGTTTTTACCATAAAAAATGCCAAGCTTTAGCTTGGCATTTTGGCATGGTGTACAGCATGAATATGGCTTAATCGACGATACGTAACAGTTCGTTGATGCCCACTTTACCGCGGGTTTTCGCATCCACTTTTTTCACAATGATGGCAGCGTATAGGCTGTATTTACCGCAAGCCGATGGCAGGTTACCCGATACCACGACAGAGCCAGCTGGTACGCGGCCATAGTGGATCTCGCCCGTTTCACGGTCATAGATACGGGTGCTTTGGCCGATATAAACGCCCATTGAAATCACAGAGCCTTCTTCAACGACAACGCCTTCGACAATCTCAGAGCGTGCGCCGATAAAGCAGTTGTCTTCAATAATGGTAGGACCTGCTTGCAGCGGCTCGAGTACGCCACCGATGCCCACACCACCGGATAAGTGCACGTTCTTACCGATTTGCGCACATGAGCCAACGGTTGCCCAAGTGTCAACCATAGTGCCTTCGTCAACGTAGGCGCCAAGGTTCACGTAAGAAGGCATTAACACAGTGTTTTTACCGATAAAAGAGCCTTTACGTACGGTTGCCGATGGCACCACACGGATAGCTTCGGCTTTAAAGCGGGTTTCGTCATACTCGGCGAACTTTAACGGTACTTTATCGAAATATTTGGTTTCGGCACCATCGATAACCGCGTTATCGAAAATACGGAATGACAGTAATACCGCCTTCTTCAACCATTGATGTACATGCCATTGGCCATCGATTTTCTCGGCGACGCGAAGTTCACCTTTATCGAGCATATTGATGACATTTTGCACATCGTTACGCACGCTTGCGTCAACAGTGCTTGGTGTGATGTCGGCACGCGCTTCAAATGCGGCCTCAATACGTTGGCGTAAAGCCTCCATTTACTTCTCCCGTTTTGGTTAATTGGTTGACTCTGTGTTGATGGCGCTCAGCGCGCTAATCAAGGCTTCCTTGAGCGTATTCTCTTGGGTTTCATTGAGTTGCAAGCCATCATTGGTTTGCAAAATAAAAAAGTCTTCGGCTCGCTCGCCAATGGTGGTGATCTTGGCGGCCAGCAAGGTCGTGTTGCAGCGATAAAAAATATCGCCCACTTTAGCTAATAATCCCGGCGTATCCAAGGCGATGAGTTCCATCATACTTGTACCATGACGGTTACTCTCAAGGAAACTCACCTGAGTGGGAACATTAAAAGGTTTCATCTTGCGTGACAGCTTTCTAAAGCGCGGCAGCTTAGGGTTATCGCTTGCAAGCGCCTTTTCAAGGGCCTTACGGATACTCTGAATGCGTGAGAGTTGGCTCACGGGGGCGCCGTCTTGCTCGAGGATAACGAAGGTGTCAAGGGCGTAATTATCCTTCGATGTCATAATGTTAGCATCGTGGACGTTGATGTTTTTATTGTCGAGCACCGCCATCACGGTGGCGAACAGCTTAGGTCTGTCCTGACAGTAGACAAAGAGCTCTGTGCCGCCGCGTGTCGTGTGTTTGGACACCAGCACCAGCGGCTCATCTAGCTGTTTATGCTTAAGGATAGCTTCGGCATGCCAAGCAACTTGATTCGGCTGGTGGCGCAAAAAGTAGTCGGCCTTAAAGCGTTGCCAGAGGGTATCTAAATCTTTTTCTTTCACGCCACGGCGAAGCAGGTCTTTCTTGGCCTTGGCTTGATATTCCCGTACTCGCGCACGGATATCGACGGGTTTTTCTTTCCCACGTGCCAGCACCCTTTGGGTGGAGAAATACAAGTCACGCAGCAGTGAGCCTTTCCAGTTGTTCCAAGTTTTCTCGTTGGTGGCGCAGATATCGGCGACGGTTAAGCAATATAAATAACTTAAATGCACCGCATCGCGCACTTTGCTGGCAAAGTCGGCCACCACATCGGGATCGGAAATATCGCGGCGCTGAGCGGTTACCGACATCACTAAGTGATTTTCGACCAGCCAAGCGACTAAGCGGCCATCGTGGTCGTTCAAGCCATGGAGCTTACAGAAGGCGAGGGCATCGCTTGAGCCAAGCTTGCTGTGATCGCCGCCGCGTCCCTTGGCGATATCATGGAAAATTGCGCCAAGTACCAACAAACCTTTTTTCGGTAACTGATTGATCAGCACTGAGCCTAAAGGAAACTCTTCCTTCTGCTCCGGCTGTGAGAAGCGCTCGATATTGAGCAGCAATCTGTGGGTGTGTTCATCCACAGTATAGGCATGGAACAGGTCAAATTGCATTTGGCCTTCAATATTGCGCCATGCGGGCAAATAGGCCGACAGCACCCCGTGTTTATGCATCAGCGATAAGGCCGCGATGCCACGAGGATGCTTTAATATTTCCATAAAGGCTTGGCGGCACTGCGGATTTTCCTGCAAGGGTTGCAGCTGCGCCCGGCGTGCGCGCCTTAGCGACCTCAGTGTCGGCGCATAAATGCCTTTAATATTGGAGTTTTTAGCGACATGGACAAAGAGGCGTACAATTTCTTCGCCGCTATCGAATAAATCGTCCCTTAGGGCCTCGATAAAGGCACCGCGGCGTTGATAGTTATTGTCAATCGCTTGAATTTCTAAGGCCTTGGTTTGGCCCAGTGTCGCCCGCTTAAACAGTTGCAGCAGCATTTCGTTCAGCTCCATCACGCGGCGCACCGTGCGATAGTAGCGTTTCATCATCTGCTCAACGGCGAGTTGAGTGGCGTCTTCATAGCCCATCAGTTCGGCTACTTGGCGCTGGACATCGAACAGCAGGCGATTTTCATCGCGCCCGACCGCCATGTGTAGGGCAAAACGCAGCTTCCACAGAAAATGCTGACACTCGAGCAGCTCTTCTAGCTCGGCGGGCTCTAAAAATTCGTATTGAACCAGTTCTTCTAGGCGTGAGGCGCCAAAGTGGCGCATGGCAACCCAGGCGATAGTTTGAATGTCCCGCAGGCCACCGGGGCAACTCTTAATATTTGGCTCAAGATCGAAGGCGCTCGCCTTAGCATGGCGGGCCGTTTGTTCATCACGTTTGGCGATAAAGAACTGGCTCGACGTCCAAAAATCGCTCTGACGGATGGCGTCATAGAGTTGATCGAACAGGGATTCTGGGCCTGAGAGTAACCGAGCCTCGAGCAGGTTAGTGGCGATGGTAATGTCTTCTCGCCCCAGATTTAAGGTATCGCTGAGGGTGCGAACACTGTGGCCAATTTCAAGGCTGGCGTCCCATAAAAAGGCGATAAATTCGCTCAGTGCGGTTTCGGCCGCTTGCGATAACTCGCCTTCGAACAGGAATAATAAATCGACATCCGAGTGCGGATGTAACTCGCCGCGACCATAGCCGCCAACGGCGATCAAGGCGATAGGATATTGGTCCAGACCGTGTTGTTGCCAGGCCTGTTTGACGAGGGAATCGACGAACTGACAGCGCTGCGTCACTAGCTCTTCAATCGGGGTTTTGGCCTTGAATCTTGCTAAAAGCGTTTGATTCTGTTCGATTAATGATTGTTTAGCTAGCAGAGCTGTATTCATCGAGTCCCTTGTTTGGATGCGTTAAGATATTTGCTATCCACCGAGCCTCATGATGACTTGGTGGATAGTTTAACGATTGTCATTAGTGATTAATAATCCGCGGAAAATCTTCCTCATCACGCAGAGTCAGGACTTCTACACCGGTTTCGGTCACTAATAATGTGTGCTCCCACTGGGCTGAGTTTTTACCATCAGAGGTGGTCACAGTCCACTTATCATCGCGGTCTAACACTGTGGTGTGGCGACCAGCGTTGATCATTGGCTCAATGGTAAAACACATGCCTGGGCGTAAAATGGTGTTGTCACCATTACGGTAGTGCATGACTTGCGGTTCTTCATGGAAACCGGCACCAATACCGTGACCACAATAATCTTGCACGATGGAATATTTCTCAAGACCTGTTTTGCTGGCTTTGATGAATTTTTCGATAGTATTGCCGATTTCCCCCAGTTTTAACCCCGGGCGAACCTTACGAATGGCAAGGTATAGGCTCTCTTGGGCGATACGGCATAGGCGCTTGTCCTTAGGACTCACTTCACCGATTAAGAACATTTTAGAGGTGTCGCCGTGGTAACCGTCTTTAATGACTGTGATATCGATATTGAGAATATCGCCATCCTTGAGAACGCGGTCACTCGGAATACCATGGCAAATAACGTTGTTTAACGAAGTACAAATCGACTTAGGAAAACCATGGTAGTTGAGCGGGGCAGAAATCGCGCCTTGCTCTTCGGTATATTTGGCGCAGATATCGTTTAATTCATTAGTGCTCACGCCAGCCTTTACATAAGGGGCGATCATTTCTAATACCTGTGCCGCCAGTTTACCTGCTGCACGCATTTTCTCGATTTCTTCTGCTGTCTTAATGACTATACTCATTGCGTTTTCTCTTGTGTCTTCGATGTCTATTGGCGGCATCCACCCGATGCAAAAATTTGTGCTTTAGGGCTATTTATGGTATAAAGCGCGCCGTTATGTTTAAGTCTTGATGAATTTCCCAAGCGCAGCTTTATCTGCTTTTGGGCGATAGCAAAACTAAAGATGGCGGCCATTATACATGGCAATTTATCTAAATACTAAATCACACACGTGTCGACACATTCTTCGGGGTGCCCTCAGCTGTTAACTGCGGGGTCGAAGACATGGGATGCGTGGAGGTCTAACCCCCTAAATTTTAAGGTAATAGAAATGACTACAGTTTCAATGCGCGATATGCTCCAGGCCGGTGTCCACTTCGGTCACCAAACCCGTTACTGGAACCCAAAAATGAAGCCATTCATTTTCGGTGCTCGCAACGGCGTTCACATCATCAACCTTGAGCATACTGTGCCAATGTTCAATGAAGCGCTGGCTTTCATCAGCAACGTTGCTTCAAAGAAAGGTAAAGTATTATTCGTTGGTACTAAACGTGCTGCTGGCGAAGCGATCAAAGAAGCTGCTATCTCTTGCGATCAGTACTATGTTGATCACCGCTGGTTAGGCGGTATGCTGACTAACTGGAAAACCGTTCGTCAGTCAATCAAGCGTCTGAAAGAACTGGAAAGCCAATCAGTAGACGGTACTTTCGACAAGCTGACCAAGAAAGAAGCGCTGATGCGTACTCGTGAGCTTGAAAAGCTGGAAAAATCTTTAGGCGGTATTAAGAACATGGGCGGCCTGCCAGACGTATTATTCGTTATCGGCGCTGACCACGAGCATATCGCTATTAAAGAAGCTAACAACCTGGGTATCCCTGTTGTTGCAGTTGTTGATACTAACTCTGCTCCAGACGGTGTTAACTACATCGTTCCTGGTAACGACGACGCAATGCGCGCTATTCGCCTGTACACTACTTCTGTTGCTGCAGCTGCTAACGCTGGCCGTGGTCAAGATTTAGCTGTTCAAGCTGAGCAAGACGGTTTCGTAGAAGCCGAATAATAATAAGGCGGGATGAGTTTCATCACCCTTATTAACCAAGATTTTGATTGGTTAACAGGGGCCATTCGGCCCCTGTTTTATATCTGCAAATTAGTCGAATTTTTAGAGAGGATTTAACAATGGCAATTTCTGCTGCCCAAGTTAAAGAACTGCGCGAGCGTACTGGCGCAGGCATGATGGATTGTAAAAAAGCGTTAGAAGAAACCAACGGCGACATGGAGTTAGCAATTGACAACATGCGTAAGTCTGGTGCTGCTAAAGCTGCTAAGAAAGCAGGTAACATCGCTGCTGACGGTACTATCCTGATCAAAAACGGTGAAGGTTTCGCAGTACTGTTAGAAGTAAACTGCCAAACTGACTTCGTTGCTAAAGATGCGAACTTCTTAGGTTTTGCTAACGCTGTTTTAGACGTTGCTGCAGCGTCTAAAGTGTCTTTAGAAGACTTAAAAGCCCAATTCGAAGAAGCCCGTGTTGCTCTAGTTGCTAAAATCGGTGAAAACATCAACGTTCGTCGCGTTGAGTACATCGACGGCACTCAATTAGCTTCTTACCGTCACGGTGAGCGTATTGGTGTTGTAGTAACTGGTGAAGCGGATGAGGAAACTCTGAAGCACCTAGCAATGCACGTTGCTGCTTCTAAGCCAGAATACGTTAACCCAGAAGACGTTCCAGCAGACGTAGTTGCTCGTGAACAAGCTCTGCAAATCGAAATCTCTATGAATGAAGGCAAGCCTGCTGAAATCGCAGAGAAAATGGTTGTTGGTCGTATGAAGAAGTTCACCGGTGAGATCTCTCTGACTGGTCAAGCTTACATCATGGAACCAAAGAAAACTGTTGGCGAATTCTTGAAAGAGAAAGGCGCTAAAGTCACTAACTTCATTCGTTTAGAAGTGGGTGAAGGTATTGAGAAGAAAGAAGAAGATTTCGCAGCTGAAGTTGCTGCTCAAATCGCTGCTTCTAAAAAGGCTTAATCGCCAACGCTAAATACCCCCAAGACCGCAGCAATGGCTGCGGTCTTGTTATGACCAGGACAAAAAACTATGAGCACCAATCCAAAACCTGCATTTAGACGCATTCTTCTAAAATTAAGTGGCGAAGCACTGATGGGCGACGAAGGCTTCGGCATCGATCCTAAAGTGTTAGATCGCATGGCTCAAGAAGTGAAAGAGCTGGTAGAGTTAGGCATTCAGGTGGGTGTGGTCATTGGTGGTGGTAATCTATTTCGCGGTGAAGGCCTAGCAAAAGCTGGCATGAACCGTGTGGTGGGCGATCACATGGGTATGCTGGCAACGGTTATGAACGGCTTGGCCATGCGTGATGCCCTGCACCGTGCCTATGTTAATGCTCGTCTGATGTCGGCAATCCCGTTAAAAGGGGTATGTGACGACTACAATTGGGCTGAGGCTATCAGCTTATTAAAATCAGGCCGTGTAGTGATTTTTGCTGCGGGTACTGGTAACCCATTCTGCACTACCGATTCTGCCGCCTGTTTACGTGGCATTGAAATCGAAGCAGAAGTCGTGCTAAAAGGCACTAAAGTCGACGGCGTTTATTCTGACGACCCGATGAAAAATCCAGAAGCAGTCAAGTACGATGATTTAACGTACACTGAAGTACTGGACAAAGAATTAAAAGTAATGGACTTAGCAGCCTTTACGATGGCGCGTGATCATGACATGCCAATCCTAGTATTCAACATGAACAAACCAGGTGCGCTGCGCCGTGTGGTCATGGGTGAAGAAGAAGGCACATTGATCAAAGCGAAATAAGTTATTTAATGACCAAGAAGGACATTTAACGTGATTGCAGATATTAAAAAAGATGCTCAAGAACGCATGGGTAAATGCGTAGAAGCGACTAAGAACCAAATGGCGAAAGTACGTACTGGTCGTGCACACCCAAGCTTACTGGACTCTATCCAAGTGTCTTACTACGGCACTATGACACCGCTTAACCAAGTGGCTAACGTGGGCATCGAAGATGCGCGTACTCTGTCAGTAACTGTGTTTGATCGTAGTGCAATCCAAGCGGTTGAGAAAGCGATCATGAGCTCAGACCTTGGCTTAAATCCAATGTCAGCGGGTGCTACCTTACGTATTCCATTACCAGCACTGACGGAAGAGCGTCGTAAAGACTTCATCAAAGTCGTACGTGCAGAAGCCGAAGGCGGCCGTGTGGCGATTCGTAACGTACGTCGTGACGCCATTTCTGATGTGAAGAAGCTCGAAAAAGCCAAAGAATGTACTGAAGACGATGTTCGCCGCTTTGAAGACGAAGTGCAAAAGTTCACCGATGCTCACATTAAGAAGGTCGATGAGATCTTAGCTGCCAAAGAAATTGAGTTGATGGAAGTCTAATCTCAGGCGCTATAAGCTAGAGTTGCTACGCCGTGTAGGGGTATACTACACGGCGTTTGTCTATTTTAAAGGGTTGTAATAGATGTCATCCACAGTGGAATTTGATCCGCAATCTAGGTCGACTGAGCAGGATGCTTGTGCTCAGACAAGCTTACCTGAGGTATTACCTGAACTCGTAAAACAGTCATTACCTAAACATGTTGCGATTATTATGGATGGTAATGGACGTTGGGCCCAAACCCAGGGCAAACCACGAGTTATGGGGCATAAAGCCGGCGTAAAGGCGGTGAGGCGTGCGGTGAGTGCGGCCAGTCAGTTAGGAATACAATCGCTGACGCTATTTGCGTTTTCCAGCGAGAATTGGCGCAGACCCGATAAAGAAGTCAGCTTGCTGATGGAACTGTTTTTTACCGTGTTGCAACGGGAAATTAAGTTGTTGGATAAAAACCAGGTCAGACTGAATATCATCGGCGATATCAGCCGTTTTTCTGCGCGTTTACAAAAACAAATTCGTGCCGCAGAAGAAAAAACTGCCAGTAATAATGGATTGATATTGAATGTGGCGGCCAATTACGGCGGTCGTTGGGACATACTGCAAGCTGCGCAAAAGTTAGCTGAAAAGGTGGAAACTGGCGAAATGACCAGCAGTCAGTTCACCGAAGAAGCCTTGAGTGAACATTTATGCATGCAAAATCAGAGTGAAGTTGATTTAATGATCCGTACTGGTGGGGATTACCGGATCAGCAATTTTGTGCTCTGGCAGGCTGCCTATGCTGAATTGGTGTTTTTGGACACCCTTTGGCCTGATTTCGATGAACAGGCTTTTCATGAAGCGATTGCCACTTTTGCCAGTCGCCAGCGCCGTTTTGGTTTGACCGGAAGTCAAATTGATGAGATGCGCGCATTGTAAAACGTCATGAGGGATTTTTTTTGCTAAAACAACGTATAATAACAGCAATTTGGTTAATTCCATTAGTTTTGGGAGCGATCTTTTTACTCCCCGTAGAGTACTTTGCTTGGGCCTTAGTGGCCGTGTTTCTGATCGCCGCTAAGGAGTGGGGCAGGATCATTGATAGTCAATGTGATGTGACTCAATGGAGTTTTACTTGCACCGTCGGTATTTTACTTATCGCGTTGAATTTAATTGTTCCCGCCGACACCATTTGGCTCAGGGGACAAATTCATCCTATCTATCTTGCCGTGATTGCCATCGGCGCATTCTGGTGGATAGTGTCACTGCTGTTGGTGGTGACTTACCCTAAAAGTGCCAAACTCTGGCAAAAGAACCCGATGCTAAAGTCCATGTTTGGACAACTTACCCTAGTGCCTTGTTTTGTGGCGCTGATTGCACTCAAATCCATTAGTTCGCAAATATCGCCTTACTATGGCGCATCATTGGTATTACTGGTGATGCTGATTGTCTGGGCGGCCGATTCGGGCGCTTATTTTGTCGGTAAAGCTGTAGGCAAGACCAAGCTGATGCCTGCGGTGAGCCCTGCTAAAACTCTAGAGGGTTTATTGGGCGGCCTGATGACAACACTGATTGTTGTCGCTGGGGTGATGTATATTTCGCCTGAGCAGGAATTAGGGTTAGTGGTCGCGGTTACCATTTTCGTGGCACTGATTTCGGCGCTCGGCGATTTATCGGAGAGTATGTTTAAGCGTGCCGCCTGCATCAAAGACTCTGGCACGATTCTGCCTGGGCATGGTGGCGTACTCGATCGCATCGACAGCCTCACTGCGGCCTTGCCGGTGTTTACCTTAATCTACATTGCATTTTGGATGTAACGCTATGCAAAATATGGTGATTTTGGGCGCAACTGGGTCGATTGGTGCCAGCACTTTAAGTGTGATTTCGGCTAATCCCGATGCCTATCGTGTTTACGCTTTAGTGGCGAATGCGAGTGTCGATAAGATGCTCGCCCTGTGTGTGACCCATCGCCCCCAAGTCGCCCATATGGTCGATAGTCAGGCCGCATTAGCGCTACAAGCCAAGCTTCCCCCCGAGCTTAATATCCAAGTCAGTAGCGGTGAGGATGAACTCATTGCCTTAGTCACAGCCACTGAAGTGGATACTGTGATGGCCGCTATCGTCGGCGCTGCGGGGCTAGTGCCCACCTTAGCCGCCGTTAAGGCGGGTAAGCGAGTATTGCTTGCCAATAAAGAAGCCTTGGTGATGTCGGGTGAACTCTTTATTGAGGCCACTAAAGCCTCTGGCGCGACTCTATTGCCAGTTGATAGTGAGCACAATGCGATTTTCCAATGTTTACCCGAAGAAGTGCAGGCCAATTTAGGCCGCTGTGATCTAGCCGCATCGGGAATTTCCCATATTTTACTGACCGGTTCGGGCGGCCCCTTCTTGACCGCTGAGCTTGCCAGCCTTGCGTCGATGACGCCAGCACAGGCCTGTAAACATCCAAACTGGTCGATGGGGCCGAAAATTTCAGTCGACTCCGCCACTATGATGAATAAGGGCTTGGAGTTTATTGAAGCGCGCTGGTTGTTTAATACCCAGAAAGACCAATTAAAGGTGGTTATCCATCCGCAGAGCGTTATCCATTCGATGGTGCAATACCGCGATGGCAGCGTGATCGCACAAATGGGTAACCCGGATATGCGTACACCGATTGCACATTGTATGTCCTATCCACAAAGAATTAGCTCTGGCGTTGAACCTTTGGATTTTTTCAAAGTCGGACAGTTAAGCTTTTGTGAGCCGGACTTTAATCGCTTCCCTTGTTTGGCATTAGCGATCGCCGCTTGTGCCCAAGGCCAAGAAGCGACTACGGTACTCAATGCCGCCAATGAAATCGCCGTTGAGGCTTTTTTACAGGGACAGATTGGTTTTACCCATATCGCTAAGGTGAATGAAGCTTGTTTATCATCAGTGCCTAAACGGACGATGACCAGCATCGATGATATTATCGCCCTCGATGCGCAAACGCGGATATATGCCCGCGAACAGTTAGCGAAATTGGCTTAATCCTCATTTGATGAGGAATAAGCCAATTTTACGATGACATAAGGAGTGGAATGTTAGATTTTTTGTGGAACTTAGGTTCGTTTATCGTTGCGCTTGGGCTGCTTATCACCGCCCACGAATACGGCCATTTCTATGTTGCACGCCGCTGTGGCGTGAAGGTTGAACGTTTCTCGATTGGTTTTGGTAAGGCGATTTGGCGCAAAGTAGGTCAAGATGGCACTGAGTACGTCATTGCCATGATCCCGTTAGGCGGCTATGTCAAAATGCTCGATGAGCGAGTAGAAGACGTACCCGATGAGTTAAAGGACCAAGCCTTTAACCGTAAAAGTGTATGGCAACGGATTGCGATTGTAGCCGCAGGTCCGATTGCAAACTTTATCTTTGCGATTATTGCACTGTATTTAATGTATTTAATTGGCGTGCCATCGCTCAAGCCAGTTATTACCTCTACCACACCTGGCACTGCGGCGGCGCAAATCCAAGTGAATGAGCCGATGCAAGTGACGGCAATTTCTGGCCAGCCTGTACGCAATTGGGAAGAAGTGAATTTAGCGCTAGTAGGCCATATCGGCGATGACAGCTTAACCGTCTCCCTTGCGCCGCTAAATGGCTTGCAAGGTTTAGATACCACGGCTCGCACTTATACCCTTGATACCCGCGAGTGGCGTTTCGACCCAGAAAAAGAGTCGCCGATTACGGCGTTGGGTTTGGGTGTGTATCGCCCTGCGATTGAGCCACAAATTGCGCTCATCAGCGAAGGCAGTGCGGCGGCTAAGAGTGATCTGAAAGTCGGCGATACTTTGGTTGCCATCAATGGCCAAAATTACACCGATTGGCAAGCTTTTGTTGACATTATTCAACATTCTGCCAATGTGCCTGTGGAGTTAACTGTGCGCCGTAATGGCGAGCAGTTTGCCATCTCTGTGACACCTGAGAGTGTTAAAAATAGCGATGGCAAAGATATAGGCGTGCTTGGGGTGAGCCCTGCTCAGGCGCAATGGCCCGAGAATATGCGCCTACAACTCGAATATGGCCCAATCGATTCTTTCGCTATCGCAGTGGATAAAACATGGCAACTTGTTGCTGTGAGCTTTAAGATGATTGGCAAATTATTTACTGGCGATGTGTCAGTGAAAAACTTAAGTGGACCTATCTCAATCGCACAGGGTGCGGGCAATAGTGCAAACTATGGCTTGGTTTACTTTCTCGGTTTCCTCGCGCTTATCAGTGTCAATTTAGGCATCATTAACCTGCTGCCATTGCCTGTGCTCGATGGGGGACACCTGCTGTATTACTTCGTTGAGGTAATCACTGGTAAACCTGTGTCTGAAAAGGTACAGGAAATAGGATTCAGATTTGGGGCAGCATTGCTGCTGATGTTGATGAGCATCGCGCTCTTCAATGACTTTGCCCGACTCTGAGCAAGGACAGACTAATAATTAGAAGTGCTCTATGAGATTGAATAAACTTTTTGCCTCGATGTTATTCGTCGGTGCGTCGTTTTCAGGGACTGTGTTGGCGGATACTTTCCAACCCTTTGAAGTGACCGACATCCAAGTTGAAGGTTTGCAGCGAGTCGCACTGGGTGCTGCCTTGTTAAGCTTACCAGTGAAAGTGGGTGACACTGTTGACCAGTTAAAAATTCAACAAGCCATTAAAAGCCTGTATGCATCGACTAACTTTGAGAACATCTCAGTCAGTCATGATGGCGGTGTGTTGATTGTCAAAGTCACTGAGCGACCAACGATCAGCGCCGTGACCTTTGAAGGCAACAAAGACATTAAAGATGAGCAGTTACAGGAAAGTCTGGACGGCTCAGGCGTGAAAGTCGGTGAGTCCTTAGACCGTACTATGCTGACGGGCATCGAGAAGGGATTACAAGACTTCTACTACGGTGTGGGTAAATACGGTGCGAAAGTCGAAGCGCAGGTGATTAACTTGCCCCGTAACCGTGTCGAACTAAAATTCAAGTTCACCGAAGGTTTAGCGGCTGAAATTCGCCAAATTAACGTGGTTGGCAACAAAGAGTTCACCGATGCTGAGCTTATCGGCATGTTAGAACTCAAAGACTACGTGGCTTGGTGGGATCTGTTCGGTGAACGTCGCTACCAGAAGCAAAAGCTGCAAGCTGACCTTGAAACCATTAAAACCTATTACCACAACAAGGGTTATATCCGCTTTGAAGTCACCTCGACTCAAGTGGCGATGACGCCTGACCGTAAAGGTTTGTATATCACCATCAACGTCAACGAAGGTGAGAAGTACAAGGTTAAAGACGTTAACCTCACCGGCGACTTAATGGGCCGCGAAGAGTTAATGAAATCGATTCTGCCAATTAAGGCGGGCGATATGTACAACGGCGGTGATGTGACCTTCACCGAAGAGATGTACAGCAAATATTTAGGCCGTTTCGGTTACGCTTACCCTGAAGTGAAAACCTACCCTGAAATTGATGATAAAACCAAGGAAGTGACCTTAAACATCAATATCAAACCGGGTAAACGTGTGTATGTGCGTTCGGTTAACTTCACTGGTAACACAGTTACTAAAGATGAAGTGATGCGCCGCGAACTGCGTCAGATGGAAGGTGCTTGGTTAAACTCGGCGCAGGTTGAGCAATCTAAAGCTCGTCTAAACCGCTTAGGCTTCTTCGAGACCGTTGATACCGAAACCATTCAAGTGCCAGGTACCGACGATTTAGTCGATGTGGCCGTGAAAGTTAAAGAGCAGCCATCGGGCTCATTTAACGCCGGAGTGGGTTATGGTACTGAATCGGGCTTAAGTCTGCAGTTTGGTGTGCAGCAAAATAACTTCCTCGGTACGGGTAACCAAGCGGGCGTGAGTTTAAGCACCAACAAGTATTCTAAGAGCGTTAACTTATCTTACACCGATCCATATTGGACCAAAGATGGCGTGAGCTTAGGTGGCAGCGTTTACTGGAACGAGTTCGATGCGAATGAGGCTAACCTTGAACGCTATAAGAACAGCTCGTACGGCGTGGCATTAAACTCAGGCTTCCCAATTAATGAATACAACCGTATCAACGGTGGTATTGGCTATCGCCATAACACGATTTCAGAAGTCTCAGCCTACGAACAAGCGCTGCGTTTCTACAATATCTACCGTGACGATGATCCAAATGCCGATTTAAGCTTCGATAACTTCGAGCTGAGCTTAGGCTGGTACCGCAGTACCTTAAACCGTGGCACCTTCCCAACGGACGGTTCGTCACAGCGTTTAAGCGGTAAGATGACAGTACCAGGCTCGGATCTGCAGTACTTTAAGACTGACTTCGATACTAACTATTATTTCCCCATCAACCGTAGCCACAGTTTTGTGCTGTTAGCGCGTGGTCGTTTAGGTTATGGCAACGGTTATGGTCAATTTAATGATAATGACCAAATCCTGCCTTTCTGGGAAAACTATTACTCGGGCGGTAGTACCTCACTGCGAGGCTTTAAGTCTAACTCGGTCGGTCCACGTTCATTCTTCCTCTTCCGTGGAAGTGAGCCTTGTGCGCCGGATCCATCGGGTGACGGTTGTAGCTTACCGGGCGATCCAAACCGCATCCAACTTAACAGTGGCCGTTCTATCGGTGGTAACGCGATTGCAACTGCGAGCATGGAGTTAATTGTGCCAACGCCATTCTTGGATGAGGCTTACACTAACTCTGTTCGTACCAGCTTCTTCGTCGATGCGGGTAACGTATGGGATACTGAGTTCGATTTCGCTAAGTATCAAACGCTGCCAGCGGAAGAATTTGATAAGCTACAGGACTACAGTGATCCTGGCCGTATCAGAGCGTCTTGGGGGTTAAGCTTACAGTGGCTATCTCCTATGGGCCCAATGGTATTCAGCTTGGCATGGCCGATTAAAGAATACGAAGGCGATCAAACAGAGATCTTCTCGTTCAATATTGGCAAAACTTTTTAAAAGGCATACACTCGGCAGGTTTTGCTGAATATAACAAAGGTAACAAGGAGTCTATTTTGAACAAGATGGTAAACCGTGCCCTGGTGACGTTGGCTTTATTAGGTGCACCTTTAGCGGCGCAGGCAGAAAATATTGCTGTTGTTGATATGGGCGCTGTGTTTGAACAGTTACCTCAACGTGAGCAAATCTCCCAATCTCTGAAATCAGAGTTTGGTGATCGCATGGCTGAAGTTCAGAAAATGCAAGAAGAAATGCGCTCTCTGATGGAGAAGCAGCAACGTGACGGCGCGTTAATGAATGACACGCAAAAAACTGAGCTGGTTCGTAAAATGGAAGCGTTAAAATCTGAATATCAGCTAAAAGGTAAAGCTTTGGATGAAGACTTACGTCGTCGCCAAGGTGAAGAGCAAAACAAACTGTTAGTTAAGGTTCAAAAAGCCATTAACACTATCGCTGAAAAAGAAAAATACGATTTAGTTTTACAGCGCGGTGCCGTCATTTATGTTAAGCCAAATGCTGACATCAGTGGCAAAGTGGTTGAAGCCTTAAGCAAAGGCAAGTAATTAATGAAAAGTGTGACTTTAAAAGAGCTAAGCCTGTTATTAGACGGCGTTGTTCAAGGCGATGAAACGTTAGTGATCAACAGCGTTGCGACACTTGAGCATGCCCAATCGGGTCAAATCTCTTTTTTAGCCAACAGCAAATACCGTGCTCAGCTTGAGTCAACTCAAGCGAGTGCGGTGTTATTGTCGGCTAAAGACGCGCAGGACTATTCAGGCACTGCGTTAGTTGTTAAAGACCCCTATGTGGGGTTTGCCCGTGTGGCTCAGTTTTTAGATACCACGCCCAAGGCGGCCGTAGGTAT
Organism: Shewanella sp. BC20; assembly: GCF_003129585.1. Lineage (NCBI taxonomy): Bacteria > Pseudomonadati > Pseudomonadota > Gammaproteobacteria > Alteromonadales > Shewanellaceae > Shewanella > Shewanella sp. BC20. The sequence continues at coordinate 131,985 of NZ_NHRI01000001.1, read as the reverse complement.
CCATCCTTCGGCACAAATCGACTCTTCTGCCCAATTAGGCGAAGGTGTGGCAATTGGTGCCAATGTGGTGATTGGCGCGAATGTGATCCTCGGCGAAAACGTGCAGATTGGTGCGGGCTCTGTGATTGGTCAAGACTCCATCGTAGGCTCTAACACTCGTCTGTGGGCCAATGTGACCCTCTATCACAATGTCCATTTAGGCCAAGATTGTATTATCCATTCCGGCGCAATTATTGGTTCCGACGGTTTCGGTTACGCCAACGAGCGTGGACAATGGATTAAAATTCCCCAAACCGGTGGTGTACGTATTGGCGATCGCGTCGAAATTGGTGCGAATTCAACTATCGACCGTGGCGCCTTAGGTCATACCGAGATCCACAACGGTGTGATCATCGACAACCAAGTACAGGTTGCCCACAACGATATTATTGGTGAAAATACCGCGATCGCTGGCAGCACGACCATTGCTGGCAGTGTGACCATTGGTAAACATTGTATTATTGGTGGTAACTGCGCGATTGCAGGCCACTTGACCATTGCCGACGGTGTCCATCTTTCTGGCGCGACAAACGTTACAGGTAACATGCGTGAGCCTGGTTTGTATTCTTCTGCGACAGTGGCAATGGAAAACAAAGTGTGGCGTAAAAATACAGTTCGCTTCCGTCAATTGGATGAACTGTTCCAACGCGTGAAGACGTTGGAAAAGAATTCAAATACACCAGAGTAATTGCCCCAAGGCAATTTTGAGGAACTAGGTTCGTGTCTAATCAAATGAACACTATGGATATTACGGAGATCCTTAAGTATCTACCCCATAGATATCCATTTTTATTAATCGATCGCGTTTTAGATTACACCCCAGGTGAGAGTCTCCATGCGATTAAAAACGTGACGATTAATGAACCCTTTTTCCAGGGACATTTCCCTGTTCAGCCTGTGATGCCCGGCGTGCTGATTTTAGAAGCCATGGCACAGGCCACTGGTCTGCTCGCGTTTAAGACCATGAGTGACGATGTACCGCCTCCTGGTGTGTTGTACTATTTTGCTGGTATCGATAACGCGCGTTTTAGACGTGTGGTTGAGCCTGGCGATCAAATCCATTTTGAAGTCAAAATGATTAAAGAGCGCCGCGGGATTGGCGTTTTCTATGGTGAGGCCAAAGTGGATGGTGAAGTGGTTTGTTCCGCTGAAATCATGTGTGCCCGCAGAGAGATTAATCAGTGATAGATACATTAGCGTTTGTGCATCCCGATGCAAAAATTGGTAAAAACGTCACCATAGGCCCATGGAGTTATGTGGGCGCGGGTGTCGAGATTGGCGACGATTGTTGGTTAAGCTCCCACGTAGTGGTGAAGGGCCCAACCATTATCGGTAAAGGCAACCGTATTTTCCAATTCGCCTCCGTGGGTGAAGAATGCCAAGATAAGAAATACGCAGGCGAGCCAACTCGACTCATTATTGGCGATAACAACATTATCCGTGAGCATGTGACCATTCACCGTGGTACGGTTCAAGATAATAGCGAAACTCGTATCGGCTCTAACAACCTGTTTATGAACTACGTACATATCGCCCATGACTGTGTGGTCGGTAATAACGTGATTATGGCCAACAATGCGTCTATCGCAGGCCATGTGCATGTGGGGGACTGGGCGATTCTCGGAGGTATGACTGGCGTTCACCAGTTTGTGCATATCGGTGCCCACGCCTTTACCGCCGGTTGCTCGTTATTGCTACAGGATGTGCCACCCTTTGTGATGGCGGCGGGACAACCTGCCATTCCTCGTGGCTTAAACAGCGAAGGTATGAAACGCCGTGGTTTCTCTAAGGAGAGCCAATTAGCGGTGCGCCGAGCCTATAAAACCTTATATCGCAGCAGTTTAACTGTTGATGAAGCGATTGAAGCGCTTGCCGAAGATGCGCAGAACGATGAGCAAGTTAAGTCGTTCATTGAGTTTGTTAAATCATCGGGTCGCGGCATTATTCGTTAAGAGTCCTAGACTCTACACTATGCCATTCATAGGCACTGCTCGTAATATTCTGCTTTAGACAATGCCATGGCAGAGATGCGCTGCGGTGCCATTCACTTGTCAGATATGATTGGTTTATGAGCAAAAAATCTCAATTAGTGTTTGCAATGGTCGCCGGAGAACTCTCCGGCGATATTTTAGGTGCAGGTTTAATGGCCGCACTGCAAAAAACACACCCCAACGCCCGTTTTGTCGGTATTGGTGGACCTCGTATGGAAGCCCTAGGCTTCGAATCCCTGTTCGCAATGGAAGAGTTAGCCGTGATGGGGATAGTCGAAGTGCTATCACGCTTGCCACGCTTACTCCATGTGCGCTCATCCCTGATTAAGTCCATCACCGAACTTAAACCCGATTGTTTTATCGGTATCGATGCACCGGATTTTAATATCGGTCTTGAGCTTAAGTTAAAGGCGCAGGGGATTAAAACTGTTCACTACGTGAGCCCTTCGGTATGGGCATGGCGCCCCAAGCGTATTTTTAAAATCGCTAAGGCCACCAATATGGTGCTGTCATTATTGCCCTTTGAGAAAGCTTTTTACGATAAGCATCAGGTGCCTTGTACCTTTGTCGGCCATACCTTGGCTGACGATATTCCGTTAGAGAGTGATAAGGCGAGCGCCCGTCAGTTGCTTGAACTCGATCCTGAGGCCGAATACCTCGCGATTTTACCCGGCTCACGTGGCGGCGAATTAAAGCAATTAGCCGAGCCCTTCGTGAAGGCAGCGCTACTTATCAAGCAGCAATTTCCCGATATTCGCTTTGTGACGCCTTTAGTGAATCAAAAGCGCCGTGAGCAGTTTGAGCAAGCGTTAACAGCGCATGCGCCGGATCTGGAAATCCACATGGTAGAAGGTAAGTCCCGTGAGGTGATGGCCGCTGCCGATGGTATTTTACTGGCGTCGGGCACGGCAACGCTTGAGGCCATGCTGATCAAACGTCCTATGGTCGTCGCCTATCGCGTGAGTTCGCTGACCTATCAGATAGCGAAAACCATGATGCAAGTGAGTCGTTTCTCTTTGCCGAATTTATTAGCGGGGCGAGATGTGGTGCCAGAGCTTATCCAGCACGATTGCACGCCGGAGAAGATTGCCGAAGCGGTTGGTATTGAGCTGAACCGCGATTTTGCACCAATCAAAGCCGAGTTTGAGCGTTTGCACCAAATGCTGCGCTGCGATGCCAGTCAAAAAGCGGCTGAGGCGGTGTTAGCACTGGTCGATGCTAAGGATGTGAACTAATGGCGGTATTTAAGACGTTAACCGACGCCGATATGGCCATCTTCTCAACAGGTTTAGTGGCGGGCGTGGATGAAGTCGGCCGTGGCCCACTGGTTGGCGATGTCGTCACCGCTGCGGTGATCCTCGATCCCAATCGCCCCATTGCTGGCTTAAACGATTCTAAAAAGCTCACCGAGAAGCGCCGCGAGGCCTTGTTCGATGAGATTTGTGAAAAAGCCTTAAGCTATCATGTGGGGCGGGCAACACCTTCGGAAATCGATGAGCTGAATATCCTGCATGCCACTATGCTGGCGATGCAGCGCGCGGTTGCAGGGCTTGCTCGTGCGCCCGAGTTAGTTTTAGTCGATGGTAATCGCAGTCCGGCGTTTACGCACCAAGGGCTGTCTCTGAACAGTCATAGCATAGTCAAAGGTGATGGCCTGATTGCGAGTATCAGTGCGGCGTCGATTATTGCCAAAGTCACCCGCGATCGGGAGATGGATGCCCTCGATGCCGCTTATCCCCAGTATGGATTTGCTAAGCATAAGGGCTATCCGACTAAGGCGCATTTTGACGCCATCGCCGAGCACGGCGTGTTCGACCAATATCGTAAAAGTTTCAAACCCGTCAAGGCATTACTGGAGCGATAACACCGATTGGGTGTTTTCACTTCAGCTTGAGAGCGAAGTCACTAGCCCAAGGGCTGTGACTTTGTTAGTCTGCTTTTTTAGTGATTGTTAACCTGCTATTCAAAGATAATTCTAATTATGTCCGATCCTCGTTTTGTGCATCTTCGTGTCCACAGTGACTTCTCTATGTCCGATGGTGTGGCTAAGGTCAAACCCATCCTCGCCCAAGTTGAGGCGAAGGGCATGGCTGCAGTGGCCTTAACGGATCAAAACAACCTCTGTGGTCTGGTCAAGTTTTATGGTGGCTGCCATGGGGCGGGGATCAAGCCGGTTATCGGCGCGGACTTTTGGATGCAAGTGCCGGGTTTTGATGGCGAGTTTTGTGCCTTAACCATTATTGCGATGAATAATGATGGCTATCAAAATCTGACCCAAATCATCAGCCAAGCCTATTTACGTGGCCATGTTCAAGGGCGTGTGGTGATTGACCAAGAATGGCTTGTCACCTACAACGAAGGCATTTTACTGCTATCTGGCGGTCGGGAAGGAGACGTAGGTAAGGCACTACTTAAGGGCAACAATACCCAAGTTGAGTCCTTATGCGAGTTTTATCAACAGCATTTTGAAGGGCGCTATTACCTCGAATTGTTGCGCACGGGGCGCCCCGATGAAGAGCGTTACCTGCACATGGCGGTAGGACTGGCGCAGGAAAAGGGCATTCCCGTCGTCGCCACCAATCAGGTGGTGTTTTTAAAACCAGAAGACTTTGAATCCCATGAGATCCGCGTTGCGATCCACGATGGTTTTACACTCGCCGATCCTCGCCGTCCTAAAAAATACAGCGAGCAGCAGTACCTTCGCAGTGAAGAGGAAATGTGCGAGCTGTTTGCTGACATTCCTGCCGCGCTCGAAAATACCGTTGAAATTGCCAAGCGTTGCAACGTTACCATTCGCTTATACGAATACTTCTTACCGAACTTTCCTACAGGCGATATGTCGATTGAGGATTTTCTGGTTGATTGCTCTAAGAAGGGGCTCGAAGAGCGTTTAGAGTTCTTATTCCCCGATCCACAAGTGCGCGCCGAGCGCCGCGGTGAATATGACGAGCGTCTCGATGTGGAGCTTAAGGTTATCAACCAGATGGGCTTCCCCGGTTACTTCCTTATCGTAATGGAGTTTATCCAGTGGGGTAAGGATAACGGCATTCCTGTGGGGCCTGGCCGTGGCTCGGGCGCGGGCTCGCTTGTGGCCTATGCCCTTAAGATTACCGACTTAGACCCCCTCGAATTCGACCTGCTGTTCGAGCGATTCCTCAACCCAGAACGGGTATCTATGCCCGACTTCGACGTCGACTTCTGTATGGATAGACGCGATGAGGTGATTGACCACGTGGCCGAACTCTATGGCCGTGAGGCGGTATCGCAGATCATTACCTTCGGTACCATGGCGGCTAAGGCGGTTATCCGCGACGTGGGCCGTGTGCTCGGCCATCCCTATGGCTTTGTGGACCGCATTTCTAAGCTTATTCCTCCAGAGCCTGGCATGACACTCGCCAAGGCCTTTGAGGTGGAACCTGCGCTGCAGGAGTCCTACGATGCCGATGAGGATGTGAAAGATCTTATCGACATGTGTCGTAAACTCGAGGGGGTGACCCGTAACGCCGGTAAGCACGCTGGGGGCGTGGTGATTGCGCCCACCAAGATCACCGACTTCTCGCCGCTTTACTGCGACGCCGAAGGTAAAAACCCGGTCACCCAGTTCGATAAGAACGACGTGGAAACCGCCGGCTTAGTCAAATTCGACTTCTTAGGGTTAAGAACCCTCACCATCGTCGACTGGGCGCTGGAGATGATCAACAAGGTGGAGGTTAAAAACGGGCGTCCACCAGTGCGGATTGAGGCGATTCCGCTAGACGACCCCGCTTCGTTCCGCTTGCTGCAACGCTATGAAACCACTGCGGTATTCCAGCTCGAATCCCGTGGTATGAAGGATTTGATTAAGCGTCTGCAACCCGACTGTTTCGAAGATATGATCGCACTCGTGGCACTGTTCCGCCCGGGGCCTCTGCAATCGGGCATGGTGGATAACTTTATCGAGCGTAAGCATGGTCGTGAAGAGGTGTCTTACCCTGATTCTCAATATCAGCATGAATCCTTGAAGGAGCTGTTGTCGCCCACCTACGGCATTATTTTGTACCAAGAGCAGGTAATGCAGATTGCGCAGGTGCTATCGGGTTATACCTTAGGTGGCGCGGACATGCTGCGCCGCGCTATGGGTAAGAAAAAGCCTGAGGAGATGGCTAAACAGCGCGGTACCTTTAAAGAAGGGGCGATTAAGAACGGCGTCGATGGCGAGTTGGCGATGAAAATCTTCGACTTAGTGGAAAAGTTTGCGGGCTATGGCTTTAACAAATCCCACTCCGCTGCGTATGCGCTCGTGTCCTATCAAACGCTGTGGCTCAAGACTCACTTCCCGTCGCAGTTTATGGCGGCGGTAATGTCCGCCGATATGGACAACACAGACAAAATCGTCACTCTAGTGGATGAATGTGAGCGCATGGGACTGACCATTATCCCGCCGGATGTGAACAAAGGTCTGTTTAAGTTTACCGTCGATGATGATCTACGCATCGTTTACGGCATCGGCGCCATCAAAGGTGTGGGTGAGGGGCCGGTTGAGTCGATTCTTGAGGCGCGTAAGGACGGCCCCTTTAAAGATTTATTCGACTTTTGCGCCCGTATCGATCTTAAAAAACTTAACAAGCGGGTGATTGAAAAGCTTATCTGCGCTGGCGCCTTAGATGCGCTTGGGCCGCACCGCGCTTCTATGATGGCCACCTTGCCCGAGGCGATTAGCGCCGCCGATCAGCATGCTAAGGCCGAGGCCATCGGCCAGCATGATATGTTTGGTCTGCTCAATAGCGATCCTGAGGACAGCAAGCAGCAGTTTGTCGAATGCACCCCGTGGCCCGATAAAATTTGGCTCGAAGGGGAGCGCGAGACCTTAGGCCTATATTTAACCGGTCACCCGATTAATCAATATCTTAAAGAGCTTAAGCATTACACTTCTGGGCGCTTAAAGGACGTGCATCCAACCGATCGCGGCAAAACCGTGAAGGCGGCAGGCCTTGTGGTTGCAACCCGGGTGATGCTCACTAAGCGTGGTTCAAAAATGGGCCTGCTGACGCTAGATGACAAGAGTGCGCGCCTCGAGGTGATGCTCTTTACCGAAGCCTTTGAGAAGTTTAACCATCTGCTCGAGAAGGACAGGATCCTGATCTGCGAAGGCGAAGTCAGCTTCGATGATTTTGCCGGTGGCAACCGTATGACGGCGCGCAACATTATCGATATCAGCGAGGCACGTAGCCACTTTGCCAGCGCCTTAGAAATCGATCTAGACGCTTCGCAGCTAACGCCTAGCGTGCTCGAAAGTATCGAGCAATCGATAAGCCCGTGGCGCAATGGTGCCGTACCCGTGGTGATTAACTACAGTCAAGCGCAGGCCAAGGGCCAATTTAGGTTGGCGGAACATTGGCGAGTGAACCCCAGCGATGAATTGGTGTTTGCCCTTGAGAGCCTGCTTGGGCCAAATAAGGTGCGGATTTTGTTCCCATAATTGATAAGCTGACAAAGACTTGGGGTTGGCAGGGGATAATTAGCATCTGCGAGTGATGGATTTTATAGGGTGATTGCAATGGCGGCAGTGGAACTGAGTGCCCATATAGCGCGTTTTTTAGCGAGCTTACCTCTGCAAGCGGGGAGCAAGTTAGTCCTCGCTTACAGCGGCGGCATCGATTCCGAAGTGCTCGCCTACGGTTTGAGTGAATTCGCCAAACATCATCCCGAGTTACATTATCAACTGATTTATGTGCACCATGGCTTGAGTCCTAATGCCGATGCTTGGGCTGAGCACTGCCAAACTCGCGCCGCCAACTATGGTTTGCCAATCACGGTCGAGCGGGTGCAACTGACCCTAGGGCCGAGAGTGAGTGTTGAAGCCGAGGCGCGAAAAATGCGTTATCAGGCGATATTGCAGCACCTTAAGCCTCAGGATGTGCTGCTGACCGCCCACCATGAAGATGACCAACTCGAGACGATTCTACTCGCCCTCAAACGCGGTCAGGGCCCCAAAGGATTAGCCGCCATGGGGCAAATCCAAATGCTCTCACTCGGCGAGAAGGGGGCTTGCCTGCAAGCGCGTCCCTTACTCGATATTAGCCGTGAGCAGATTGAAGCTTTTGCCCAAACGCAGCAGTTAGTGCATATCGAAGATGAAAGTAATCAAGACGATAAATACGATCGTAACTTTTTACGCCTCGAGATTATCCCGCGCCTAAAAGCACGTTGGCCCAGTATCGCCACCACCGCAAGCCGCAGCGCCCAGCTTTGCGCCGAGCAGCAGGCCATAGTGGACGCCGAGGTGAGTGAGCGTTTACCTAAGCTGTTAACCGAGGCGCCCTTTACCCTGCAAACCGTGCTTAAGCTTGATGGGCTCTCTACGCAAACTAGCGAATGGCAAGGATTACTGCTGCGGGGCTTTATCGAATCCCAAGGCTTTGCATTGCCTTCCTATGTGCAGCTACAGCAAATTCTGCAGCAGTTAATGGGGGCAAAAGAGGATGCCAAAGTGCAGCTCCAGATTGGTGACTGTGTGCTGCGCCGCTTCGCCGGCATGCTTTATCTGGATTCGCTAAGCATTGCATCCACCGCGCCGCGAATCACTGCGCGCGAGCTGCATCAAGATATTCTGGCTTTACTGACTCAAGCATCAACAATGGTTGAAGATAACATTGCGCCATTTACCTTAGCGACCATGGGGCCTCGGCTGCGATTACCCAATGCGGATGAGGTGGTGAGCCTGCGCTATCAGCTGCCGGGACAATTTCGCTGTCAGCCGCATTTTCGCGATAAAGGGCGCGACCTTAAAAAACTCTGGCAAGAATGCGCAGTGCCGCCATGGTTACGTGCTGAGGTGGGGTTCTTGTTCTATAACGAGCGTTTAGTGATGGCGCTGGGACTCTGGGTCGAAAAGGCATTTTGTGCCCAAGGGGATGATGTCGGGCTTAAGTTTGATGGGCAGGCAATCGGATAGCAAAGTCTATTTACCAGGCTTTATCGCCAGTGAGCAGCATCCATGCTCGATTAGGACAGTTGGGCTGGACTTAACTTGTAGCAATTACGGCCCGAAGCTTTGGCTTGATATAAGGTTTTATCCGCTTGCTCATAGAGTTGTTCAGCTTCCATGGTGTCGCTCGCCTCAGCCGCCCCGAGACTACTACTCACGCCAAATTGATGGAAACTCGCATGGGCATTGGTCGCAGTGACGATACGTTCGCACAGTAAGCCCGCCGCATGAATATTACCTTGCACTATCACCACAAACTCGTCGCCCCCAATACGGAAGGCCTGATCGGTACTGCGGATACTACTGCGGATAATGTCTCCAAACTCCTTCAAAATATAATCACCGCATTTGTGACCATATCTATCGTTAAGCTGCTTAAAATTATCCAAATCCAATACGATAAGTGACACAGCGCCCTGCTTTCTGTGGGCTCTGGCTACCGCATTTTTTAAACTTTGAGTGTAATAATGACGATTGCCAAGGCCGGTGAGGGAATCGAACATCGCCTGCATCGACATCTCTTGATACTGCATGGCATTTAATAATGGTTGCAGCAGCAAGGGCTCAATCTCTTGCAGGATTATGGTTTGCGAAGGCGTGAGCGGCGTCAACAGTTGATACTGCAGTGTCAGTGGGGTGCCGCCACAGATGATCTGTCGTTTAAGACTGATCCCATAACGTTTGCCCCAACTTAATTTTTGTTGTTCGGCTTGCAGGCGAACACCTTGGACGGGCAGATGTTGTCCTAGCACTTTGCCGTAGCAGGCAAAGACTGTCCGCGGATCTAAGCTCGCGTGCAGCTGCTGGATCACTTGCACTAAATCCAGTGGCGTAGATGCTGGACTGTATGCCTCTGTTTGATAGTTATATTCATCAGGATATAAGGTTGTCGCTAAGCCAAAGTCCATTATGATTACCCCAGCAAATGAAATGGCGATAAAAACTGTTACCTTGGTTAAGCAATATGTGTGCCGTGTTGTTTGCTAATAAAATTTGTCTTTGTATGTCACTCAGTTAAGCTTAAAGCGCACTCCCATATTTTTGACACGCCAGTTATTTGACAGGAGTTATCTCGCCTATGGAGCATGGTTTCTTAATCCAGATACTGCTGATGCTAGTGATTGCGATCGTCGCGATTGCCTTGCTGCGGCGTATCGGTTTACCAGCCATTTTGGCGTATTTATTAACCGGTGTGGTGAGTGGGCCCAGTGGGTTCCATTGGTTTACCCAGCAGCAAATGCAGTCCGTCGCCGAGCTTGGGGTCGTGCTCTTGATGTTTACACTGGGACTCGAGTTTTCGGTCCCTCGGCTGTGGGCCATGCGCAGAACCGTATTTGGATTAGGTAGCGCGCAGGTGGTGGTGACCACAGTGTTGACTATGCTGATTGCCTTAGCCTGTGGCTTGAATGGCGTAGAATCCCTCGTCATCGGCGCGGCGATTGCACTTTCTTCCACCGCGATTGTACTCAAGCTGCTTAACGAGCAGGGCTGGCTAAGGCGCCGCCATGGTGAGCTGTCGGTCAGTGTGTTGTTATTTCAGGATTTAGCCGTCGTTCCTCTGCTTATTTTGCTGCCATTGCTTGGGCAGAATGATGAGCCATTGATGTTAGCGGCAATCGCCTTGGCGCTGCTGAAGGGGATTCTTGCTTTCTTCTTGCTGATGGCCTTAGGCAAATGGGCCTTACCTCGACTGTTTGATGAGGTGGCAAGATCCCGCTCCAATGAACTCTTTGTACTCTCGACGCTGGTGGTGGCCTTAGTCACGGGGGCTTTTACCCAGTGGTTAGGCTTATCTATGGCGCTAGGGGCCTTTATGGCGGGAATGCTACTTGGCGAGAGTCAGTACCGCCGCCAGCTTGAGGCGGATATTCGGCCGTTTCGCGATTTACTCATGGGGCTGTTTTTTATCTCCATTGGCATGATGCTCGATTTCGCGCTCGTTATTCAATTTTGGTGGCAGATTTTACTTATTCTGCTGGCGGTAGTCGTTGGCAAGGCACTGATTATCCATGGCTTATTGCGACTGGTTGGAGAGCCTTTTCGGATTGCCATCAGCACGGCCTTGAGTCTGGCGCAGGTCGGTGAATTCAGTTTTGTAGTGTTAGCCCTTGCGGTAAGTTATGGGCTATTGAGTAACGAGACCAGCACTATGTTGGTGATGGTCGCGGTATTGTCTATGAGTATTGCCCCTTGGTTGGTGCGCCATAGCGTGGATATTGCCAAGTGGCTATTGGGGATCCGCCAGTCTGGGCATGTGGATGAAGTGGTGCCGATTATTACCGACGATCACGATCTGGTGCTGATTTTAGGTTACGGCAGGGTTGGCCAAACCATAGCCCGGTTTTTAAAGACAGAAGCCGTGCCCTATTTAGTGCTCGATCTTGACCCCACGCGGGTGTCCGAGGCGCGCCGCGCGGGGGAGCCGATTTATTTTGGCGATGTGTGTAAGCGGGCGATCCTTAAGCAGGTGGGGATTAAACACGCCAAAATGATCGTGATCACCTTCTGTGAGACCCGCAGTTTAGAAGAAGCCTTACCCCTGTGTAAGCAGTTGGCGCCCGACGCCAAAATACTGGTCAGAACCCGCGATGACAGTGAATTAGATATGCTGCAAAAGGCGGGGGCGAATCAGGTGATCCCCGAATCCCTCGAGGGCAGTTTGATGTTGGTCTCGCAGGTGCTGCATCAATGTGGTGTGCCGCTGGCGCGGATCCTCAAGCGACTGGAGTCGGAGCGGCGCAATCATTATCAGTTTTTACACGGTTTCTTTTCGGGTACCGAAACGGACTTTACCTTAGAGTCGCTGCACGCCGTGTTGTTACACCGCGGCGCGGATGCCGTGGGTAAGCAAGTTGCCGATATCGATTGGGAATTGCTTCGGGTAGAGTTAAGAGCCATCCGCCGCAGCGGCGCCGAAGTTGAACATCCTGAGCAGGATTGGGTCTTTCGCGCTGGTGATATTTTGCTGATTGTGGGTAAACCTAGAAGATTAGAAAAAGCGGAAGCGAAATTATTACATGGCTAGGGCGTGTTGACGTTTCAGGGTTATTTTTGCAGCAATGTGGCTGGCTTTTATGCAAGGCAAAGTCCGTGCAGTGTAGTTATTCTACATAAACGGACGATAACGCAGCAAAAAAGCCAGCCAAATGCTGCCCGAAGGGTTCGTCTGGCAAGCCCTTGCTCTTTGTCACTCGTCATTTGAGTAGAATAACTACACATCATTCCTCGTTTCGCGAGCACGTGCTTGCCAGAACGAACAAAATTTAATCTCGAAACGTCAACACGCCCTAGTAGAGTTTACGACTAGGTAAAAAAACGAGAATCCCCAAAAGACACCAATAAAAATGCCGACACTAAGTCGGCATTTTTTGTCTGTAAACTTGTTGTTAATTAATCCCTTACGGGAGTTTAATTACAGAACAACAACGTTCGCAGCTTGAGGACCTTTCTGGCCTTGTTCGACTTCGTAAGAAACCTTCTGGCCTTCGGCTAAAGTTTTAAAGCCTTCAGATACGATTGCGCGGAAGTGAACGAATGCGTCAGCGCCACCGTTATCAGGGGAAATAAAACCAAAACCTTTGTCTTCGTTAAACCATTTTACTATACCAGTAGTTTTAGACATGAATGTCTCCAAATTTTTATCAAAAATAATTCGCAACAATGCGGGACTTTAGCCAGAAATAGAATTATTTACATCGATGATAAGTTATGAGTGGAAAGCTTCATGACAGCAAACAAATTGCAGGATACAGCGAAGGTTTTCAAAAACATAATATTGCTTATAAATAGGTCTGACTCACAGGCCAGAACGCAGAATAACATACGCTGACGTTTTGTATAGCTTTATTTTTAATAAGGGCTTTCATATTGAGTTTTTATGAAAAGTTATTGAAAAAAATAAATATTTTTACTTTACGTATTCATGGGGATAGCAGTTTTCGGCATCCATAAGTCCTAAATGAAAATAATTTATTAACCAGACTCAGTGTGGCAATAAAATCGCTTTTAATCTTCTCGCGGAGAATGGGTTCGTTGTCATCTTTCGTTACTTTATTAAATTGTTGTTAATTTCTGGTGGTGGTATTGTTTCGTTCGGGATGTTGTCCCATTGATGTTGATAATAACGACCAGTGGAGCGTGAATATTGAAAACGGTATTAAAACGAATTGGACTTGGCACACTCGCCATAGTGCTGTTGCTCGGGGCGCTCGCCGCCCATGAATGGTTTGCGAAAAAGCCTTTTTTCTTCCGTGCATTTTTAGATAGAAGCATGGTCAAAATGGCATTCGAAAGCCCAGAGACCTTAACCTCATTGGGATTTTTAGAATCCGTTGGCATCACTGGCCACAATGCCTTGCTCGACGATGATAGCCCTGCGGCCATGGATAAAACCTTTGCCCAAGTCCGTGCCTTAAGGGATACCTTACTCAGCTACCAAGATACCGATCTGGATGATAATCAGCGCATTTCGAAGGACATTGCACTGTATCTGGCGGATTTTGCTTTGGCCTCTGAACCCTACCGTTACCACAATTACCCTGTAAATCAGCTGTTTGGTGTGCAAAATGGTTATCCAAGCTTTATGCAGGCGCAGCACCAAGTTCACTCGGTTGAAGATGCTGAAAACTATCTATCACGCTTAATTGCGGTTAAGACTAAATTTGGCCAAACCTTAGAAGGATTAAAGCTTCGAGAGGCTAAGGGTATTATTCCGCCTAAGTTTGTGATTGAGCGGGTGCTAACCGAGATGAATGACTTCATCAACGCGCCCGTCGAAGACAATATTCTCTATAGCTCCTTTAAGACTAAGCTCGCTGACACGCAAATCAGTGCCGATGAACAGGCGCGTTTGCTCGCGCAGGCAAAAGCCAATATCGAGTCTGATGTTAAACCGGCATATCGACTCTTTATCGATTACTTCACGGCATTACAAGCCAAAGCGGGCACGGACGATGGCTACTGGGCCTTGCCGAATGGTGATGTGGCCTACGAGCAGTTGCTGAAGTTTTTTACCACCACAAATTACAGCGCCGATGAAATCCATGCCAAGGGATTAGCTGAGGTGAGCCGTATTCAGGACGAAATCATGACGATTTTGGCCGCGCAGGGATACGACACCAGCCAAGGATTTTCGGTGGCAATCGAAGCGCTGGCCGCCGATCCAAAATTCTATTATGAAGACTCAGATGCGGGCCGAGCGCAGATCTTAGTGGATTACCAAAAAATCCTCGATGAAGTGAATGCTGGCTTAGACAATGCCTTCCGTATTCGCCCGAAAGCGGGAATGGAAGTGGTGCGCATTCCTGAATTTAAAGAGAAAACTGCACCGGGCGCTTATTATCAGCAGCCGGCGATTGACGGTAGTCGTCCGGGACGTTTCTACGCCAACCTGTTCGATATCAAAGCGACGCCTAAATACGGTATGCGCACCTTGGCTTACCATGAGGGCATCCCTGGGCATCACTTCCAAATCGCGGTGGCGATGGAATTGGAAGGACAACCGCTGATCCGCAAGATGGCGCCTTTTACGGCCTATATCGAAGGTTGGGCACTCTATTCTGAACGTTTGGCCTGGGAACTCGGTTTTCAGCAAGATCCCTTCGACAATATCGGTCGCTTACAGGCGGAGCTGTTTCGGGCCGTGCGTCTGGTTGTCGATACGGGAATTCACCATAGCCGCTGGACCCGTGAGCAAGCCATTGACTATATGAAACAAAACACTGGTATGTCCGACCGCGACGTGACTGCAGAAATCGAGCGTTATATCGTTATGCCCGGCCAAGCGACGGCCTATAAGGTGGGCATGATGAAAATTCTCGAGCTGCGGGAAAAAGCCAAACAAGCCCTAGGTGATAAATTCGATTTACGGGATTTTCACGATGTAGTGCTGAAAAATGGTGCCGTTCCCTTAGATATTCTAGAAAAATTAGTGGACCGTTATATCGCCGAAAAACGCAGCCAAGCCTAAGCTTGCGTAAGCTAACGACCCGCAGGTGAGCCTGCGGGTATGTTATCCGGCTCTTGTATGTGAGTCCTATTCTGGCTTTCCCCATTCGGTTTCAATACAATTCTCCCTTACACGTTGATAAATGCCTTAGACAATCATGGTTTATTGTCCGTCGAGGTATTTTTGAGTTTCAAGGTTTTGCAGATGAATCGCTTGTCCCCCCAAGAGCCAATCCAATTGACTCAAACGGCTATTGAGTCCTTATTCACGCCGCCGACACTGATGCGCGCCCGTGATTATGTGATGCAGGGGAGGGTGTTAAGCGCGAAAGCCAATGCCGATTTTCGCCATATCGAAGGCACCGTCACTGGCACGGAAACCACGCCTTATCGTCAGGATATTCGTCTGGTCAGTGTCAATCATAAACTCGTTATGAATGGCTTCTGCTCCTGCCCCGCCAGCGGCAACTGTAAACATATGGCCGCGGTACTCTACAGTCTGCTTACGGATAAGACCGTTGAGGACCAACGTATCGCCCAGTGGTTACACCTACTCGATGAAGCCGATGATCCCAATGTGAATGATGTCGAATCCCTTTACGATGACAGGGTGCTGTATATCCTTTCAAAGGACGATAACGGGGTGTTTATCGAGCTTAGGCGCGGTAAGCTTGGCAAGAAGGGCGGTTACAACAAGGGCACTAAGATTGCGCTCTCGGACGTGCAATATTATATGCCCGCTTGGATTGGCGCCGAGGATGTGCTGATCTTAAATCTTATCATGTCGACCAGACGCCACGGCGCATCGCGCTTGTATCTTAAGGCGCAGTTAGGGGCGGTAGCGATTGAGAAAATGCTCGCTACTGAGCGCTGTTTCTGGGAGGAGAGCCGTCTCGCATTAACCGCGGGCGAGGCCATTACACCGCAATTTCTCTGGCAAGATATCGACAGCGAGCACAAGCAAATGCGCCTAGTCTTGCCCGAGCGGGATAACTGGGAACTCGTGCCGACAGAGCCGCCTTACTATATCGAACTGGATTATTTTCACATCGGCGCTATAGATACCGACATTAGCGTCGATAAGCTGCGGCTACTCAGCCAAATGCCGCCCGTGCCGAGCACCCAGGTTGAACTGGTGAGCCATCGACTGATCAAGCATTTTTCGGCGCGTACTGTGCCGCCGCCAAGTGCGATTGATTTTGTTGAGCTAAGAGATAAGTTACAGCTTCGTTTGACGCTTAAGGTCGTCCCCGCAGCCACAATGCCACCTGGAAGTACTCAATCATCTGCAACGGAGAGCAGCATCGCCCAGCCGTATCTGGCGCTGGAGTTTGTCTACGGGGATCTCGTCTTAAGTGGCAATGCTGCCAAAGAAGCATTAACCCTAGTGACTCAAGGCGGCACCACCTATCAAATTAACCGCGCGCTTGAAGAAGAGCTGCAAGCCGTGTCCAAGCTGCAAACCCTTGGCTTTAGCCGTTTCTCCTTGGAGGGCGTAGCAAATGGGACTTCCTTCTGGAGCTTAGGCAACTTGCCCGATGTGATTCGGGAATGGCTAGCGTTTATCGATGAAGAAGTCCCAAGATTACAAACTCGAGGCATAGAGGTGCGATTTGCCCCAGAGTTTAGCCTTAAGGTGGTCGATACGCCGTTAACGGTTGAGCTGGATGACAGCCAAGAGGGCTGGTTCTCCCTGTCGTTGCATGCCGATATCAATGGTCAACGCTTGCCTATGTTGCCGCTGGTGGCCACTTGGTTAAAACAACATGGTGAGCCGGCCGATGATGCCGAGTTATTGCTACCTAGCCCCTCTGGCGAATGGCTTAAAATTAAAGCCAGTGTTATCAAGCCATTAATGAGCATTATTCAAGAGTTGTTTGAACAACATCGCGGCCACAGTATCGCCTTACCTAAGTACCGTGCACATTTACTCAATGAGTTAGCCGAAAGCGAGATTAGCCTGCTCAATGGTGAAAGGGTGCGTCAACTCGCGACAAAGTTAGCCGAATTTAATGGTGTGGTTGCGGTCAGCGCGCCGACAGGACTGAATGCACAGCTGCGGGCTTATCAGCAGCAAGGCCTAAATTGGCTTTGTTTTTTAAAGGAATATCAACTTGGCGGCATCTTAGCCGACGATATGGGGCTTGGAAAAACCATTCAAACCTTGGCGTTTCTGTTAAAGCAGCAGGAGGCTAAATTAGCAGGGCAGCCAAAATTGCCGAGCCTGATTATTTGCCCAACCAGTTTAGTGGGGAACTGGGCGAAGGAGGCGACCAAGTTTGCGCCATCGTTAACCTTGGCGGTGATCCATGGTGCCCAGCGTGGCCCGCTGTTATCGCGATTAAGCGAGTTTGATGTTGTCGTCACTACCTACCCCCTCATGGTGCGGGATTACGATTATTATCAAGCTCAGGCGTTTGAGCATATCGTGCTCGATGAGGCGCAGCAGATTAAAAACGCCCAAGCCAAAGTGAGCCAGCAAATTAAGGCATTGCAAGCACCGTTTAGACTCTGCCTTACCGGCACGCCCCTTGAGAATCATTTAGGTGAACTCAAGTCATTGATGGATTTTTGTTTACCGGGACTCTTGGGAACAACGGCCTATTTCAATAAGGCGTTTCGTTATCGGATTGAGCGTTATGGCGATGGCGAGCAGGCGAAAGTGTTGAGTCAACGTATCGCCCCCTTTGTGTTAAGGCGAACCAAAGCCGAGGTGGTGACTGAGCTGCCGCCTAAAACCGAGATCCATCAAACCCTAGAGCTTGAGAAAGATCAGCGTAATCTATACGAAAGTATTCGCCTGAGTATGGAGAAAAAAATTCGAGAATTGTTTGCAACCCAAGGCGTGGCGGGCAGCCATATCGAGTTTTTAGATGCCTTGCTCAAATTACGCCAAGCCTGCTGCGATCCGCGATTAGTTAAACTCGAGCAAGCACAAAAGGTTAAAAATAATGCCAAGCTAAATTGGCTTAGCCAAAACCTGCCGGAAATGGTGCAGGAAGGTCGCAAGATTTTAATCTTCAGCCAATTTACCAGTATGTTGCTGTTAATTGAGGAATTGCTGCAATCCCTCGACATCGATTACAGCAAACTGACGGGGCAAACACGGCTGCGTCAGGGGCAAATTGATAAGTTCCAAGAAGGCGATACGCCAGTCTTTTTAATCAGCTTAAAGGCGGGGGGCACAGGGCTTAATCTCACCGCGGCGGATACGGTTATCCATTATGATCCTTGGTGGAATCCTGCGGCAGAAAAGCAAGCGACGGACAGGGCGCACCGCATTGGCCAAGAAAATCCAGTGTTCGTCTACAAGCTGATTGCCGAAGGCACGGTCGAAGAGAAAATCCAAGAAATGCAGCAGCATAAGCAAGGTTTAGCGGATAGCATTCTCGAAGGAAAAGGCAAAGGCGCGTGGCAGGGCAGTGCCGATGAATTGCTCTCGCTATTCCACTAGCTGAGCCTAAGGGACGTTAACCGACTAATGGTTAACGCATACAGATCACAATAGTCAGAACACTAGTACAAGACAGAGGTGACCCATGCAGTACCCAGTCGATACTCATACCCATACCGTGGCATCAACCCATGCCTATAGCACTATCCACGATTATTTGGCGGTGGCGAAGCAAAAGGGGATCCGTCTGTTTGCCACTACCGACCATGGCCCGGCGATGGCTGATGCACCGCATTTTTGGCATTTTGTGAATTTACGTGTGCTCCCGCGTATGGTCGATGGCGTGGGGATTTTACGCGGCATCGAAGCGAACATTAAAAACCGCGAAGGTGAAATCGATTACTTTGGCGATTATCTGTCGCAGCTCGATATTGTGTTGGCAGGGTTCCATGAACCAGTATTTCCGCCCTCGGATAAGGCCACCCATACCGAGGCGATGATTAACGCTATTAAAAGCGGCAAGGTTGATATTATTACCCACCCGGGTAATCCTGCTTATCCCATTGATATTGAAGCTGTAGTCACAGCTGCCGCCGAATATGGGGTGGCGCTTGAAATCAATAATTCCTCCTTTGAAGTCTCTCGCAAGGGCAGCGAAGCTAACTGCACCGCCATTGCCAAAGCGGCAAAAGAATTGGGGGCCACCTTAGTGATGGGCTCGGATTCCCATGTGGCTTTTAGTCTCGGCGGGTTTGATCGTGCCTTAAGTATTATTGAAGCGGTTGATTATCCAAAGGATAAGCTACTCAACCGCTCGCCGATGGCGCTGCTTAACTTCTTAGCTCAGCGGGGGCATAAAAGCGTTGCCGATTTAATGCCGCTGTTTAACGACGATATCGCTTGAGGCGCCGACGTTAAGAATGCAAAAGGATATCAAGGAGATGCATGCGCCTAATGGCGAGCCAGAATCGACAACAACAGTATTGTTAACTGGCGCAGATAGCCAACTCGCTAAGGCTTTATTACGAGTGCTTGCCAAGGCGGCATATAGATTCGATGGCCGTGTCTTTCGTGTGCACGCGCTTAGCCATGCCCAGTTAGACATCGCAGATAGACAGAGCGTTGAAGCAGCCTTTGCCCGCTTTAAACCTGAGTGGGTGATCAACTGCGCCGCCTACAATGCGGTCGATAGGGCGGAAATGGCGGCTGAAGAGGCTTATCGTGTCAATAGCCTTGGGCCTGAGTTATTGGCAAGCGAATGCGCGCTCACGGGCGCGCGTTTGGTGCATATCTCTAGCGATTATGTGTTTAGCGGCGAGCCAGCGGAGGCAGCTGCACAGGCATTAAATCAGTGCGGAATAACCAATTGTGGCTTAACCGAAAACGCCACGCCTGCGCCCTTATCTGTCTATGGCCAGAGTAAACTCGCGGGGGAGCAAGCGGTGCTGCGCATCTTGGCTGAGCGCGCGATTGTTATTCGCACCGCATGGCTCTACGGTGTCGATGGGCATAATTTTGTGAAAACCATGCTGAGGTTGATGGCTGCTGCGCCAGATGCTCAGCCACTCACCGTGATAAACGACCAAATAGGTTCGCCAACATGGGTAGATGCGCTCGCACATCTTATTTGGCAGTTGATAGCGAGTCCGTTAAACGTCGGTTGCGGATCTGGATTATTCCATTATGCCGGGCAGGGGCAATGCAGTTGGTATGAATTTGCTCTCGAAATCCAGCGCCAAGCCTTGGCACTGAAGTTATTAGATAAAGCCGTGCCGATTAGCGGCATAGATAGCTTGAGTTATGCGGCAAAAGCGCTTGAGAAAGGCAATAAACTGGCACTAAGACCCAGTTACAGTGCGTTAAATAGCGATAGAGTGCGCCAGTGCTTAACTGGGCAAAATACGGCATTAACCCATTGCCCCGAGCTGTGGCGTGACTGGCGATGGCAGCTTAAGGCCATGCTCGAGGATTATGCCGCGCAAGTTTATTAAGCGTTATCTCTCATAATAAATGGTTGCAGATGAAGCCCTTAGTCTTGGTCTAAGGCAAGTGTTAGCTTCAAGTGGCCTCATCTTACTCCGTCGTTTTCTTTCTCCTCTTTGCAGTGTTTTCAAGGCTGTGAATACGAATGCAGCCTAGGCAATGTCTCTTTTCAGCGTATTCAGCTTGGCTTAGACTCGACTTATTTAGCGTTTATGCTCACGGCGTAAGCCTTGCGCCTGACTTAATTTGTCAGTGCCTTAGTCGATTTTGCTCGATATATGATGAATTTGTTCTTAATTATCAATTGCTGCCAGTGGCATAATGCCGAAAAGCAAATCGAATACAGGTGGCTAAGTGACAGATAATACAGCGATGGCAGCGCATTTTTCGAAGGCCGATTTACTGCGGGTGGTAAAGATTGCCCATGCGGCAGGCGACGCCATCATGGCGATTTATGCCCAAGAGGATTTTGCCGTTACGCAAAAGCGTGATGAGAGCCCTGTGACGGCGGCTGATTTGGCGGCTCACAAAGTTATTTTAGCCCAGCTTACCGAGCAATTTGCGGGCATTCCCGTGATGTCGGAAGAAGCGGCTGATATCGCTTGGGATGAACGTCAACACTGGCAGACCTATTGGCTGATTGACCCTTTGGATGGCACTAAGGAATTTATTAAGCGAAATGGTGAGTTTACCGTCAACATTGCGCTTATCCATCAAGGTGCTGCTATTGCTGGTGTGGTTTATGCGCCCGTGCTCAATACTGTCTATTTTGGCGCCAGACACTTAGGCGCTTGGCGACAGGATGGGCAACACGAGCGAGAGCTACAGGGCTGTAACCCGCCAAGACAAGTACCGATTGTGGTGGGTAGTCGTTCGCATTTAAGCCCTGATGTGGCGGAATATTTAAAGGATTTCGGTCAACACGAGATGTTAAGCGTTGGAAGCTCGCTGAAGTTTTGTATGTTGGCTGAGGGCAAGGCCGATCTCTACCCCAGATTAGGGCCTACGAGCGAATGGGACACGGCAGCCGCGCAGGCCGTGCTGGAAAGCGCTGGCGGCAAAGTTGTGTGTTATGACTCAGGTTTACCCTTAACCTACAATCAAAAACCTGACATATTAAACCCTTATTTTATTGCCACGGCGCCAGGCTGGGCAGAATAACGAACAATGCCAAGGGCGTCTGTACTGACGCCTTGGTCGAATAACAGTGGAGTAAGTCATTCATGATACGCATGGGCATCGATTTAGGTGGCACAAAAATAGAACTCGTCGCCTTAAGTGAGGAAGGTAATGAACTTTTTCGTAAGCGTATCAATACCCCTCGGGATTATCAGGGCACCCTGAATGCCATCGTCGATTTAGTGAATGAGGCCGAAGCGACCTTAGGTGAAAAGGGCACGGTTGGCGTGGGGATCCCGGGAGTCATCTCTCCTTATTCAGGATTAGTCAAAAATGCCAACTCGACCTGGATAAACGGTCATCCCCTCGATGTGAATTTAGGGGAACTGCTCGGCCGCGAAGTGCGGGTTGCTAACGATGCCAACTGTTTTGCGGTATCTGAGGCCGTCGATGGTGCTGCTGCCGGAAAATCTGTGGTGTTTGGGGTGATCATTGGCACGGGCTGCGGCGCGGGTGTGGCCATTAACGGCAAAGTACACGCGGGTGGGAATGGCATTGGCGGCGAGTGGGGCCATAATCCGCTGCCTTGGATGACCAAGGAGGAGTTTAATACTACCCGTTGTTTCTGCGGTAATCCTGATTGTATTGAAACCTTTATTTCGGGCACCGGCTTTGTTCGCGATTACAACGAGGCACTAAGCCGTGCGGTGAATGTACAAACTGCGCCCGCGAAATCTGGCACTGAGATCATGGCCTTAGTCGATGCGGGGGATGAAATGGCGATCGCGGCCTTTGATCGTTATATGGACAGACTCGCGCGCTCACTCGCCCATGTGATTAATATGCTCGACCCGGATGCGATTGTCCTCGGCGGCGGCATGTCTAATATTGAGGCAATTTATCCAAGATTACCTGCATTATTAACTCGTTATGTTGTGGGAAGAGAGTGTCGAACGCCTGTCGTACAGAACCTTTATGGCTGCTCTTCGGGTGTGCGCGGCGCCGCTTGGTTATGGGAAAAATAACCCAGTAACGTTAGGTTTTCCCTCGTGACAACGCATCGCCTTTGCGATGCGTTTTGCTTTCTTTTGATGTTATGATTGCGCTCCTTTGAATAATTGGGCACTAACGCATGTTTTGGGTTAAGAAAGTTGTCTCTCAGGCAATCATGCCTATTCCATTTATCCTGTTGTTATTACTGCTATCTTTGTTGATTTGGCGCAAACCTAGGTTAGCAAAATGGGCGATTGGCGGTGCGTTTACGCTGCTCTTAGTGCTCAGCAGTCAATTAAGTGTGGATTACTTGGTCAAGCCTTTAGAAACTCAGTATCCCATTAACTCCACGCCTATTGCGGGTACCTGTGTGGTCATGGTGTTGGGCTCTGGACATGCCGATATTCAAGGAGCAACGGCGGTACAATCTTTATCGACGGTCGCCTTAGCGCGGCTAACGGAAGGGCTGAGGCAACTCCAATTAGGTCAAGATTGCACCTTAGTGGTCAGTGGTTGGGAGGGTGAGCTAACGCAGCATCCCCATGCTGAAGTGATGGCCAAGGCGGCGGTTGAACTCGGTGTCGATGCGTCACGTATCGTTCAATTGCCCCTGTCGCGCGACACGATTGAAGAAGCGCACTATTTTAAAGAACACTTTGGCAATCGAGCTGTACGATTAGTTACCTCGGCTTCCCATATGCCAAGGTCGATGGCGATTTTTAGCGGTCAAGGATTAACGGCGAGCGCCGCACCGACGGATTTTAGGGCCAGAGATGGTTTCTACTGGCGCTTAACTGCGGATAACTTGCTCGCTTCGCAACGGGCGATACATGAATACATAGGCCGTTTATGGCTCTGGATTAAACAGGAATAAAAATATGACGCTAGAGTCCGATGTTGTCTCGGTTCGCCCGCTCTCAAAACGTAATGGTGTAACCTTAACGATTGTGGGCGCCAGTGCCTTTGTCTTAGGCTTTGGCCTATTTGTACTATTTCCCGAGCTATTTGCCGTGGGCTTAGTGTTTTTCAGCTTAGGTGCGATTGCGTTGATATTGGGCTTGGCGAAGGTCTATGAACCTGAGACCACGTTGAGCATGGATGAACAGGGACTGACCTATTTTCATCGCCGCGGTAAAGTTGCAATAAACTGGAGTAACATTCAACGGGTAGATATGCCTCGAGTTACTCAGGGTGTTGATACTATTGAGCTTTCCTATATTGGCATTAAGCTCAAGCAGCTAAACCCGATCCTCGATAATATTTCATTGCGTCTTGCCGCGGGTTTATTGACTGAGCAGCGGCCGTTATTGGTGACCGCAGCATCACAGCAAGAGGATTTGGCGACCTTAGAAACCTATCTTGGCGCCGAATTTAGCCCGCTCGTTATCGAGGGAGACCGTTACCGCGGCGTGTTGGCTATGTTTGGTCATCGCTGCGTGATGCTCAATACTCACCTTGGCTACCATCTCTATATTCCCCACGACAGTTTAGACCGTGACCCGAGAGAGTTTATTAAGCTCTTAAGGCAACGCATCGCACAAAGTGCGACTCAAGTTGATGCCACAACTCATTAAAAGTACCAATAAAAAAGGGGCTCCGAAGGAGCCCCAATAAGTTGCAGAGAGGAAGTTCGGGTTGTGCAGGGGGCAACCCGGAGGTACTAGTACTAGTGTGCTACCTCTGCGTGTACCTTATCTATGCCATAGGTTTTACCTTCAGCATGGCAGGTCGCGCATGATTCTACTGGTAGGTTAGGATCAGTTACTGCATCCGCTTCTACAATCGCACCGTTACTTCTAAAGTGAGCCACAGCTGCTGCATCTGAGTGAGCGTGACAGGTGCGGCATGATTCAGCCACAGGGCTAATGTAGTTGCTGCCCACTTTGATAGAACGTTTGCCAGAAGTTAAGCCACCATCAGCTGCGAACAGCGTTGCACCATCTTTGTGACAGGCTGAACATGCGGTTTCTGGTGATGGATAACCTTCAAGTTCGCCAGCTGCATTGCGGAAGATGCCTTCGACAACACCAAAGTTACCACTGTGGAAACGGTGAGCCACGGTGAACAGATCTTTGTTGTTGAAGGTTACATCAGGGTTAACGACTAACTTACCATCTTCGCCTTTGTAGCCTGTTGCACCATGGCCAGAAGCGCCAGTGGTATCGTTGTGACAGTTCATACATTGATCGAAGGTGTAAACCCCGTGTCTGTAGCCTTTCGCATAGTCCAAGCTGCCATGACAAGCGTTACATTTTGCTTCTTCAACGGTAATCCGCGCTGGATCCTTCATACGAGCTACGGCTGGAGTGCCACCGCTTAAGTTGAAGAATTTAACCGCAGAAATGTTACCTACAGGGCTAGTTGGGCCATATTCAAGTCCGTCGGTATTACAGCTCACCGCTTTACCTGCTTTCGCACAGAAGTTGGCTTCAGAACCAACGTAGATAGTGCCAGTTGCTTGTGCATCTGGAATATCTTTCACGAAGGTTAATACACCACCTGATAGGGTACCGTTTTCCAGTTTCAGACTGATGGCAGTAGGCTTAACATCGCGCCATGAGTACACAGTACCATCTGTAGCGACATTACCTAGCAGCAGACCGTTTGCCGCAAACATACCTGTTGGATTGCTGGTGGCATTGTAGGTTTTCAGGCTAGTACCATCAGCAATAGGCGCGCCATTGAGTGTGACATTGGCTTTCAATGTCAGAGTTTGCATACCTAGTGTTGCTGAAGTGCCCAGCGTTGCACTGGTAAAGTCGACGGTCATTAATGGGCCGTATTCAGCACGTTTACCGACACTGTGAACCGCTTCTGGCGTTAAGCTACCGCTGCCATGGCAGGATTTACATTGAGTATCATCGGCTTGAGCCAAACCAAATTCTGAGTGGTTTTCACCGGTTGCGAAGTTGACATTGATATGGCAACCCACGCAAGCCTGAGCGTAGATATTGGTGTTATAGCTTGGTGCACCATCGTGACAGGATTTACATTCTTTCAAGTCTGATGGGAAACCAATTTCACCGAAGTACTCTTTCGCTTCACCAGACAGGTAGTCTGCATTGTGTTCACCGGCATGGATACGGTGGATCATCGGCGCGAAATCAAATACCCAACCTTCAGCGAGCTGCGCATCGCTTGGGACTTGCTCTGGGTTGTGACAGGTTACGCAGTTTTTAACGTCTTGGTAGTTATGGTGGGCTTCAATCTTAGCGATATGGCCGTCCACTTCACCGTGACAGTTTTTACATGCAGCGCTTGATACTGTGTCTTTGCCTGATGCGGCAAGCTCATCGGTTGCAGGGATAAAATCAACCGGTACTGAGAGCACTTTATCTGACAAGGCTACGCCAGCGGCGTTGACAATGTTGTAAGCGCGAACGAAGACTCTGTGTACCGCATTTGGATTATCGTTTGGATTGATGATGGGCGCAGCGCCATCATAGGTCCAAGTGGCAGTGTAACTACCTGGATTTTCAGTATCTTCGGTTAAGGTACACGCATTCTTAGTACCGTTTAAGCCATTGAGTGTACAAGTTAATGAGCTGCCCGCATTGTTTGCCATAGCATTGTTTTGCCACTGAATGGGAGCGCCCGTGCCCGAGGTGTTTTCATTCGCCGTTAATGAGTAAAGGGCAATTTTATCGAGTCCCATGAAGGGCACATCTTTGCCTGAACTCTTTCCGGTTAAACTGAACTTAACACTAAAGCCTTCACTGCTGGTGACTTTAATGTCAGCTGGGCTGAGGGTGAATTTCAGATCGGTTATAGATTCTGCGGTTTTAGCAAAAGAACCCGCTGGTAAACCTGGTGTGCCAGGGGTTCCGGGCGTTCCAGGGGTACCTGGTGTTCCGGGCGCACCATCTTGCCCGTCTTCTCCGTCCCCGCAGGCGGTTAAAAACATGGCACTAGTGAGTGCTAGTGCCAGTAGAGATTTATTGTAGTTTTTCATCATCGCGTCCCTTTTTCTTTCTATAAGACTGCGTGTGCAGTGACTCTACTATAGGTCCATTCACCTACTTATAAAGTGGTATTTATAAGTTTGTATCCGATATGTGAACGATGATTTAACACAGCAAAACGGTAATTCTAGATTGTGAAATTGAATATTTCTCAATTTAGAATTCGATGCTAAAAACATGAGCTGTGCAGCAAAATTTTGTTTTTATTTTGAGTGGTTTAATCGGATTAATTTTCGATTAATTTTCACGGAGGAGACTGTTGAAACTTGTATGTATGGTTTTTTATGACTCTCGGTAAGAGGTACAAAAGAGTCAAGAACACCGCATTTTTCGAGCTGGGCGATTAGGGCATGTGGGGTAAAATCCGGCTCGAAATGCCGTTAGTTAACAGTCGATGTATTTGGTTAACATCGAATGGTTAACAGTAAAAAGCGTCCATGCTTTAGGGTGTTGAGTTCTGTCTCAATTGCTATTTTTTAAGCGTTATTGAGCGGCGTGTAGGTTGGCAGTTTGAGGCGTCTGTGCGGTCAGTGCGGTCAATAATGAACTGACCACTAATTCACATTGATTTTGACTATAGCGCCTGTGGCTGCGGGGCTTTTCGATGAGAAAATACTGCGGCGGCATAATAGTGTCATGCAAGCGCTGCTGCTCAGAAACGGGCAGCGGCGCCAATTTCAGCCCTGGCATATGTTTGACTGTATGCATATCAATACTCGAGCAGAAGGCGACGCTCTGCATGGTGAGTAAATGGGCATACCATTCTTCCCGATCGATCACCCTTTCAATCGATGGCAACAGCAGCCCTTGGCGTTGGCAAAAGAGTTCGAGTGGGTCAATTCGGCTATTGAATCCTTTAAGTTCGAGGCACAAAAAGGCATAGCGGCAGATTTGTTCTAAGCTGATTTCCAGTTGGCTTTCCCAAAGGGGATGCTGCTTTGAGGCCACCACATAGACATTGGAAATACAGCCTAAGCGGGAGACACTGAGCTCCTTGGTGTCGGTCTGCTCTATGGTGATGCCAAAGTCTAATTCTCCGGCATGGATTAGCTCAGGACTGTTTTCCTGCCATTTATGTAACCTAACTTGGCCGAGTTCACTTATCGCCTCGGGTGTACTGAGCTGCGGCGCTAAAAAGCTTAATAATCCATTACTCGCGGCGATATGTAGCGGCCGCTCAACATGGTTAGCCGCATTTTGAATTTGTAGTGCCGATTGCTCTAGGTAGTACACCGAATCAGTAAATTGGCAAATGGCGACATACAAACTTTCGGCGAGGGGCGTCGGTTTCAAGCCCTGTTGACGGCGATAAAACAGCTCATCGTTAAAGGTGAGACGAAGCGCATTCAGGCAGCGGCTAATTTTAGGCGCCGACACATTGAGCGCTTTGGCGGCACTATTTGCGTGTCCGTTATCAAAAATGCTTTTAAATACCAATAAGGTGAAGACATCCAGTTCGCAGATTTGTTTTAGTAATGGGTTGCTCATTTGGTCTCGCCTTGTATGAGTCTTAGTCTGCAATGGCCCTGTGCTCCTATTTGCAAAACACATGGGGACACTTTGTTAAGCGGCAGAAATCATGCACGAAATGCATTGCTGGTAGGCTAGGTTAGCAGTTGCCGTACGGCGTAACTGTGATCTTACTCGTTAAATTAACAATTACTTAACGATTGTTTGCTCAAGTGGACAATGATGGCGGTGCTGACCAGACAGACTTGCCAGTAAAAGTCTTTACTCTGTGAAAGGGGCATCATCTCGATTGGCTGTGTGCACTCATTAGCGAAGGAGAGCGTTACTCCTGCTCGGGTGACAATGTCGGCACAGGTGTGATTAGCGTGCTGCTTGAGGCTGCAGATGGCAGGCTATGGGCATGGATAGTCTGATGATCTTCTTTAATCCTTAATCCAATAAACTGACCCCCTTCACTGATCTGCATCGAGGTGCAAGCCACATCGCCATCGACAATACCATGGGCTTGGATGACTAAGCGCTCGCAAATCAGGCGACCTTTAAAATAGCCATCGATAATCAGCTCGCGGCATTTGACCTCGCAGTGGAGGTTTCCTGTGCGCTCAACAATGACATTGGCCTGTGACAAAATTTGCCCTTGTACATCACCGCCTATCAATACATCTCCGGCAAATTCGATATTGCCCGTAAGCTTAGTCCCTTCGGCGATAAAACTCAGTGCTGGGGAAGCGCTGCGGGTAAAGGTAAATTTTTTGCCAAACATGGTGATAGGAAACCTAGGTAATTGGAGAAGGATTAGACCGCGAGATAGTAACCTAAATACGCCGTGAAGCCCAGTAACACTCACGGCTTAAGGTTATTCTGCAGGCTTAATACCGATGGCTTGGCTCGGGCAGGGGGCGAAACAGGCTCCACAGCCCGTACAGAGTGCCGTATCAATCTTCGGCATCGGGGCATTACCCACGCTTAAGGTAAAACTAATGGCGCGAGGCTCACAGGCATCTTTACAACTTTGGCACCAAATGCCTTGATATGTTAAGCAGTTATCTTGTACTACGGCTTTGTATTGCCATGGGGATTGGTTGAGATCAAAGAGCTTTTCTTCTGGACAGACGGTGGCACATTGGCGACAAAAAGTGCACTCATTGTCCTTAAAGGAGACTTCGGGAAAGCCGCCATCTCCCTTGTAGATAATCTTAGTTTCGCAGGCGTTGATACAGGCTGAGCATCGGGTACAGATGTCAGTAAACTCAATGCCTTCACGCACCCATGGTGGTCTAATTGCCGAGGATTTCCGGCGGCTAAAGAGATTACGGCGGCTGTGATTGATGCTTTCTGTCATAGGTCTTACTGAGTTTGATTGTGATAAGGGATAATAAAAATGGCTTGGGAGTTACCGCAAGCCATTTAGATGATTAGCCTTTATAACCATTGGGATTGGTTGATTGCCAATGCCAACTGCTGTTAGCCATATCCTCTAGGCTGTGAGTCGCCTGCCAGCCCAAATCGGTTTTAGCATGATCTGGGTTTGCATAACAGGCGGCAATGTCACCTGGACGACGCGGCGCAATTTGATAGGCAATCGATTTACCACAGGCTTTTTCAAAGGCCTTGACCATATCGAGCACACTGTAGCCTTGGCCTGTGCCTAGGTTATAGGTGACAAGTCCTGGTTTGGTGGCTAGCTTTTCAAGGGCTTTGAGGTGCCCAAGGGCTAAATCCACCACATGGATATAGTCGCGAACGCCAGTACCATCGTGGGTTGGATAATCATTACCAAACACACTTAACGCTTCGCGTTTACCGACCGCTACCTGCGCGATAAATGGCATTAAGTTATTTGGAATATCGTTAGGATCTTCGCCAATCAAGCCGCTGGCATGGGCGCCAACAGGATTGAAGTAACGTAAACGGGCGATATTCCAACTTGGATCGCTATGGTGTAAATCCGCCAGTATATGTTCCACCATCAGTTTAGACTGACCGTATGGGTTAGTGGCACCCGTTGGAAAATCTTCGGTAATCGGTAGGCTGGCGGGGTCGCCATACACAGTTGCAGAAGAACTAAAGACGAGGTTTTTCACCTTAAACTCTGCCATCACTTGGCAAAGAATTAAGGTGCCAGTCACGTTATTCTCATAGTATTTCAGTGGTTTAGCGACTGACTCTCCAACGGCCTTTAACCCAGCAAAATGGATAACGGCATCGATGTTGTGGTCGCTAAAGACTTTCTGCAGTAAGGCCTTATTGAGAATATCGCCTTGATAAAAGGTGACCGATTTACCAGTAATGCGCTCGACACGGTTAAGGGCTTCGATGCTTGAATTAGACAGGTTGTCTAATACAATCACTTCGCTCCCAGCATTGAGCAATTCCACCACGGTATGAGTGCCAATATAACCAGCACCGCCGGTCACTAAAATCGTCATTACTTAATTCCCTTTACAATGGTCTTCAAATATTGTGCAAAATCGTCGCCGATTTCGCTGTGGCGCAGGGCGTATTCCACGTTAGCGCGCATATAGCCTTGCTTGTTTCCGCAGTCATGACTCTTACCTTGCATGTAGTAAGCGTTAACTGTTTCTTCCTTCATTAACATCGCAATGGCGTCAGTTAGCTGAATTTCATCACCCGCGCCAGCAGGGGTTTTAGCCAGCAGTGGCCAAATTGCTGCGGGCAACACGTAACGACCCACAACGGCTAAGTTAGATGGTGCTTCGTCAACTGGCGGTTTTTCAACGAGTTCGACCAATGGCTCTGACTCACCTGGTTGTAGATCATGGCCATTCACATCCGCAATACCATATTGGTTCACTAAATGATGTGGCACACCTTCCACCATGATTTGACCCACTTGGGTTTCATCAAACAGGCTCACCATGGCGGCCAAGTTGTCTGTTTTCAGGTTACAGCTGGCATCATCGATAATCACATCCGGCAGCAACACGGCAAAAGGCGCGTCACCGACGACGGATTTTGCACATAAAATCGCATGACCTAAGCCTTTAGCTTGGGATTGGCGCACGCTGATCACTGTCACGTCTTTCGGGCAAATGGATTGTACCGCTTCGAGTAATTGACGCTTCACGCGGCGCTCTAATTGCGCTTCTAATTCAAAACTGGTGTCGAAATGGTTTTCGATAGAGTTTTTACTGGCGTGGGTCACGAGGACAATTTCTTTGATCCCCGCATCAATGGCTTCACTAACTACATATTGGATCAATGGTTTATCAACAACGGGTAGCATTTCCTTAGGAATTGCTTTGGTCGCAGGAAGCATACGAGTGCCAAGTCCAGCGACGGGAATAACGGCTTTACGAATTTGATGTTGTTTCATTGCGAACCTTCAGATTAAGGAGAGGCGGTTATTGGGCAATATTGTAAATGACCCACGCAGAAAAGCCATTTGCAAACACCGAAATTTGTCGGTTTTTCTGCATATTATCAGTCTATCGTCGTCATTTTTGAGCGGTAGTGTCAAGGTTTGCTACTGGTCTAACTGAGATCCGGTTTGGAATGACCAAGGATTTAATTGCCTTGTAATATTTGCTTTACGTTTGCGTCACATTATCGCGTAAACAATAAACTGTGAGGGAGTTAACAAAAATCGAGGCTTAGATCACTATGGAGGCATTAGCGTCAGCCATGAAGTGAATTTTATGACTAAAGAGATAGCGCACACTGCGCCCTATGTTGCGCGAAGTGCAGATGATTCAGGGTTTATCCATTACCCTCAGGAAGAACATGATATTTGGAGCCAATTGTATGCTCGCCAAGCGGTAAACCTACCGGGGCGTGCCTGTAAGGAATATCTCCAAGGGCTCGATGCCTTGGCGATGCCGAAGGACCGCATTCCACAATTGGCTGAGATTGACAAAGTATTGCAGGCCACCACGGGATGGAAAACCGCGGCCGTGCCGGCCTTGATTTCCTTTGGCCGCTTCTTTGAGCTATTGGCCAACAAGGAATTTCCGGTTGCGACCTTTATCCGCCGCAAGGAAGAGTTTGATTATCTGCAAGAGCCGGATATTTTCCATGAGATCTTTGGCCATTGCCCCTTACTGACCAATCCTTCTTTCGCCCATTTCTCCCATATCTATGGTCAATTGGGCTTAAATGCCAGCAAGGAAGACCGTGTCTTTTTAGCGCGCCTGTATTGGTTTACCGTCGAGTTTGGCTTACTCAAACCTCAGGATGGCGAATTATGTATCTACGGCGGCGGTATTTTAAGCTCTCCCGGCGAAACCTTGTATGCCATGGAAAGCCAAGTGCCGGAGCGTAAGCCCTTCGATCTGTTAGATGTACTGCGCACACCTTACCGTATCGATATTATGCAGCCGATTTATTATGTGATTGAACATATTGATATGCTGGACGAAATAGCCAAGATGGACATCATGGCCTATGTGGCTAAGGCGCGTCAGTTAGGCTTATTTGCTCCTAAGTATCCGCCCAAGACCAAGAAAGCCAGCTAATGGCTGACCATAAAAAAACGAATTGAATAAAGCGTAATAAGTGCAACGGATTGATCCCCTAATGTTGCCAAGAGGAGTATGTATGACAGCGTTAACCCAAATGAAATGTGAAGCTTGCCAAGCCGATGCGCCGAAAGTGACCGATGCAGAATTGGCCGAACTTATCCGCATGATCCCCGATTGGGGCGTGCAAGTGCGTGATGGCATTATGCAATTGGAACGGGTTTACAAGTTTAAAAACTTTAAGTTAGCGATGGCGTTTACCAATAAGTTAGCGGATCTGGCCGAAGAAGAATTCCACCACCCAGGCATTTTAACCGAGTGGGGCAAGGTGACTGTGACTTGGTGGTCACACTCAATCAAGGGGCTGCATAAGAATGACTTCATCATGGCAGCCAAGACCGACCAGTTGTTAGATTAAAAAATTCAATTTTAAAATCAGCGCTCTAATTATATTTGGGCGCTGATTTTTTCTTCCTGTTACAAATACGCTGTAAACTAGACTTGCCACTTTGAGCGTAACCTTCTAACGTATACACGCCCAGCTATTTATCCTGCCTTTTACGTTTGCGTAAACTATAGAGGCTTCATCAAACGAATGTCTTACGAGGCCAAGCCTTAGGGCATTAACATCGAGATAATAGCTCTGCACGGTTTATCCCAAAATTCGAATCAAAATAGGGAATATCAGTCATTATGCGCTTGGAAGTTAGCTGTCAAGATCGCGTGGGTTTAGCGAAAGACATCTTAGTCGTGTTAGAACGTTATGGCATTAATCTCATCGCCATCGATGCCAGTAACCAGGGCTTTCTCTACCTGCAATTTGCCGAGGTCAGTTTTGATACCTTAAGTGCCTTGATGCCGCAGATCCGCAAAGTGGAGAGTGTTCACGATGTGCGAACTGTGTCGTTTATGCCTTCGGAGCAGGAACACTACGCCTTAAAAACCTTACTCAAAACCCTCCCAGACTCAGTGTTCTCCATCGACGTGAAGGCGCGTATTCGTATCGTCAACGAGTCGGCGCTACTCAATATGGGCATGGGGGAGCACGAAGTGCTCGATGAGTCCTTAAACCATTGGGTGCAAGGGTTTAACTTCAGCCGCTGGCTCAGTGAGAGCCAAGTGTTACCGCAGGCGGCGCGGGTCAATATCGGCCAAAACGAATATCTGGCCGAAATGTTACCGATTTACTTACCCGATGAGGATGATAAGACTATCCTCGTGGGCGCTGTGGTATCGCTTAAATCGCCGGCGCGGGTCGGCAAGCAATTCAATGCACTGCAAAATCAAACCGCGGGTTTTGAAAATGTGTTAGCCAGCAGTGACAAGATGAAAGAAGTGCTGAAACAAGCTCGCCGTATGGCGCAGCTCGACGCGCCGCTATTAATCACTGGCGAGACTGGCACGGGAAAAGAGCTGATGGCCAGAGCCAGCCATGATGCCAGCATGCGCCGCGAAAAACCTTTTATCGCCATTAACTGTGCGGCATTGCCCGATAGCGCCGCCGAAGAGGAACTCTTTGGCTACGTCAGCCAGGGCAAAGTCATTAAGCGCGGCTTTTTTGAAGAGGCGAAGGGCGGCACAGTGTTTCTTGATGAAGTGGCCGAAATGTCCAAAGCGGCGCAGGTTAAACTGCTGCGGTTATTACAGGATGGCACCTTTAGACGCATTGGTGGCGACGAAGAAGTTCGCGCCGATGTGCGGATCATCTGCTCGACCCAGAAAAACTTAGCCGAGTTGTGCCAAACTGGTGAGTTTAGGGAAGATTTGTACTATCGCATCCATGTGCTTAGCTACCATATTCCGTCACTGCGCGAGCGCAAAGTCGATATCATTCCGCTGACGGAGATGTTCCTCGAGCACTACAGTCAGCAACTCTCGAGCCCTGTGAGACGAATTTCGGCCCAATGCCGCGATCATCTCTTAACCTATGCCTGGCCGGGTAACGTGCGTCAGCTTAAAAATGCGGTCTTCAGGGCGGTATCTATGTGGGATGGTTCGGGCGAGCTGACCGTTGAGCAACTTAAGTTGCCATCCTACGCCGAAGGTTTTGGCTATTTCGATAATGCTTTTGAAGGCAATCTCGATGATGCGATGAAGCAATTTGAGGCCAGCTTGCTGCGCCGCTTATATCCGGCTTACCCCAGTACTCGCCAATTGGCGAAAAAATTAGGGGTGTCCCACACGGCCATCGCCAACAAACTCAGGGAATACAAGATAGCCAAGCCAAAGTAATTTTGCTTTAAGCTTACGATGTAACAGTATCGTTCCACTTTGTTGCCGACTTTTTCACCATATCGTTCTGCGAAATAGTGACAAGCGGCAGCAGGGTATGAAACGTAATGATTAGTTTACAAAATGTGAAATAATAGGGTGAAATGTGATTTTGCTCACGCTATAGGAATCCGCCGTCGCTTCGGGTATTTCTACGCGCAGCAAACCCTAACGCCGAGTCTAAAAAGGCAAGATTGCCCGCACTCGTTGTCACCCATTCCCGTTAGCTGAGCGTATCGGCTAACCATAAATAGATAAAAAAGCGCAGTACGCCGAGCCGTAGAAGCACAGGAGCAGATATGAAACTTGCCAGTTATAATAATGGTCGCCGTGATGGCCAGCTGATGTTAGTGAGCCGCGATCTTACTCAAACGGTTGCCGTACCCGCGATTGCCCACACGATGCAACAATTACTCGATGGTTGGGATCTGCTCAAGCCACAATTGCAAGAACTGTATGATGCGCTGAACGAAGGCAAATTACCAAACGCACAAGCCTTCGATGAAGCCAAATGTTTATCACCTTTGCCACGTGCGTACCAGTGGGCTGATGGTAGCGCCTATGTTAACCATGTGGAATTAGTCCGTAAGGCGCGCGGCGCTGAAATGCCTGAAACCTTCTGGACCGATCCGCTGTTTTACCAAGGCGGCTCTGACAGCTTTATCGCGCCAAAGGCGGATATCCCGCTTGCGAGCGAAGACTGGGGCATTGATTTCGAATCGGAAATCGCCGTGATTACCGATGATGTGCCTATGGGCGTGAGTGTTGAAAATGCTACCGCGCATATTAAGCTGTTGATGTTAGTGAATGATGTGTCACTGCGTAACCTGATCCCCGCAGAGCTGGCCAAAGGTTTTGGTTTCTTCCAATCCAAACCTTCGAGCAGCTTCTCTCCTGTCGCCATCACGCCAGATGAATTAGGCCATCGCTGGGAAGATTCAAAGGTGCATTTACCGCTTATCACCCACTTAAATGGCGAACTATTCGGTCGCCCGAATGCGGGTGTGGATATGACCTTTAACTTCAGTCAGTTAGTTTCTCATGTTGCTAAAACCCGTCCATTAGGCGCGGGCGCGATTATCGGTTCTGGTACGATTTCTAACTATGACCGCAGTGCCGGCTCAAGCTGTTTGGCCGAGAAACGTATGCTCGAAGTGATCGCCGACGGCAAAGCTAGCACACCGTTTATGCGTTTTGGTGACACAGTGCGCATCGAAATGCTTGATGATAATGGCGCCTCAATTTTTGGTTCTATCGATCAAAAAGTGGTTGAGTACAAGGCGTAAGGCTTTTGTGTTTACACAGTGACAGATAATATTGACGGGGCTTTTAGCCCCGTTTTTTCAGGATGACATAAGGACAGAGTGAGATGAAACTATACGGTTATTGGCGCTCTAGCGCCGCCTATCGTGTGCGTATTGCCCTCAATCTTAAAGGCGTGAGCGCCGAGCAGTTGTCGGTGCATTTAGTGCGTGATGGTGGCGAGCAGCATAAGGCGGATTATATCGCCCTAAACCCGCAGGAGCTGGTGCCGACCTTAGTGGTCGATGATGAGCAAGATGGTGATGCCTTATCTCAATCCCTCGCCATTATCGAGTATTTGGATGAACTTTATCCAAAGACGCCGCTGCTGCCTGCATCGGCGCTTGAACGTGCCCATGTGCGTGCCATGGCGTTAACCATCGCCTGTGAAATTCATCCACTCAATAACCTGCGGGTATTGCAGTATTTAGCTCAGAAGCTGAACGTCGACGAAGAAGCCAAAACCGCTTGGTATCACCATTGGGTGGCGAGCGGATTTGCGGCGCTCGAAACTCAACTTGCGCGCCATAGTGGCCGTTATTGCTTTGGTGACAAAGTGACGCTGGCGGATCTGTGCTTAGTACCACAGGTTTACAACGCCCAGCGTTTCAATGTGGATTTAACGCCGTACCCCAATATCATGCGGGTATGGGCTGAGTGTAATCTGTTGCCAGCCTTTGCGGATGCAGCGCCAGAGCGTCAAGCCGACGCGGTTTAAGCCATTTTGTGGTGAGTATCGTTTGTCCAAGATAAGGTTAAGCTTGTCGCCAAACCAGCTTAAGTGATAAGACTCATTTTATGAGTCTTATCATAGCAATGGCGTTGCTAAGGCGGTTATTGGAAGATGATTTTCAATAAATGAATAGGTTATTGGCTTTTTTGTCATCAAGTGGTTAAGTGCAGTATTTCTAATAACGATCTCTAATAGCGATTTCAATAACGATGACAAATGGCATAAATCGACGCCCAGTGATAGTCCATTCTTATGTGCTAGCCAAGATAACAGCGGATTTTAGGCATGACTGAAACGGAATTAGCTGCAGTATTACGTACATGGCTAAGCCAAGATAAGCATCGGATGAGGGCGCTTGAATTGGCGCAGCAATGCGCCCAAGTGCATAGTTTGCCGCAGTGGTGCTTGGCGGCGGGGTTTGTCCGCAATTTGGTGTGGGACAAATTGCATGATATTCAGCAGCGTCCGTTAAACGATATCGATCTGATTTACTATTGCCCCTTGGATACTCGTCCCGAGCGGGATAGGGCGATAGAAGCATACCTGCAAACTCTGGCGCCAGAGTTACCTTGGTCGGTAAAAAATCAGGCGCGCATGCACCGTAAGAATCACGACAACCCCTATCAATCGACACAGGATGCGATGACTTATTGGCCAGAACAGGAAACTGCCGTCGCTGTTTATATTGCGTCAATTCCTAACACACCCACTTCCGTCATCGATAGCTTACAGCTTATCGCCCCCTTCGGTTTAACCTCATTATTTGCCTTGCAGTTAACCCATAATCCCAAGCGTGCGTTGGCGGTGTTTGAGCAGCGCCTTGCCGCAAAGGGTTGGCTTTCGCAATATCCGCACCTGACTTTGGCCGAGTAAGAGCATCAATCGTTAACGTCAGACTCTTTCACCCGTTAGTGACTCAAACCCATATCAAGCCCACCAGATAAACGAGTTTGAGTGATGACTCCTAGCTTGATTGAAGTTTATGTCGAGTTTATTTCTCCCTATTTTTATGCCCGCTTGTACCTCAATGAGCTGAGCTTTCTTAAAACCGATGTAAATATTTTGTAAGCGGCGCGATGACGCAATTACTCCTTGTGGAGGTATTTAGCTGTGGCTAATGAATGCGGTAAGTCACAAAAAATGAACTGGTATTATCAATAAATGTTTAGATAGCGTGATACGGATCCCATGGCTTATACCTCAAAATAAGTATCACCACTTAATCTTGATTTGGATCAATAAGGTAAACGAATTTATCTGGCAGTGTAGGCGTCAATTGTTAAGGATGTAATGTAAAACAAAAACCTATGTTGTACATATGGAGTATGATGATGAATAAAACTACTGTTTCTACACTGATCGCCGCCACCCTGTTAGCCGCTGGTTTCTCTGCTTCTGTTTCTGCCCATCAAGCGGGCGATATCATTGTTCGTGCTGGTGCTGTGGTTGTCGCACCCAATGAATCAAGTGATGATGTCGCGGGCAATGGTGAGTTTCAAATCAGTAATAACACCCAACTGGGCTTGAACTTTGGCTACATGTTGACCGATAACTTCGGCGTAGAGTTATTAGCAGCGACTCCATTTAGCCACGATGTGTCTTTAAAAGGCGTTGGTAAAATTGCAGAAACTAAGCACTTACCGCCAACCTTAGTTGCACAGTATTATTTCGGTGATGCTCAATCTAAATTACGTCCATATGTGGGCGTTGGTGTGAACTACACTAACTTCTTCGACAATGAATTCACTAACGATTTAAATGGTGCCTTAACTGACCTAAGCATGAGCACTTCTTGGGGCTTAGCGGCGCAAGTGGGTTTAGACTACCAAGTGAATAAAAACTGGTTAGTAAACGCCTCTGTGTGGTACGCGCAAATTAGCAGCGATGTGAAGTTTAAATTAGCGGGTGATACAGTGGTTATCGATACCGATATTAACCCATGGGTTTATATGGTCAGCGTAGGTTACACTTTCTAATCATCTGATTTTAAAGTAACAAAAAAGGAGCCTGTGGCTCCTTTTTTGTTTTTCGCAGTTTATAAAGCTAAACGCGGCATAACACTACTTTTTAGCCTTTTTCGGCTTCCAGTGGCGCGTGTTGTAGATAAACTCTGGCAACAATTTCGTTAGCCAAGCCACTAAGCGCCAACGCTTGGTCACATACACGCGGCGTTTACCCTGCTGCATGGCCTTAATGATTTGCGCCGCCACTTGCGGGAGTGGGGCAAGCCATAGCGTACTTTGCTGCATGGCGGCCTTATCCAGTAAACCGAGTTGGATATCGGTAATGGTAATGGGCAACTTAAGCCGCTGGGCATGCATGCTTAAGCCTTCCAAATAATTTTGCGCAAAGGCTTTAGAGGCATGATAAGCCACACTTGGGCCGCCGCGCAGACCAGCAATCGAGTTGATGGCGGCAAGCTGGCCATAACCCTGCTCGCGAAATAATCTAAATGCCGTATTGCAGATAGCGGCAAAGCCCCGCACATTGACATCGATAATGTCCTGCTCAGGTAGCCATGGCAGCTCAGGATCGTAGCTATTGAGTCCGGTATTCACTAAGACTAAGTGGGCGCCACCTAAGTCGTGCCAAACGCTTTCGAGTTGCTTGATGATGGCACTTGGCTGTTCAATTTGCAGTGAAAAGACCTGAACTTTAGTGGGCAGGGTCGAGGCAAATTCGCGGAGTGATTCGACATCTTGGGCAAAAAGGGCTAATTCAACCTGCTGATCGGCCAATTGTTTGGCAAGTTCGCGGCTTAAATGTGAGCTAGCGCCCACAATTATCGCAGTTGCTTGGGTCATAAATTTTTCGGCAACGAAATGGTGGCTTATCATAGGAAGATATGCCCAGCATGACAAGATTTATAGCTTGGGTGTATAGACATCCAGAAGTCTTTATGTATGATTAGGAGAAATGAAATGAGACAAGGGTTAAGGATTAGCGGACTGACATCTGCATGGCAAAAATTAGCGGCTATGGTGTTACTCGCCGTCACCACGGTGATTTCAGGTTGTGCCACACCTAATGCGATTGTCGAGATTAAAGGTGAGGCCATGTACCGCGAACGTATCGCATTGCCCGCCGATGCCAAGTTGATAGTGCAGTTGCTTGATGTCTCTAAGATGGATGTGCCCGCCGTAGTCATGGCAGAGCGCGTTTCCCAAGGGGCGAAAACCCCAACGCCGTTTAGTTTTTCGATGGGGCGTGATCAGTTTGAAGCGGGGCATACCTATGCCATTGGGGCAAGGATAATGCTCGGTGATAAGTTATTGTTTATTAATACTCAAGCCTATCATGTCGACCTCAATTCGACTGAGCCTATGACGATACTGCTTGAGAAAGTCGGTCGCTAATTTGTTTGCTCTTTGATGAGTGGCATACCCGCGCCGGAACCTTTGATTGTTAAATAGAAGAGGCGCGGTATGCCAGTTAAAATTCCAGATCATCTGCCTGCAGCAGGGATTTTAGAATCTGAAAATATTTTCGTAATGTCCGAAACCCGGGCTGCCAATCAGGATATCAGACCGATGAAGGTGCTGATCCTGAATCTGATGCCCAATAAAATCGAGACAGAAACCCAGCTTCTACGCCTATTAGGTAACACGCCATTGCAGGTGGATGTGGATTTACTGCGTATTCACGATAAAGAGTCGAAGCACACCTCAATCGATCATATGAACACCTTCTACCGTGACTTTGAGGACGTGCGTCATAAAAACTACGACGGCCTGATCATCACAGGCGCGCCCCTTGGGCAAATAGATTTCGAAGAAGTCACTTACTGGGATCATATCCGCGAGATTATCGATTGGTCACAGCAGCATGTTACCTCAGTGCTCTTCCTCTGCTGGGCGGCTCATGCGGGGCTTTACCATCTCTATGGTTTAAATCGGAAAATCCTGCAGCAAAAGCGTTCTGGAGTGTTTGTGCATCGCCGTACTTGCCAACATTTCCCGTTGCTGCGCGGGTTCGATGATGAGTTCTTTGCACCGCATTCCCGCTTTGCCGAGATGGATATCGAGGAACTTAAACAACATCCTGAGCTGCAGGTGTTGGCGGAATCCGATGAGGCTGGGGCTTACTTAGTTCTCAGTCGTAACAATCGCAACCTGTTTGTGATGGGTCACCCCGAATACCAAAAATCTACCTTAAACGATGAATATCATCGGGATTTGGCGCAGGGATTAAATCCTAATGTGCCGCAAAACTATTATCGTAATGACGATCCTAAGGCCGATGCCATTGCCCGTTGGCATAGTCATGGCAGTTTGTTAGTCAGCAACTGGCTTAACTATTATGTGTACCAATTAACGCCTTACGATCTGAGTGATATGACAGCGATGACGCCGTGGGAGTCGCAGTAGCTTTCCTCTTGGCTCTTATTGGGATGCTCGTTTTAACAGTGTGGCATTGGCAACCAATGCCACACTCCTTATCAAGTAGCTATTGCCATGTTGTTTTTACTGACAGAATCTCTGGCTGGCTTAATCATTCGGTTGATTGCATCACAAGCTTCCAATCTTAGCTTCCAAGTCCTGATTTACCTTTCTCTCGCGTTATAAGCTTCTTTTATGACTCAGCTTTTGGCCACAAGCTAATCAGTTTGTGATTTTTGCAAATTTCATTTTACCGCGTCACTTCAACATTTCGTCCCTTTGACTGTAAATCCTGACTGACAATTTTTGTGGGATTTTATCGACACATTAGACCAAGGAATACTTGCTTTACGTTCGCGTAAACGTCAGAGTGGTTTCAATGTCACTATTTATCCGCCACTGGCGAGTGTTACCGCTATGGCACATTTAGCTTGGAGTCCCCATGAGTACTGAACAATTTAACCAAGAGATCGTTATTGTTGCCGCTAAACGCACCCCTATGGGTGGTTTTCAAGGCGGTTTGTCTGGCGTAACGTCTCCGAGCTTAGCGGCCACCGCCATCAAAGCCCTGCTCACTGATACCCAAGTTGCGCCTGACAAGGTCGATGAAGTGTTAATGGGCTGCGTATTGCCAGCGGGTCTGGGTCAAGCGCCTGCGCGTCAGGCGACTTTAGGTGCAGGTTTACCTCTGTCTGTGGGTGCAACCACAGTGAACAAAGTCTGTGGCTCTGGGATGAAAACCGTGATGCTCGCCCATGATTTATTGAAGGCGGGCAGTGCTAAGTTGGTGGTTGCTGGTGGTATGGAAAGCATGAGCCAAGCCCCTTACTTGCTAGATAAAGCGCGCTCAGGCATGCGTATGGGCCATGGCAAGGTATTAGATCATATGTTCCTCGATGGTTTAGAAGATGC
This sequence comes from Shewanella sp. BC20, assembly GCF_003129585.1. NCBI lineage: Bacteria > Pseudomonadati > Pseudomonadota > Gammaproteobacteria > Alteromonadales > Shewanellaceae > Shewanella > Shewanella sp. BC20. Next base: position 90,046 of record NZ_NHRI01000001.1, on the reverse strand, counting down.
CTACACTGGCGGCGCTATGGGCACATTCGCCCAGAAAACCGCCGATGAATACGGCTTAACCCGCGAGCAAATGGATGCCTTCGCCCTAAGCTCACTGGAAAAAGCCAACGCGGCCATTCAATCTGGCGCCTTTAAGGCGGAGATTGTGCCCGTCACAGTAAGCGATCGCCGTGGTGATGTGACTATCGACACCGATGAGCAGCCAGGTAACGCTCGTCCTGAAAAAATCCCTGCACTGCGCCCAGCCTTTGCTAAAGACGGCACTATTACTGCGGCAAACTCAAGCTCAATTTCCGATGGTGCGGCGGCGCTGATGCTAACCACCCGCGCCAATGCCGAGCAGTTAGGCTTAACTGTGCTTGCCACTATTAAGGGCCACACCACCCACGCCCAAGAGCCATCACTCTTTACCACGGCGCCTGTTGGCGCTATGGCAAAACTGCTAAGCAATGTGGGCTGGTCTAAGGATGAGGTTGATCTGTTCGAAATCAACGAAGCCTTTGCCATGGTGACTATGCTGGCGGTTTCTGAATTAGGTTTAGACATGGCCAAAGTAAACGTGAATGGCGGCGCCTGCGCCTTAGGTCATCCTATCGGTTGCTCGGGCGCACGTTTGCTGGTGACCTTAATCCATGCACTTAAAGCCCGTGGGCTTAAGCGCGGCGTAGCTTCACTCTGTATAGGTGGCGGTGAAGCGACCGCTATGGCAATCGAAGTCTAATCAAAGGCTTAATCGCGAATAACGGCAAAAAAATCAACAAGACCAAGACAGAGCTGGCAAGGGCAAACATCCCGCTGAGGATAAACATAATATCGCACCGCCAGCTCGACCCTAAACAAGGAAAAGGATTGCAACATGACCACACAAGTTAAGCATTACATTGATGGCGAATTCACCACAGGCACAGGTACATCACAAATCGTGGTGACCAATCCCGCTAATAACGAGCCAATCGCCCTTATCAACAGCGCTACGGCCGATGAAGTGCACGCGGCCATTGCCAGTGCCAAGGCGGCTTTTAAGACGTGGAAAGAAGTACCTGTGTCTGAGCGTGCCCGTGTCATGTTGCGCTACCAACACTTACTTAAAGAACACCACGACGAACTTGCGACTATCCTTGCCAAAGAAACGGGCAAAACCTTTGAAGATGCTAAGGGCGATGTGTGGCGCGGAATTGAAGTGGCAGAACATGCCTGCAACATTGCCTCATTATTGATGGGCGAAACCGTTGAGAACGTCGCGCGTTCAATCGATACCTACAGCTACACTCAGCCTCTTGGTGTGTGTGCGGGCATCACGCCATTTAACTTCCCAGCGATGATCCCGCTGTGGATGTTCCCTCTGGCGATTGCCTGCGGTAACACTTTTATCCTTAAGCCATCAGAGCAAGACCCAATGACGCCGCAGCGCTTAGTTGAGCTGTTTGTCGAAGCGGGCGCGCCAAAGGGCGTATTACAACTGGTGCATGGCGATAAAACGGCGGTCGATATCCTGCTGGCAGACCCTGCGGTGAAAGCTATTTCCTTCGTCGGCTCTGTGGCTGTAGGTCAATACATCTACAAAACTGGTACCGATAACTTAAAACGCGTGCAAGCCTTTGCTGGGGCGAAAAACCACTGCGTGATCATGCCTGATGCGAATAAGCAGCAAGTGATCAACAACCTAGTGGGCGCATCGGTTGGCGCTGCGGGTCAACGCTGTATGGCGATTTCGGTCGCGGTATTTGTCGGCGCGGCTAAAGAGTGGATCCCAGAGCTTAAAGAAGCCTTAGCTAAGGTTCGCCCAGGTTTATGGGACGATAAAGAAGCCGGTTACGGCCCGCTGATTAGCCCAGCCGCTAAAGCGCGCGTGCTCAAACTTATCGCCCAAGGTAAGGAAGAAGGCGCAGAGTGTTTACTCGATGGCAGCGACTTTAGCGTGGCCGGTTTCGAGTCGGGTAACTGGGTAGGACCGACCATGTTCACTAAGGTCACGACCGATATGAGCATCTACAAAGAAGAAATCTTCGGCCCTGTGCTTTGCTGTATGGAGTCCGATTCATTAGAAGATGCCATCGAACTGGTTAACGCCAGCCCTTACGGCAATGGTACCTCTATCTTTACCGCAAGCGGCGCCGCCGCCCGTAAATATCAACACGAAATCGAAGTTGGCCAAGTCGGCATTAACGTGCCTATCCCTGTGCCATTACCTTTCTTCTCATTCACGGGTTGGAAGGGCAGTTTCTACGGCGACCAACACGCTTACGGTAAGCAAGCGGTACGTTTCTACACTGAAACTAAGACCATTACTTCCCGCTGGTTCGAGTCGGACATTGCCGTGGCCGCAGGTCCAAATATGAGTATTAACTTGCGCTAAGCGGTTTTAAAAACAGTTTCAACGCATTGTGAAACAGCAGGTTTTTTAGTCTAAACGTGGCGCCAGTTGGCGCCCATTGATGATAAGCCTGCCGATAAAATCACTGTGTATTACGCAAAAGATATTGACGAAAAGAAATGGCCAAAGAGTCATAGGAGAGCCAAATGGATTTTAATTTCAACGAAGACCAACGCCAATTTGCCGATCTGGCCCGCCAGTTCGCGGCGGATGAACTCGCCCCCTTTGCCGCCAAATGGGACGAAGAACATCATTTCCCTAAGGATGTGATCCAAAAAGCCGGTGAGCTGGGTTTCTGCTCCCTGTATTCCCCCGAGTCGGAAGGCGGTATGGGACTGTCGCGCTTAGATGCCTCGATTATTTTCGAAGAGCTATCGAAAGGCTGTACAGCCACAACAGCCATGCTGACGATTCACAATATGGCCACTTGGATGGTCACCACTTGGGGCACAGAGACGCTGCGTCAAGCATGGTCAGAGCCTTTGACCACGGGCCAAATGCTCGCCTCTTACTGCTTAACTGAGCCAGGTGCCGGCTCGGATGCGGCATCCTTGCAAACCAAAGCGGTGCGTGAGGGTGATGAATATGTGGTATCTGGCTCTAAGATGTTTATCTCGGGCGCAGGTTCAACGGAATTATTAGTTGTAATGTGCCGCACTGGGCAAGCTGGGCCAAAGGGGATTTCCGCGATTGCCATTCCTGCCGACAGTGAAGGCATTATCTATGGCAAGGCCGAAGATAAGATGGGCTGGAACGCGCAGCCGACGCGCTTAGTGACCTTCGATAACGTGCGCGTGCCTGTGGCGAACCTGCTCGGCGAAGAAGGCCAAGGCTTTACCTTTGCGATGAAAGGCTTAGACGGTGGCCGTATCAATATCGCTACTTGCTCTGTCGGTACGGCGCAGGCGGCTTTAGAGCGTGCAACTCAGTACATGAATGAGCGTCAGCAATTTGGTAAACCGCTGGCAGCCTTCCAAGCACTGCAATTTAAACTGGCCGATATGGCGACCGAATTAGTGGCCGCGCGCCAAATGGTGCGTTTGGCCGCCTTTAAACTCGACAGTGGTGACCCAGAAGCTACCGCCTATTGCGCGATGGCGAAGCGTTTTGCCACCGATGTCGGCTTCCAAGTTTGTGACGCTGCGCTGCAAATTCATGGCGGATATGGTTATATCAGGGAGTACCCCTTAGAGCGTCACTTCCGTGATGTTCGTGTACACCAGATTTTAGAGGGCACTAACGAGATTATGCGCCTCATTATCGCCCGTCGTTTACTCGACGAAAATGCCGGACAAATCCTCTAAGCTGCCCAGATGGGACTGTAGGATTTGGCGATAACCGATTGGAAATATAAGGGAGCCGAAACAGATGGAATATTTAGTTGAGCGTATCGAAGGCCACACGGCGATTCTGACGATGAATAATCCGCCGGCCAACACTTGGACCGCCCAGAGTTTGCAGGCGCTCAAGGCCAAAGTGCTGGAGCTTAATGCCAACAAGGACATTTACGCGCTGGTGTTAACAGGCGAGGGCAACAAGTTTTTCTCCGCGGGTGCCGATTTAAAACTGTTTAGCGACGGTGATAAGGGCAATGCGGCGAGCATGGCAAAACACTTTGGCGAAGCATTTGAAACCTTAAGCCAGTTCCGCGGCGTGTCGATTGCCGCCATTAACGGCTATGCCATGGGCGGCGGCTTAGAAGTCGCGCTGGCCTGTGATATTCGTATCGCCGAAACCCAAGCCGTGATGGCATTGCCTGAGGCCACTGTTGGCCTGTTGCCCTGTGCGGGCGGTACCCAAAACCTGACCGCTTTAGTAGGCGAAGGTTGGGCAAAACGCATGATCCTCTGCGGTGAGCGGGTGAATGCCGCCCAAGCGCTGAATTTGCGTTTAGTCGAGGAAGTGGTTGAAACGGGTGAAGCCTTAAATGCGGCGATTGCACTGGCCGCCAAAGTGGCGAATCAGAGCCCAAGCAGTGTGACTGCCTGTAAGACACTTATCCAAGCTGGGCGTCAAATGCCGCGCAGCCAAGCCTTACCGATAGAGCGTGAACTGTTTGTCGGATTGTTCGATACTGAAGATCAGGCCGAAGGCGTGAACGCGTTTTTGGAAAAACGTAAAGCTGATTGGAAGAACCGCTAATGACAAATTTAGTAGATAAGGCTGCACACACGTCCACCACACAAAATGTGGTTTTTCAAACCTTAGCCACCGCCTCAGGTAAATTAGTTGGGGTGGTGACGCTCAATGTTGAAAAAGCCCTCAACGCCTTGGATCTCGATATGGTTCGAGCCATGACGGTGCAGCTCAATTTGTGGAAAAAAGATCCGTTAATCGCCTGTGTGGTACTCGATGGCAGCGGAGAAAAGGCGTTCTGTGCGGGTGGCGATGTGCGCGCGTTATATCACGCGTCTGTTGCCGCTAAGGGACAAGTGACTGAGGTCGCTAAAGTATTCTTCGAAGAAGAATATCGTCTCGATTATCTACTGCATACCTATGGCAAACCTGTGCTGGTATGGGGAGATGGCATAGTGATGGGCGGCGGTCTGGGCCTGATGGCGGGCGCAAGTCATAGAGTCGTGACTGAAACCTCCCGTATCGCCATGCCCGAAGTCACCATTGGGCTTTATCCCGATGTGGGCGGCAGCTATTTCCTCAACCGTATGCCGGGCAAGATGGGGCTGTTTTTAGGGCTAACGGCCTATCAAATGAATGCCGCCGATGCCTGTTACGTTGGCCTTGCCGATCATTATCTGAATCGTGACGACAAAGAGCTGATGTTCGATGCCATGGCGACCCTCGACTGGAGCGATACGCCAGCGCTAAACCATCAACGACTCGATACGATGATCAACGAACTGTCGAACCAAGTGGACATCCCTAAGGGCGATAGTTTACTGGCTGAGAGCCAAGAGATGATCGACCGACTGATGGCGGGCAGCTTGACGGATATCGTCAGCCGTATGTCAACCTTAAGCACCGAAGAAGCCTGGTTAAATAAAGCCTGTGCGACCATGCTCGCGGGCAGTCCTATCAGTTGGCATTTGGCGTATATCCAAACCCAACTCGGCACTAAACTCAGCCTAGCGCAATGTTTTAAATGGGAATTAACCGTCAGCGTTAACACCTGCGCTAAGGGCGATTTCTGTGAAGGCGTACGGGCACTGCTGATCGATAAAGACAGACAGCCCAAATGGCAATTTGCCGATGTGCAATCCGTGCCAAACAGCGTTATCGAGGACATTTTGACCTCACCTTGGGGAGAAGAGCATCCCTTAAGCCAATTAAGCTAAGCCAATCGATGGCAGGCAGAGCGAGCGCTTTGCCTGCCATTTTTGTCTGGAATAACAACTATCTGGAATAATAAAGACACCAGAACACAGGAGTGATGGCATGAGTACAGTAGCATTTATCGGTTTAGGTAATATGGGCGGCCCAATGGCGGCCAATTTATTAAAAGCGGGCATGACGGTACGTGTCTTCGACTTAGTACCAGCCGCCATGCAAGCCTTGGCCGACCAAGGCGCTTTAGTGTCGAGCACGGCATGCGGCGCTGCGGCAGGCGCCAATGTGGTGATCACTATGCTGCCTGCGGGTAAGCATGTCAGAAACTTATACTTAGGTAATGGCAGCGAGAAAGGCCTACTCGAGGTAGTCGCTGGCGATACCTTGTTGATTGATTGCTCGACCATTGATGCCCAAAGCGCCCAATTGGTGGCGGCCGAAGCGGCTAAGAGTGGTATCGAATTTATCGATGCGCCAGTATCGGGCGGTACGGCGGGTGCGGCAGCAGGCACCTTGACCTTTATCTGTGGTGGCTCTGATATCGCCTTCGAACGCGCGCAACCTGTGCTCAATGCCATGGGCAAGAATATCTTCCATGCGGGCGGCGCCGGAGCGGGTCAGGTCGCTAAAATCTGCAACAACATGCTGTTATCTGTGTTGATGGTTGGCACATCTGAGGCATTGCAAATGGGGATTGACCATGGTCTTGACCCTAAAGTGCTGTCGGACATTATGAAGGTCAGCAGCGGCGGTAACTGGACCTTAGAGAAGTACAATCCTTGCCCGGGCGTAATGGAGAATGTGCCTTCTTCTAAGGGCTATCAGGGCGGCTTTATGGTAGATTTGATGGTTAAAGATCTCGGCCTCTCTCAAGAAGCAGCATTATTGAGCAATTCGAGTACCCCCATGGGCTCACTCGCGCGCAGCTTGTATGTGAATCATGCAAGACAAGGCAATGGTCGCCGAGACTTCTCCAGTATTTTTGAACAATTTGCACCACTTAAAAAATAGATAAACAAGGGATAACCAGATGGATTTAAAAGATAAGGTTGTCGTCATCACTGGCGGCGCGGGTGGTTTAGGCTTAGCAATGGCGCACAATTTTGCGCAGGCGGGCGCTAAGTTGGCGCTGATCGATGTTGATCAAGAAAAACTCGAGCGCGCCTGTGCCGATTTAGGCTCAGCCACTGAAGTCCAAGGTTATGCGTTAGATATTACCGACGAAGAAGATGTGGTCGCAGGTTTTGCTTACATATTGGAAGATTTCGGCAAAATCAACGTATTAGTGAATAACGCCGGCATCCTACGCGATGGCATGTTAGTTAAAGCTAAAGACGGCAAAGTGACTGACCGTATGTCATTCGACCAATTCCAATCGGTGATCAATGTTAACCTCACTGGCACCTTCCTCTGTGGCCGTGAGGCGGCTGCGGCGATGATCGAATCGGGTCAAGCTGGGGTGATTGTCAACATTTCTAGCCTCGCCAAAGCGGGTAACGTAGGCCAATCTAACTACGCGGCCTCTAAAGCGGGTGTGGCGGCCATGTCTGTGGGCTGGGCAAAAGAGTTAGCCCGTTACAATATCCGTAGCGCAGCGGTAGCACCTGGAGTGATTGCCACTGAAATGACTGCGGCGATGAAGCCAGAAGCGCTTGAGCGATTAGAGAAGCTTGTGCCCGTTGGCCGTTTAGGCCAGGCGGAGGAGATAGCTTCTACCGTACGCTTTATCATTGAAAACGATTATGTAAATGGCCGTGTCTTTGAAGTGGATGGCGGTATCCGTCTGTAATATGGTATCTTATTGATATTAAACAAAACCGAGCATTTGCTCGGTTTTTTATTGGGTAAAGATTTGTGTGTGGCGGACGATTTTCGCGCCGCACAACGGTGGATCGGAGTTGACATTTACTGGCTATCCTTCAACAATCGCACTCCACTTTTTTTACATAACTTTACAAATAGGGTTGACATTATAGTGATGGAGTTGATTATCTGAATGTCATGGCAGGATAAGGCCCTTTGGCTTGAAAAAATCACTAAGCGCATGATGCTGATAGTCGGTGTCTTGGGTGTGATAGTGATCTACGACGGCTTCTTCTTTCTTCTTTTTACAGGTCGTTCGGTCGCGGTGATCCCGTGGTTTTTTCTGCTGTCACCTTGGATTTGTATTTATTTTGGTCTCACGCAAGTGCAGCAGGCCAATGTCATCAAGTGGTTTATCAGAAAAGTTAAAAAATAAGCCCAAAAGGGCAGTAGCATATTTCGGTTTGTTCAATTGGCAAACTTGGGGAATACAATGGGGTTAGGACGCTATTTACCATATCTGCTGAGTGCAGTTTTGCTGCTGGGCGGGTGTGAGCGTACGGATACACACGATTCAAGTGCCAAGGAAAATGGCGATATTAAAGTTGCACCCTATGGCAGCTGGCAATCACCCTTGTCTGCGGCCTCGGTGTTTGAGCAGGCCGATGATATTGCCGAGTTGCAAAGCGTTGGCGACGCGATTTATTTTGCCGAATCCAGCGGCAGCGCACAGGGCAAAGTTGGCATTAAACGCCTCGATGGCCTTGGTAAAGTGACCGAAGTAGTTCCCCCTGATTTTAATGTCAGATCTACCGTGCATGAGTATGGCGGAGCCGCATTCCTAGGCATAGGTCAGAGCTTGTTCGCCACTAAATTGCAGGATCAGCTGTTTTATCGTTTCGCCCCGAATCAACCGCCATTGCCGTTAACCCCTAATGGTACCCGTCATGCCGATTGCGTGGCGTACCCCAAGGGCTCGCGGATTATTTGTGTGCGTGAAGATCACCGTCAGGGCGGCGAACCTAAAGCCAGCCTAGTGACCATCAATCTTAACTTTGCCGGTGAAGGCGATACCTTTGTCACTGGTCATGACTTTATTTCTTCCCCCACGATTTCCCCCGACAACACGCAATTGGCGTGGATCACTTGGGAACATCCCTATATGCCTTGGGATAACAGCGTGCTCTGGCTTGGGGATCTTGACCGTAAGGGCCAGTTAAAAAATATTCGTAAGGTGAATACGCCCAAGGATTCTTCGGTGACTCAACCCTTATTCGGCCCGGACGGCAACTTGTATGTGGTGTCCGATCTCAGTAACTGGTGGAACATCTACCGCGTGACGCCACAACAAACCTTAGTACCAGTGCTGAGTAAAAATGCCGAGTTTGCCGTTGCCGATTGGCGTTTAGGTAATCATAACTACGCCTTCGAAAATGCCTCGACCTTGATAGCCAGCTATGTCGAAGGTAATCGAGCTGCATTGCTGCGTATGCACTTAGATTCGGGGCTGACCGAATCTCTTGCCGTTGATTTTGCTGAGATTACTCAGGTGGTGAAGGGCGAAGATGGGGTTTATTTTGTCGGTGCTAAGGCGACACCAGAGAAGGGCATATATCGAGTTGTCGGCCGTGGCACAGAGTTAGTCTATGCGCCTGCACTGCCGAATCTTGACCCTAATTATGTGTCACGGGCGAAAAATATCGCCTTCGCGACGGGCAAAAATCAGCAGGCCTATGGTTATTTTTATGGTCCGGTGAATCCCAATTACATTGCGCCCCACGACACAAGGCCGCCGCTTATTGTGATGTTACATGGCGGGCCGACGGCGCGCGCTTCACTTGCCTATCGCAGTGAGATCCAATTCTGGACCAGCCGTGGCTTTGCCGTGTTAGATTTAAACTTCCGTGGCAGCAGTGGCTTTGGCCGCGCCTATCGTCAGAGCCTGTATGGCAAATGGGGTGAAAGCGATGTGGAAGATGCCGTCAATGCGGCCAAGTATTTAGTGGCTAAGGGCTGGGTCGATGCAAATAAGTTGGCGATTCGCGGGATCAGCGCCGGAGGCTTAACCGTGATGTCTTCATTGGCGTTTTATGATGTGTTTCAAGCGGGTGTTAGCTACGAGGGCATCAGCGATTTTGAGCAGCTCGCCAAGGGCACACATAAGTTTGAATCTGGCTATTTAGATCAGCTTATCGGCCCCTATCCCGAGATGAAGCAACGCTATCGTGAGTTATCGCCACTTAATCACTTAGATGGCTTGAACGAACCCCTGCTGATTTTCCAAGGCTTGAGAAACAAGATTGTGCCGACGGCCCAGTCGCGGCAAATTTATGAGGCACTGAAAGCTAAAGGCGTGCCGACGGCCTATATCGACTATGGTGATGATTCCGATGAGGGGCGAACGCCTGAGCATAAAGCCGCAGGGTTAGAAACCGAGTTAGCCTTTTATGGCCAAGTATTTCACTTTACCCCTGCGGGTAAGTTGCCAGCCTTGCAGTTGGATAATGTGGCCGCGCTAAAGCACTAAAACAAATGCGCTAAAACAAAAGCACTCACGCCTTGGCGCTTAAGCCTTAGTGACTACCCCATAAAAAAGCCTGCATCCAAGCAGGCTTTTTTTATGGCTGGGTTAATGCAGATGATTAAGCATTTAGTGCTGGTGGTTAAGGCTATCAATAATCGCGCAGTGGGGCTGGTCGCCACCTTGGCACTCGCTGACCATTTGCTGTAACTGGCTTCGAAGATTCTGCAATTTACCAATTTGCTCCTCAACATAGGCCAAATGGTTGCGGGTGAGTTGCTTCACCTCTTCGGCATTGCGGCTGTCGTTATTGCGAAGGCCAAGCAGGAGTTTGCAATCCTCGAGACTAAAACCTAAGTCGCGGCACTGGTGGACAAATTTCAGCGATTCGATATCCCTATGGCGATACACCCTGTATCCCGCCTCGTTACGCTCACCGCAGACAAGGCCGATATCGTGGTAATAGCGTATGCTTTTGACGCTTAACCCTGTGTGCTTCGCGACTTCACCAATTTTCATACTGACCTCGGTTCTTATCTGTTCTAAAGACTCGTGCAGACAAGTGTGATACTTGCCACAAAAACATGCTTGACTCTCCCGTGATGGGAGACTTTATCTTAATCCTATAGCGGTTAAGTTCAAGTGAGGGATCTCCCATGTCGCAGATAAAACTCTATGTCGCCACCATGAATTGTGCAGGGTGTGTCGCCAAAATTGAAAAGGCCTTTGCGGCCGAGCCGAATGTGAGTGCCCGTATTAATCTCGCCGATAAGCAAGTGACTGTGGATGGCAAGATGAGCAGCGATGCGGCGCTAGCAGTAATGGATAAGGCGGGGTATCCCGCCCAGTTGATTGTGGACGCAAAGGCGGCTGCTGAGGAAAAGCGGGTCGAAGATGCGGCCGAGTATCGCCTGCGGATGCGTCAGGCCATCGCCGCACTCGCTGTCGGTATCCCGATGATGTTATGGGGATTACTGGGCGGCGAAATGATGATTAATAGCCCTAGCATGCAGCTTGGTTGGGGCATTATGGGCTTAGTTACCCTGGCACTTTTAGTCGGTACCGGACGCCATTTCTATCAGGGAATGTGGCGCGCGCTTAAAGCCAAAACCACCAATATGGATACCTTAATCGTGTTGGGTACGAGTACGGCATGGCTCTATTCTATGCTGGTGGTGCTTATCCCGAGTGCGTTTCCAATGGACACTCGCCACGTGTACTTCGAGGCGAGCGTGATGATCTTAGGCTTGATTAACTTAGGTCACGCCCTCGAACTCAAAGCTCGGGGCAAGACCAGCGAGGCGGTACAGCGCTTACTCGGCCTGCAATCTTCTACCGCGATTCGTATTGGTGAAAATGGCGATGAAGAGGTGGAAATCGACCAGCTCAAACTGGGGGATAGACTCAGACTTCGCCCCGGCGACAGGGTTGCACTCGATGGCGTGGTAGAGTCCGGCCAGTCATTACTCGATGAGGCCATGCTGACGGGTGAACCTATTCCCGTGCCTAAGCATGTTGGGGATAATCTCAGTGCGGGGACCGTCAATGGTAACGGCAGTTTAGTCTACCGAGTGACCGCGGGGCAGCAGGATACGCGGCTTGCCAAAATCATCGCACTGGTGCAGGAGGCGCAAACCTCTAAGATGCCGATTGGTCGTCTGGCCGATAAAATTTCGGCGGTGTTTGTGCCAACGGTCGTGGTCATCGCCTTACTCGCGGCGGCGATTTGGTATTTTGTAGGGCCAGAACCCGCGCTCAGCCATGCACTTGTGGTGCTCACCAGTGTGCTGATCATCGCCTGTCCCTGCGCCTTAGGGTTAGCGACACCTATGTCTATCATGGTGTCCGTTGGCCGCGCCGCTCAAATGGGCGTATTGGTTAAAAATGGTGAGGCACTGCAAAGCGCCAGCAAGGTCGATTGTGTGGTGCTGGATAAAACCGGCACAGTGACTCAGGGGAAACCCGAAGTGACCGATATCCATTGGATTGAAGGTAATGACCAAGCTCCTAATGACCAAGCGCTCACTGATGAAGACAAGCGCGTGCTACTTGGCGCTATCGCCAGTCTTGAGCAGCATTCAGAGCATCCGCTAGCTAGTGCAATTGTCAGCTATGTTAAGCAAGCCTCGATTCCATTGCCCGTGACCGAGATTTTTACCAATCATCAAGGTAAGGGCATCGAAGGGCGAGTCGATGGCGCCGACTTTTTAGTGGGTAATCAAGCCTTAATGGCGGCATTTGATGTGCAGTCAACTGAGGGCGTCACAGGCAGCCACCCAGGCTTTGCGGTAGAAGCCGCCGCGCAATTTGCCAAACAGGGCAAGACGGCGATTTATGTCGCCAAGGCAGGCAAGTTAGTGGCCACTATCGCCATTGCCGATCCGATCAAGGCCGACGCTAAAGAAGCGATCAGCGCCATCCGTTCACAGAGGATTCGCGTAGTGCTGTTGACCGGAGATAATCCGCAAACGGCGCAGGCGGTAGCAGCACAAGTGGGCATAGAGGAAGTGATTGCGGGCGTGTTACCCGAGCAAAAGCAGCAGCATATTAAAGCCTTACAACAGCAAGGCCATGTGGTTGCCATGGTGGGGGACGGTATCAACGATGCACCCGCCCTGATGAGCGCCGATGTGGGGATCGCCATGGGATCGGGCACTGAGGTGGCGATCGAAAGTGCGGATATGACTCTGCTGTCCCAGCAGCTGATAGTGATTGCTAACTTATTGGCACTTTCTCGCGCGACCATTCGCAATATTAAACAGAACTTGTTTGGGGCCTTTATCTACAACAGTTTAGGTATTCCAGTGGCGGCGGGCGTCTTGTATCCGCTCACGGGTATGCTGTTAAGCCCTGTGATTGCCGGGGCGGCGATGGCGCTGTCTTCCCTAACTGTGGTCACCAATGCGAACCGATTAAGACAGCAAAAGTTATAACGCTTGCGCTCGCATGAGTGATAACACTTTGCCTCACTAAATCGAGAGACAGTGAGTAAGCACTCCCAATCCAGCCCGCATTTTGCGGGCTGTATCGCTCTTACGCCTACCTAAACCAAACGTTTGGATAGATGCTCACTTAAGCCGATTCATCCTGCTGTCATCCAACTGAATTAGCCTGAGCCTTACAGACAAAAGTGCAGGTAACAAAGATCCTTATCTAATGGGGAAAGCCAAAGCCGAATAAGGGCAAAGTTAGCGCGAAATCAAGGAGTAAGTTCAGCCCAAAACTCAGCGTAAAATTGAGTGCTATAGCTCCTTGTTCTGCTTCACGATTCGCGGTTAACTAGGCCTTTTTAGTTGATAATTTAGCCCAAACTGCTATAGTGCCACGTTTATTTTTACCCCCTCAGGTTAGACAGCTTGGCTTTTGCAAATAGGGTTATACTTAGTTGCCTTGCCAGACGTCCGGCCAACCTAACTCGATTTGGAAGTTCATTTTGATCACTACAGCGAATATCACCATGCAGTTTGGCTCTAAGCCACTGTTTGAAAACATCTCAGTTAAATTCGGCGGCGGTAACCGTTACGGTCTTATCGGTGCGAACGGCTGCGGTAAATCAACCTTCATGAAGATCCTTTGCGGTGATCTAGAGCCGAGCAGCGGTAACGTATCCTTAGACGTCAACGAGCGTCTGGGTAAGTTAAGCCAGAACCAATTCGGTTATGAGGAATTCACCCTAATCGATACAGTGATCATGGGCCACCGTGAACTGTGGAAGGTGAAGCAAGAGCGTGACCGTATTTATTCTCTGCCAGAAATGAGCGAAGAAGACGGCATTGCCGTGGCAAACCTTGAGATGGAATTTGCCGAAATGGACGGTTACACCGCCGAATCTCGCGCCGGTGAACTCTTGCTCGGTGTCGGTATTGGTATCGAAAGCCATTTCGGTCTGATGTCTGAAATCGCGCCAGGTTTAAAACTGCGGGTGTTATTGGCACAGGCGCTGTTCTCCGATCCAGACGTACTGCTGCTCGACGAACCCACCAACAACTTGGACATCGACACCATCCGCTGGTTACAGGACGTACTGAACCAACGCGACAGCACCATGATCATCATTTCGCACGACCGTTACTTCTTAAACTCAGTCTGTACCCATATGGCAGACTTAGACTACGGTGAACTGCGCGTTTACCCAGGTAACTACGACGAATACATGCAAGCGGCCTCTCAGGCCCGTGAGCGCCTGCTGGCCGACAACGCCAAGAAGAAAGCGCAAATCTCTGAGCTGCAAACCTTCGTGGCGCGCTTCTCTGCGAACGCTTCTAAGGCAAAACAAGCAACTTCGCGCGCACGTCAAATCGATAAGATCAAGCTGGAAGAAGTTAAAGCCTCTAGCCGCGTTAACCCATTCATTCGTTTCGATCAGGAAAAGAAACTGTTCCGTAACGCATTAGTGGTTGAAAACTTAGCCAAAGGTTACGACACGCCGCTGTTTAAAGACTTAAACCTTATCGTTGAAGTGGGTGAGCGTATCGCCATCCTCGGTGAAAACGGTGTGGGTAAAACGACCTTACTGCGTACCTTAATCCATGATATTCCTCAGGATGAAGGTCTGATCCAATGGTCTGAAAACAGCAACATCGGTTACTACGCGCAGGACCATGAGTCAGATTTCGAAAACGATATGACTCTCTTCGAGTGGATGAGCCAATGGCGTAAACCAGAGGACGACGACCAAGCGGTACGCGGTATTTTAGGCCGTATGCTGTTTAGCGCCGATGACATCAAAAAGTCAGTCAAAGTGCTGTCGGGTGGTGAAAAGGGTCGTATGTTATTTGGTAAGCTCATCATGCAAAAACCAAATATCCTGATGCTCGACGAACCAACCAACCACATGGATATGGAATCGATCGAATCATTAAACAACGCGCTGGAAAAATACGAAGGCACCTTACTGTTTGTGAGTCACGACCGCGCATTCGTATCGTCACTGGCCAACCGTATCCTTGAAATCACTCCGAACGGCGTGAATGACTTCAAGGGCACCTATGATGAGTTCCTCGTGAGCAAGGGCATCGAAGGCTAATCACTGGCTTTAATGATTAACTCGCCTTAAGTGTTCAGATAAAAAACGCCGCTTATTAGCGGCGTTTTTGTTGCTGGCTTTTAGCTTGAGTATTGGCCCTGAGTATTGGGCTTGAGTGTTGGCCTAAGCTGAGCCGTTATGGCTTAACTTCGGCTTTTTGCTCGACATAAATCAAGCTGCTGGTATCAAAGCCGCGGGCGCTTGCCATCTCGACAAATTGCTTAATCACCTCAGGGGACACGGTCGGGGTTCTTGCCAATAGCCATAAATAATCCGTATCAGGCCCCGAGATAAAGGCGTATTGGTAATCTTGCTGGTCGAGCCCAAAGACCACATAGGAGCCATAAAATGGCCCGAAGAAGGAGACTTTTAAATAGGCTTCCCCATCGCCGTTGACAAAATAGGCCTTACCGTCGGCTTCTTTCCATTGCTGGGTATCGGCAGAATAACCTCGATTAATCACCTTCACCCCACCATCGGCTTTAAGGCTGTATTCGGCGGTCACTTGGGTTAATCCGCGCTCGAAGGAATGGTCTAGCCTCGCAATTTCATACCATTTGCCTAAGTAACGCTCGAGCTCAAAATCCTTAACGGGTTCGACATTGCGTGGCATGCCCAAACAACCCGATAGCACTAATACACTGATAAGTAAGAGTAGTTTTTTCACTTAAGACTCCTGTTAAACCCGAGTGCCCATTATTAGCCATATGGTTAATTGTGCGTTTAACTGTACGCTTAAGTCGGGCAATCCTTCAAGGTTTTGCTGGCCGAGTGGCGCTGGCTTAAGTAGCCCTGTGCCATACCCGCCAACATAATCAGCGCCACCCCCAGCATTTGCTGCGTTGTGAGCGCCTCATCAAATAACCACCAAGCGAGTGCGACCACGACCACTGGTTCGACGTAGGAGAGGGTGCCATAGGTGACCGAAGGCAGCTGCGCGAGGGCTTTTACCGCAAACAGAATGGCTAAAAATCCCGGAAAGAAGCCAATCGCCAGCAGCCAAGCAAATTGATTCAGACTCGGCACTAAGGGCGTCGTTAACACTAAGGGTAGTAAGCAGAGGGCGCCGACACTGAGCTGGACTAAGGTGCTTTGATAGGGCGAAGCGGCGCTCGGTTTACGGTTGATTATGATAAAGCCGCAATAGGTCAGCAATGCGAGCAGGGCATAAAAATATCCCAAGATTTCATTGTCGTAGAGTGACTGACTCGAGGTT
Source organism: Shewanella sp. BC20 (assembly GCF_003129585.1). Taxonomy (NCBI): domain Bacteria; kingdom Pseudomonadati; phylum Pseudomonadota; class Gammaproteobacteria; order Alteromonadales; family Shewanellaceae; genus Shewanella; species Shewanella sp. BC20. The sequence continues at coordinate 73,821 of NZ_NHRI01000001.1, read as the reverse complement.
ACGGGCAGCATCAGCATAAAGCCTAGCAAGGCGAGCACCACACTGGCGATGCTGGAGCGCTTAAGCCTCTCGTGAAACACAAAATGGGCAAAGAGTGACGCCAGCACAGGGGCGAGATAGATAATCATGATCACCGTTGCCATTTGGGTATATTCAATGGCCTCGATATAAAAAGCCATAAATCCCGACAACATAGCGCCATTTATCAAGGTGCGCTTGCTGGGTTTGTGGCGAATTTGCTGTCCCTTACCCGTTAACAACATATAGGCCATTAAAAACAGCGCGCCGAGTAGCAGGCGGTAAAAGGTAATATGTTCGGCGGGCAGGGCGGCAAAACGGGCGAATACGCCAATGGTGCCCATCAGGCTCGCGGCCAGTAGGGCAAGCACTATGGCCAGTGCGGGTGGCGGTGTCATGTATCACCTTTAATGCAAATAATTCAACGACGAAGGGAGCTGAGTTTGCCTTAAAAATGCCGCCTAGGCGAGTGCTATTGCGAACCCTGTGTTGGCGCGGTGTGATAAAGATGCAGACCGCCCGACACAAGCCGAGATTGATGGGTTGACTGCGCTAGCAAGCCATCAATCCTCAGCTACACAATCGACTTACGCGAGCGAAAATGATTTAAGGGGTCTTGGCAATAACTGGCCTTAACCTGCTGCAACATTTGGTAATTTTGCCCAAAGTAGCGTGCGGTCGGTATGGTATTGTCCTTAAAGCTGATAAAGGCGCCAGAGCTATTGGCAATGCTGGCATCGCGGCAGGTGTCTATCCAGTCGAGCGCCTTATTCACTCGGGGATACACTGAGTTCACCTGCATTAAGGCTTGCTCTTGGAGTTCACTATTCCACCATGCTTGATACTGAATAATGTAGGCCTGCTCCTTGTAGGGGAAGGCGCTCTGGCTTTTTTGTACTTCACTGAGCGTGCGATAAAAATCCCCGGCAATTGCGCTTAGGGTGACATAGGTAAACAAGCCTAATTGCCGATTGCCATCAATCAGTTGGGATGAGGTGAGGCTGTCGATAAGCGCGATGTGCCCCTGTTTTAGTCCCTGCGCATGGGCCAAGCGTGATGTCACCCTATGGGGCGCGGGTCTGAGTAGATCCTGTGAGTGTTGCCGCTGATTTTTATAGAGTTGTATGTCCTTATCATTAAGCAGTTCAGCCAATCTATGGTTTAAGACGGGTTGTAAATCCTGAATCGTTTCGCGGTTCCAGCTCTCCATCAATTCATCGCCATAGGATTGGGTTAAGCCGCCCATGGCCGCCATTTGTACCCGGTTTGGCTTTAAACCGACTTCACTAAACTGGGCCTTAATAAAGTGCGCAAGGCTTGCGGGATTGCCCTCCCAATAGCCATACATAATGCAGTTATGTTTAGCCTCTTGGGGCGCCTGCATCACAGTGCTTAATGGCGGTTTTACCCCTTGTAACAGGGCGGGTTTGGCTTGAATTTTAAGGTTAGTCCCGAGCAAGCAAGGCAGATTATCGGCCAGAATAATCTGCTCCCAACGCTCCAATAATCTTAAGGTCGGGGTGGTTTCTCGTAGCTGTTGGCTGTCCTTCTGATACGGGTTCCACTCCAGCTCAAATTTCAGCAGGCTTGGGGGCAGAGCAAAGGTCTGCACAAAAAAACGGGTCACAATACCATAGCTTAGGCCCCCGCCGCCCTTGAGCGCCCAAAGGAGTTCGGGCTTATTGGCCGCCGAGACCACTTGGGTTTCACCTATGCCCAACACGATTTCCGCCTGCACTAAACTTTCGCAGCACATGCCGTATTTGCGGCACCAAGGTCCCCAACCGCCGCCCATAATAAAGCCCGCCAAGGCATGGGAGGCGCTGGTGCTGTGGGGCAGCATTAAGCCCTTTTGGGCGAGAAAGTGGGTTAAGGCCTGCATGGTACAACCTGGCCCAATGGCGACAATGCCACTGATGGGATCGAGCTCTATGCTGTTCATCGAAGATAAGTCGATCACTATGCTATTGGTCTCGCCACTTTCCCCTTCGTGATCATGGCCGCTGGAGCGCACGCTAATCGCAAGGTGATAATCGACCGCCGTCTTGTAGACCAGTTTTACCTCTTGGCTGCTGCGGCATTTGATGATGGCAAGGGGCTTTTTTTGCAAGCGGCGATTAAACAGTTGGCAGGCTTTTTCGTAGGCCAACATCTGTTGTCCCGTGCTCACCCAAAAATCCTGCTCAGCATAATACTGGCCATCGGTAATGATATGGTCGCTGGCAATATGGCTGCGCACTTCGTTAATAAAGCGCATAAAATGCTTAGCTTGTCGGGTGACCACATTTTCACTGATGCGGATCTCGGCCGTTAATCGGCTCGAGGTCGACTGGCTAATAAAGCAATCAAATTCCAGTTCATTGCTCAGTTGTAAATCAATGTGTGAGCGATGGGGCGTGAGGGATTTTAAAATATCGAAGCTTAGTTTGATATCGGCACTTTCTTTCGCCTGATAGTTCGCCTTATAAATAAAATGCGGCCAATTATCACTGCTGGATTCAATCATATAAGCGCAGCGTTCATGGGCAGGGATAATACTGGGTAGCTGCTTATTAAAGTGGTTGCTGTTTAAGTTCTGCTTATTAAAACTATATTCGGTGTCATTAAAAATAATGAGCATGACTTCCTGTCTTGCCAATTGAGTTGGCATTAAGTGGAGTTCATGCTTTGCATGTTTTTTAGGATAAATATATAAATTACTGTCAATCAGCGCCGCTTGTTGGTGTGGATGTAAATAACAATCTAAAATTTCGGCTTCTGTTAAACAGCTTTCAATCAAGTTGATATTAACTATCTCACCATCAAAATCCGTAGTGGTTTGCGTGGCAAATTTTAATTGAGCCTCATCCGTTAAGGGGATTGAATACTGTTGTAAATGGATTTCATCTCCGTCGATAAAACAGCTTAATTCATGGTATTGGTAGGTAATGGATAATAAATGCCAATAACCATCATTTAAGCCGCCTAAGGTGGAAATAGTGTCAATCTGTAATAACTGGCTATTAACTCGAATCTCAATATGGCCAAGTGGCGTAACTTGTACGATAAAGCTGGGATAATTGGCTTGGTCGCAATATTGAAATACAGTCCCGCCCTGCAGGGTTTTCACCCACGCCTGGAAAGTAAATACATCGAGTGTGTGACTGAGGGGCAATGGCGTTAAGGAAAGTGAATTCATTGAGGCGGTTGTCTCTTGGCTCTGTGCTTGAGCCACAGTGTTGATTAACGTATCCGAAGCGCTATGGGGTGTTTTCGGCGTTTTCATCGGCAACATCCTTGTTTAATTTCATTCCCTGACAATTGCTTAAGCTGCAATCGCTTCGACCTACAGTGAGGCGTTTATCCGGTCACGACCATCGGCCTTGGCGCGGTAAAGCGCGGTATCGGCGGCGCACACCATGGCGAGTGAGGTACGGAACTGGCCATTGACTTCACTGGCAATCCCTTGGCTGGCGCTTACCGAGACATAATCCCTGAGCCCTTGGTCAGTAAAACGTATGTTATTAATCTCTTGCTGAATTTTTTGCGCTATGGTCAGCGCCATTTTGGCATTGTGATTAGGCAGGATCAGCGCAAACTCTTCGCCGCCGTAACGGGCCGCAAGGCCGATGTCGATAGGCACAATAGTGGCGATCACTTTGGCAATTTTTCTAAGGCATTCATCACCTTGGATATGACCGAACTGATCATTAAACACCTTAAAATAATCCACATCGATAATGACTACGCTGATAGGGCGCAGTTTGGCGGTGCATTCTTCCCAGTGCTGTTGCAGCATTTCATCAAAATAGCGACGGTTCGCCAGTTGGGTGAGGGAGTCGGTGGCGGCCAACTTACGCAGCTTTTGGTTTTCCGCCTTATGCTGAGTTAAATCGTGCATCACCATCACAAACACTGGTTCATGGCTGGGAATATAAGAGATAGACAACTCCACATCTTTGGCCTTGCCAGAGGCGCAAATCAGCGTAGTTTCCTGCGCTGGGTGCTGCACGGGGTGACCGCAGTTGGTGCCTAATTGCACATCGTGGCTCAGAAGATTGTCATAGCGCGCTTGATGATGTTCGGTCAAAAAATTGCGCCAGTCTTGGCCCTTTAAAGTCGCCTGCGGGCAATCGAGCAGCTCGGCACTGCGCTGATTGCACGAGCGGATAAAGCCATTGGCATTCACTAAGATCACGGCTTCGGTTAAATGTTGAATAAAGAGCTCAATGGTCTCGAGGGAAGAATGCTCGAAAAAGTTCAGCGGTAGCTCGGCACTCTTTGCAGGTTGAGTTGCGGGCAATGCAGCATCATCGACAATGGATAAGGCGGGTTGTTGGCGAGCCAGTTTCGGTGAGTTTGTCATTGTTATCTTTCTCCGTGAACTTTAATCATCTGCGCTAGGCGCTTTTCTGAGGATGACTTTATTCTGGCGGAAGAAAAGATACCTTCTGCTTACCTTCTGTTTTAAATTATTGTTTATAAATGAATAAAAAATTAACTTCCGAATGGTTTTGGGTAGTATTCACGCCGATTCGGCGCTATTAATGTCGTATGAAGGTGAAATAATCCACAAATTTGCAAAGAAGGATTGGTTAAAAGGGGGGGAATTGACACTCAGGCGTTTGGCTGTGGCAAGTAGAGGGGGGGGAAGGGAAAAAAGGGACTGCTTAGCAGTCCCGCTCTAATTATAGATTTGGCTTGTTAATTACTTCAGGATCAGGACTTAAAATTAGTAAGGTATTTGCCGTATTGCTTAATACAAATTGGAATTTAGTGGTGCCTGGGGTTCTATCGAGATCCACGAGTTGCACTAACATACCATCATTACTAATGGTAACTGCATCGACGATTTCGTCGAATGGGGTCACAAAACCTACACCGACAAATTTTAAACCTTTACCAGTTTGGTCATTGAGTAAGTAAGTTACAGTACCAGCTTGAGTGATGGTGACATCACCTGGGCACTGTTGACCGCTGGCATCGGTATAGATAAATTCAGGTTCACCGTTTTCTAAGGTGACATTCACTTTAATAAACTGAGATAAGCCTTGTGTTGTAGTCATTTCATTTTCCTCTTTAAAGTACAGTTACTGATTATATTTGGGAGTTAAGATTATCTTTCTTGACAGTTCTTCGAGTCTAAGTAAGGCATGGTTATTTCGGGATTCTTATCTTTTTCTATTAATGGTTGCAATATGTTTTGGGTTTCTTGGCAAAGTGTTAAATACTCTTCTTTGTTGTCTACTGTCATCCTAGCTTCAACTATTGCCATATTAGTTTTTGCAAAACCAATGATGTATCTTCTTTCTTGTGGGGCGTTTTTTACTAGCTCAGAGAAGATGGCATTTGATTTTTTTAGGCTGTCATAGCCTAGGGGTGAATTATTTTTAATTTCATTTATGGCAGCTGAGAATAATGCATTAGCATATAAATAATCTCTTCTTTGTTTGTCCATTGATTTAAAGTTGGAGTCAAAAAGTTCTAAAAGTGATTGAGAAGTCTCTTTTACTCTTGGGTCACTAATGAAACTATTTAAAAACAATATTCTTGTCCGAATATAGAATAAATCTCTTTTCCAGACTTCATTATCAGCGTCTAAAAGTAGAGATTTTTCTGTTAAGTTTTTGGCCTGTAACAATTTTTCAAGTGCTGCTTTTAAATTGCCTTTGTACTCAAGTAATTCAGCTAATCTGCCTAGAGTACTGGCTAATCTATCGCGCATATAGGCATCATTTTGATTTAGGGAGTTGAGTAATTGATTTTGAGTTTCTTCTTGGAGCTTGATTGCGGTATCTATATCGCCAAGGGAGGTTAATGCACTAGCTAACCAAGAACGCGCATTGGCCACATCGGCAATCAGTTGGCTATCTTCAGGGGCATTTTTGAGCGCCAATAACTTTAATCGTAATGATTCTTCAAAATCTTGCTGTGCTTTAGCAAATTCTTGCTGGTTCATTGATACAGAACCCAGCGAGTTATGGGCATAGGACAGCTCCATCTGCGCATCTTTATCATCTGGCGCAATGGCATACATGGTTTGACTGTATAGTAAATATTGCTCCCAAAAAGGACGTGCTGATGCCCAATCACTCACATCATATTTAAGCTGACCCAACCAAAAGGCATTGGCGCCTAAGGTTTTTAGCAGGGCCAAGTTGTCTGGCTGCAATTCGAGTAGCGGCAGCATTTTTTCCTGCGCGGCGAGTAGGGCGCTGCGGGCTTCATCGATTTTATTGCGTGAATAGGCGACTTCGCCCATGGCCTCTAAGGTCTGCCCATGCTGGAAGCGGGCGTCGAAGCTTAAGTACTTCTCATCGTCTTGGCTGGAGAAATCCGTGAAATATTCCAAGGCCTTATTACTGATGCCGTCGAGTAAGTCCATCCGGCCGATGCCGCGCATCTTATCGGCGAAGTCACCCACCATAAACCCGAGCAAATCTTCGGCGGCGAGGCGTTTTTGCTGGGCCAGCTTTTCGGCTTCGATACTGCGAACGCTCATAATGACCGAGGTTAAGGTGAGTACGCACAGCAGGGCGACTGTGATGCGCCTCGTCCAGCGCAGCATAGTGGCGCGTTTGCTGGAGGCGGCAATAAAGTCGGTTTCCCGCTCGTCTAAGTCAAACAAGGGGTTTTGCCTAAGGCTTTGGGCCTCTTTTAAGGGTTTACCCTCGGCCAGCAAATAGGCGCTGTGTTTGGCTTCGCTGAGCCAGCGCTGGGATAAATGCTGCAGTCGGCTCTTAATGCTAAGGCTGTCGTTATGTTCGCTGATCCATGCCGTCGCCCTTGGCCAGCGACGCAGCAGGGCTTCGTGGGCGATGCTAAAACAGGGTTCACCATTTTGCAGATGGGACACAAATAAGCGGCTATCGACCATGGCTTGCACTAGGGCGGTTTCGGCCGCGCTTTGCAACTGTGACCAGCGGGCGGTACGGCTGGTGATGGATTTTTCATCCTCACGCAGGGTGACTAACAGGGACAAAATCCGCGGAAGACTAGCTTTTTCGGCCTCGGTTAAATGGGAGATGGCCTGCTCGGCATTTTTACCGATAGCGCCTTCGATACCGCCCAAGGTGCGATACACAGAAACCAATAGTTTGTCATCGTCACTGCGTTGTAAATACAGCGCCTGCAAGGTGTATTGCAACATAGGCAGCGCATCTGGGTTGCTGGCTGCATCGCTACAGAGCATTTCATCGAGCGGCATGGCGGTGTCGCTATCGATTTCCCAAGTTAAATTGGCGGCAACGGCTGGCAGGCGGATCATTTGCAACAGCTCGGTGCGAGTGGGCGGCGCTAAGTCGAAATGGGCGCCGCGCGCTTTGCCTGCCATCAGACTGGGGTAGTTGACCAGCAACGGATAAAAGTCATTGCGACAGGCACTTAAAATCAACACCGCATGGGAAGTGGCAAGGCGCTCTAACAGCTCGATAAAGGTGCTGCGCTCGGCGTCGCTAAACAGCGGCGATGATAATAAGACTTCTAATCGGTCGATAAATAGGGCAAAGCGTGGTGTAGCATAGGTCTGATTTTTAAGACTTTGTTTGCATATATCGACAATGCTCTGTGGATCTTGCTCAAGCTTGGCGGCAAGCGTATCGGCGCTCATTCCCTCAAAGACTGGGGTGTCGTTTAGCTCCCAGTCGAGCATGGCACTGGCCAGATCGGTGAGCAGTTGTCCCTTGCTGACATCGGCAAAATCGAGGCTGCTATAGGCCACAACGCCGACGCCATTAAAGCCATTGGCGGCCATGAGGTTAGGCAATACACCAGCATTAATTAAGGAGGATTTACCGCTACCACTGGGGCCCAAAATTAAGCAGAAGGCGCGGCCAAATTGGATTTGTTGGCTAATGCGATTCAGCAGGGTGCTAATTTGCTCGCTGCGACCGAAGAACACGTCGGCATAGTTGGCGCTGTAGGCTTGCAAGCCCGGAAACGGCGAGCCACCTTGCCAAGTCTGTGGCGTGACGCTGGCCTCGTGGCCTACGGGAAAGCGCACCTCGGCCAAGGTGCGATAACCGCGTTTGCGGATGGTCTCAATGTAACGGGATTCGGTGGCGCTATCGCCAAGTGCGCGACGTAACTGGTTGATAATTTTGTGCAGTGGATTATCGCCTGTGTCGACTCCCGGCCAGCAATGGCTGACAATCTCGTCGCTGCTAACCACTTCACCGGCGTTTTGGCAGAGAAATAACAACACATCCATCGCCTTAGGCTCAAGCTGTTTAACTTGCTTACCCAGAAGCAGGCTGTTGGCGCTGGGATTAACTTGCCATTCACCCAAAAAAAATGTGCTGTCACTCATAGGATTTCCATTGCTTGAGCATCGACTCAGGCGGGAAATAGGGAGCCGCGAGTCGCTGTTATTTTTATTGTTAGCGCGTTTTATACATTGAGTGTCATCATTTCGCATGACGTCAAAACATTGACATTATGCCTAGACCCTTTGTTATTTAAAAGGAATAACCCTAGGTAATCAATGTAAATTTTATATCGTCATTGTGACGATATTGCGTGGCTTAGCACTCTGTTTATCACAGGGTTGCGGGTTTTGGCTATCACTCGGCAACCTTTGTTGTTAAGTTGAGGCAGCTTGCGCAGTGGCTGGCTCGCGACAGTGCTCAAAAAAAAAAGAGTGCCCAAGGTGGGCACTCAAAGCGGTTGCGAAGGGAGAAAAGGGTGGGGATTAGGTTCAATTGAGTTAGCGAGTAAGCACCAGTGCGTTGGCCTGAAAACTTAACCGCGCCATTTGCCCTTGGTCTTGCAGCTCTAGCTCGTTGAGTTCGAAGGGCGGTTGCAGACCCGATGCTTGGATGAGCGTTGGGTCAAACATCAGCTTGAGTTTGGGGGATTCGGGCGTTAACCAAGTCGCCGCTTGGGTGCGCATAATCGCCACTTTTTGACCCTCGGCATTGGTGCCCGTTAGCACGCCACTCAAACCAAAGCGTCCCGCTTCGGCGATATCGAGCTCAAAGTTGACTTGATTTGGTACGCCTTTATCCCAGACGGTTAGCACTTCGGGTTTGATGCTGGCCGAGTTCACAAAGGACTTAAACGCGGTTTTCACCGTGCGCTGTACTGGGCGGCCATCGACCTGAGTCTGGACTGTGACTTCGATTTCACTCAGCCCCGCATTGCTGCTGGCAAGCGGTAAGTCTGCGGGCACTAAAGCCTGCCATTCATCTCCCTGTTTCACCATGGCCAGCGCTTGCTCTGTGCCATCGGCTTGCTTGAGTTTGGCCTGAGGCGCAAATTGATTGTCGCTTTGGCTTAAGGCGAGTTTTACCCCAACCGTTTGGGCATCGGCCGCAATCGCGCTCGGCGCCTTGATACTCAGTTGATAGGGCGAACCTTTTTCCTTCACGTTGACCAGATAGTTGGCCTTAGCGACCAAGGGCTGGCTGACTTGCAGGCGATATTCTCCGGCCGTGGCCTTTTCAGACATTTGCAGTGCGCTGGAGTCATCGGCTAACCCTGCGCTGGCTAAGGCGTCGGCGCTCACCAGCGATTTAACCAAGGATTCCGTGGCTTGTGGGCTGGCGTTTTTCCCCTGCGGCGTTTGGCCTATCCGCTGAATTTGCACCCGCTCGGGGGAAACGACATCGGCATGCATTAAGGCACCTGTGCTGACATCGCCGCGGGGCGCAATCCGCACTAAGCTGCCCGCTTGGCTTAAGTTGAGTTGCACACCAGCATTTAGCTCGGCGCCGGTGACATTGAGCCAATACTCATCACTCTGGCTTGCCTGCTCAAGCATGGGCTGACTGGCTTGGTATTCGCCGTAGAGAGGGGTGATAAAGCTGACGTAATCGGTACTGGTATTAATCGGCGCGAGGGTTGGCGAGGCGATATTAGTATCGACAAGATCGCTCTGCGTCGGCGCGGCTAAGGTTAAACCCTTGGCATACATTGGGCTGGCTTCTTTTTGTGGCTCTGGCGCGGGCGCCTCATCCTGACAGGCACCGAGCAGGCCACCTAAGATAACGAGGCTGACCATTTTGCTTAAGGTGCGGAGTGTAAAAGGTTGCATGTTAGGCTCCTTAAATATGGTTGCGGATCAGCGTGTCTAAGTTAAAGCAGGCACGGCGACTCTGCTGATGGCTTAACGGTTCTTGGCCTCGGGTCTTTTGTTTATCGGTAAACCAGACTGTGCCTGCGGCTTTTTGCGAGCTGCAATTTAAGAAGCCGTCGGAGCAGCTATCGAGCCAGTTTTGGGTGGTTTCGAGGGCGACCTGATATTGATAGCCAGCGCAGTAGCTGTCGCTGTCCCAAATGGCGGAATCCACATCCGAACCGACAACCACCTCGAAGGGTTTACCTAAACTTGGGCGACCCGAGGTGCCATAGAGCCAAGTGTTGTTGTAGTTTGCCATCCAGCCGACTTGCTGCTGTTTGACCGCATTGCTGCCATAACCTAATAGCCAACCTAGGCTGGTTTCGAACACATTGCCTTGATTGACCGCATCGGCCAGCGGCGTGCCGCCACTCGAGGGGGCGAGGGCGATGACTCTGGAGGTGGCTTTGATCACCGCAGGATAACGACTGTCCCAGGTGGGGTTGGATAAAATCCAGCGCACCACATTGCCGCCATTGGAGTGGGTGAGCAGGATTAAATCATCAATATTCTTGGCTTGAATAAAGCTATTGAGCTGAGTGGCAAGGCAGCCAGCGGCCGTTTCTTCCCACATATATTGGTCGAAGTCACAGTTGATGACAGTGTAATTATTGGGAACGGGGATCCCTTGGCGCACCGAGTTAACAAACTCCGATGTCCAATAGTCGGCTAACGCATTGGTTTGGTGTCCCGTTCCGTGGACAAAGGCGATACCCGTTGCAGCAAATACCGTGGGGCTGACAGCTAACAGACCCAAGAGCATTAAGGTGTTTTTTATCTTCATGGGTGTTTCTCATCTCTTAGTGATTGAGCACGGCCTTGCAGTCCATTGCTAACGGCCATTGAGTGTCGGGTGAATGGCGTTAAGTCGCAGCGTTCGGCATGGCAAGCGTTTGTCAGGTTTAATCAATACGGCGAAACCTTGGGAATGGAAGCCTAAAACACATCATTACTAGGCTTTAGCATCGAGGGTTAAACTGGCCCGACTTCCACTCTGGGTTATTAACCTAGTCGCAACATTTTCTGCTAGCAAGCAAAAATTCACCATACAATTTAATGACATAGCGACAATCTTTTGACTGTGTTTTAATAGGGGGGAGGGACACGCTAATTACTTGATCAGTAAACGCTAATAAAACGCATGGCGTATTAAGCTGTTTAAATTTGCCTAAAGCTGTGGGAAATTATTTTTATTAACACTGATAGGCTAATCAGTTTATTGTTCTGTATATCAAGATGTTTACACTTTCAGGAGGCACTTTTGGCTATTACACAACAGGAAATGAGCCGCTGTTTAACCGAGCTAAATTGTCGCAGCAATTTTTCGGTGAAGAGCATTACCGAATACATGTTGCCGGAAACCAAGGAAGCATTTTATCTGCATATGGAGGGCAAAACCGCGCAGCTGATTATTCGCCCAGCTTTTGAGGTGTTTTCAAGCGAACTAGCCACCTTAGCGGGCGTACATGCCAAGTATGACTATTACCACAATGCGGAAATGACGCGTTTTCCCAAGCGCTTACATAAAAGCCTTAACGAAACCCACTACGGATTGGCGTTTAGTTTTGATACCCTTGAAGCTGTGCAGCAATTTATCGCACGTTTAAGCGCCATCGTTAAAGGGGCGTAAGCTGTAGCCTAAAATCTCAGCCTTGAACCCTGAGCCTTAAGCTCAACTCCTGCGTTTAAGCCGTTGAGTGAGAGGTAAAAGTGGCTTAAGCGGCTGAAACCTCTACCTTAAGCCTTTTAGGTTAAATTCCTCAATTTGAATCAAAATGAGGAATTTAACTGCTGCCTTTTCCAGCAGCTTTTCAGTATATTCATCAATAGATGAATTCTGCTGGAGCTGGTTATGTCGCTTATTCCCAGCCGCCCCCGTGGGGTGGTTCCATTTGCTACCCATGCCGACACCTCTCAGGCGGCAGGCCGCCCTAAGGGCAACTCAGATGCGCGCCAACGGCTGATCACCGCCGCCGTCAGCCTCTTTAGTGAACGCAGTTATCCCACAGTGTCGACCCGTGAAATTGCTCGAGTGGCCGAGGTGGATGCGGCGCTTATCCGTTATTACTTTGGCTCTAAGGCTGGGCTGTTTGAGCAGATGGTGCGAGAAACCCTCGAGCCTGTGATTACCCGTTTACGAGAAGTGTCCACGGCGCAAGCGCCTAATAATGTGGGCGATTTAATGCAAACCTATTATCGGGTGATGGCGCCCAACCCCGGATTACCGCGATTGATTGTCCGTGTGCTGCAGGAGAGTGATGGCACCGAAGCCTATCGGATCATGCTGTCTGTGTTTGAGCAAATGCTGTCCCTCTCGCGCCAATGGCTCGAAGCCTCATTTGTTAGCGCTGGCATTCTCAAGGAGGGGCTAGATCCGAATTTTGTGCGACTCAGTTTTGTCAGTTTGATGGTGTTTCCGCTGATCGCGCCTCCGGTATTGATGCGTCAGTTTGGCCTCTTTAGTACCAGTGGCACGGATTTACAACGGTTAGCGCTACACAATATGCAGGTATTTACGCAGGGGGTGATGCGTGAACCTAGGAGTGAATTATGATTTTAACCAATAGGTTAACAGTTAGGTCAGTTAAGGTGCGGCAACCTTCTCCCCGAGGATGGGGCAAGCTGGTGGCGAGTCTATTGGGCGCGGCGCTGTTATTGCAATTGACGGCCTGCGGCGATGAATCGCCCCGCGTGCTGGGCACCGTCGAGCGCGACAGGTTAACCCTCACCGCCCCCGTGGGGGAGCTGATTAATCGGATTAATGTGGTCGAAGGCCAGCAAGTGCAGGCGGGGGAAGTGTTACTCGAGTTGGACAGCACAGCCGCTCAGGCGCGCCTTGGCCAGCGTCAGGCCGAGCTTAAACAGGCGCAGGCCAAGCTGGAAGAAGCCGTGACGGGGGCTCGCTCGGAAGACATAGATAAAGCCCGCGCGGCCCTCGATGGCGCCAATGCCAGCGTGAAAGAAGCGCGGCAGAATTTTGAGCGTACGCAACAGTTATTTAAGACTAAGGTGCTCAGCCAAGCGGACTTAGATGCGGCGCGCGCGGCGCGTGATACCAGCCTTGCCAAGCAGGCCGAAGCCGAGCAGAGCCTTAGACTGCTGCAAAACGGCACCCGTAGTGAGCAACTCGAGCAAGCCAGAGCCGCAGTCGAGGCGGCGATGGCAGGCGTGGCGCAGGAGCAAAAAGCCCTCAAGGATTTAAGCCTAGTGGCAGCAAGACCCGCAGTGGTGGATACCTTGCCTTGGCGGGTGGGGGACAGGGTGGTCGCAGGTAGCCAACTTATTGGTTTATTGGCAATTGAACATCCCTATGTACGGGTATATCTGCCAGCAACTTGGCTCGATAGGGTCAAAGCGGGGAGCCAAGTGAAGATCCTTGTCGATGGTCGCACCCAGCCTATTGCAGGCACAGTGCGTAATATTCGCAGTCAACCGGCTTACACTCCTTTTTATGCGTTAAATGAACGTGATAGGGCACGACTGATGTATCTCACCGATATCGATATTGCGCCAGAGGGAGAGGATTTACCCACGGGAATGGCCCTTGAGGTACTGCTGCCATGAGTGCTCAACAGGCTTCAGCAGGGATATCCGTCGCTGGGACATCAGCGGCAGAAACATCAAACGCGGCTTCTGAGTTTGCTATCGAAACCCGCGGCATGACCCGCGCCTTCGGTGGCATCAATGCGGTCGAAGATCTCGATTTAGCTATCCCTAAGGGCACGATTTATGGATTTTTAGGCCCCAATGGTTGCGGTAAATCGACCTCTATTCGGATGTTAACTGGACTGCTGAGTCCAACCTCGGGGGATATTCGGGTGCTGGGCGAAACCTTGCCCGGCGCCGAGGAAAAACTGCGCCGCCGCATTGGCTATATGACGCAAAAATTCTCCCTCTACGACAATTTGTCGGTGCGGGAAAACCTTGAGTTTGTGGCGCAAATTTATGGGCTGAATCGTCGCCAAACCAAGGCGCGTTTGGCCGAGCTATTAAGTCTGTACGATTTGGCGGGGCGCGAGAAGCAAATGGCTGGCTCCATGAGTGGCGGGCAGAAACAGCGTTTAGCCTTAGCCGCCGCGACCTTGCATCACCCCGAGCTGTTATTTCTCGATGAGCCGACGTCGGCGGTCGACCCTGAAAATCGCCGCGAGTTTTGGGAGCGGTTGTTCGACCTCTGTGCCCAAGGCACCACGATTTTAGTCTCGACCCACTATATGGATGAGGCTGAGCGTTGCCATGGTCTCGCGATTTTAGAGCGCGGGATAAAACGCGCCGACGGCTCGCCGCAACAACTCATGGCGGCCATGGGGGCGCGGGTCATTGAAGTGTCGGGGGAGGATTTACGCAAGCTTAAACAATCACTGATAAGCGACGCCAACGTGTTATCGGCGGCGCAGATTGGCAGTCGTTTACGGGTATTAGTGCAAAGTTCGATTGCAGATCCGCTGGCTTGGCTAAGCCCAAGGGTAGCGGGGCGGGCACTGACCGAGGTGCGCCCAAGCCTTGAGGATGTGTTTGTCACTTGTACGGGCGGGCGTGCCCAGCTAACACCGCCAAACGGCAGTCAGGCCATGACAGTGGAGGCTCAAGATGCTACGTAGAATTTGGGCCGTGGTCGTCAAAGAACTCAGGCAGCTATCGCGGGATCGCATGACCTTCGGCATGATAGTGATGATCCCCTTAGTGCAGTTGATGCTGTTTGGCTATGCTATCAACACCGATGCGCGCCATTTGCCCGCAGGTTTAGTGAATTTAAGCGACTCCGCCTATAGCCGCGCCTTGGTCAAAGCGGTAGAAGCGACTCAAGTCGTTGATTTTAAACATCGCTATTTGAGCGCCGCCGAGGCGGATGCGGCCATTACTCGGGGCGAAGTAAAAGCCGTGCTGTATTTGGGCGCCGATCTCGACGAGCGTTTAGTGCGACATCCCGCCTTTGCGGGGCAGGCCTATTTTGCCGAGCCCGTGGGGCAATGGTTGGTGGATGGCTCGGATACTGTGGTTGCCTCCACCATTCGCAGTTTAAGGCAAATGCCACTGGATGAAATTGCGGGCAGGGCGGTCAAATCGAATCCCCCTAGTTTTGAGGTGGTGCAGTATTTTAACCCTGAGCAGCGTTCTGTGGTGAATATCGTCCCCGGCCTCTTAGGGGTCATTTTAACTATGACCATGGTGATGTTTACCTCGGCCGCGATTGTGCGCGAGCGAGAGCAGGGCAATATGGAGTTTTTAATCACTACGCCGGTGAGGCCGCTGGAGCTAATGCTTGGGAAAATCACCCCTTATGTATTAGTGGGCTTTGTGCAATTGGCCATTATTCTCACCGCCGGACATTTACTGTTTGCCGTGCCGATCCGCGGCGGTTTGGACTCGATTGCGCTGGCGGCCATGCTGTTTATCTGCGCCAGTTTGACCTTAGGCCTAGTGATTTCGACCATAGCGAAAACCCAGTTACAGTCGATGCAGATGACGGTGTTTATCCTGCTGCCGTCGATTCTGTTGTCGGGCTTTATGTTCCCCTACGAGGCCATGCCCGTGGCGGCGCAGTGGATTGCCGAGGCGTTACCCGCGACGCACTTTATGCGCATGTCCCGCGCGATTGTGCTGAGGGATGCCGAGGTGAGTGACTTGCAATTTGATGCCTTGTGGATGATTGGCTTTACCTGCCTAGGGCTGCTGGTGGCGAGCCTGCGATTCTCTAAACGTTTGGATTAACGGCTCTCGCTTTGGGTGCGAGTTTTGACTTAACGCAAAGTATTGGTAAAGAATCGGACTAAGTCGTTGAAATGGATGTTAGTTACTTTAGAACTCGCTTACACTGCTGCTAATAAAATGTTCCTTTGCGGTATTGGCTTTGCGGATCCCTTGGGGGAGCGGAGACACAAAGCGTGTGGCGCATCCTCGCCACAAGATGCGCAAAGGGATGGGGATCAGTTTAGCGAAGGAATTCAGTATGCCTGCGATTGTGTGTCAAAGTGCCCTCGAAGCGGTATCGCTCATTCAAAGTGGCGAAACCCTGTGGACCCATTCCATGGGGGCGACCCCCAGAGTCTTATTGGATGCGCTGGCAAAACAAGCGCTCACTCTTGAAAATCTCACCTTATTACAGCTACATACCGAAGGCGCTGAGTCCTTAAGTCATCCCGATTTGCGTGGTCATCTGCGCCATCGTTGTTTCTTTGGTGGAGTGCCGACTCGGCCGTTATTACAAAGCGGTGACGCCGACTATGTGCCGATTTTCCTCTCGGAAGTGCCTAAACTGTTCCGCAGCGGCGAGCAAAAAATCGATACCGCGATTATTCAAGTGTCGCCGCCCGATAAACACGGCATGTGTTCCTTAGGGATTTCGGTGGAGGCCACCTTAGCCGCCTGCCAAGTGGCGGGTAAAATCATCGCCCATATCAACCCGCAAATGCCCCGCACCCACGGCGATGGTTTTATCCATATCGACCGTTTCGCCGCCGTGTATGAACAGAGCGCCAGTTTGCCCATCCATGCCTTTGCCACCGGCGATGCCGTGAGTTTGGCGATAGGTAAAAACGTGGCTGAATTAGTGCGTGATGGCGATTGTTTGCAGATGGGCATTGGCGCGATTCCCGATGCAGTGTTGTCTTGCCTGACCGAACACAAAGACTTAGGCGTGCATACCGAGTTGTTTTCTGACGGGATTTTGCAGTTGGTCGAAAAGGGCGTGATTAACAACAGCAAGAAACGTTTTTACCCCGGAAAACTGGTCACAGGTTTCGCCTTAGGTAGCCAGAAGTTATACGACTATGTGGATGATAATCCTGCGGTCATTTTTATGGATATCGAGCAGGTGAACGATACCGCCATCATTCGTAAAAACCCCAATGTGATGGCGATTAACTCGGCATTGCAGGTCGATCTTTCTGGCCAAGTCTGCGCCGATTCGATAGGCACTAAGATTTATTCGGGTGTTGGCGGGCAGATGGACTTTATTCGCGGCGCGGGGCTGTCCGAAGGTGGCCGCTCTGTGATTGCCTTGCCAAGTACCGCCTCGGGCGGCAGGATTTCCCGCATTGCTCCTGTGTTATCGCCCGGTGCTGGGGTTGTGACGACGCGTGCCCATGTGCATTACATAGTGACCGAGTATGGCGCGGCGAACCTGCGTGGCCGCTCACTGCGCGAGCGGGCGCAGGCGCTGATCAATATCGCTCATCCAGATTTTCGTGAGCAGCTTTGCCGCGATGCCTTCGAGGTGTGGGGATTAAGTCTCTAACCTTATCAATCAGTTACTCCTGAGTGCCGAGTTTGCGACTGCGCAGGCTCGGTACAGTACTAAGTGCCTGCTTTAATTCCAATTGTGGGATGTTTTGCTCGATTCGACGCCCTCAATGTTTTACCATGCCCATGCGATTTAATCTGGTCAGTGTGAATCGAATGGCTAAAAATTATTTTTAACTCTTTGATAGTAAAGGACTGAACCGCTTAATAACAGGAAGTTTGCCAATGTTGTACACCCTAGAAGCGACAACCCCACTCGAACAAAGTTTTGTGAAGGCCCTCCAAGACAATCTGTATGCGGCCGAGTTTTATCAACAACTTAGCCAATCAACCCTGTTTATCTTGAGTGAGAGTAGCACTGAGGCGCCCGAGGCGGGTGAAGGTGCGATGGCTATCGGCATCACCCAGTGGTATGTCCCCCTCGAGGATGGCAGTGATCATCCTTTTACGCCGATTTTCACATCTCAAACCGCCGTCGATAAGGCCATCGAATTGATGAAGAGCGAAGGCACTGCGCACCATGGGGTGATGACGCTCGATGCCGAGACGCTGCTCCATGTGTTGCTGCAATCGGGGAGCGATATGGCGCTGAACCCTAACAGCAATATGTCGAAATCCTTGGATGCACACGAAGTACGCTTGATGCTGTCATCACAGCTTGAGTTGGTGGAGCACAGGGGCGCACTCTCGTTATTTGGCAATATCGAGCCCCATGAGTATCCGCATTTCGCCCAGCTCAAAGCGTTGCTGTCGAACTATAAAGCCGTCGAGAAGGCCTATCTGTTGGAATCGTCACGCTTGGATTTTGTTCGAAGTACGTCGGACCATGCCTTAAGCCTAGTTCTCCAATTACCCGCTGAAAACTCAGAGGATATTAATCGTATTCGTGGCGATGTGAAGTTGCTCGAGCGTCAACTTGGGCAGGACAGCTGGCCCATTAAGGTGCATCATTTACATGGCGACAGCGTCGAGCCAATTGCGACATTTTGCCAAGCCAAGAGCGCGCCTTTTTACAGCCGTTCACTGCTGAGCAGTATCAAAGGTTGGTTTAAGTAACTCCAGTCGATAATAAAAAACCAGCACAAGTGCTGGTTTTTTATTGGGATTATCTTGGCTGATTATCTTGGCCAAATACTATTTGCCAGAGCAGCCATAGGTGGTGAGGTAAGCATCGGCTGCTTTCGCGTTGACGATACCATAACCGAAGTAGTTATCCTTACCCACAGTGCCCGCATCCATTGCCGTTGCTTTGAGTGCATTACGGATTTGTGTACCAGTACATTGTGAATGGTTAGACCATACCAGTGCCGCCATACCCGATACTGCTGGTGTCGCCATTGAAGTACCGCTCATAAAGCCGTAGTCAACCGAATCGATTGAAACCGTTGCGTTTTGTGCAGCGATTAGGCTCGCTCTATCTTCAAATGCAGCGCCAACTGCAGGAATGGTGGTGGCGTTGGTATCACCCAAAGTGCCGTAGAGCATGCCCGCGACGTTGTTGATAACAATTGCACCGACACCGCCTGAGTTTTCACAGTTAAGCACTTTATCGTGGAAGGAAATCACGCCGCGATCGATAACACAAATCTTACCGTTCGCACCAGAATCCACGGCTTGAGCCGTGCCCATAAAGTAGGTATTGCCTGTGGCTGAACCTGGGTTTTCCATTGCTGATGATGCGACTGTTGCGCCATCGGCGGTTAAGGTTGAGGCCGTTGCCATGCCTGCAGGGTAGGTTGATAGGGTATCGACACCACCTGCGGTAACTTCAACACAGATGCCATCATCGTTGACGGCTTTTTTTCCACGACCGCTCACGCAGCTTGGGTATTGGGAGAAGTCGGCAATCTTATTGTTGGCATCGTTAGCACCGATCATCATTACCGATGGGTAACCCGCTGGATAAGAGCGTACTGAGTTACCGTCGTTACCCGCAGCCGCGACCACTAAACCACCCGCCGCAGTAAAGGCGTCGAAGGCATTTTTTTCAGTATTGCTAGCTGCGCCGCCACCTAAGCTCATGCTGATGATCTTAGCGCCAGCATTGCTACATTTGTTGGCAGCATAGGCTAAGTCAGAGGAGTAACCCCAGCCCGATGCGTTGAATACTTTTACGATGTGCATAGGTACGCCAGGCGCCATACCGACTACACCGATATTGTTGTCTGCCGCACCAATAGTACCCGCCACGTGAGTGCCGTGTGGGCCACCATTTTGGAACCAGTTACCCGTGCCAGGGTCGTTGTCGCCAGTGATGTTGTTCCAGTTAAAGTCAGGGTTTGAGCTATCTAAACCAGAGTCAATAATACACACCTTCATGCCCGCATTTGGGTTAAAGGTCACTTCGTTGGCATGGGATTGATATACCGCATATGGCGTGACTTGCTGGGTCATTGGATTGCCCGCATCGTCGTTATACAGCGCCATAGGATGGCGGCGAACGTCTTCTTCAATCAGGGTGATATGTGGATTGTTTAACAGGCCTTTTACTTGGGCGAGATCTTTACCGGTAAAAGTCGCTGCAATAAATTCATCCCCTTCAAGATTGATTTCAGCACCTAATTTTTTAGCCAGTGCCTTCACAATGCCTGCATGACCCGCTTCGACTTGGATGACATAACGATTATCGTCGGCATGGGCTTGGGCAATAACGCCCACAGATAAGGCAATAACGGCACTCGCGATTTTGGTTAATTTCATTGTGCTTGCTCCATTTGTTATCAAGGTTGTAAGACCTAAGCGACACGGAGCATCTACTTGCGCTCCTATGGACAGACGGGCGTCTGCTGACTTAGGCGATTTCAACCTAACACAGGAATTTGCATTTAACAAATAAATAACAAAGGTAGCAATTTGTAAACATTTTGAGCTGTAAACAAAGAATGACAATCATGGTAGCGTTAACAGCCAAGCCATATTGGGGAGAATAGATTGGCTAATTCACTCTAAGCTAATGAATTATCACTATGTTTTTTATCTATGCTGGCAGAAATCAAAACTTGTGACCGACAGGCCGTTTGGTTATAGTGTCGCCGCCTGTGACCCAAGAAGAGGACGAGATAATCGACATGGATGAGATTGAATTAAAAGCGTATTTAACACAGCATGTGTTATCTTTCTGCCAAAGCTGGAATGAGATCGAAAATAATCTCTATGCCAAACTGCAAGCAGAGGAAGAAGCTTTAAGAAAGGCCGTGCCCGAAACTGAGTTTCACTATGCGGAGCAAACCGACTGGTTTGCACTGCTCAATGAACAAATCTCCCCCCTTATTCGATGCGTTTTGTACCGATAAGCCCCGTGTTTACGGCGGTAAAGTTCGCAACTCCTTTGGTTTTCCTTCAAAGTTTAATGGTTGTGACCATCCCCTTGAGCTGCTCGTTAACTTAAAACATAAGAGCAGAGCCGAAATCTATATCAAAACCAACACTCACTTCGAAGATGAGTATCTGTTTATCGTCCTTAAAAAGGCCGATGAATGGCGTATCGATAGCTATAAGAATCGTCGCTATGGCAATGAGAAATGGAGCGCACAAATCCTGTAATTGGACTTCATCTTCATGCTCTAATCGTAAAATGTGGCACAAACGTCGAGCGGATAAGGCCGGCTTAAGCTGAGTGATACGACGTAACTTCAAAGGATATGTTTAGGTGAAAAATCTCTATGCCATTAGATGATCAGCTTGTTACACGGATCAAAGCCGAGATAATGCGGTTTACAACAGTGGAGGTTGAGCGGTTTTTATTAAGCCATCCTGATAAAACCTTTTATGCCTTCGCCTTCGATACAAATGCAGAATACGCAGAGTTAAATCTTTGTTTTAATACTGAATTGGATTTCCAGCGTTGCTTAGCCTATTACCAGTCAGGGAAATGGGCTACGTCATACCAAAACCCTGAAGCCATCCAAGAGCTTAAGTTCAATACGGGGGACTGGGAATATCAATGTGTGAGTACGCTTTATGTGCTTTCAGAGGACGAGTTGCAGGTGATTCAACAGCGTTTACCCGAGGATGACTTTAGCGAGTGGGAAGCCATAGTGGGGCAAATACGTTCGATATTTTCCGAATGCCTACTGCAGTTTACTCAGACGGAAGTGTATCAAGCGATACCTAAGACTGATGACTTTATCGCCTTTAGTATCGACCATGATGAAGATGTTGCCGATATCTTGGCCGATAGAGTGGAATGTGCAGAATGACATTTACCCTTATTGAATCATCGCCAGCCTACTTTAAGCGTAGGCTCTGATCTCCAATTGCTCGATGATCTGCTTCCCTTGTTCGAGGCCCACATGATGAACAATTTCCGATTTAATTAACTCAACATAATTTGGTTGGATATTGTAGTCATCATCAAAAAGGGCATCGCCTGCGTGGGTGATGAGTGTTGCTAAGGCATTAAAGCAGAGAGACATTTGGGCTAAATCTGTAAAAAGAAGGCGGGGCGCCCAACGGCCCATTCCATGGCGAGCGAAAAGAATGCACCCATTCTTTAAATGATAAATTAAGGGATCGCCATGGGAGCTTGCCAGTACTAACCAATTATCATCCCAAGCAGGTTCCCGCATTTGAGTGATACCGTGCCAGCGATAACCCATTTGAAAATCGATTAAGTCTTCAAATCTTGGAAATTCGAATAGAGCGAAGCCTATATCCAGTTGGCGTGATTCAGGAATACCAGAACCTAACCATGGCTTTAATGCTGGTGGGATGAGCAAGTCCATCGTGATTACATTCCTTTGTTGTAAGCAATGAGCAGATTGCGATGCGGCGCATGTTCTTTCGCCGCGATGAGACTATTTCCCCATGCACTCTGCGAGTAATTTAATAAAAAATTCGCTGCCTTTACGCTCACAAAATTGAATATTGCGCTCGGGAATCGATTCGGGGTCGTTGTAGTTAGCAAGGGCTAACTCCATACTGGCCTCGCGAATTATATGCAGGGTTGGGTAGGGGGCGCGGTTGGTAAAATTGGCCGCAGAATCCTGTGGTTCATCCTCGAAGCAATAGTCGGGATGAAAATGCGCGAGTTGATACACGCCTTCATAGTCGTTGTCGAATAAGGCGTCGTTCGCCATATCGACGAGATCGAGGTAAGTGTAAAAGCCCTCAAAACCCCGCGGCAGAATAAACAGCGTGGTTTCGGCTTCGGGATGGGCATCTAGATATTGGCATTCTTCAATCAAGGCCTTAAGCACTAGCTTGACTTTGGTTTGTTCAACAACGAGATAGCGAATACTGCCGCGCTCGACCTCACGTCTGGCGAAGGGGCAAATATTGTATTTCATGATCACTTTTTTCACCCAGTTATCGGTTTGTTCAATGATCAGATCTATCTCATTCATGCTAGTGCTTAACTCTTACGGCCAAAATTAGGGGGCGATCATAGGGATGATAGACGCCACAAGCAAGATGGCCATAGTGATATTAAAGATCTTCTGCTGGCGCTCGTTTTTCAAAATACGTTTAAGCGCCACACCAAACCCAAGCCAGACCACGGCGCAGGGAAAGGCCACACATAAAAACACTGTGGCGATAGTAACTACTTGCGGTGTGAGATCCTGTTGCACCGAGGTAAAAGTGGCAATCGCGCCCACGGCCATAATCCAGCCTTTGGGGTTAACCCATTGAAATGCTGCGGCTTGCAGAAAGCTAAAGGGTTTAGCGATGCTCTTGCCCTCCATCTTGCTACTGCTGTTGGCAATTAGCCACGATAGGTACAGGAGATACACAATCCCAATCACTTTAATCACTTGGTGGATAATCGGATAGGCTTGAAATAGGGCGCTTAAGCCTAGGCCGATGGCGAGGATCATAGTAGGAAATCCAAGGCTAATCCCCATCAGATGCGGAATACTACGTTTAACGCCAAAGTTGACCCCCGAGGTCATCAGCATAATGTTGTTAGGCCCTGGGGTGATCCCCGATGAGAAGGCAAACAACGCGATAGCGAGTATTAACTCCATAGATCTATTTCACACCTTTTGTTGTCGTTTTTGGCATTGTGATTGTGACTGAATTTGTCGCCTAGTGGCACGAGTCGGTACGGACGCTAGGCGAGGCATTCTAGCGGGTAAATTGGGCCGCGCCTATACGCCCTGTGGGCTTTATAAAGTAACAAATCATAACGCATGGGCCGGAGTTGAGTGCCTTGCTGCTATTTTGCCGCAATCCTTGTCGATGACCATGATTTAACACTATGATGCATATCGACTTTCAGTCTGAGAAATAGCAACTATCCTTAAGCTGTAAAAATCGCAATAAAGGAAAGAGCATGTATTTATCACAAACCATTGGGCGTTTCTTGACGCTATTAACCATCAGTTTGGCCGCGCTGACGGCCTGTGTGAGTGTGGATGATTCGCAGGCGCTGCGAACCACGATTGTGACTTCGGGGGATTTGAGCCTATTACCGCCGAGTGCCATGACCTATACCTGGCATCCCACCCTACAGAAGATCTTTGTTGACAGTCGACTCGATAAACAGCAAGTGCAGCAGCATATGCAAGATACGCTGAAAAAAGTGCTGCTGACAAAAGGGTATCGCTGGGTCGAAGATCCGCAGCTTGCTGACTTTCAAGTGGGGTTTGGCGTTGCCATGGGCACACAAATGTCGGACGAGCAGATACTCGCCGCTGCAGGCCTAGTGCCAGGGTTGTCAAACCAAGGTGTTGATCCTAAAAAGTACGATAAAGGCTCTGTGCTGATTAGCTTTTTTAAGCCGACGGGAGTCGCAGGCCAACCCACAGAAATGGTCTGGCGAGTCCTTGCCCAAGGCTTTGCCAACATTAAAGATATGGACGAAGTTAAGGCCCGCTTCGATGGTTTAATCGATGAAATGCTGTTATCGCTGCCCGTCACCCATGCGGTGCAATAGTGCGGTTATCCCAGCTCGGTTGCAAACTGACTCTTATAAACAGATAGTTATAAACATATAGCTATAAGGAGAAGGTTATAAACTGACAGGCTTAAGACTGAAGCTGAAAACTTAAGAACATTGTCATAAGGTATCCCCATAAGGCGAGTAAGATACTCGCCTTATGCTCTTGTGGGAATATAGGTTTAGGATGCCGCAATGATTGGCTAGACTGTTCTCTGAGCTATTTACAGTTACAGGTATTTTTACAGGACAGGATGTGACGTCCGCAGAGGATTTATAAAGGGAGATTATGATGGCACAAAGTATCTTTGTTAATTTAGCGGTTGAAAGTGTTCAACAATCACGGGTTTTTTACGCTGGCCTAGGATTTGGTATCAATGAGCAATACAGCAATGAGCAGGCTGCTTGCGTGGTGATTGCCGACAATATTTATGTAATGCTGCTGGCGAAGCCTTTTTTCGCTGGTTTTACCGATAAGGCGATTGCCGATGCCCGCACCACGACAGAAGTGCTCAATTGCCTAGACTGCGACAGTCGGGAGCGTGTCGATCACTTGGTCAAGCTTGCCGAGCAGCATGGCGGCAAAGCCTATCGTCAAGCGCAGGATCAAGGATTTATGTATGGCCACGCGTTTGAAGATCCCGACGGACATATCTGGGAACTTGTTCATATGGCAGCGCAAGTGGGTTAGGGCAAAGCCTCAGTTCGATTGCTTCAATCTCATCTACATCAGGCTTATCCAAGAATGGTGAGCGTTGCGTGGGGCTTAAGCTTTGCACAACGCTTCTATGCCAAGTGAAGCTATCTAGCCGCTTCACTTGGCTCATCTCACGGTTTTGCAATAAGAGCAATAAGTGTGCTGACTACCATAGCGGCGCTCAACACACTCAATCAACGAGAGTTTTACCTGATCTTAGTCAGTTAACCCTACACTCACTTCATAGGCCGTGAATTTACGAATGTTAATCACGCCGGTATCGAAGATCAGATACTGACCTTTAATCCCCTGTAAAATCCCGCTTACCACCTCATTTTTATCGAAGTTGTGGGAAGTGATCTTCTTCGGAAAGGTGTCGATGGGATAGTGAATCGACTGAATCGTTTCATCTAAACGTTCTATACTGTAATCGCCTTTTTGCATGCCGATTTCGTGCAACTTAGCCTCAATTTGCGGGATCAGTTCCGCCGCCTTAGCATTTAAATCGATATCGTCGGCGTGGCCCTTAAGCATGGTTTGCCAGTGGGTTTTATCGTTGATGAGTTTGGCTAACTCCACTTCCACTAGACCCGAGAGTTGTCGTGTCGACACTTTAAAAATCGGTAAACCTTGAGTCGCGCCTTGATCTATCCAGCGAGTAGGCAATTGCGTGTGGCGAGTGATACCGACTTTGATACCTGAAGTATTGGATAGATAAACATAATGCGGCACAAAACAATGGCTTTGTGCCCACTCTGGCTCGCGGCAAGTACCTTGGTCAAAGTGACAGGTTTCGGGCTTCATAATGCACATATCGCAACTGGCGAGCTTTTGCATACACACAAAGCAATGGCCTTGCGAATAGCTCTTTTTGGTCTTTTTGCCGCAGTTACAGCAGAAGATGTTACCCGTGTGGGTCAGGGTCAGCGGCTTGCCAATTAAGGGATTCAGTGGCAGCAACTCGTCGCCAACAACCAGTTGATACTGTACTTGTTGCGCCTCATCTAAGTGTGCGCGCAGCTTTTTTAGCGTTCCTAACATAGGTGTTCCTAGTTTTTTATGGTGTCACTGGGTTTGGTAAGGCATCCAGCGCACTTATGCATTCGTCATTGCGTGGTGTGCAGTATACAAGATTATCCCGCCGAGTTTAGATAGGAATTCTCGATTGAGAGCTTGACCCCATGCGCTGGTTTTTGAGTATCGCCAGTGAACCCAACGAGATGGCCAGCGCCTTTGCTGCCCAAATCACCCAATTGCAAAATACCTTGGGTAACAGCCCGTCAGTGAAGCCTCCTTCAGCCCAAATGTTGCGATGGTTTGATAAACGATTCCCCGAAGAAACCCATGATAGCACCCCGCTTATCGGCAATGTTGAGGCATTAAAGACGCTGTTTGTGAATTGGAATGCGGTGCCCGAAGTCGCGGTGATGCCGCTAAAGGCGTTAAAGCAGTTCTATCACCAGCAAACGGCGGTCTTTGGCTATGAGTTTCCGCTTTCTGCGCAGCAGTACAATGTCTATGGCCTCAAGGCCAGCTATGAGCAAAAAACGGCGTGGGGCGTGGAGATTTTACAGGAGGGGACAAAGGTGTTTCCCATGTCTGAGGTGCTTTGGGATAGCTTAGCAACCGCCTACGATCTTGATGGTCAAACCGCTCTGGCGATTGATGCTTCAAACAAAGCGGTGCAGTTGGCAAAGCAATCCGACTCAGTGTTTTTAAATGAAATCTTGAGTCAGGCCAACAGTCTACAACGCAAGAATCGCCAGTAGGGCACGGTGTAAAAGCTAACAGTATCGCAACATATTTGGACAAGCGCCCGGCATCTGGGTAATCTTGTCATCCTTTTTAATCATAGAGACTGTATCTTGCCAGCCAATTTTTTACTCCTGCTCGCCGCCGCAATTTGGGGCTTTGGCTTTGTTGCCCAAACCTTAGGGATGGAGCATTTATCGCCCTTTGCATTCAACGGGCTACGTTTCTTAATTGGCACTGTGTCACTCGTTCCTCTGGTGTGGTACTTGGCTCGGCAGGGTAAAATTCATCTCGGTACGCCCAAAGACTTTGCCATTGGTTGTGTTGCGGTGGGCGGACTGTTATTTGCTGGCGCATCGCTACAACAGGTGGGATTGCTTTATACCACGGCCGCTAACGCGGGCTTTATCACTGGGCTTTATATCGTGTTAGTGCCGATATTGGGCTTAGCCCTGAAACATGCTACCGGCGCCAATACCTGGGTGGGCTGTGGTATCGCCGTGGTGGGGCTGTATTTTTTAAGCATTAAAGACGGCTTTCACCTCGGTTATGGCGATACGCTGCAATTGATTGGCGCACTGTTTTGGGCGATGCATATTTTGGCGGTGGATCATTTTGCCAAGCGGATTTCGCCCGTGTTACTCGCCATGATGCAATTTTTGGTGTGCGGCGTGTTAAGCCTACTGGTGTCGGCGGCCATAGAGGTCACGACTGTCGATAAGGTGATTGCTGCTTGGGGCTCACTGGCCTACGCGGGGCTGATTTCAGTGGGTATTGCCTACACTTTGCAGGTGCTGGCGCAAAAGCATGCTCATCCTGCGCACGCGGCGATTATTTTGAGTTTAGAAACCGTGTTTGCGGCCATCGGCGGTATTCTGTTCCTTGGTGAAAGCTTAGGACTGCGCGCCTTGTTTGGGTGCGGCTTGATGCTGCTGGGGATGTTGATTTCCCAAGTGCCGCTGCGCTATTTAATTAAGTCTCGGCACCAGAAAGTCAGTTAACTCGCCATAAAAAACGCCGCTGGGAGTGCCTGCGGCGTTTTTTGTTGAAGGTGTTGAGGGTTAACGGCTGAGTTTATCCAGCACTAAGTCATCACCGAGGGAGTAGAGGGACTGCACTAGCTGTTCCTCTTGGGCGAGGTCAGTTAAACCTAAGCCAATGGTGGCGCGAAACAGGGCGATGCCGGTATGGCCTGCGGTCTCAAACTGGCTGCTAAACTGTTCGATATTGATACCAAGGGCGGTGATGCGATTGGAAATATCCAGCACTAATCCGGGTCTGTCGTAGGACACTAGGCTGTAGGTGAGCCGCTTAACGGGTTTGAGGGCGACCGAGGTTTTTGAATAGGTGAGGGTGAGGCCGTCGATACATTCCAAGGCTTCAATCAGCTCGTCCATTTTCAGGGAAGGCACCTCGAGTAACAATATGGCGGCAAAGATTCCGTCGATATGGCGCAACTCTGAGTCTAACCAGTTGCCGCCATGGCGACTCACGGCGTGGGCGATTTGCTCGACTAATCCTTTTCTATCAGGTGCTTGAAGCGTGATTAAATATCGTAGCATGGCGACTGACTCCTATTTTTTGTAAAAGGCACCTGTTTTAAAATCGGGTGTAACACAACTGTCATCTTTGCGTCATATAATTCAACGCACTTAGAATGAAGGGTGTTGTTATTGCTCAGTTTATGCTCAAACAGTGTAAGCATAGCATTTCGCAATTCCTAGCGAAAAAACTCACAGGCTTTAATAATAGAGGTTCTTAATGGAAAGTCAGGTCATTCAACCTGGTTCTGCGCCGCAAAGTATGCTGAAAGGCGGACGTTCAAGTCGCAGGGCATTTAAGGATAAAGCGGCTCAAATTGGGGTCACGATTGGCGGCACTATGGTGTTTGTCGCCTTATTGTTGATCTTCTTCTATTTGCTGTACGTGATTAAACCCATTTTCGACAGCGCGGATGTGACTCCCGTTAAAAGCGTGAGTTATCAACATGCTGAAGTCGCGACCCTGATGGTCGGTGCCGACGAGCAAAATGAGGTTATGTATCGCGTGGCCGCCGATGGCCAAGTGGATTTCTACACTGTTGCCGATGGCAGTTTACTCTCCAGTTTTACACCGCCATTACCTGCGGGTGTGAGCGTAACCAGCGCCGCGATTGCCGCGCCGAGTGAGCAACGCTTCGCACTGGGTTTAAGTAACGGTCAAGCCTTAATCGTAGGGATTGAGTTTGGCTTAAGTTACCCTAACAACAAGCGCCTTATTACCCCAAAACTGCGTTACAGCGCGGGTGAAGCGCCGATCACTATCGATGAATCGGGCAGCGCTATCCATCATTTAGCCTTTAGTTACAGCAACGATAAAATCAGCTTCGCCTATCAAGATGACAATGGTGCTTGGCGTTTAAGCCGTCTCGAAGGTCAAGAAAACATGATGACCGAAGAGGTGGAATGGACGACCACGGGCGCACTACTGCCCGATGCACCTAAAAAAGTTGCACACCAGTTGATGACGCCAGACCAACGCCAATTGATGCTGCAAATGGGCAACAAGGTGTTTATCTACAATATCCGTGATGTTGAGAGCCTGGATTTAATGCAGGTGATTGATGCGGAAAAGGAAAAGTCTAAGGTTAACAATATTGCCTTACTCGCCGGTGCCAGCTCGATTCTGGTGAGCTATGACTCAGGTGTGGTGACCCAGTACTTCCAAGTGAATGGTCCAAAAGGCCGTTTATACAAAGAGATCCGTGAGTTTACCGACTTAGCGCCAGTGGCCTCGATTGCCTCTGAGTTCTACCGTAAAAGCTTTGCCGTGGTGAGCCCAGAGGGTGAGTTATCACTCCTGTACACCACCAGTGAGCGCGAACTGTTTGATGAAAAGTTTGACCTTAAAAACCCAGGCGTGATGGGCTTTAGCCCACGTTCTAACGGCCTAGTGGTTGAAGCGAACAAACAACTGAATATCTTCCACGTGGAAAACTCGCACCCAGAAGTGTCTTGGAGCGCGCTGTGGAATAAGGTGTGGTACGAAGGTTACCCAGAGCCTAAGTTTGTGTGGCAATCCACCTCGGGTAGCGATGACTTTGAAGCCAAACTCAGCTTAATGCCATTGGCCTACGGCACCATGAAGGCGGCGTTCTACGCCATGCTGTTTGCCGTGCCATTAGCGATTGCGGGCGCCATCTATACTGCTTACTTTATGTCGCCAAAGGTGCGCGGCATTGTTAAGCCAACGATTGAAATCATGGAAGCCTTACCGACGGTTATCTTAGGTTTCCTCGCCGGACTTTGGTTAGCACCGCTGATTGAAGAGCACTTGCCGGGCATCTTAATTCTGCTGATCCTGCTGCCGACGGCGATTCTGGTGTCGGCGTACTCTTGGAGCAAATTACCCGGCACTTGGAAACAACGTCTGCCTGAAGTCTATCAAGAGCTGATGCTTATTCCGGTTATCTGCTTTGTGGGTTGGTTCTCCTTTGCCATTAGCCCGATGATCGAAGTGGCGCTGTTCGATGGTAACACTCGTCAATTTATCACTAACGAATTAGGCATCACCTTCGACCAACGTAACGCGCTGGTAGTGGGTATCGCCATGGGCTTTGCGGTTATTCCAACGATTTTCTCTATTGCCGAAGACGCGATTTTCTCTGTGCCACGCCATTTATCCAACGGCAGTTTGGCGCTGGGCGCGACGCCTTGGCAAACCCTGACACGTGTTGTGCTGTTGACCGCAAGCCCAGGGATTTTCTCTGCGGTCATGATGGGTCTTGGCCGCGCTGTGGGTGAAACCATGATCGTACTGATGGCAACGGGTAACACCGCCATCATGGAATGGAGCGTGTTTGAAGGTATGCGTACGCTGGCGGCTAACATCGCGGTGGAAATGCCAGAGTCGGCGATTGGCAGCTCGCACTACCGTGTGCTGTTCCTCGCGGCCTTCGTTCTGTTCGTATTTACCTTCTTCTTTAACACGATTGCCGAAGTGGTAAGACAGCGTCTGCGTGACCGCTATAGCTCGCTGTAATGGAGATAAGATAATGATACTAAATACTATTTCGCCAATGACCTTGAGAGGTTTGTGCAATGGGTAAGTGGGTAAAATCAGGCTCGCCATGGATTTGGATGACAGGTGGCGCGGTGAGCATCAGTTTGATTGCAGTATTAGGCCTGTTACTGCTCATTGCATGGCGCGGATTAAGTTACTTTTGGCCTGCAACGATTTATCAATGGGAACTCGAAGATAACACAGGCGCACGTTCAACCTTAATCGGTGAGATTTACGATAGGGAAGAAGTGCCAACCGAACGCTTAACCGCTGCGGGCCATGTGTTTAAACAGCCACCCGGTGAGTTTGTGACGCGTTACTTAGTGAAAACCGGTAACCGTGAGTTTGTGGGCTTAGATTTCCGCTGGATTTTAGCAACAGACATTATCAGCCGTAGCGAGCCTGCCGATGTGGCCATGCTCGAGCGTGCTAAAAACGGTAACTTTTATGGCTACCCTGTGGCCGTAATTGAAAACGGTAAACGCTTAGAGCTGAAAAACGATGCGCTTGAATCCTCTTTAATGGAGCATATCGACCGTGCCGTTGCCCTGTCTGACAAAGCGTTATCACTGCAAAAACAAGATATTGGTGCGATTAACTACAACATCGAGAAACTGCGTTTAAAAGAGCGCCGTTACGAGTTAGATGGTGAGCTGACCGATAGCCGTAAGCTGGAGTTAGCGGCCGCGAAGGAAGCGCTCCAAAAAGAATACCATGTGCTTGAAAAAGAGCTGTTTGCCCTGCGTGATGAAGCGGCTCGCGACTCTGTTATCGTGCGCGATATGCGTGGTGTTGAGGTTGAACTTAAGCTGGATTCGGTTCTCGATGTCACCTACGTCAACCACTTAGGCTTGATGGGTAAAATCGGCAAATGGTTTGTCGGGCTTGGCCGCTTTGTCAGCGACGACCCACGCGAAGCCAACACCGAGGGCGGCGTGTTCCCTGCGATTTTCGGTACCGTGTTTATGGTGCTGTTAATGGCGATTATCGTGACGCCATTCGGGGTGATTGCCGCAATCTACCTACACGAATATGCCAAAAAAGGCCCAATCACTAAGATGATCCGCATTGCGGTAATCAACTTAGCGGGTGTGCCATCGATTGTGTACGGGGTATTTGGTTTAGGGTTCTTCGTATACATGATGGGTGGCTCGATTGACCAACTGTTTTACGCCGAAGCCTTACCATCACCGACCTTTGGTTCGCCAGGGGTGATTTGGTCGGCGCTGACATTAGCGATTCTGACCCTGCCAGTGGTGATTGTATCGACAGAAGAAGGCTTAAGCCGTATTCCTAGCGCGGTGCGTCAAGGTAGTTTGGCACTGGGCGCGACTAAGGCCGAAACCCTGTGGCGGATTGTAATCCCGATGGCAAGCCCTGCGATTATGACGGGTCTGATTTTAGCCGTGGCCCGCGCTGCGGGTGAGGTAGCACCGTTAATGCTGGTGGGTGTAGTGAAATTAGCACCGACATTGCCACTGGACTTAAACTTCCCGTTTGTGCATTTAGAGCGTAAATTCATGCACTTAGGGTTCCATATTTACGATGTGGGCTTCCAGAGTCCTAACGTTGAAGCGGCACGTCCTCTGGTATACGCCACCTCCTTCTTGCTGGTAACAGTGATTGTGGCACTGAACTTAACCGCGATTAGTGTGCGTAACCACTTACGTGAAAAATATCGTTCGCTTGAGCATTAATCAGCGATTATCCTGAAAGTATTAGGACTGAATATGATTTCTATAGATTCGACAGCCATGAAAACCAACAACTTTGACTTAGCAAACTTGAGCCAGAACGATACCGCACTGGAGATCCGCAACTTAGACCTGCGCTATGGCGACAAGCAAGCGCTGTTTAATGTGTCGATGAAGATCCCAAAGAAGCAAGTTACGGCGTTTATCGGCCCCAGCGGCTGCGGTAAATCCACCTTATTGCGCTGCATTAACCGCATGAACGATCTGGTAGACAACTGCCATATCGACGGCGAGATTTTGCTGCACGGTCAAAATATTTATGACAAAAAAATCGACGTTGCCGCCCTGCGCCGCAACGTAGGTATGGTGTTCCAGCGTCCTAACCCATTCCCTAAGTCGATTTACGAAAACGTGGTTTATGGTCTGCGTCTGCAGGGCATTAACAACCGCCGAGAACTCGACGAAGCGGCCGAGCGTTCGCTACGGGGTGCAGCGATTTGGGATGAAGTGAAAGACCGTCTGCACGATAACGCCTTTGGCTTATCCGGTGGTCAGCAGCAACGTCTGGTCATTGCCCGTGCGATTGCCATCGAGCCAGAAGTATTACTGCTCGACGAACCGACTTCGGCCCTCGACCCGATTTCAACCTTAACCATCGAAGAGCTGATCACCGAGCTTAAGACTAAGTACACAGTGGTTATCGTGACCCACAACATGCAACAGGCGGCGCGGGTGTCGGACCAAACAGCCTTTATGTATATGGGCGAATTGGTGGAATACGCCGATACCAACACCATTTTCACCACACCGAAAAAACGTAAGACCGAAGATTACATTACCGGCCGTTACGGTTAATCACTTTGCCTTTGGCAGTGGTGATGTGAGTGATAAGCGATTAACGAAATAAGCCACCGCCTAGAACAGAGTTAAACATTGCAAACTCCATCTAGGCGTTGATACAGTTGAGTAAAAGGTTGGCCAAATGGAAAATATGAATTTAAACAAACATATCTCTGGGCAATTTAACGCCGAGTTAGATGATATCCGTAACCGTGTACTCGCCATGGGTGGCTTGGTTGAGCGTCAGTTAGAGCAAGCCATCGACGCCTTAAGCACCTTAGATGCTGAATTAGCGCAAAAGGTGATCACCGGCGATCACAAAGTGAACGGCATGGAAGTCTCGATTGACGAAGAATGCACCCGCATTATCGCTAAACGCCAACCGGCGGCGAGCGACTTACGTTTGATCATCGCGATTTCAAAATCGATTGCCGATCTTGAGCGTATCGGTGACGCCTGTGTGCGTATTGCCAAGGCCGCATTAGATAAGCGTTTGAATAATCAGCAACCGTTATTAGTCAGCATTGAAAATATGGGCCGCCATGCGATTCGTATGCTGCACGCAACGCTCGATGCCTTAGCCCGTATGGATGCCGATTCGGCGCTGGAACTTCACAAAGAAGATGCCAAGCTCGACCGTGAATACGAAGGCATTATCCGTCAATTAATGACCTACATGATGGAAGACCCACGCTCAATCCCCGATGTATTAGACGTACTCTGGGCAGCCCGTGCCGTTGAGCGTGTCGGCGATCGTTGTAAAAATATCTGCGAATACATTATTTACTATGTGAAAGGTAAAGACGTTCGCCATACTTCCTACGAAGATATGGAAAAGGATTTAAAGGACTAAACGCCTTTTATCACACGGTTTTATCCGCAAACGCTCTGCCTAACCGCAGAGCGTTTTTGTTTTGTGTTTCTTTAGGGGATAAAGTGAACTGTAAGTCAGTCAATAAGTTTGGTTTACGCCTCTGAGGTATAAGAGGTGGTATCAAAAACACGCCAATGTTTTTGATATAAATCGTTGTTTGAAATTTGTTATTTACAATAAATAACCCTTTGTTTAATCTGACACTCGAGAGTAGAAACAGCGCAATGGAATGGGCGCTGTATCGGCGATTACAGGGATAAGTAGATGAGCCAATTGTTGTATTCTTTAAAGCAGGGATTCGAAGCCCTGAAAAGTATTCGCAACCATATAGTGGAAGCGAATTTACCCGCAGATTTCCCTCGACCCGAATTACCGCCGATATCAGAAGAGGCGAAAGCGGCACTGTTGCAACTACTCGAGCCGCTAGAAGCTTATCGAATTGAAAAACTTGAAACGAAACTTTCTCGGAAGAAATGGGCCAAGCGGTTAGGCTGGCTCCTGTGCTTGCCTGCGCTGGCTGTTGATTTGATGTCGTTAGCCTCCAATAGTGACCCAAGCATTCTGAGCTTGATTGTTCTCGCAGGCATTTTGATGTGGGTTCAGTTGCCTGAAATACAATTTAAGCGCCATTATAAGAATAAAATTTTACCTGTTTTACTCGATAAATTAGGGGATTACCAATATAGCCCCGATTCCTGTGTCAATCTCGATGCCGTGGCTGATTTTGAACTCATGCCCAGTTTTAGCAAGAAAGAAGCTGAAGACCATATTCGCGGCAAGGTAGAAGATGTTAGCTTCGAGTTTTGCGAGTTAACCTTAAAATCCCGTGGAAGCAAGTCGGATAAAATTCAATTTAAGGGTGGGGTGGTGATTATCTCTATGCCCTTTCATTTTGAATCTCACACCATTGTTAGCCAAGACTATGGTTCCCTGGGGAATGCCATTTCAGGCATCAAGCAACCCAGAGTTAAACTTGAAAGTGTCACCTTTGAGGCCATGTTTGAAGTGTATTCACACGATCAACATTATGCGCGATATTTATTGTCACCCGCAGTGATGGAACGATTGGTTGAGTTGGAGCAATTATTCCGGAAAACCGCACGAGGTTCAGGAATAAGCATCGAGTTTAAAAATAATACAGTGCTTATTATGGCGAGCTATTTTGGTAATTTATTTGATAATGTGGACATCAACTTGCCCACACAGGATATGTCAAAGATCCCATTGTTACAGCAGGAGCTGGTCCTTATCACTAGCATTATCAAGCAGCTAAAACTGGATTATCTCGCGGCACAAAATGTGGCAGCACAAAAAATGCATGCGAGGATGGAGACATTAGCGAGTTAACGATAATAGTGTGCTGAGCGGTTATCTATTCGCATAGTTTTATACAGACGATGAAACAGCAAGCATTGTTTCTTTATCACGCCGATGATTATTTGAGTCATTGGACAGAAGATTCGCCAGCGCAATGCTAGTCATCACTTGAGCCTCATCGCTAGGCTAACCATCGGATATAACGTGAGCTGTTCAAAACTTATCAGAGGGAGGTTAGCGCGCGGCATATAAACCTCCTTGTTTAATGCTTAAATAAAGCATAGTAGGAGCTTAAAACTAGCGCGCTATTAAAGCTTGAGATGTTTATTTTAAGTACAGTCTAGTTCTCTGTTCATGGAATGGCGTCAGGTAGAGTAGTTGTGATGGCTTTTAGGGGGTATACGGCACAAACCTAATATCGCCACCGGCCCATTCTTGCGGAATTGCTTTACAAGAAATTGAACCATTAAGTAGACCATTTATAAAGCTAGTAAATGAAACTTCAAATACCTCAGGTTCTGAATGCCTACCTAAAACGACAATTTTCCATTTTCCACTTACACCTGCAGTAGACCAACAATAAATATCACCATCAATGGAAATTCCCCATGGAAGTAAACCTCCTGGCTCAAATAAAAGTGGAAATGGATAAGTTTCTGGAAACTCTTCTTTTAAGGTTGAAACAGACGAAAGAATAGGTGCGAATTGGTGAAGTAGATTGATATAAGTATTTTTTGAAAATGGGTTAAACACTGTTAACCACCCACCGATTTCACCCGTACCATAATGCTCTATAAACATCATGTAATCAGTTGGTAATGACTTGCCATAAAAATTGGTAACTAAGCCCCAGTCTAAACCTTTACCTGCCTCGAATGGTGAAGAAGGAATAGTGAGATAATTACTCATTTCTTCGAAATTTTTCATATGTATCCTAAAGCTAAATTAAGAAAATAAATCCGACCACTCATTATAAATCAACAACATAATTTACTGTTGGCTTGTCTACAACGTGTCAGAATTAAAATAGTTTAAATAATACCCCTCAACAGTCGTATGGGCTGCATTTTAGAAAATAAATTGCGCTAATTTCTTCAAAAATGGGGTATTTCAGTCGAGCTATGTCGTCCCATAGTGTTTGGGAAGTCTAGGTAAGGATTGCTTTGAGGTGATGTAAGTGACTGTTAATTTTAATAAAAATGATAATAACTCGACGCGAGATGCCGTTGTCGCTTTTCGAAATGTTCGCAGTCATCAGTCAGTTCTTCTAGTGTGCCCACCAGACCATGAAATAGTTTGCCAAACACAACACTGTTGTAAGCTTGAACCAATTGTCGGGGGACTATTTAATTTGAGCTATAACTTGGCGCTATTTTTACTGATGGAACCGTGTTTATCGCTGCGAATGATTCGGCTTGTACCATCCACCAACTCGGGGTAATAGGTTAAGGAAAACGTAATCCCCTAGGAGATTGCTTGGCTGCAACAATGGTAATCGAGTGTGTCTTCAATACTTCTCAGGGGGCGGCGAGGGCGCGGCATGCAAACCTCCTTGTTCAATGCTTAGCCAATCATGGTAGAAGGTTAACTGCTGTGCTATTAAAATATTCCTTATCTAAATTTTCCTTTTACTTTATTGAATTAGATAGTTTTTAATAGCAAGTGCCGAATTAAGGGTCAATTGGATTTGTCCCTTAACTTGTTCAAATGTACTGTTCGCTAAGTCGATAAATGGCGCTTCTGTTGATACAGTTACCGATTTCCCTGAAGGCTTCACAGCAAGTGACAAATCAACAACATCGGCGAACTTGTCTGCAATTTCGTCGTATCTGTTGAGCTGTCCGTGATAAATGACTTTTATTCGCTGCCCGCGAATTTGATGAACAATGACAATATTTCTCTGATTGGGGATCGGATAAAAGTGTATCCAATCGTGGCCTGCCGCTCTAGGTTTTGCTACTTCAGGATTAAGCTCGGGGTGATTGCGGGCAACAAAATCCAAGTACGCAGTCGCAAAATCCGTCATCCTCGGACAGACCACAGATTGGTAGCCTCGCCTGTTCTTTTTTATAGCTTCTTTTAGAAAGGTTGCTCGATACTGACTGCGAACATCGGCTTGAGCTTGAAAAAATGTGACGACTTGCTCATAAGATAATTCAACATCATATGGTTCGGAATTTCTATCAATGTAGCTCTGCGGCGCAAACAAACAGGTGGTGAACTTAGCCCACTCACCCTGTGTAATGCCTTTTTCACCCCGCATTTTGTAACGATGGCCTTGCTCAGTTTGCGCTGCTGCATCAATCTTGTTTTCAATCAGAATGGCTTCGCTTAACCCCGTTTCCGCCTCAAATTTTACTATCAAATCCGACTCACCAAGCAGTGCATCAGACACAGAATGCCAAGCCCCAATTATCCTAATTGGCGATGGTCGTCGGGTTGCTTCAGATACAAACCAATTTGTAAAAGACTCTGACACTAGCAGCTCTTCCAGTATTAGCAGGTCTACATCACGCTCCATAACATTCAGGTAGGTGTTTAACTGTTCCATTGCCTCAATCGACCTTGCTAAAAGCTGAAGACGCGAACCAGTATCTAGGGAGCGTCCAGATATGTCTATATTTTCTCACTTTGATTATTTTGCGCTACCTATGATAGCGCAGGGGGAAGTGAATCATGTTCTACCTGACTGGAGTAGCAAAGCCCGTACTTTATCCATGTTATATCGGGACCGCGACCACCTCCCCATGCGGGTGCGGTTGTTTATCGAGTTTGTAAAATTGCACTTTAAGTAGGGTTCTTAAGTAGAGCTCGCTTTATCCTGCCTGCCAAGGTACACCGACATTTGAGCGCGTTGGGGTTACAGCGCGCAGGCGGGCAGATATTCGGATAGTTCTAATAGATTCAAATCGGGGTCGCGGATATAGACTGAGTTGATGCGGCCTGTGGCGCCGGTGCGCAGTACTGGGCCTTCAATAATCTCAACTTCAAGGCTGTTTAAGTGGTTGATCACTTCTTCGATATTGTGGCTGACCACAAAGCAGAGATCGGCACTGCCGGGCGTGGCAAGGTTTGCCTTAGGTTCAAATTCGGCGCCTGCTTGGTGCAGATTGATTTTTTGATCGCCAAAACTTAAGGCGATTCGGCCCTGGCCAAATACGGACTTTTTCATCCCTAACACGCGTTGATAAAAGTCGACGCTGGCCTCGATATCTTTCACGGTTAACACTAAATGGTCTAGGCGGGTCACGCGCATATTCTTTCCCTCGATGCCGTAGCGGTTTGTTATTGGTTTTCTCTGCGCCTTACCTTACATCAAGTGCTGGTGCAAAAGTGACTCTGTGGTAGCATTTAACGCGCTTTTTAGCGTAAATAATTTATGCCTTTTTTATCCTATTGGATTTGATGAGATTGTAATGAAGAAAACCTTAGCCCGTGGTTTGATGAACCTGCTGCCGATGGCGTTAAGCCTGTGGTTGTTTTGGTCATTGTTTGTATCGTTAGATGGTTTAGGGATTTTTATTTTAGAGTTGGTAGGGATTAACCAACATTTTGTCGGCGCGGGCTTTATCTTAGTCGTGGCCATAGTGTTTGCGGTGGGCCTGTTGTTTTCGGTGAGTCCCATTGTGTGGCTCTATGGCTGGATTGAACGTCAGCTGATGCGTTTTCCGCTGTTTAAATCTGTTTATGGCAGTATTCGTGATATCGCCTCCTTAATGAACCGTGAGGGTAAACCCAATACTCAGCAAACCGTGTTGGTTAAACAGGCCAATGGCGGTTTTGTGGTGGGTTTTATTATGACGGATACTCCGCCGCAACCATTGCTCGATGCTTTACCCGAAGGGGATTGGGTGCCTGTGTTATTCCAACTCAGTTACCAAATGGCGGGGGTCACTAGCCTAGTTAAACGTGAAGATTTGATTTTAGTGGATTGGTCTTTTGAAGAGGCGATGCGCTTCAATTTAACGGCGGGGATTTCGCAAACGCCGGGCGCGGCAACGGTAAAAACTAAAGCCGAATAAGTTGGCTTTGATTTTTGAGTTAGTTTTTTGCGTCAAATAGATACATTTTTGTGATACAATCCGATGGCGACTTAATAGGTCGCCATTTTTTTATGCTAATTCAGTGGCTACTGTTTAGCATTATCTGTGTCTCTATTGAGTCAGTTTTCGACAGCATGTGGTCTCTGTTCGAAGGCGTCTCTGTAGGGCTTAAGCAAGGCCGAGTCGTTATTTGTT
Source organism: Shewanella sp. BC20 (assembly GCF_003129585.1). Taxonomy (NCBI): domain Bacteria; kingdom Pseudomonadati; phylum Pseudomonadota; class Gammaproteobacteria; order Alteromonadales; family Shewanellaceae; genus Shewanella; species Shewanella sp. BC20. Next base: position 34,132 of record NZ_NHRI01000001.1, on the reverse strand, counting down.
ACTGGTTATTTACTACTGGTTAACCGTCAGCCGCTAATCGCGCTTTGCATTCCTCATCCTCGATACCGCGGATATCGAACCGCTTACATGCATTATGTCGCTATAGAGGTTGAACCCTGCGATTCGGTCGCATGGTGTCTATGCTCGCAGCTCGCTGTCTTTGAGAGGACGGCTGGTTCTAAAAGGGCATTGCACAACAGCGGCGTAGTGGTTTGTCGAGCCAATGGTTACTGACTTTGCTATTGCGTAAAAGCGCCGGGCAAACAGGTTAAGGTGAGGAAGCGTTTCAACATGAGTATGACATCACAAGGCATTGCCGTCCGCGAGTCCTTGTCATGGATTATTTGTGCATATTTCATCCTGATCACATACTGCTGAGGCAAGAGTTATCTATTATTGTGCTATCTCTTCAAAATTGAAGGGGTTTCAATAGGAATTGCCTGATACAAGGGAGTTTTATGTCTATAAAGTCGAGTATAAATCCACCGGTTTTTTATTCGTCGGTCTTTTTTATCACCTTAATGGTGATGATCTGCGCTATTTGGCCGACCGAGGCCAATCACTTTTTCAAATCCATGCAGTCGTGGCTAGAAGCTAAAGCGGGCTGGTTATATATCCTTGGTGTGGCGATTTTTCTGATTTTTATCATCTTTGTCATGGTCAGTCGCTTTGGCGACATTAAGCTCGGCCCCGACCATGCTGTGCCCGATTATAGCTATAAGAGCTGGATTGCTATGCTGTTTTCGGCGGGGATGGGGATTGGATTGATGTTCTTCGGCGTCGCCGAACCCGTGATGCATTACTTAGCGCCGCCCGATGCAACGCCTGAGACCTTGGCCGCCGCTAAAGAAGCCATGAAGATCACTTTCTTCCACTGGGGCATACATGCGTGGGCGATTTACGGGGTGGTTGCCCTGAGTTTGGCCTATTTTGCCTATCGGCATAAGTTGCCCTTGTTACCCCGCAGCGCACTCTATCCCTTAATTGGTGAGCGTATCCATGGCCCGATTGGCCACTGCGTCGATACCTTTGCGGTATTGGGGACAATGTTTGGTGTCGCGACTTCCCTAGGCTTTGGGGTATTGCAGGTTAACTCGGGCCTAAGCTATTTATTCGAGCAATTGCCGAATAACACCACAGTGCAAGTGTCGCTGATTATTGGCATTACCTTACTCGCCACTCTGTCGGTATTTTCGGGGCTCGATAAAGGAGTGAAGCGCTTAAGTGAGCTTAACTTAGGCTTGGCCCTTATCCTGTTGCTGATTGTGTTAATTCTTGGCCCAACCGTGATGTTGCTGCAGGCCTTTGTGCAAAATACCGGTAGTTATCTCAGTGATATCGTTAATAAAACCTTTAATTTGTATGCCTATCAGCATAAGGAAGACTGGCTAGGTGGTTGGACGCTACTCTACTGGGGCTGGTGGATTTCGTGGTCACCTTTTGTTGGCACCTTTATTGCGCGGGTGAGTCGCGGCCGCACTATACGTGAGTTTTTAGTCGGCATTTTATTTGTGCCTTCGGCGCTGACCTTTTTGTGGATGACGGTATTTGGTAACTCGGCCATCGACGCCATTATGAATCAAGGCGCGAGCTACCTAAGCGAAGCGGTGAATACCAATGTGCCCGTAGCTTTGTTTGTGTTTTTTGAACATATGCCTTTCCCGCATCTCCTGTCGGGCATTGGGATTTGTTTAGTGGTGACCTTTTTTGTGACCTCATCTGACTCGGGATCCTTAGTAATCGACAACCTGACCTCGGGAGGCGATAACAATGCGCCTGTCTGGCAACGGGTGTTTTGGGCATTGCTGCAGGGCGTGGTGGCCTCGGTACTGCTCATCGCGGGCGGTTTACAGGCACTGCAAACCGCTGCTATTGCCAGTGCGATGCCATTTTTATGCGTGATGCTGCTGATGTGTTTAGGGCTATACAAGGCGCTGAAAGACGATTGGCTTAAGATCAACAGCGTGCAGCTCCATACCACCAGTGTGCAATATGCTAAGACTAATATCAGTTGGGAGGAGCGCATCGAAGTCTTAGTGTCGCATCCTACCGAAGATGAGGCGCGTATCTTCCTCAATAATGTCGCGACACCGGCGTTATCTAAGGTGTGTCAGCAATTTATGAGTAAGGGCCTGACGGCGGATCTTGAGTATCTCGACGGCAAAGTGCGATTGGTGATCAGCAACGAAGCCTATCAACCCTTCGTATATGGTGTGCGGATGCGCTGCTTTGAAATCGTCAATCCCGTCGGTGAAGAGTTAGAGCAGGGCAACAATTGGTATTATCGCGCCGAAGTTTACTTAGAGCAGGGCGGCCAGCACTATGATGTGATGGGCTATACCGAAGAGCAGCTATTGGCGGATGTGGTCACCCAATACGAGAAATACCTGCACTATTTGCACTTGTCCAATGCCGACCAAGGACATGTCGCCTAAACGCTTTGCGTGTTAGAAATATTGCCCCAAGGAATAACTCGGATTATCCTTGGGGCACTTTTTTAGGGGTCATCAGTTAGGTGTAAGCATGTCAGCAAATCCAGGCCAGAGTAAGTTAGATCAAGTCTTAGCCCAAGAGCGGGAATACCGTGCGAAACGTGAAGGCGGTTACCGCGAGCAAGCGCTCAAATTGTATCCTTGGATCTGTGGCCGCTGTACCCGTGAATTTACCTCAAAAAATTTAAGCGAGTTGACGGTTCACCACAGAGATCACAACCACGATAACAACCCATCCGACGGCTCGAATTGGGAATTATTGTGCCTCTACTGCCACGATAATGAACATTCACGCTTCGAAGAACTGATCCGCTACGGTAGCACCACCGAAACCAAGCAAGCGGCGGCGACCTATAATCCCTTTGCCGATTTAAAGGCGATGATGAAAAAGTAATGATAAAAGTAAAAAGCCTGAAATTTTCAGGCTTTTTTTGCAAGTCGTGCCTCGGCTTCCAGCCATTTAGCGCGGCTTAGCACCTGTTGATTTTCGTCGCCTTCGAAATGGGCTTTGCGGGCGGGAAGTTGCGCGATAATCGCGGCATGTTCTGCATCGCTACTATCGCGCCAAGCGACAATCTCATCGATATGGCGAAAACAGCCCATGCAATAATCTTCATCATTTAAGCCGCAGCGGGCAACGCAGGGGGAGAGCATAGTTTTCCTCTTAACTGGTTTTCGTCATCGGGTTCAATGGGGGAGGCCGCTGCGTTAACTGTTGTTGCGTTAAGGCGTATCTCCCATGCATGCCAGCGAGTAAAACAGGCTGACAAAAATTGTGGCGATACTAGCAGCTTTAGCCGCCATTTGGGCAGCGATATTAAGTGAAATGCACCTTGATATTCGTAAAGGCTTAATGACGGCACTGTTTTCAAACTGACGGCTAAGCCCAATAAAATAGTCAAATGGAACACATCAGAGTAAAGCAAATTCAGCATGGCAATTAAGCTCGATAATCATAAGCAGGCAGGGGAGATATCCGACAGTCAGGATAGGCTCAAGGCATACTTTATCCAGTTGGATAAGCTACTTGAGCAGAGCCGCGCCCTGTGGCAAGTGCGCGCCTTTGAGGCAAAAGCACTGCCTTGGGCTGCACAATTCCAAAGGCTTGCAACCACCCTTTGGGCGCTTGATGATGCCGTGCTCGATACTTTGGATGCCGAGCAATCGGCGTTAGTCGATGCCTTATCTCCCGCACTCAAGCAGGATCTTGCCGCGTTAGGCTTAGACTGGGATCTCTCTTTACTCCTATCCTCCTATGCCGAACTTTCGCAGGGCTCAGATATTGATTCAGATATAGGCTCTGACATCAGTTCTGACGATATTGAAACTGCTACTTCACCTCGTATTGATCTTACCGAGATGGCTCACTTTAGCGCCCATATAAAAGGCCGTAAGTGGGAGCAGATCACTGCCTTTGTGCAACATTTGCCCGATGCGGGATTGCCCGTGCTTGAGTGGTGTGCGGGCAAAGGGCACTTGGGCCGTTTGATTGCCAAGGCACGTGGTGTGGATGTGTTAAGCCTCGAGTGGCAGGCGATGCTCTGTGAAGAGGGCCAAGCCTTTGCCGATAAATGGCAGTTATCACAGCGCTTTATCTGCGCCGATGCTTTCGCTATCAACGATAAAACTAGCGACAATTCCGCTCATCAAACCAATCCTTTTTGCGCTCAGCAACAGGCGGTGGCGCTGCATGCCTGTGGCGATTTGCATGTGCGTTTATTGCAATTGGCCGCAGCGGCAGGCACACAGGCACTGGCGATTTCACCTTGTTGCTACCATTTAATTCAAGCTAATCAATATCAAGGCTTATCGACACTCGCTAAACACAGCGCGCTGCGTTTAAGTCGCCATGACTTGCAATTGCCTTTACAACAGAGCGTGATCGCCAATCCGAAACAACAGGCGCAGCGGCATCAGGAAATTGCTTGGCGGCTGGGGTTTGATGCGCTGCAACGAAGTTGCCGTGGCATAGATGCTTATTTACCTTTGCCCGCAATAAAGCAAAGCCAGCTGAGCGGCGAGTTTGCCGAGTTTTGCCATTGGGCGGCGGCGCAAAAGACGGTTACCTTAGCCGCAGATTGTGATTTCGACGCTTGGCTTGAGATAGGCAAACAGCGACAAAGGTTAACCCAGCGCATCGATTTGGCTGCGCATTTATTCCGCCGAGCGCTGGAGCTGTGGTTAATTCTCGATCGCTGCTGTTTTTTGCAGGAAAGTGGCTATCGGGTAACCCTGAGGGAATTTTGTGCAACCAGCGTGACGCCGCGAAATGCGCTGATTTTGGCGCAAAAATCGAGCGATTGAAAAATAATTTGAATGATGAGGCCATACTTGCCTGTTTTTTATGAAGTATTTCTTTATTAGTTCATTTTGAATTAACGGATAGGCGGCATGATCTGCACAAGGGCTTATAAGCTCTGTGAGACAAGTCTAAGACGAAAGATGGTTTTTTATTGAATCATCGGGCTTTTCTTGTTCAAATGTCGCCTTAATGACAAATAACAACTAAAAACTGACCTAAAAGATCAGTGATCTTAGTGAGCGAATAAAACAGTTTCATGAAATATTCCCGCGTATTTATTAATAGCCTTGCCTATGAACTGGCACCTGTGGTGGTTTCCAGTAGCGAGCTAGAATCTCGCCTCGCGCCTCTATATCAAAAATTTCGCATTCCTATGGGGCAACTTGCGGCGTTGACGGGCATTACCGAACGCCGTTGGTGGCCTAAAGGGCATCAACTATCCGATGGAGCGATTAAAGCGGCGCACAAGGCGATTGCAGAAACGGGAATAGAAGTCGCCGAACTGGGCGCTGTGGTGTATACCGGCGTTTGCCGTGACCAACACGAACCCGCCACCGCTTGCCGGATTGCGGCGGCATTAGGTGTGTCGAAGGACACGGCGATTTACGATATCAGCAATGCCTGTCTTGGGGTGTTATCGGGCATTTTAGACATTGCTAACCGTATCGAGCTTGGCCAAATTAAGGCGGGCATGGTGGTGTCCTGCGAATCGGCGCGGGATATTGTCGATGTGACCATTGATAATATGCTGGCCGATCCGACCATGCAGAATTTTGCGCAGTCGCTGGCGACCTTAACTGGCGGCTCTGGCGCGGTGGCGGTGATCCTGACCGATGGCAGTTTGCCACTGACGAACGTGCGTAAGCATCAGCTGCTTGGTGCCTCCCATTTATCTGCGCCGCAGCACCATCAACTGTGTCAGTGGGGCTTGCAGGAAGTAGGGCACAATATTTACCGTGAGTTTATGCGTACCGATGCGGTGACCTTGCTCAAAGAAGGGGTCGAGCTGGCTAAGCATACGTGGGAGCATTTCCTCGCGCAGCGGAATTGGTTGGTTGAACAGGTCGATAAAGTGATCTGTCATCAGGTAGGCGCTTCAAACCGTAAACAGGTCTTGAGTGCGTTAAATATTCCGCCTGAAAAAGAATTCCCAACATATCAACTACTTGGCAATATGGGCACAGTTTCTTTACCCGTAACTGCGGCCATGGCACACGATCAAGGCTTTTTACGCCCAGGGGATCAGGTGAGCTTTTTAGGTATCGGCAGTGGTTTGAACTGCATGATGCTGGGAATTAAGTGGTAGTTTTCCAAGATTGTTATCTGCCTTAGCCAACGCTTGAGAGCAAGGTTTGCTAGGGCATTTTTATGCTTATTGGTTTAGCGATGGGCATTAGCGATGAGCAGAGGTAAAGGCGAATTTACCTGCACAGGCTACCAATACAAAAACAATTAGAACAAAAGATAGGAAGCGTCATGTTAGACACTCTGTTGCCGTTTAAACGTCATTTTCTTAGCCGTAATGGCAACAAGCTGCATTACATCAATGAAGGCCAAGGTGAGCCTGTCGTCATGGTGCACGGTAATCCAAGTTGGAGTTTTTATTACCGTAATCTCGTGAGTGCCCTTAAGGATACTCACCAGTGTATCGTGCCCGATCATATTGGTTGTGGTCTGTCGGATAAGCCGGATGACAGCGGTTACGATTACACCTTAAAGAATCGCATTGACGATTTAGAGGCGCTGCTCGATAGCCTAAAGGTAAACGAAAACATTACCTTAGTCGTCCACGACTGGGGCGGCATGATTGGCATGGGCTACGCGGCGCGTTACCCTGAGCGAATTAAACGTCTGGTGATTTTAAATACTGGCGCCTTCCATTTACCCGAGACTAAGCCTTTACCGCTGGCGCTGTGGATCTGCCGCAATACGCTGCTTGGCACTGTGTTAGTGCGTGGTTTTAATGCCTTTTCATCGATTGCCTCCTATGTCGGGGTAAAGCGTCAGCCGATGTCCAAGTACATCCGCGAGGCCTATGTCGCGCCGTTTAACTCATGGGCAAATCGCATTTCGACCCTGCGCTTTGTGCAGGATATTCCGTTAAAACCGGGTGACAGAAACTATCAACTGGTGTCGGATATCGCCGCTAGTCTGCCAAAGTTTGCCAAGGTGCCGACACTGATTTGCTGGGGTTTACAGGACTTTGTGTTCGATAAGCACTTTTTAGCCAAATGGCGCGAACATATGCCCCATGCACAGGTGCATGAATTTGCCGATTGTGGTCACTATATCCTCGAAGATGCGAGCGATGAGGTGATTACCCATATCAAACACTTTATGGCTGAGGCGCAAACGCAAGAGCCTGAAGTGCAGCACGTTGAAACGGTGCTGGTCACCGAGCCTGAGGTAGAGACTCAAGCGCCACAGGCCGCACATTAATGGTTAGGGTGGAGGATGCGCAGCTCGGCCATGGGACATCTAGCGTCGAGCAAGCAAGCGATGCCAATATTTGTCGGCATTTAAAGCAGGCCGCCCATCACATACCCCATCATCTCGCGGTTGCGGTGCAACAGGGCAAGGGTAAATCCCTTGCCAACCTGACTTACCAAGAACTCGACTTTATTAGCCTCGATAAACAAAGCGATGCCATCGCCTTCGCGCTCAATGCCCATGGACTGGCGCGGGGGATGAAGGCGGTGCTGATGGTCACCCCGAGTCTGGATTTTTTTGCGTTAACTTTCGCCTTGTTCAAGGCGGGGATTATTCCCGTGCTGGTTGACCCGGGCATGGGGATTAAAAACCTTAAGCAATGTTTTATTGAAGCCGCGCCCGATGCCTTTATCGGTATTCCTAAAGCCCATGTCGCCAGACGCTTATTAGGCTGGGGTAAGGGCAGCGTGCAGCATCTTATCAATGTGGATGGCAATCCCAGCGGGCTTGCTGGCACGCTATCGCGCTTACTCACGGGCGCGCCAAGTTTAGCGTCGATACTCTTATCAACAGCTAAGTCGTCTACAGCTAAGTTGCCGGAACAGGCTGAGTATCCTATGGCGCTGCTTAGGCATGACGAGATGGCGGCGATTCTGTTTACCAGTGGCAGCACGGGGACGCCAAAAGGTGTTGTCTATAGCCACGGCATGTTTGAGGCGCAAATTCAGGCGCTGAAGCAGGATTATGGCATTGCACATGGTGAGCGTGATTTGGCGACATTCCCGCTATTCTCTCTCTTTGGTCCGGCGCTCGGTATGGCATCGATTGTACCTGAGATGGATGCCAGCAAACCGATTACGGCCAATCCTGAATTTTTATTTGCCGCCATTGAGAAATACCAATGCAGCAATATCTTTGTTAATCCAGCCTTGCTGGAGCGTTTAGGCCGCGCTGGTGAGCAAACCGAGTCGAAGCGCCAACACAAACTCAGCAGTGTGAAACGCGTGATTTCCGCTGGGGCGCCCGCGACCATTGCCTCGATAGCCCGTTTTAGCAAAATGCTCAGTGACGGCGTGCCTGTACTCAATTCCTACGGAGCCACCGAATCCTTACCCATCAGCATGATCGCCAGTGACGAGCTATTTACCACGACTCAAACCACGGACAATGGCGGTGGGATTTGTGTCGGCCGCGCCATCGATGGCGTGAGTATCGAGATTATCGCCATCACTGAAGCTGATATTCCTGAGTGGGATAATGGCCTGCGTCTTAACGCGGGGGAAATTGGCGAAATAGTGGTAACAGGCCCTATGGTGAGCCAGTCCTATTATCGCCGCGAAAAGGCAACGACGGCGGCTAAAATCTGGGACCGCGAGCAGCAAACCTTCAGGCATCGCATGGGCGATCTTGGCTATCTGGACGACAGTGGCCGGTTGTGGATGTGTGGCCGCAAAGCCCATAGAGTGGATGCCACCCAAGGCGGGCAGTGTATTAAACGTTACTATTCCATTCCGAGTGAGCGTATTTTTAATACCCATCCGAATGTGAAACGTTCGGCATTAGTGGGGATTAAAGTGAAGGGGCAAGGTGGCGTGAGTGAGATTGAACCACTCATCTGCATCGAGCTTGACCAATCCTTGGTGTGCAATAAGAGCGTGCAGCTGTATCAAGAGTTGATGGCGATTGCCGAACAATATAGCCAAACTCAGGGAATTCGGCGTTTTCTCATTCATCCCGATTTCCCTGTGGATGTGCGCCACAATGCCAAAATATTTAGAGAAAAATTAGCCATTTGGGCGCAATCGCAAACCAAAGGCTGATTTCAATTTAGCTCATTTTTAACTTAAATAGGGTCGAACTTTCGACCGTTTGTTCGTGGCACGTTTGCCGCGAGTTGTGCCTTGTTGCACTTAATCACTGAATTGAATACTAAGATGACACTCACTGTCACGGAATGCGATATGACTGACAATCCTGCTGTTCTTCAAGCCGATGCGACACAAACTGGCCGTGGCGATAACCTCGCTCAAGCAGGCTTTGATCCGCGTGAGCAAGCCGCGCTTCATGCCTTGGCGGCTAAGGTCAACCATGCCTTTGTGACCGGCGCGGGCGGATTTTTGGGTAAGGCCATTTGCCTACGTTTGGTCGCGGCTGGGATGAAAGTTACTGGTTTTGCCCGTGGCCATTATCCTGAGCTTGAAGCCCTTGGTGTGACTATGGTACAGGGGGATTTAGCCAATCCTGAGCAAGTCAAACAGGCGATGCAGGGCTGCGATATCGTGTTCCATGTGGCCTCAAAAGCGGGTGTTTGGGGCGACAGAGACAGTTATTTTTGCCCCAATGTGAAGGGTGCCGCTAATGTGATTTCCGCTTGTAAAGCGCTTAAAATCAGTAAATTAGTTTATACCAGCACCCCTAGCGTGACCTTTGCGGGCGAGGATGAATCGGGTATCGATGAATCGACGCCCTACGCCAGCCGCTTTTTAAATTATTATGCCCATTCCAAGGCGATTGCCGAGAAGATGATGCTCGATGCCAATCAAACCTCGTTAACCGGGTCGGCGTATGCGTTAAAGACAGTCGCTCTGCGGCCGCATTTGATTTGGGGGCCCAATGATCCGCATCTGGTGCCTCGGGTGCTTGCCCGTGGTCGTTTAGGTAAGCTCAAGCTGGTGGGGCGTGAGGATAAACTGGTCGATACCATTTATATCGATAACGCTGCCTATGCCCATATTCTGGCGGCCGTGGAGCTTTGCCAAGTCTCGCCTAAGTGCCAAGGGAAAGCCTATTTTGTCAGTAACGACGAGCCTGTGACTATGGCCAAGATGCTGAACCTCATCCTAGCCTGTGATGGGTTGCCGCCTGTGACCGCGCGCGTGCCACAGACCCTAGCCTATGTGGTGGGCGCTGTGCTAGAAACGGCGTATCGGCTGCTGAATAAGCAAGAAGAGCCGATCATGACGCGCTTTGTCGCTAAACAGCTTTCCTGTAGCCATTATTTCGATATCAGCGCGGCAAAACGGGACTTTGGCTATCATGCCTTAGTGTCGATAGAAGAGGGGATGAAGCGACTTAAGGCATCGCTCTAGTGCTTATTTAGCACTGGGCTGACAGGGTGATATCCTATGCCACCTCAGTAACCTAATGGATTAAAGCGTTAATGGCCTGCGACGATTGTAATACTTCGATTTTTCGGCAAAAGATTGGCCGCTGCAAACGCTGCATGTGGCAGTTGACACTCTTGTCGCTTATCGGTTGGCCTTTGTGGTGGTATCTGTACAGTGACGCTCCTCGAGAGGTCAACTCCATCGCCTTACTGTTTTTCTGCTTAGCCTTTAGTGGCCTGTTATTACTGCATCTTGTGGTATTAGTCGCGCGCCGTCTGCTCGGGCGTGAGTAGTTTTTTCACTTCCCATTGAATCTCCTTTTTATCCTTTGTGGTGAGCGGTCACGCTCGCCATTTACGCTATTTGAAACGGCTATGCTTGCCCGCGAACTTTTTCATTTTCGCTTAATGCTCAAGTGGTACACAGTGCGCTGAAACAGCTCGCTTTTTATCGTCTTAGCGAAAAATACTGTCGATTGGTGCTGAGGCGTGATGAGTGATGAGCTCACGTAATCATTTTACTCCGTGATCCCGTGAGTGCTAGGGCTAGACTTAAATCTAACCAAGGTACGACAAATGCTCTGGTGATAGGGTCTAGTGTGACGAGTTGTTTTGGCTGATAAGTATGGATTTAAACAAATTTTAATCTGACATTTTAAGGTTTTTACCCTGTTTCACTGTTTTTGGTATCGCCAAGTACTAAGATCGAATGTGGCGATGGAGCCGAGAAAACTCGGTATTTTTTTAGGTTTTAGGGAGTGTTATGGAGTTTTTAACCACGCTATTTGTGGGTTACCCAATATGGGTTTGGTTAATGTTTTTTGGCTTTGTGCTGGCATTGTTAGCCTTCGACTTAGGTGTGCTACACAAAGAGCAACACGAAATTACCGTGGCAGAGAGCCTTAAATTATCGGCCTTTTATATCTGTATGGGTCTGTTGTTCGGCGCCTGGTTATGGTGGTACAAGGGCTCGACCGCGGGGATGGAATACCTCACGGGTTACCTTATCGAAAAGTCCTTATCTATGGATAACGTCTTCGTTATCGCGCTTATTTTCAGTAGCTTAGGCATTCCCCGTTTGTATCAACACCGAGTGTTATTCTGGGGGATCATGGGCGTTATCGTGCTACGTGCCATTATGATTGGCCTAGGCGCGGCGCTGGTAGCGCAATACCAAGGCGTGTTGGTGTTATTCGGCCTGTTCTTGATTTTCACCGGTATTAAGATGCTCTTTTCCGATGATGAGCATGGAGATATCCAAGATAATAAGTTTTACAAATGGTTACGCTCCAAAATGCGTTTTACGCCAAGCCTTCATCAAGAGAAGTTTTGGGTAAGGGGAGAGGAGCATCAACTCAGCAAAGGCTGGTGGGCAACGCCTCTGTTCTTGGCGTTGATCTTAGTCGAAACCGCAGATCTGGTGTTTGCGGTGGACAGTATCCCGGCGATTTTTGCGATTACCCAAGATCCATTTATTGTCTATACCTCTAATATCTTTGCTATTTTAGGTCTGCGGGCATTGTATTTCGCCCTCGCGGCCATGGTGCATCGTTTCGAGTACCTTAAGTATGCGCTATCGGTGGTATTGGTGTTTATCGGTGTAAAAGTCGGACTGGTGTACTTTAATCACGAAGGCATTGTGGACTTTAAAATCCCAACGGCCTTATCCCTTGGCGTCACCTTCGGCCTCTTACTGGCTGGGGTACTATTCTCCCTGTGGAAGACGCGCGAGCAGAAGTAAGCCTAATTACTTTGGTATGTCTCAAGGCCATTTAGCCCATGCTAAATGGCCTTTTTAGTCTCTGTGGAAGGTAAAATCGTGACATGAAAAATTAGTCTATGCTTAATTGGCATTGCTATGGTGCGGTGCAAACACTAAAGATGACTAATACTTTCAAGGATGAAGCTATGAAACTACCTCTTGCGAGTTTATTGATTGGCGCTTTGCTGGGAGCCAATGCCCACGCCGCTGGAACTCAAACCAGCCAAACACTAGCCGCTTCAAGCTCCACGTGTACAGGGACTTACCCGAGTTACTTTCAAGACCCTGCTTTTACCAAAACGGGCATGTGGGATAATCAAGTGATCATCAATCAGGCCTATCCTGGCTGGAAGGGGCCAATTTTTCAGTTAAGTGATGCCTACTCAGCAGCCAAAGCCGATCAGGAAATGCCATGGCTCAAGTTCAATCCCTTCGATAAAAATCTCTCAGAAAAGGATAAGAATACCCAAGCGTGGAATTATCTTTGGGCCGTTATGCAGTATATCCAAGCGGGCAATATCGACAGTGGTGACGTCAATACCGACTGGGATCTGTGTAACAACAAGGTACGTACTTGGTACCATATTCCTTATCAAACCTACGATCCCATGAGTGGACGCGAATTTATCCATGGATTAACCCGTGAAGCACCCGTCACTATGGCGGTGAAAGATCAAGGCGATATTAAAACCACCATGTGGGCCGTTGGCTTTTATAACCCTCAGGCTGCTGGCAGCTTGGCTAAGGTGTGGACGGGGGCTGCTGCGCCTGTGATGCCCCAAGCTAACTTTGCCTTTAATGAAGGCAGTGTGATTGGCAAATTGCTGTTTACCACGGCGACGCCCAATAATTATCCCTTCCTAGAAAATGTGCCTGTATGGCAAGCCAATATCAGTTCGAGTGATTTTTGTGAGTGTAAAAATGCCGATGGTAGTGCCTGTAGCTTCCAGCAAGAAACAGAGCAATGTCCACGTTCGGTCGCCGATGTTTACTTGCTACAGTTTGATATAGCAGTACGTGACAGCCGCTCGCCAGTAGGCTGGGCCTATGGCACCTTTGTGGCCGATGGCCAATTTAAAGCAAAAGAGAAAAATCCGTGGAACCGTATCTCCCCCCTTGGACTCATGTGGGGGAATGATACCCCTCCTGTAAACGAAGGTGCTGCTGCTTTTCCACAAAATCCGGTTTCAGGCCTTAAAGATAGCGCGGTGTTTCAAGAGGTGGTTGGGCGTTTAAATGAGAAAACCAATGCAGGACATCTAGGTTGTAATGGCAGGTTAAACGGCCCAGCGGATAATGCGTTAAGTAGCTGCCTATCTTGCCATCAAACGGCTTCTGTACCCGATAGCAGCAACAATACCCCAGCGATTATGTACCAATTTGCTTCCTACCAAGAGCCTGGAAGCGGTCAATGTATGACGACGCCGAGTAAGCTCGATCTGGCTATCGACCAAGTGTACTTTAAGTCCTTCCAATGCTCTGAATCCTTCAATGGTCCTCAAAATATTGTGCCACTGCCGCAATATGCGCAGGGACAGACACAATGGATCTCCACAGATTTTTCCTTACAACTGAGCATAAGCCTCACCCAGTGGCAGGAATGGCAACAGGATCAGGACAATCTGAAGAAGAACATTAAAGTGCGAGTGTTTGATGGCACGCTGCCTTCCCGTTAGGGTGTAAATGTAAGAAGTTGTATTTAAAGATTGTTGTGAGGATTTTTCCCTATCCATATCTACCTAGAACTGGCGCCAAAGTGCGCCAGTTTTTATTCGTTCATCCCAAAGATGGGTTGTGAATTGCCCAGGTTATCGGCCGATGAAATAATTTCTATTTGCGGTTTTTAGGTTTGGTAAAAGTGCGCAAACTGTTCTATTTTTCGTATAGACAGACGTTTGGCTCGGGCTTTCTTTCTACCTGAGTAATCGTTCGCCTAACAGCGCACTGAGCCAAATATAAAGAGTCTGTTTTCATCAATTTTGTACTAATAACAATAAATTATTAGCACCATCAACTTTGTGGCTTAGCTCATTATCTGCCGGAATGGGGCGACAGTTTGGCTCATTCTGAGATGTTGACCATTACGCCACGCCATCATTACAAATAATCGAACAAATGACAGCGAGCCAGGCCGTTAATGCCGAGGATCGTACGAGGAGAAAGATCATGTCTATGGTGAGTGCGAAGGAATTTGCTCATTGGCTAAAGAAACGCTTCGAGGGTGTCGAAAAGGGTGTAAGTTTAACTCGAGAAGATATCAATCAGCTGACCGGACGCCAAAATTTTTCATTGGTGTTTGTCCATGATATTCACTACGAGTTGATGCGTTTTGGCATCGCCTTTGTAACAGACACGGGGCGCGATACTTATTATCTTGTGCGGGTTTTCGATAAACCTTGGCGCAATCAATTGGAGCAGGACTCTGAAAAGGAGCTGTTCTCTAACGTAGTGTCGATTAATTTACTGCGTTAAGACGGCAATTCGTGGCATTTATCAGTGCAATTTTGCTTGAGGTGGTGAGTGCTTTCGACGCACCACAGCGCGCTGCTGCGCAAGCTCGACAGCCCCTGTTGCATAAGGATTAACAGGGTTAATAAATCGCATCTTTGCGTGACTTCCCGTCTACTAAGTTCGTTACACTCTCCCTCTTTACACTTAAATCCGCCGCGAAAAGTGCAAATTCGCTTGTTCTTCGGCATGGATTTTCCTAAGGTGATTGAAAATGATTTTCACTGAGGCCCCCTATGAATACCCATTTGCAATTACAGGTTAAGCATTGGCTCGAAAATGACCCAGATCCCCGCACTCAGGCACAACTGCAAGCCTTAATCGACGCCGGAAATGACACTGAACTCGAGGCACGTTTTGCGGGACGTTTAGAATTTGGAACCGCCGGATTACGCGGTGTGGTGGGCGCAGGTCCTATGGGCATGAATCGCCTAGTGATCCGCCAAACGTCTGCTGGGCTTGGTGCCTATTTACTCGAACAAATTAAAGATGCTGCCGAGCGCGGAGTCGTGATTGGTTACGATGGCCGCCACGATTCACGCACTTTCGCCCATGATACCGCCAGTGTGCTCACCGCGATGGGCATTAAAGTGCGCCTCACCGCCAAAGTGGCACCAACGCCGCTGGTGGCCTTTGGCGTTAAGCATTTTAATGCCGCCGCCGGTATTGTGGTGACCGCCAGCCATAACCCGCCACAATACAATGGCTACAAAGTGTATTGGGAAAACGGCGCGCAGATTATCCCGCCCCATGACTCAGGTATCGCCGCTCAAATTGAGCTGGCGGCAACTCAAGCTATTCCGTTTATGGATCAGGTGGAGGCGACCAAACAGGGCAAGCTTATCTGGTTGCAGGACGATTATTACGAAACCTATCGCCGCGGCGTGATGCACGCCAATGTGCTGCAAAATAACATCGCGCCCGAAAAAGTCAGTCTTGCCTATACCGCTATGCACGGTGTGGGTGCTGAAATGGCGGAAACCGTGCTCCAAGACGCAGGTTTTACCCAAGTGTATTCGGTGGCGGCGCAGCGCGAACCCGATGGGGATTTCCCAACGGTTAATTTCCCGAATCCGGAAGAAAAGGGCGCGATGGACTTAGTCATCGCCGAAGCGAAAAAGCATGGTGCTATGCTAGCTTGTGCCAATGACCCCGATGCCGACAGATTCGCGGTTGCAGTACGTAAGGATGATGGCGAGTATCAAATGCTAACGGGCGACCAAGTGGGCGTGCTCTTTGGCCATTATCTGTTAAGCCATGCAGCTAAAGACCAACGTCTTGTGGGCACGACTATTGTGTCCTCCAGTCTGTTATCTAAAATCGCCAAAGGCTTTGGGGTTGAAAGTTATACCACGCTCACCGGTTTTAAATGGCTGATGAATGTGGGGATTGCGCAGACTCAGCCTGATAACCAATTCCTGTTTGCCTACGAAGAGGCGCTGGGTTACACCGTTGGTAGCATGGTGTGGGATAAGGACGGCCTGTCGGCCTTAGTCGCCTTTGCCCAATTAACCGCCGAGCTTGCCGCCAAAGGGCAAAGCATTTGGGATAGGCTCGAGCAGATTTACCGCGAGCAGGGTTTCCATCTCAATGCTCAAGTTAGCATTGCCTTAAAACCCGACACGCCTAATATCGGCGCCTATCTGCGTGAACATCCACCGCTGGCAATTGGTGAACATGCCGTAGTGTCGACCGATGATCTCAAGGCATTAGAGCGCCGTTTTGCCGATGGTAAGGTTGAGAAAATCAATCTGCCCGCCAGTGATGTATTAACCTATCGCTTAGCCAATGGCGCGCGGGTGATAGTCAGGCCGTCAGGCACTGAGCCTAAAATCAAGTGTTACTACGAGGTGGTCGAACCTATGACGGCGCAAGACACCTTAGCCAGCGCCCAAGCACGGGCAACTCAGGCGATGGAGGCGTTTATTTCAGCTCATCAGGCGAGCCTACCTAAATAAGCGCTTTTAGTGCACTCAATAAAATCAGCTTCACTCAAAGGCTACTGACATGATGTTGTCAGTAGCCTTGTTTTATTCTTGTTGTCGTCCGCTGGTGAATCACATTTATAACATGATGAATCATCGGCATTTTTCAACAAGGAGAAAGTGAAAATGTTATCAATTGCACCGTTAGTCTGGGGTGAAATTCCTGTCAGTGATATGGATCGTGCCATCGCTTTTTATCAACAACATTTCGGCGTTGAATTTAAGCGTGACGATATGGAAGACATGCAATACGCGACGCTCGTAACAGAGGAAGAAGGCGCCGCCAGCATTGGTCTGGTTAAATGTAGCATGAGCAAACCGTCGATGGACGGTAGCACTGTATACCTGCATTTCAGCGCGCAATTGCAACCTTTAGTGGATAAACTCGTGGCCGCTAATGTGACTATGCTATTGCCTGTGACGCCAATCAAGGACGGCGGTTGTGGTTATATCGCCCTGTTCGTGGATAGCGAAGGCAATAAGGTCGGTCTCTGGTCGCAAAATCAGTAATGAATATCCTAAAGAGTCGTGCCTTGGCACGGCTCTTTGTACTGACTTCTTACACCGATCTTCAACTCAAGTGGATAAAGTCAGTTCTGCGGATAGAGCGCGACGAGTAAGAATGTCTTGCGATGGTTCTAGAATAAGCAACAGCAAATTTCAGTGATGAAGGTGAAAGGATAATGGAACAGGTTTTTATGACAGCTCAACCTATGCTTGGGCTGAGTACGCGCACCAATAATAGCGCCGAAATGGCGGTTGAGGGCGGCAAGATTGCAGCGCTTTGGCAGACATTCTTTGAATCATCACAACTCACGGCGATGCTCGACTCTCCCATGTATGGGGTCTACTACGACTATGAATCCGACATGACGGGAGACTATTCGGTTTTAGTGGGGAAAAGTGTTGAATCTGTCAGCGAGACCGGCCCTTTTACGGCGTTGCAGCTGCGTGAGGGAAACTACCTTAAGTTCAGTGCGCAAGGGGAGATGCCCCACTGCGTGGTTGACCTTTGGGGACAGATTTGGCGCTACTTTAGTGCCCCTGATTGTCCACACCAGCGTGATTATCAAACGGACTTTGAGGTCTATCGAAGCGCCGATAAGGTCGAGATTTATATCGGGATCGCGTAGGCCGAATCCATAACGCTTTGCCAATACAGTATCGCTTGGGTTGGCCCACTTTAGCGGGTAAGATCCCTTAACTTTCACAACAAGCCAATTTGAGGTGTGATTACTGTCCATGCGCCGTGCCGACCGCCTATTCCAAATAGTGCAAATTCTTAAACATCGACGATTAACGACCGCCCAAGAGCTGGCGGATCGTTTAGAAGTCTCGACCCGCACAGTGTACCGCGATGTGCAGGATTTATGTTTGAGCGGCATTCCCATTGAAGGGGAGGCGGGCGTGGGTTATCTATTGCGTCACGAAGTGAATGTGCCGCCACTGATGTTTAACGAGGCCGAATTAGAGGCGATTCAAGTTGGCATGCGTATGGTGCAAACCTGGGGCGGCAAAGAGCTTGGCAGTGCGGCGCGTCAGGCGATGATAAAAGTGGAAGCCGTGCTACCTAAGCGTTTGCAAGCCTATCAATCCTTGATGTTTTCGCCGGATTTTTATTTAGATTCCAACGAGTTTCAGTTTCTGGATCCGCTGCGTAATGCGGCACAGCGCCGGGAGTACGTCAAACTCTTTTATCAAGATGTGAATAAAGCGCTGACCGAGCGCGAAGTGCGGCCGCTCGCCATCTATTTTTGGCGCGGCACTTGGACCTTGCTGACCTGGTGCGAATTACGCCAAGATTTTCGCAACTTTCGGGTCGATCGTATCACCGGATTGTTAAGGCTTAACCGCCATTTTGAACCGACGCCGGGGCAGGAATTAGAGGATTATATTTGCCTGATGGACGCCCAGATGCGCGAGCGTGAAGCCGAAAAATAAAGCCACTCATAGAGTGGCTTTATGATGATTAACTTTATGAATTTTTTAGAAACTGCCGCGGATCCCGAGGGCGATTTGGGTGCCAAAACGCTCTAGGTAATTCACTTGGTCTTCATACTTCACATAACCCGAATAGCGGTTATTGGTCAGGTTAGAAGCCTCGGCGAAAATCGACACATTTTCAAAAATATCATAACTCGCGCTAGCATCGAGCTGGCCGTAATCTTGGATCCAAGCTGGACCACCCCAAGCTTCGGGATCGACCAGGAACTTACTGCGCCAGTTATAGGCAACCCTAGCTTGCAGACCGTATTGCTCATAGTAAAGGACGGCGTTGTAAGAGTTTTTCGACATGCCCTTAAAGGGTAAGCCTTTCGCATCGATTTCGGGATCATCATAGCTGCTGTCCACATAGGTGTAGTTCAGCTGGAAACCTAAACCATTAAAGGGTTCTGGCAGGTATTCGTCGAAGGATTGCTGCCATGCGGCTTCCACCCCTTGTACTTTGGCGCCGTACTTACCCGATACGGGTTGAGTGACATAATATTCAGTCCCCTCAACCATTTGAGGCCCTTTGTCGTCGGTGATAAAGGATTCAATGTCCTTAATAAAGATGGCACCGCTCAGTGAGCTACTCTCGTGGAAATACCATTCGAGGGAGATATCTCCTTGGCGCGCCTTTTCGGGGGCGACGCTTGGGTTACCGCGTGTCAGTGTCGGTAAGCCATTCTCACGGGTCGTGAAACTCGGTGCAGCCCAGACTCGCAGCGCATAGAGTGACGGGCGGCTTAACACTTCGGCGGCGGAGACACGAAGCAGCAAATCATCCTGCAGATTGAGCTTAAAGTTCATGCTCGGTAACACATTGGTATAGCTATCGTCGTAACTGGTTTGTACAACGTTTTTCCAATCATTGTTGGTGGGTTGGCCTGCACTGTCTAATTCAACCTTAGCCAAATCGTAGGCATAACCGTCGGAGGTGACTTTAGTCTGGCTCGCTCTGAGGCCTAAGTTCAACATATACGGCAGATCGAAAATTTCCTCTTCAATATTCACCTGCACATAGGCGGAGGTCACCGCTTCTGTGACTTCATAGCTGCCAGCCTTATTGAGGCTAGCGACAATGCTCTTATCCGCCGCTTCTTGGTTAATGCTGCGATAGTATTCAAGCAGTTTGTCGTAGTCGAAGCTTGGCCAAGGCTCTGGGGAGATACTGTTTTCACCATCGAGGAAGTTATCGAAGTTGGCGGGCACAAATACGCTCGAAGGAATTTGGAACAGTTCAAATTCGCCTTGAGTAAAGACAGTGCTGTTATCGAAGGTATAACCGTCGCGGGTAAGGTAATAACCACCACGGCTGAATTGGCTGGAATTAGCGGAGGCAAATTCGGTCTGCTTCTTCACTTGCTTGACATAATTGACGCCAAAATCGACCTTGCTGATGATGCCTTCATCGGGAATGTACTGGCTGATAAGTTTGATGTCAGTAATTTTATCGTCCACATCGACGCCACTGTTACGGCTATAGTGGGCGCCGTATTTTTGATCGGCGCTCAGACCTGGGCTGATCACCACATCGGGCAGCATATTGCCACGGGTGTAATCGATGTCGATACCATCGACAAAGCCACGGGCAACCACGAAGCGGTTATCGCCATTATTGGCATTTTGCGCGGCGGAGTAGGCGACATCGGCGGTAATCGACCAGTTGGGCATAACATACCAGTCGGCCTTCAGACCCATTTGGTAGGTATCGGTTTTTCTTGGGGTACTGAGGTTGAGCAATTCAACCATAGTGTTGTCACCCGTTTGGTTCATGCTCACCACTCGGCCCTGATCGTCAAATATGGCGTCGGTAAATAGCGGTGTGCCCGGCGTCCATTCTTCGTCGTAGTTCACGAAGCCGATTTGGTATTTATGGCCATCGGTATTGTAGCGCGAATAGAGACCGTCGAAGTTAATGTCGAGATTATCCAGTGGGCGCCATTGCAGAGTGAGCGTGCCACCTACGCGTTCACGCACGTCTTGGGCGTTCGCAAAATACATATAGCTTGGGATCTTAGAGGCATAAATCTCACCTGGGTCGATCATGCCGTTATTGTTGGTATCGACCGGCACCCCGGCGCTGTCGACGCCCCAGCCTTCATCTTCATCGAAGAAGCCTTCGGCCGAATAGGTGTCAGCCCGCAGGGTTTTACGGGAATATACCGCCGAGACCAGCGCACCAAAACTATCGTCATCCGTCTTATCACCGATGATCAGTGAGGCATGGGGATGAATATCCTCAGTACGGGACTCGTAAATCCCCTTGGCGGAGGCTTGAATGGTACGGCCTTCTAAATCCAGCGGTTTACGGGTTTGGATATCGACGATAGCGCCAATGCCACCTTCGGTCAGTCTGGCTTCGGGTGACTTATACACCGCCAGCACGTTTACCAGCTCCGAGGCGATGGTGTCGAAGTTAAAGTCTCGGCCTGCATTTTCTGAGGCCAATTTACGGCCATTGAGGGTGGTGACGTTATAACCATCGCCAAGGCCGCGAACCAGAATATTTTGTCCTTCGCCGCCGTTACGGGTAATGGTCACCCCAGGAATGCGCTGTAGCGCCTCGGCTAAGTTTTCATCTGGAAATTTACCAATGTCATCGGCGACCACAAGGTCGACTACGCTCACGGCATTCTGCTTTAGGAACATCCCTTCCTTAATACTATTTCTGATCCCTGTTACCTGAATGCGTTCGACTTCAGCATCCTGGGTTTGCGCAGTGTCCTTCGGTTGAACTTGCTCTTTCGTTTCGGTTTGTTGCTCTGCTGGTATTTCATTGGCAGCGCTGTGAGTTGCTGTCAGAGCCGCTGCGATGGCTAGGGCAATCGCGGCAGGCTTGGTGGTTAAGAGTTTCATAGTATCCCCGCATGAGTGTGATGCACGGTCGTTGCCGTGTCTTTTAATACAATTTCGAAAGCGAAAGAAACTGCGCAAACCTTTCGAAGTCTTATTTATAGCGTTAAATTCTGCAATCGATCAATAAAAAAATGTAAAAATACTTTCAAAAAGTTTCACATTCCTGCATGATGAAAATCAACTTATGGTAAAAACTTGAGCTAAAACTTCGTAAGTTATTGTTAATTTGGTTATTTGTTTTTGTGATAGTGAAAAGTGATTTCGAAAGTGTTTGAAAGTTGTTCTTGGCGTGTTACCTTTCAATCGATAGTTAATCGAAAGAATGGAGAAGCTTGTGAGTACTTTGAACACGATAGAAAGGCAGCAGGAAATTGTGCGAATGACACAGTTACAGGGAAAGGTCTCTGTTGCCGAACTCGCAGAACACTTTGGGGTATCTGAAGTCACGATCCGCAGCGATTTAGCCATGTTGGATCAAAAGCAGTTACTGGTGCGCTCCCGAGGCGGCGCTATGGTCAACA
This sequence comes from Shewanella sp. BC20, assembly GCF_003129585.1. Classification (NCBI taxonomy): domain Bacteria; kingdom Pseudomonadati; phylum Pseudomonadota; class Gammaproteobacteria; order Alteromonadales; family Shewanellaceae; genus Shewanella; species Shewanella sp. BC20. The sequence goes on along the minus strand of NZ_NHRI01000001.1, from coordinate 12,184 downwards.
GCGAGTTGATCCGGGAGTTATCACTAAAGGAGAAGGGCAGTTGCCATTCGGCCTTAAAGCAAGAGTTAGGTAAGGCCGCGGCGGCCTTGGTGCAAAACGGCGATCGCTTATTGCTCGACTCGGGGACGACCACCCAACAGGTGGCGGCGAACTTGATGGAGCATAAGGACCTGATCGTGATGACCAATGGCCTGAATATCGCCACCGAATTGGCTAAGGCTGACGAAGTGGAGGTGATGTTAACCGGCGGACTGTTACGTAAAAAATCCCTGTCGTTCTACGGCAATATCGCCGAGAACAGCCTGCGGGATTACAACTTTAACAAGTTGATTTTAGGGGTGGATGGTTTCGATTTGCGGGTGGGATTAACCACTCACTTTGAAAAAGAGGCCAGCCTCAACCGAATGATGTGTGAGATAGCGAGTGAAATTATCGTTGTGACTGACTCATCAAAGTTTGATCAACAAGCATTCCACGTTATTTGCAGCAGTCGCCGTATTACGCGCCTAGTGACAGATACCGGGATCCCAGAGCGCTATGTTGATGAATTAACTAAACAAGGTGTGCAATTACACCTCATTGAGAAAGCTAATTTATAACGGGGAATTACTATGTCGGGTTTTGATCGTCGTTCGTTTTTAAAGGCTTCTATGGTAACCGCTGCGGCAACGGCCCTTGCGGCCTGTGCCAGCAGTGAACGTGCTACAGGCACAACACCTAAGGCAGCGGGTAAATCTGTGATGGGGCTGGTCGTGCCCAAGATGGATGAGGTAAGAGTGGGGTTAATCGGGGTAGGTGAGCGCGGCATTGGGTTTGTGCATCATTTCAGCCGTATTGAAGGCGCCCGCATTACCGCCATCTGTGATACCGATACCTTAGTGCTGGCCCGCGCTGAAAAAGCCATTAACGAATATGGACGTGATAAACCTGCCTATTTTAGCAAGGGAGACCATGCGTACCGCGATCTGTTAAACCGTGATGATGTGGATATCGTCGTGATTGCCACACCATGGGCTTGGCATCACCCAATGGCGAAAGAAGCCATGTTAGCGGGCAAACATGCCTTCGTCGAAGTCCCGATGGCGGGCACGATTGAAGAGCTGTGGGATCTGGTGGATACCGCCGAACTGACCCAGCGCAACTGCATGATGATGGAAAACGTCTGTTACGGCCGTGATGAGCTGATGGTGCTCAACATGGTGCGCCAAGGCCTGTTTGGTGAACTGCTCCACGGTGAGGCCGCCTACATCCACGAACTGCGCTGGCAGATGAAGGAAATCGACCGTAAAACAGGCTCTTGGCGTACGGCTTACCATGCCAAATACAACGGTAACCTCTATCCCACCCATGGTTTAGGCCCTGTCGCCCAGTATATGAATATCAACCGCGGCGACCGTTTAGACTATTTAACCTCTGTGAGCTCTCCTTCATTAGGCCGCGCCGCCTATGCCAAACGTGAGTTCCCAGCGGATCATCAGCGTAACCAACTCAAGTACATTTGTGGCGACATGAATACCAGTCTGATTAAGACAGTAAAAGGTCGCAGCATCATGGTGCAGCATGATACGACCACGCCACGTCCTTACAGCCGCCATAACCTGATCCAAGGCACAAACGGCGTGTTTGCCGGCTTCCCTAATCGTATCGCGCTGGAAAACGGTGGCTCTGGCAGTTATCACGAGTGGGATGAAAACATGGATTCATGGTACGCCAAATATGACCACCCACTGTGGACCCGTATGGGCAAAGAGGCGGAGGAGAATGGCGGCCACGGTGGCATGGACTTCTTGATGTGCTGGCGGATGATTTACTGCCTACGCAATGGTGAGGCACTGGATCAGGATGTGTACGACGGCGCGGCATGGTCGGCGGTATTCCCCTTGTCGGTGGCCTCAGTCAGTGACCGTGGTAACTCCAAGGACTTCCCAGACTTTACCCGTGGCGTCTGGCAAACCGCGAAACCCCTCGGCATTGTGGGGTAAGCGCTATGTCAGTGATTCAAACTATCATTGACGCCAATAAAGCAGGTCAGCAGGCGGGCATTTTCGCCGTCTGCTCGGCCCAGCCCTTGGTGTTGCAGGCGGCGCTATTGCAGGCAAAGGCGAATGGCACGCCCTTACTTATCGAGGCGACCGCCAACCAAGTGAATCAGTTTGGCGGTTATACCGGGATGAAACCACAGGATTTCATCGACTTCGTCACTCAAATGGCCATTGAACTTGGCCTTGAACCTTCACAATTACTCTTTGGTGGCGACCACTTAGGTCCCGTCGTTTGGTGCCAGCAAGCCGCCGAAGAGGCGATGCAATTGGCCGAAGACCTTATCGCCGAATATGTTAAGGCGGGATTTACCAAAATCCACCTCGACACCAGCATGGCTTGTGGCGGTGATGTGCTTCCCTTAGCGGATGAACTTATCGCGGCGCGTGCGGCGCGGCTCTGTGCGGTGGCCGAAGCCCACCGTGCGCCCGAGCAAGCGCTCTGTTATGTGATTGGCACCGAAGTGCCCGCGCCCGGCGGTGTGAGTGAGATGGAGGCCGAACTTGCGGTCACGCCTGTCAGCGCCATTGAACATACCTTAAATTGCCACCGCGATGCCTTTGCTGCGGCAGGATTGGGTGAGGATGTATGGCAAAAGGTGATTGCGGTTGTCGTTCAGCCTGGGGTGGAGTTTGATAACAGCCAAGTGCATTTATTTGAACCCGAGGCGACCCATGCCCAAAGCGAGTTCATTCGCGGTTATCCCAGATTAGTGTTTGAGGCGCATTCGACCGATTATCAGCTCAGCATGGGGTATCAAGCCTTAGTGCAGCAGCATTTCGCGATTTTGAAAGTGGGCCCACAGCTTACCTTTGCTCTGCGGGAGGCCTTGTTTGCCCTGTCCCATATCGAAAATGTGCTGTGCCAGCCCGAGCAATGCTCGGATTTACGCCAAAGCTGTTTTGAGTTAATGCGAGATAACCCTAAGTATTGGCAAGGGTTTTATGCCGACAACGAGGCATTGAAGTGGCAACTTGGCTTTAGCTTTAGTGACCGTGTGCGTTACTACTGGCCGAGTCTGCAAAACAAGGTCGAGCAGCTATTGAGCAACTTAGCCCAGAGCATTCCTCTGCCGCTGATCAGCCAGTATTTACCGAACCAATATACGGCGGTCTTGGCGGGGGAACTTAAGCCCACGGCCCGTGAACTCGTGCTGCATAAAATTACCGAAGTATTGGCCGATTACGCTAATGCCTGCCAGCTTCCTGTGATGCAATCACCTTTAAAGGGATGATATTTTGATGTTAACCAGTCCTCTTTCTCCATTCGAACATGAAGATAGCAACCTGTTATTGAGTGCAGAGCAATTAACCCAATATGGCGCCTTTTGGACGGCAAAGGAAATCAGCCAGCAGCCGAAAATGTGGCGCAAAGTGAGCGAGCAGCACAGTGATAATCGCACAATTGCAGCTTGGTTAACGCCGATTCTGGCAAAGCCGCAATTAAGGATTATCCTCACTGGGGCAGGGACGTCGGCCTATATAGGTGATGTGCTCGCGGCCCATATTCAGCAGCATTTACCTTTGGCAACCCAACAAGTGGAAGCCATCAGCACCACGGATATCGTGAGTCACCCAGAGCTATATCTGCGGAGCAATATTCCCACGTTGCTGATTTCTTACGGCCGCTCGGGAAACAGCCCCGAGAGTATGGCGGCGGTCGAACTGGCGGAGCAATTGGTCGATGATTGTTACCATCTGGCGATCACCTGTAATGGTCAGGGAAAGCTCGCCAACTATTGCGCCGACAAATCCCATTGTTACTTGTATAAGTTGCCCGATGAAACCCACGACGTGAGTTTTGCCATGACTAGCAGTTTTACCTGTATGTACTTGGCAAGCTTGTTGATTTTTGCGCCAAACCCTCAGGCGCTAGCGGAATGCATCGAGATGGCCGAGCACATCTTAACTGAGCGCTTAGCTGAAATTCGTCTGCAATCCGAGCAGCCCTGCAAGCGGGTCGTGTTCCTCGGTGGCGGGCCACTTAAGGCCATCGCCCAAGAGGCGGCGCTTAAGTACCTTGAACTCACCGCTGGGCAAGTGGTGAGTGCCTATGAGAGTCCGCTCGGGTTTCGCCATGGGCCAAAATCTTTAGTCGATAGTCATACGCAAGTGCTAGTGATGGTGTCGTCGGATCCCTATACTCGCCAATATGATAACGATTTAATTCAAGAGCTTAAGCGAGATAATCAAGCATTATCAGTGTTGACGCTCTCCGAAGAACTGTTAACTGGCAGCAGTGGGCTTAACGAAGTCTGGTTGGGATTACCATTTATTTTGTGGTGTCAAATCCTAGCCATCTATAAAGCGATTCAACTTAAAGTATCGCCGGATAATCCTTGTCCTACGGGGCAAGTCAATCGAGTTGTGCAGGGTGTCAATGTATATCCCTTTGTAAAATAAATATAAATAAGGGCAAGGGCATGTATTACGGTTTAGATATAGGTGGAACAAAGATTGAGTTAGCGATTTTTGATACTCAATTAGCGCTACAGGATAAGTGGCGTTTAAGTACTCCTAGGCAGGATTACAGTGCCTTTATGGCTACGCTTGCCGAGCAAATCGAAAAGGCGGATCAGCAATGTGGTGAGCGCGGTACTGTTGGGATTGCGCTCCCCGGGGTGGTGAAAGCCGACGGGACTGTGATTTCGAGTAATGTGCCTTGCCTTAATCAACGCCGTGTTGCCCATGATCTTGCTAAGTTGCTCAATCGAACCGTGGCTATCGGTAATGATTGCCGCTGTTTTGCCCTCTCCGAAGCGGTACTCGGGGTGGGCAGGGGACACTCCCACGTACTGGGGATGATTCTCGGCACCGGCACTGGCGGTGGTTTATGTATCGATGGCAAGTTGTATCTCGGTGCAAATCGACTCGCCGGAGAGTTTGGCCATCAAGGCGTGAGCGCCTATGTTGCCCGTCGACATCAACTGCCGCTCTATGCCTGTGGCTGTGGGCTTGAGGGCTGCGCCGAGACCTATGTGTCAGGCACTGGACTTGGCAGACTCTACCAAGATATCGCGGGGCAAACGGCCGATACCTTTGCATGGCTGAATGCACTGCGGCGAAACGACGCGCTCGCCATCAAAACCTTTGAGACTTATATGGATATTCTCGGAAGCTTAATGGCTTCATTAGTGCTGGCGATGGACCCGGATATTATCGTGTTGGGCGGCGGATTATCCGAGGTGGAAGAAATTCTCGCTGCCTTACCCCAAGCAACCAAGGCCCATCTTTTTGATGGCGTGACTTTGCCGCAATTTAAATTGGCCGACTTTGGTTCGGCCAGTGGCGTGCGCGGCGCGGCCTTGCTCGGTCACGGGCTTGATGCGGGGATAAGCTATGAAGCCTAATACGGATTTTAAGCTGATAGCCGACGGCGCTAAGGTGCTAACTCAAGGCAAACTTGCTGAGCACTGCACGATTGATGTGTCGAATGGCATTATTTGCGGCCTTAAAACCTCAATATCGGCAGAGTTGACTGCGGATAAACCACACTACCGATTGACCTCTGGCACGCTGGTGGCGGGATTTATCGACACTCAAGTCAATGGTGGCGGAGGCGTGATGTTCAATCATGCACCGACGCTAGAAACCTTAAGGCTGATGATGCAGGCCCATCGCCAGTTTGGCACTACGGCCATGTTACCTACGGTGATCACCGACGATATTGAGGTGATGCAAGCGGCGGCCTATGCGGTGGCTCAAGCTATGGTTTGCCAAGTTCCTGGGATTATCGGTATCCATTTTGAAGGCCCGCATTTGTCGGTTGCAAAGCGCGGTTGCCACCCTCCCGCGCATTTGCGCAGCATCACTGAGCGCGAGTGGCAGCTTTACTTAAGGCAAGACCTCGGTGTTAGGCTCATCACCCTAGCGCCAGAATCAGTCACCCCTGAACAAATCAAACGCCTCGTAGCCTCCGGCGCCATTGTCAGCCTTGGGCATTCGAATGCCGACGGCGACACCGTCCTTAAGGCCATTGAGGCTGGCGCATCGGGTTTTACCCACCTCTACAACGGCATGTCGGCATTAACTTCCCGCGAACCGGGAATGGTGGGCGCGGCATTGGCCAGTGAAAACACTTACTGCGGGATTATTCTCGATGGTCAACATGTGCATTCCATCTCGGCGTTGGCGGCGTGGCGAGCAAAGGGAACTGAGCACCTGATGTTGGTCACCGATGCCATGTCGCCCTTAGGGAGCGAGCAAACGGAATTTCAATTCTTCGATGGCAAAGTGGTTCGTGATGGGATGACGCTGAGGGATCAGCATGGCTCCTTAGCGGGCTCAGTGCTCGATATGGCAAGCGCGGTGCGTTATGCCGCCACCGAACTCCATCTTGGCCTTCGCAACGCAGTACAGATGGCGACACGCACGCCCGCCGACTTTATTCAGCGGCCGCAATTGGGGGATATAGCCGAAGGTCAACAGGCAGATTGGGTCTGGCTCGATGACGAGCACAGGGTCCTAGCGGTCTGGATTGCGGGTGAGTTGCAGTATCAAGCCGAGCAGGCTCGGTTTGCGTAAGTTATCGATATATCAATTAAAACAATAATTAAAGTGGCATTAATTTGGGGGGATAAGTACTCAACTCATTGCCCATTCAACAAGCAAAATAACAATAAGGTGAAACGATGAAATTCACGTCCGACAGTACCCAAGCCACGGCCTCACCGCAGGGCAGTTTTATTCCTATGTTATTGATAGGAATTTTATTTTTTGTCTTTGGCTTTGTGACTTGGCTCAATGGTGCCTTGATCCCATTTTTAAAAATTGCCTGTCAGTTGAATGAGTTTGAAGCCTATTTAGTCACCTTTGTGTTTTACATTGCTTATTTTGTGATGGCGCTGCCGACCTCATCCATCCTCACGCGTCTTGGCTATAAGATGGGCATGACCTTAGGTTTAGGGATCATGGCGGCAGGCGCGGGCTTGTTTATTGTGGCGGCTTTGGTCGGCCATTTTGCGACCTTCCTCTTGGCGTTATTTGTGTTGGGCACGGGCTTAACCTTGCTGCAAACGGCGGCCAATCCTTACATTGTCTGTATTGGCCCAAGGGAAAGTGCGGCAATGCGGATAAGTTTAATGGGGATAGTGAATAAGGGCGCGGGCTTTATTGTGCCAATTATCTTTACTGCCTGGATTTTAACGGGCATGGAACCCTACAGTGAAACGGCATTGGCCAGCCTGTCCGAGGCGCAGCGCGAATTGGCGTTAACGGAATTAGCCAATCGTTTAGTACAGCCCTATTTAATGATGATGTTTGTACTACTGGGATTGATGGCCTTTGTGTGGTTTTCGCCGCTGCCAGAGCCTGAATTAGGTGAGCGAGTCGAGCATACTCAAGCCGATTGGAAGGCTATTTTACAGTTTCCGCAGGTGATCTTAGGGGCACTAACACTCTTCTGTTATGTGGGCGCCGAGGTGATTGCTGGCGATAGCATAGGACTATTTAGTCAAGGACTCGGGGTTGCCCACTTTGGCATGATGACCTCCTACACCATGGGATTTATGGTACTTGGCTATGTGCTTGGAATCGTGCTGATCCCAAGATGGATCAGCCAGCAAACGGCATTAGTGGGTTCGGCCGTCGCGGGCTTGTTATTTACCCTCGGGGTCTTGCTCAGCGACAGTCAAAGCCAAGGTTTGTCTGAACTGTTACTCGGTTGGTTAGGCGTATTACCCGTGCCCGATCCCGTGCTTTATTTAGCCCTGCTTGGATTGGCAAACGCCTTGGTATGGCCTGCGGTGTGGCCATTAGCCCTTGAAGGACTCGGGCGCTTAACGGCTACGGCATCGGCGCTATTGATCATGGGGATTGCGGGCGGTGCGATTCTGCCACTGCTCTATGGCTACATCGCCCATAGCCAAGGTGACAGCCAAATGGCGTATTTCCTACTGTTACCTTGCTACGGCTTAATATTTTACTACGCCATTTGGGGCCATAAGTTAACGGCCAAAGTGGCCTCAAGCACTGCTATGGTTAATGAATAGCAAAGAAAAGCCCCATGCTCAGCACTGTGGTCAATAGGGTATTACGCGTGACAAATGCTAATACCGTTGCGACCACAGCGCATATCAAGTAGCTGTTATCTAAGCTTAAATCGAGTTTTCCCTCCTGCACAAATACGATAGGTGCAAAGATGGCCGTGAGCACGGCGGGCGCCGAATAACTCAAAAAGGTCTGGGTATTTTTACTCAGCCTTAGCGGCAGTTTTGGCTCGAGCAGTAAATGCCGACTGATAAACACCACCGCCGCCATTGAAAAAATCATTAACCAGATCATAGGATTTCCTCTGCTTGGGTGGCAGTCGTGTCATTTTTGGGGGCTGGCTTATCTTCGCCCGTGACTTTGGCATAGAGCACGCCAGCGCTCATCCCCGATAGGGCGGCAATTAACAGTCCCGCCTGAATATCCAGCACGGCGCACACCACAGCTAAGGTGAGTGAAACCAGCACACAGACTAGGATTGACGGCTTTTTCACCGTCGGGACTACGAGGGCAATAAAGGTCGCGGCAATGGCAAAGTCGAGCCCTAATTCGCCTAAGTTATCGATAGCATTGCCCGCGATAATGCCGAGCAGGGTGGCGAGGTTCCAGCCGAGGTAAAAACTTAGGCCGCCGCCCAGCGCGTACCAAGGATCGAATTTATGCAGCTTGCCTTGGTTGGCGATGGCAAAGAGTTCATCGGTCAATAAAAAGCCCAGAGTGAGGCGCCATTTCAGTGGTAAGGGGCTGATTTGGCTGCGCATCGCCATGGCATACAGCAAGTGACGCGAGGTGATCAGCAAAGTCGTGATTAAAATGCTCCACAGACCAATCCCCGCCTTAACCATGCCGAGCGCGACCAATTGCGCGGCGCCTGCAAAAATAATCGCCGACATGGCCTGACTTTCTATTGGTGTTAGTCCGACCTCAATCGCGAATGAGCCTGCGAGGATCCCCCAAGGAACGACGGCAATAGTGAGTGGCAACATGGCGAGTGTGCCCTTGAAAAAGGCCTTGGTCTTACTGGATGAATGGGTGTGGACAATATACGGCTCTGACACTCTGACTCCTCATAACGGCTGGGATAAAAAGAATATTAGGGGTTAAGGCTAACGTAAAATCAGGGCTTAAGCTTGGATAATATTGCGGCCGATCCCCTTGGCAAATTGCCCTGGGGTGAGCCCGACAGTCTTTTTAAAATGGCGGTTTAAATGGCTCTGATCATGAAAACCGCACTCCATGGCGACATCTAGCAGCTTGATCCCTTGGCAGATTTTCTGTTTTGCCAGTCTGACTCTGGCCTGAGTTTGATAGGCGTGGGGCGGCAGACCATAACAACGTTGGAATTGTCTAAGCAAATAATAGGGGCTTAATCCTGCGAGTGTGGCCAACTCTTCAAGGGAGATATCGGCCGCGGGATGATCGTCAATAAAGGATTTCACCAAGGCTAATGCAGGCTTAGCGTTTGCCCCCAAGTGTTCACTGGGATAATTACGGCCATGGCGCGCCATAAGTTGCGTCAGGCTCGAATAGACCAGACTTTCGCGCAGTAGCCGATTGTCCGAGGTATCTAAGGTGCTAAAAGTGAGGCGCAGCAATTCGGCAAGCTCGGGATCCTGCACTACGGGTTGTGGGAAATAGGGCGCGCCGCGAGCTGAAGTGAACTCTTGGGTAATATTGGCAAATTGGGCGGGGACGGGATACATAGCACGGTAGGACCAGCCGTCCTCGGTGGCGCTACAGCCATTATGCACTTCGTCGGCATTGACAAGAATAATGCTGTGCTTTGGCGCCACATGGTTGCCACCCGTGCGATAAAAGCGCTGAGCGCCCGTTTCAATCACGCCAACCGTGTAACCTTCGTGGGTATGGCGACTAAAATTTTGCTTATGATAGTGGGCGTTAAGTAGCTCAAGCCCCCCAAGTTCATTGGCTATGTGGTAGGCCGCATGTTCAGTGTTCATTCGGCCTCCTTTATCGACTGGATGAATGGGTGAGTTCGTTTGGCGTTTAATGCTTGTTTTGCCAGATAGTAACCCAGAACGAATCGACACTTTTGTACAAAATTGCGCTTTGCCGTGTTTTTGGGGAAGTTTTGGGCACCGCTTTCTGCCGACAACGATTAGGGCTGCGTGTGTATTTCATCGGCTAAGCGGGCTAATTGGCTAAGATCGGCGCCCACAATGGCAGGTAGATGCTCGCTGATTTTCTCAATCGGCCAATCCCACCACGCAATGGCGAGTAGCTTGTCTATTACCTCGGGCTCGAATCGCAACTTAATCACAGTCGCAGGGTTACCGCCGACGATGGCATAGGGCGGCACATCCTTAGTGACTACGGCTTGGCTGGCGATAATGGCACCGTGGCTGACGTTTACGCCGGGCATAATGGTGGCGTTATAGCCTATCCACACATCATTACCTATGCAGGTGTCGCCCTTAAAGGGTAAATCCTCGGGCTTAGGCGCCGCCTTTTCCCAACCATTGCCGAAGATATTAAAGGGATAAGTAGAAAAGCCCGACACCTGATGATTGGCGCCATTCATAATGAATTTTACGTCCCGTGCAATGGCACAAAATTTACCAATAATCAGCTTATCGCCAATAAAGTCAAAGTGATAAAGCACATTTGACTCAAATCTTTCGGGCCCCGCTGGGTCATCGTAATAGGTGTAATCGCCGACGATAATGGTGTCACGGTTAATAAAGTTCTTCAGAAACCCCACCTGAGGAAATCCTTTTAAGGGGGATTTGTCATTCGGATTGGGTCCCAGTTGGGATGGGGAATGCGTCGGCATGTTTGCCTCCCTGATTATTTAATGGCTAAGAGTTGGATTATCAATGAGTTTTAGGCAACGCCAGCAGCATAAATCAGTAGCAAAGACAGCGGGACGGAAACAACACCGATTAAGCGGAATTGATTCTTAAACGCTTGGGCTGACCATAGGGCAAATTTACGATGCTGACTTGGCGGTGTGCATGCCAAGCCGATTCCCACACACAGTAAGACAATGCCTATCGCCAAAATGAGCTGTGGAAATCGGGTATCGGCGCAATATTGGATAAAAATCACCCCCGCAATAATTCGGCTGACCACTTCAACAATATGGAAGTAGGGCCGCTCGCTAAATGCAATAATGCCATCAGCGAACGCCGCAGGCCTGATGACCATCACAAGGCTGAATAACAGCATCAATAGGCCAAAAGCCGCAATAAAATACATCGCCATTCCTTGTTTTGTGAGGTGTCTTAAAGCCTTTAACCAATGGTTTAATCGATACTTTTCAATCCAATAGTAAACCAGTATCGATTTCCCTTTTTACCGCACAAGCCTTACCAGAGCTCTTTTACAAGGGAGATTTTGCCATCGGTAAAGCCAAATAAGACGAGCAGGGGCTGCTCTTGTTGCCATTGTCCATCGGGTTGAATGCTGCCGTGGGCGTATTCGACGGCGACATGGTTCTTACCCACAATGTAATTTAATACCCGTTGCTCCTTCGGTTGTTGATAGGTGCCGCGAGCTATATTGCGGATAAAGGCACTGCGCCAACTGGCCCTATCAAAATTAGCGCCGTATTCGAGGTGGATATAATTCACCTTCGGATGCAGTAATCCCAGAAAATCATCGACATCTTGTTCGCTAGAACCCGATTGGCTGACCTTATCTAAGGCTTTAAAGTAGGCATGAATTTGCGGTAATTGGCACTCAGCATCACAAGTTTGGCTCGCATTTGCGGAGGAACTCAGCAGACAACAGAGGGTGAGCAACATTGATAAATAGTATTTCATCGCAACTCCTTTGCATTGGTTATAAATATGCCTAAATGTTGATTTTGGCTAGATTACTCTGCCGTGGCATAAAAACAAAGTAAGGTCGTGGGGCTTCACCCCACACCCGACCAAGGAGGACTGCTCGTCCTATCCTCCTTGGATGCTCCAAGACGCCCCTACGGAGTTGAAAGCCCCTTGGGCATAAAGCGTTCTTATGCTATCGCGTCAGACGCTCGTCCCTGATTCGACTGACGCTATCTCGGCATATATGGACCCATCCGGTTTGCAAGACATTCGATAGCGATTTTGAGAAGAGTTCATTGCACCCATATATCCGGCCTGTTGTTGAGGGATCTCTCTGGCCCTGATGGATATCTGCTTCTACTGCCC